>NZ_CP029078.1:1640000-2331666 GCF_005222485.1 Streptomyces griseoviridis
AACGTGGGCGGGCCCGCGGACGTGCCGGCCGCCGTCGAGGCCGGTGCCGAGGGCGTCGGTCTGTTCCGTACCGAGTTCCTCTTCCTTGACGACAGTGCGAAGGCGCCGTCGGAGGAGAAGCAGGTCGAGGCGTACCGCCAGGTCCTTGAGGCGTTCCCGGAGGGCCGGGTCGTCGTGCGGGTGCTGGACGCCGGGGCGGACAAGCCGCTCGACTTCCTGACCCCCGCCGACGAGCCCAACCCGGCGCTGGGTGTGCGGGGTCTGCGCTCGCTGCTCGACCACCCCGACGTGCTGCGTACCCAGCTGACCGCGCTGGCGAAGGCCGTCGAGGGGCTGTCGGTCCAGCTGGAGGTCATGGCGCCGATGGTGGCGGACCGTGCCGACGCCAAGGCGTTCGCGGACGCCTGCCGAGCGGCGGGGCTGCGGGCCAAGTTCGGTGCGATGGTGGAGATTCCGTCGGCCGCGCTGCGGGCGCGGTCGGTCCTTCAGGAGGTCGAGTTCCTGTCGCTGGGGACGAACGACCTCGCGCAGTACACGTTCGCCGCGGACCGTCAGGTGGGCGCGGTGTCCCGGCTCCAGGACCCGTGGCAGCCCGCGCTGCTCGACCTGGTCGCGCTGTCGGCCGAGGCGGCGCGGGCCGAGGGCAAGAGCTGTGGTGTCTGCGGTGAGGCGGCGGCCGATCCGCTGCTGGCGTGTGTGCTGACGGGTCTGGGTGTCACCTCCCTGTCGATGGGTGCGGCGTCGATTCCTTATGTGCGGTCGGCGTTGGCCTCGTACACGCTGGCCCAGTGCGAGCGGGCCGCCGCGGCGGCGCGGGCCACGGACAGTGCCGAGGAGGCGCGGAAGGCGGCCGAGGCGGTGCTGTCCGGCGCGTAGGCGGCCGGTACCGGCCGCTCGTCGGCTGTGGTCGCGAAGGGCGCTCCGCCTCCGGGTGGGGCGCCCTTCGGCGTGGTCAGTGGTGGTGGTCCGGGGGCTCCGTGTCCTCTCCGAGGTCGGGCGGTTCGCAGTAGTCGACGTCGGACTCCGGGGAGATCAGGTCTCCGGAGTCGGTGTCGGTGCAGTAGGCGTCGAAGACCTCGCCGGCGGTGAGGGGCGCCAGGCCCTCTCCGCGCAGCCGCCAGCCGTAGACGCGGTCGGCGGTGCCGGGGGCGGTGGTGCGCATGACGAGTCCGCCGGGTGTGCGGGTGGCGATGCCGAGGGCGAGGACCGTGGTGAATTCGAGGGCCTCGGCCTCGTCGAGCCGGGTGTCTCCTTCGGTCTCGTCCGCGTGCAGGACCGCGACGAGGGTCTCCGGGGTGGCGGAGACGCTGCACACGAGGTGGCGGTCGCCCGGACTCGCCGTTTCGAGGATGCGGACCAGGAGGGCGGAGGCGCGGGCGAAGGCGGCGCGGCCGATGTCCTCTCCGCAGGCGGCGCAGGCGCCCAGCCTGGCCAGGAGGGTGGAGGCGTACTCCCAGGTGGCCTGGCGGACGGCTTCGTCGACGAGGGCGGGGACGAGGTCGGTCAGGGGCCGGCCGTCGTACGGGAGGGCGGGTCCTGTCGAGGCGAGCTGGGCGGTGAAGCGGGTGCGGCTGGCCGGGGCGTCGGGGTCGAGTCCTGCCTCGGTGCAGTAGTCGGCGTACTCCTGCGGGTCGAAGAGGGCGACCGTGGTGTGGCCGCCCTGGGACGCGCGGGTCTTGAGGAGTGCCTCGACCTGGTGCAGGTAGGCGGTGTGGTCGTCGAAGGTGAAGCTGCGGTAGCGCCGCATGGCGCGGAAGTCGTGTTCGTCGGTCAGCAGGCCGATGGTGCCCGCGATCTCGCGGCGCAGTGCCCTGCGCATGGTCGTGTGGTCGGTGTGTGCCATGAGTCCCCCTGTGCACGGTCGATCAATGCTCACTCACCGTAGTCGGAGGCACTGACAACGGTGATCCCTTCGACCGGTCGTGGGGATGTCTGTGCTGGTCAGCGGCGTGTGCGGGCGAGGTCCTCGTAGAAGTGGAGCAGGTCGACGTTGTCGATGGAGCCCGCGTTGACGGCCTTCTCCAGGGGGGTGCCCTGGAGCAGGCGTTTGACGGGGACCTCGATGCGCTTGCCGGTGAGGGTGTGCGGGATGGCGGGGACCTCGATGACCTCGTCGGGGACGTGGCGCGGTGAGAGCTGTTCGCGGATGGTGTGTTTGATGCGGGTGAGGAGGGCGTCGTCGAGGGTGGCTCCTGGGGCGAGGTGCACGAAGAGGGGCATCCAGTAGCCGCCGTCGGGCTGTTCGACGCCGATGACGAGGGATTCCCTGATCTCCGGGAGGCGTTCGACGGCTTCGTAGATGTCCGCGGAGCCCATCCGCACGCCCTGCCGGTTGAGCGTGGAGTCGGAGCGGCCGTGGATGATCACCGAGCCGCGGGAGGTGACGGTGATCCAGTCGCCGTGGCGCCAGACGCCGGGGTACACGTCGAAGTAGCTGTCGTGGTAGCGGCTGCCGTCGGGGTCGTTCCAGAAGCGGATCGGCATGGACGGCATGGGGTTGGTGACGACCAGTTCGCCGACCTCGTCGATCAGCGGGTCGCCGTGCGGGTCCCAGGACTGGAGGTCGGTGCCCAGTCCCGGGGCCTGGAGTTCGCCGATGTGCACGGGCAGCGTCGGTACGGCTCCGGCGAAGCAGGAGCAGACGTCGGTGCCGCCGCTGACGGAGGCGATCCAGAGGTCGTCGCTGACCTCGTCGTGCAGCCAGCGGAAGCCGTCGGGGGGCAGCGGGGAGCCGGTGGTGGCGACGCAGCGGACCTTGGACAGGTCGAAGTCGCGGGCCGGGTGGACGCCGGCCTTGCGGCAGGCCATGACGTAGGCGGCGGAGGTGCCGTAGAGGGTGGCGCCGGTGCGTTCGGCGATCCGCCACTGGGCGCCGGTGTCGGGGTGTCCTGGACTGCCGTCGTAGAGGACGACGGTGGTGCCGGTGAGGAGGCCGGAGACGAGGAAGTTCCACATCATCCAGCCGGTGGAGGTGTACCAGAAGAAGCGGTCCTCGGGGCCGAGGTCGCAGTGCAGGCCGAGCTGTTTGAGGTGCTCGACGAGGATGCCGCCCTGGGACTGGACGATGGCCTTGGGCAGGCCGGTGGTGCCGGAGGAGTAGAGCACCCAGAGGGGGTGGTCGAAGGGCACCTGCTCGAATACGGGTTCGATGTCCGCGCTCGTGAGGGCCGCCCAGTCCAGGGCGCCTTCGGGGGCCTCGGTGCCCAGGAGCGGGATGTGGACGACGGCGCGCAGGGTGGGCAGTTCGCGGCGGAGTTCGGCGACGGTCGCGCGGCGGTCGTGTTCCTTGCCGCCGTAGCGGTAGCCGTCGACGGTGAACAGCACGACCGGTTCGACCTGCTGGAAGCGGTCGAGGACGCTGCGGGCGCCGAAGTCGGGGGCGCAGGAGGTCCAGACGGCGCCGACGGCGGCGGTGGCGAGCAGGGCGACGACGGCCTGCGGGATGTTCGGCAGGTAGCCGCTGACGCGGTCACCCGGGCGTACGCCGAGGGCGCGGAGTTCGGCGGCCAGCGAGCCGACCTGGTGGCGCAGCGTCGACCAGGTGACCGGGCGGGGTTCGTGGGTCTCGTCGACGTACAGGAGGGCGGGTTCGTCGGCGCGGGCCGCCGAGGCGCGCAGGGCGTGTTCGGCGTAGTTCAGGGTGGCGCCGGGGAACCACTGGGCTCCTGGCATGGAGCGGTCGCCGAGCACGCGCGCGTAGGGCGTCGAGAAGCGGACGTCGAACCACTCGGTGACGGCTTCCCAGAAGGTGTCGAGTTCGTCGACGGACCAGCGGTGCAGGGCCGGGTAGCCGCCGTCGGCCGGGGCGCCGTGCCGTTCGGCGGCCCATGCCTGGAACGTGGTGACCTGTGCCTGGGCGATGCGCTCCGGGTCTGGCTGCCAGAGCGGCTGGGGGTTCACGGTCGACATGGGGCGGCTCCCGGACTGTGCGCGTCGTGTGCGTCGGGCGCGCACGTGCGGGGGTGTGCGCGTGACGCGGCTGACACGGACGATGCCATGTGATCCACTTCTGCACCAGGGTGCGCCCGCGTACTCGGCGGCGTGAGGATGTTCTCGCGGCTTCGATGAACGGCAGTTGAACGACCCGCGTGCGGGGCGCGGACGGTGGCAGTGTGAGCAGCATGGACGGTCGTGACCTGGTGCGTTCGGTGAAGTCGGTCGGTTCCTCGGGGGCGGCCCAGCGGTTGCGTACCGTCGCGGCGGCGTGGCGCAGGAGGCGGGCCGACGCGGGGGCGCTGCCCGCGCGGGGTGCCGAGCGGGCCCGGGTGCCGGGTCCGGTGCGGGAGGTCGAGCCGGGTCCTGGCGGGGGTGTGGTGCGGTTCGCCCGGTCCGAGCTGCGGGTGCTTGTGACGGCCGGCGGGGCGGTGTTCTGGGGGTGGGACGGGGCGGGTCCCGAGCCGTCGTACGCGCTCGCGGGGCATTGTCCCGAGCCGGATCCGCGGGCGGTGCTTGAGCCGGACAAGGACGGCGGCTGGCGGGTGGTGGCCGAGCGGATGACGGTGGTCGTGTCGCGGCACGGGGCGGTCGAGGTGCGTACGCCCGGTGGTGTGACGCTGCGCCGTGATCTGCCGCCGCGCTGGTGGGAGCCGGTCGGTGGGGGTGCGGGGCGGTGGATGCAGCGGTCCGAGGTGGCCGCGGACGCGCGGTTCTTCGGGCTCGGTGGGCGGGCGTCGGGGCCGCGGCTGCGGGACGGGACGTACCGGCTGTGGAACAGCGATCCCGGCCGGCCGCTGGGTGCCGGGCTGGATCCGCTGTTCCTGACCATGCCGACGCAGTTGGTGGTGGCGGACGCGGCGACGCATCTGGTGTTCCACGACTGCTCGTGGGACGGCACGGTGACGTTGCGGGAGGGCGGGGAGGGCGCGGGTTCGGGGCACGACCGGCCGGGGGCGTGCGAACTGCGGATGGACGGCGGTCCGTTGCGCTGCTGGGTGATCGTGGGGACGCCCGCGCGCGTGCTGCTCGGCTGGGCGGCGCTGACGGGTGCTCCGGCGTTGCCGCCGGCGTGGGCGCTGGGGCATCAGCACGCGGTGCGGGGTGCCGGGAGTGAGCAGGAGGTGCGGCGGGTCGTCTCGGGGTTCCAGGAGCACGGGCTGCCGCTGGACGCGGTGCATCTGGACGGCGGGTTCCTGGACGGGGGGCGGGCGTTCGGCGTCGACCTGGAGCGTTTTCCGAAGCTGGCGGTGCTGGCGGAGGAGGTGCGGCGGGACGGGGTCCGGCTGGTGTCGGCCGTCGAGCCCGCGGTGGCGGCCGAGCCGGGTGACGCGGTGTTCGACGGGGGGACGGCGCTGGAGGCGTTCGTCCGGGACTCCTCGGGGCGGCTCGTGCGGGGGGTCGCGCGGCCGGGTGAGTCGGTGTTCCCGGACTTCACGCACGCGCGGGTGCGCGCGTGGTGGGGCGGTCTGTACGCGGAGCGGCTCGGGCAGGGCTTCGCGGGGTTCTGGCACGCCATGGACGAGCCCACGACGTTCGCGGCGTTCGGGGAGACGACGTTGCCGCGTTCGGCTGCGCATTCCCTTGAGGGGCGGGGCGGGGACCATCGCGAGGCGCACAACGTGTACGGGCTGTGCATGGCGCGGGCCGCCTGGGAGGGGCTGCGGGAACTGGCGCCCGAGGAGCGGCCGTTCGTGCTCTCGCGTTCCGGGTGGGCGGGGTCGCAGCGGTACGGGGGTGCCTGGTGCGGTGATGTCGCGGCGGGCTGGCCGGGGTTGCGTGCGGTGTTGTCGATGGTGATGGGGCTGGGGCTGAGCGGGATTCCGTACGCGGGGACGGACGTGGGGGGTGCCGGCGGGCAGGTGTCGCCGGAACTGCTGGTGCGGTGGCTGCAGTTGGGCGCGTATCTGCCGTTGTTCCGTACGCACACGGGTGCGCGGGTGGGGCGGCGGGAGCTGTGGGAGTCGGGGGACGAGGTGCTGGAGCACGCGCGCGTGGCGCTCGTCGAGCGGCGGCGGCTGTCGCCGTACTTCATGACGGTGGCCCAGTTGGCGCGGCGGACGGGCGCGCCGTGGGTGCGGCCGCTGTGGTGGGGCGCGCCCGAGGACCGGGCGCTGCGGGAGTGCGAGGACGCTTTTCTGCTGGGTGACTGCCTGCTGGTGGCGCCGGTGCTCGAGCCGGGCGCCGACCGGCGGGCGGTGCGGCTGCCGCGGGGGCGCTGGTACGACACGGTCACGGAGAGGGTGTACGAGGGGCCTGGGCAGGTGCTGGTGGAGGCGCCGCTGTCCCGGGTGCCGGTGTTCGCGCGGGCGGGGGCCGTCGTCCCCGTGCGGGGGGACGACGGCGGGGTGGAGTTGGAGGTGTGGGCGCCCGCTCCCGGGCGTTCCGGTGGTGGGCTGCTGGTCACTGACACGGGTGACGGTGGGGACGAGCCGGAACCGGAGCGCTACGCCGTCCGTTGGACGGGTCGGCGGCTGGTGGTGGAGCGGGAGTGCGAGGGCGGCTTCGAGGAGCCTGCCCGGCCGGTGCGGGTGCGGGGGCTGGGCGGGGGCCCGGCTCAGTAGCGGCCCTCGAACCAGGCGTGTGCGGCGATGGTGTGGAGCGGGAAGCCCAGCTCCTCGGGTCGGCGCAGCAGGTGCCAGCCCTCGGTCTCGTCGGTGGCGACGGATTCGGGGAGGGTGTCGACGGACCGTTCGGGGAGGAGGCCGAAGAGCAGGAGGTGTCCGTCGGGCGCGCTCATGGCGTCGACGAGTCGTACGTCGCGGACGGCCGCGTCGATGCCGGTCTCCTCGGCGAGTTCGCGGACGACGGTGTGGCGCCAGTCCTCGCGGTCGTCGACGAAGCCGCCGGGCAGGGCGATGCCGCCGAGCGCGGGGGCGACGGTCCGGGTGATGACGACCAGGGCGGTGCCCTCGGTGTCGTACACGGGTTGGAGCGCGATCGCGACCGGGAGCGGGTTGCGGTAGGCCACGGTCTGGCAGGCCGGGCAGGTGCGGGGCCAGCCGGAGACGCCCTCTCCGTAGCGCGCTCCGCAGCTCGAACAGTGGGAGCCGGGCGCGGAGTTGGGGGTGGGGTGCTGAGTTTCGGACACCCGGCGGACTGTATCGGATCGGCAGGAGGGCGTCCTGCGGAGGCGGCTCAGGGCTTGCCGGTGAGGGACTTTCTGGTCACGGGGAAGTCGAAGTAGGTGTCGGGGTGGGGTTCGGGGGTGAAGGTGTAGTGCCACCACTCCTCGGCGAGGTTCACGAAGCCGAGGTCTTCGAGGGTGGTCTTGAGGAGCAGCCGGTTGGCGCGCTGTCGGCCCTGGACGCGCGGGTCGAGGGTGTGGGCGAGGGGGTCGAAGCAGTCGAAGCCGGTGCCCATGTCGAGGGAGTTGTCGGGGAAGCGGGCGGCGCGGGGCGCGTAGCAGGGGACGAGAGGTTCCCCGGGGTGATAGGGCCTGGTCGGTCGGGCCGGGAGTCCCACGATCGTGAGGTCCATGGTCGAGCCGCGGCTGTGGCCGGACTTCTCGGCGATGTAACCGTCCTCGAAGAGGCGGGACTTGTCGACGTGGGGGTAGAACTCGCCCTTCATGGCGTGGTCGTCGAGGTCCTCGGCCCAGCGGACGAAGTGGTCCACGGCGCGTTGCGGCCGGTAGCAGTCGTAGACCTTGAGGGTGTATCCCTGGCGCCGCAGGCGGAGTTGGGCTCGGTGGAGGGCCTGGGCGGCGGGGCGGGTGAGGATGCACAGGGCCTGGCGGTAGCCGTCGATCGGTTCGCCCACGAAGTTGTGGGGGGTGAGGTAGCGGATCTCCTGGAGGATCGTCGGGTCGACGGTGCTCAGGGCGACGAAGTCGTCGGGCGCCTTGGGGTCGGTGGTCGCCTGTGCGGTGGTGGGGGTGGTGGTCACGGCCAGCAGGGTGGCGAGCGCGGTGACGAGGCCGCGTACCGCACCGGAGAGTCTTGTCATGCTTCCTTCATCTATCAGCTGGGGGCGGCTCGCGGGAACGACCGGGGCACGGTGTGTCGCGTCGCGGCCGTCGCACCCTGCCCATTCCCGGGCCACCGTGGGACACTTATCTGACGTTCCGTCAGATCGGGTGCCGGGGAGGGACTTTGGCGCGATCACGCAGGCCCGCCGTCGACGAGTGGTTCGCCGGCGAGGGGGCCCGGTTCCGGTTGCTCGGTACCCGGTGCGCCGCCTGCGCGGCGGTGTTCTTCCCGCGTGAGGACACGCACTGCCGCAACCCCGCTTGCCCCGGTGGGGAGTTGACGGAGGTACCGCTCTCGCCTCGCGGGCGGGTCTGGTCGTACACGGACAGCAGGTACCGGCCGCCGTCACCGTATGTGAGCGATCCGGAACTTCCCTGGGAGCCCTACGCGTTGATCGCTGTGGAGCTGGCGGCCGAGCGGATCGTGGTGCTCGGCCAGGCGGTTCCCGGGGTCACCGTCGCCGACCTGGCGGTGGGCATGGAGGTGGAGGTGGTCGCGGGTGTGCTGTACGAGGACACCGGGACCACCTGGCTGACCTGGCACTGGAGGCCGACGGAGGTGGCGGTGTGACGGACGGGGTGGCGGTGCTCGGCGCGGGCATGCATCCGTGGGGCAAGTGGGGGCGCGGCTTCACCGAGTACGGCGCGGTGGCGGCCCGCGCGGCGCTCGCGGACGCCGGCCTCACCTGGGGCGAGGTCGGTTCGATCGTCGGCGCGGTCACCGTGCGTGGCGGGTATCCGGGGTATGTGGCGGGGGCGTCGTTCGCGAAGGCGCTCGGCTGGCAGGGGGCCCGGGTGGCGAGCGTGTACGCGGCGTGCGCGTCGGGGGCACAGGCCGTCGACACCGCGCGGGCGCAGATCCTCGCGGGGCTCGCCGACGTGGTGCTGGTGGTGGGGGGCGACGCCGCGCCCAAGGGATTCTTCCGGCCCGTGGGCGGGGACCGGCCCGACGATCCCGACTGGCTGCGTTTCCGGGTGCTCGGCGCCACCAACCCGACGTACTTCGGGCTGTACGCGCGGCGGCGGATGGCCGTGCACGGGGACACGGCCGAGGACTTCGCGCTGGTCAAGGTGAAGAACTCGGCGGCGGGCGCGCTCAATCCGAACGCGCGCTACCGCCGCAGGGTCGGCGCCGAGGAGGTCGCGGCCTCCGCGATGGTCGCCGACCCGCTGCGGCTCCTCGACATCTGCGCGACGTCGGACGGCGGGGCGGCGCTGGTGCTGTCCAGCATGGAGTTCGCCCGCCGGCACGGCGTGGCCGACCCGGTCCGCATCCGCGCGGTGTCGACGGTGACACCGCGCTACCCGAGCACGGTCCTCGACCTGCCGGACATCGCGACGGACTCCACGGTGGCGGCCGAGCCCCCGGACGGCTCGTTCCGGGCGTCCATCGCGCGGGCCGCCTACGAGGAGGCGGGCGTCGGCCCCGAGGACCTCTCCCTCGCCGAGGTCTACGACCTGTCCACCGCCCTGGAGTTGCAGTGGTACGAGGACCTCGGGCTGTGCGCGGAGGGCGAGGGCGCGAAGCTGCTGCGGGAGGGCGCGACGGCGCTCGGCGGGCGGATCCCGGTGAATGCGAGCGGTGGGCTGGCCTCCTTCGGGGAGGCCGTGCCGGCGCAGGCGATCGCGCAGGTGTGCGAGCTGACCTGGCAGTTGCGGGGGCAGGCTGGCGGGCGTCAGGTCGAGGGGGCGCGGGTGGGCATCACCGCCAACCAGGGCCTGTTCGGGCACGGGTCGTCGGTGATAGCCGTCCGGTAAAAGGCCGCCCGGCGCCCCGCGCCGGTGACGGTTCGACGGGCGTGCGGCCGTGGGGAGGCAGAGCCGGGCAGGCCGTGGGCGGCCCGTACCCCGGTCGGCGGGGGTGCGGGCCGTGCGCGGGTCAGGTCGTGACGGGGCTGTGGCGGCGCTCCGCGTACGCCATCGCGTGCTGGACGACCCCGATGAGGATCTCCTTGACGGAGGCGCGGTCCCGCGCGTCGCACAGCAGGACCGGGACGTCGCCGTCGAGGTCGAGGGCGCGGCGGACCTCGTCCTCGGGGTAACGGGCGCCGCCGTCGAAGCAGTTGACGCCGACGAGGAACGGGATGGAGCGCCGTTCGAAGTAGTCGATGGCGGCGAAGCAGTCCTCCAGGCGGCGGGTGTCGGCGAGGACGACGGCGCCCAGGGCGCCCTCGGACAGCTCGTCCCACATGAACCAGAAGCGCTGCTGTCCGGGCGTGCCGAACAGGTAGAGCACCAGGTCCTCGCGGAGGGTGATGCGGCCGAAGTCCATGGCCACGGTGGTGGTGCGCTTGCCCTCGACGCCACTGGTGTCGTCGACGGGACGGCCGGCCTCGGTGAGCAGTTCCTCGGTGCGCAGCGGTCTGATCTCGCTGACCGCGCCGACCAGCGTGGTCTTGCCCACGCCGAAGCCTCCGGCCACCAGGATCTTGAGCGTGACGGGCTCGACCGGGGGCTTTCCTCGCTCAGATCGCCCGAAGATCATCGTGCGTTTCTCCTACGGATGGGGATGGGGGCCCCGGGCGCCTTCACAGCGCCCGGAGTCCGTTGATCACGTCGCGCAGAATGCTCTCGTCCGGCAGCTCGGCCGGGGGTACCGGCCGGGTCACATGGACGAGTTCGCCGTCGACGAGGTCCCCGATGAGGACCCGCACGACGCCGACGGGCAGGTCGAGTTCGGCGGCGAGTTCGGCGACGGACTGCGGGGCTTCCCGGCAGAGGCCGACGATGTCCACGTGTTCGGGGGACAGCGTCGAGTCCTCTTCGGGGTCCTCCACGTGCGGTTCGGTGACGACCACCGCGATCAGGTCGAGGCGGTGCTGGGCCGGGCTGGTGGTGCGGCCGCGCGTCATCGCGTACGGGCGGACGACGGGGCCCGCCTCGTCGTCGAACCAGTGGCTGCTTCCCTGACCGTCAGCGTTCATGGCATCTCACTACCCGTCCGCGGGCTGATCGGTGCGGGGCGCGGCGGCCAGATGCGCGCCGACCCGCTTGACCAGGAGCGTCATCTCGTAGGCGACCTGTCCGACGTCGGAGTCGGCGTCCGAGAGGACCGCGAGGCAGCTGCCGTCGCCCGCGGCCGTCACGAACAGGAAGGCGTCGTCCAGTTCGACGACGGTCTGCCGGACGTTGCCCGCCTCGAAGTGGCGGCCGACGCCCTTGGCGAGGCTGTGGAAGCCGGAGGCGACGGCGGCGAGGTGCTCGCTGTCCTCCCGGGTGAGGTCCTTGGAGACGCCGGTGGGCAGGCCGTCCCCGGAGAGGACGAGAGCCTTGCGGATGCTCGCGACGCGTTCCACCAGCTCGTCCAGGAGCCAGTTCAGCTCTCCGGTGCTGTTGGTCGCGCTGTGGCCGGTGGCCTTCGGTGCGGTCATCGACCGTCCCCCTTGTTCGTTCCTTGTGGTGCTCCGCCGCCGGTGGCGTCGTCGCCCGCGGCGTTCTCCTCGCGGCCGCGCTGCCAGCCGCGTTGCAGCGAGGCCATGCGGCTGCGTACTTCGTCGGCGTCCCGGTCCTCCAGCGGCGGGCGGTCCGGTGTGCGCGCGGGGCCCTTCTTCAGCTGCGGCGCGAGGCTCGCCTGTCGAACGCGCCGGGGCAGTGCGTCGGTTCCCGTCTCCGGCGTGTCGGCCGCGCCGCCGCCTTGGGCGCCCCCGGCCGGCCGGCCGCCGCGCGCGTCACGGGCGGCGCGTGCGCCCTGCGGGCCCTCGGCGGGGTCCGCGGGGCCGCCGGTGCCGGGACGCAGCGGTGAGGCGCCGCGGCGGCGGGTGGGCAGCGCGGCGGCGGCGTCGTCGGCCGGGCGGCCGGGACCTGACGCGCCCGGCAGGCCGCTCGCCGCGGGCGTCGCGCCGCGCCGCCTGGACGGCAGTGCGGGGACGGCGTCCGGGGCCGGCCGTTCGGGGTCCTGCTCCTCGCGGCGGGCCCGGACCTCGGCGACCGGACGTCCGTGCGAACTGACCAGCTTCGGGGTGCGGCGCCTGGGCAGCGGGACGGGCGCGTCCCGGTCGCCGTCGCCACCCTCGCGCGCGTGCGGGACGGCGGGCGACGCGGCGTCGGTGCGGCCCGCGGAGTCCTGGGCGAGGCCGAGGGGGCGCCGGTGGCGGAAGATCCCGCCGCGTTCGGTGTCGTCGTCGAGGGCGGGGAACTCCTCGACGGCGTCCAGGTCGACGGGTGCCTCGAGCTCGACCGGTCCGGCCAGCAGCACCGGGGAGAGGCCGGAGTGCGGGGCCGGCGCGGGGGCGAGCGCGGCCCGGCGGTTCTCCTCCTCCAGCTCGGCCTCCTTGGAGGGGTGCGGCCGGTCGAGGCGGAAGCCGATGCCGTTGGTGTCGGGGACGTCGTCGGTGAGCAGCGCGTCGGGGATGAAGACGATCGCGGTGGTGCCGCCGTACGGGGACGGCTGGAGGGAGACGCGGACGTTCTGGCGCTGGGCGAGCCTGCTGACCACGAACAGGCCGAGCCGGTCGGTGTCGGAGAGTTCGAACTCGGGGGTCTCGGCGAGCCGCAGGTTGGCGTCGAGGAGGGCGTCGGCGGCCATGCCGAGGCCGCGGTCGTGGATCTCCAGGGTGAAGCCGTTGGCGACGCGCTCGCCGACGACCTGGACGGCCGTGTGCGGCGGTGAGAACACCGTGGCGTTCTCCATGAGTTCGGCGACGAGGTGGGTGAGGTCGGCGACGGCCGGTCCGGTGACGGCGACCTTCGGCAGCCTGCGGACCTCGATCCGCTCGTAGTCCTCGACCTCGGCGACGGCGGCCCGCACCACGTCCATCAGCTGCACGGGCTTGCGCCACTGCCGCGAGGGGGCGGCGCCGGAGAGGATCACCAGGCCCTCGGCGTGCCTGCGCATCCGGGTGGTGAGGTGGTCGAGGCGGAAGAGGTCGGCGAGCTCGTCGGTGTCGTCGGTGCGCCGCTCCATGGTGTCGAGGAGGGTGAGCTGCTTGTGCAGCAGGACCTGGCTGCGGCGGGCCAGGTTGACGAACACCTCGGAGACACCGGAGCGCAGCTCGGCCTGTTTGACGGCGGCCTCGACGGCGGCGCGCTGGAGGGAGTTGAGGGCGTTGCCGACGTCGCCGATCTCGTTGCGGTCGTACTCGAGGCGCGGGACCTCGGTCTCCACGTCGACCTGCTCGCCCGCGGAGAGGCGGCGCATCACGCTGGGCAGCCGGACGCCGGACGCCTCGTTGGCCTCCACGCGCAGCTGCCGCAGGTCGCGGATGAGGCCGCGGCCGACGCGCACCGACAGCAGGAGCGAGAACAGCAGGGCGACGAGGCCGAGGGCGCCGGCGACCGTGGCCTTGATGATGACGGCCATGGCGACCGGGCGTACCCGGTCCTGGTAGCGGTCGCCCGCCTGGTCGTTGAGGTCGCCGAGTTCGTCCAGGACGTTGCCCGCGGCGGTGTCCCAGCTCTGCGCGGTGACCCGGCGCGGCGAGCCTGGGCCGTTGGACGCGGCGGCCTGTTCGGCGACGCGCAGGGGCGCGGTCTCGGCGTTCTTCCAGAACTGTGCGAAGCGCGCGCGTTCGGCGCCCGGCAGCAGCGGCAGGTTGACGTCGTACATCAGGTCGCGCTGGGCGACCAGGTCGGAGACGTCGCGGATCTCCTCCCTGGTGAGGGTGCCGACGACCAGGGCGGAGCCGAGGAGGGCGTCCTCGCGGGAGACGAGTTCACGGGCGCGCGCGAGGTTGACGAGGGCGCGGTACTGCTTGTCCATCTCCACGTCGTCGATGACATGGAGGTTGATCAACAGGACGTAGCAGGGGTCGACCAGGCGGTTGTAGAGGTCGAGCGCCTGCGCGCGGTTGACGGTGCCGTCCTCGATGCTGCGGCGCAGCGACTCGATGCCGTCGAAGGCGTCCAGGACGGCGGTCAGCCGTTCGCCTGTGCCCGCGCCCATCGCGTCGCGCAGGTCGCCGTCGTCGGAATTGGCGCGGATCTCGGCGACGGAGGTGTCGGTGGCGCTGCGGCTGCGCCGCAGGTCGGTCAGGGCGTCGGAGGCCCTGGGGTCGGCGAGGTAGACGAGGCTCTGCCGGCGTTCCTGCTGGAGGACGCGGACGGTGTCCTCCAGGGGGTAGCCGATCTTCTCGACCACGTGGGTGACGTCGAAGAGCTGCTCGGCCTGACGTCCGGTGAGTACCGTGGCGAAGCCCCAGATCGCGGTGAGCGACACCAACGGCACGAGAAGCAGCGCCATAATCTTCCGGCGGATCGACTTCCCGCGAAAGCGCATGGCCTCCCCCAGCTCGCCCCCGTTCGACCCGGGGGTACACATGTGCGTCAACAAACGGCGCGAGCCTACTACCGACACGGAGTCAACTCGTAGAGCGGTCCGGAACCTGAACTTCCGCACGGGGGGCGAGACATACGGAGTTGTCCGGTCATTGCGGGAGATTGTGTCCCGCGTTCACCGGGCGTACGCCGGAGCCTGTTCGCAAGGTGCACACAAGTGGTTGGCCGGATTTTTGCGTTCGGCGGGAATCTTCTGGGCGGGCCGTTCGTCCTTCTCTACGGGAAATGGACGCGGAACCGGCCACATGAGCCGTATCGCGCACCCGTGCAGCGTAAAACAGCGCAAGCCGGGCACTCACTGGGGAGCCGTGTCATCGGGCACGGGGCGAGGGGTGTTCCGGCGGTGGGGAGTGACTCGTGATGGGCACGGCGGAGCGGCGCAGGACGCCCGGGGACGATCTGGGCGGGCGCCCGGCGGAGCGGCGGGGGCCGCGGGCCGGGGAGGGTGAGACGCGGGCGGCCGTGAACGGCGCGCGCGTGGGCGGTGCGGACGACGGTGGTGGCGGGCAGGGGCGGTCCGCCTACCGGCCGCTGTGGGTGGAGGAGCCGGCCAGCCGGCGCCGGATGCCGGATCCGGTGCGGACGTCGGCGGTGCGGGCGGTGCTGATCATCGCCGTGACGCTCATCCTCGCGATGGTGGCCTTCCTGTGCACCATGGCCGGGGTGTGGCTGGCCTTCCCGATGGTCCTCAGCAGCATCGCCGGGACGGTGGTGGCCACGTGGGGCGCGCTGGACGTCTGGGTGACGCGTCAGGTGTGGAACCAGCGCAACGGCGTGGTGTCGGCGCCGAGCAGCACGGCCCGCGCCCTGCGCCGGGAGCGCCGCAGGGCCCGCCGTCAGGCGAGGTCCGCGGCGCGGGCGCAGGAGCGGATACGCAGGAGGGGCGGGGCCGGACAGCTGTCCCACCCCTGACACGCGCGAACGGGCCCCGGCCGGGCGGGAGTCGACGTCTTCCGCGCCGGGCGCCGGTCTCCTCGGGGCGACGGGGCGCCTCAGAGCGCGGCGGGTCGGTGCGGGGCTCCCCGAGCGCGATCGGTCGGGTACGGGGTCCTCAGAGCGTGGCCCGTCGGTGCGGGACGCTCAGGGCGGCGGCCTGTCCCTCCCTTCTCTCCCTCTCCGTCTCGTCGTCCTGCCGGGCCAGTTCGCGTCGCATCCGGGTGAAGGGGCGCGGGCGGTCCACGGAGAGGACGGCGGTGGTGCGGCCGTCCCGTTCGCAGACGGCCAGCAGTCCGTCCGCGCCCGGTGCGCCGTCGTCGAGTCCGCCCTCGACGATCCGGACGGTGTCCCCGTCCAGGCGCCGCCCGGCGAACTGGACGCGGGAGCCGTACTGGTCCGACCAGAAGTACGGCAGCGACCGCGCGTGGTGCGTGGTGCGTCCGGCGAGGAGGTTGGCGACGGCTGCCCTGGGCTGCTCGGTCGCCGACGTCCAGTGCTCGGCGCGGATGCCGCCGACCCGGGCCACATCGCCGACGGCGACGACCTGCGGGAGGGCGGTGGCGCAGCCGTCGTCGCAGAGGACGCCGTCGCGCAGCGCCAGCGTCGAGCCCGTGAGCCAGGCGGTGTTGGGGGCGGCCCCGATGCCGACGACGACCACATCGGCGTCGAGGACCCGGCCGTCGGTCAGTTTCACTCCGGTGACGGCGGCCGTGCCGCGCAGGGCGCCGACCCCGGTCCCGGTGATCAGGTCCGCTCCCCCGCGCCGGTGCAAAGCCGCGCAGACGGTGGCCAGTTCGGCGCCGAGCTGGGGCAGCAGCGGCAGCGGGGCGGCCTCCACGACGGTGACCCGGTGGCCGAGGGCGACGCAGGACGACGCGGTCTCGGCGCCGATGAAACCGCCGCCGATGACGACGACCCGGCGGGCGCCGCGGGTGAGTTCGGCGCGCAGGGCACGGGCGTCGTCGAGGGTGCGCAGGGTGTGGACGCCCGCGGGTGCGGGGCCGGGCAGCCGGCGGGCGGACGCGCCGGTGGCGATGACGACGCCGTCGCAGGTCACGGTACGGCCGTCGGCCAGGACGACGGCGCGGGCGCGGGGGTCGAGGGCGCCTGCCCGGACGCCGAGGAGCCACTCGGCGTCGAGCGCGCCCGCGTCCTCGGCGTCGGTGAGGGCGAGTCGGTCCTCGTCGGCGCGGCCGGTGAGGAAGTCCTTGGAGAGCGGGGGCCGGTCGTAGGGGTGGTGGGGTTCGTCGCCGACGATCACCAGCCGGCCGTCGAAGCCCTGGGCGCGCAGCTCCCGGGCGGCGTACAGACCGGAGAGGGAGGCGCCGACGACGGTGACGGTCCTCATCATGCGGCGGTGCCCTCCCGCGCGACGAGATGGACGTGGATGACGCCGTCGTCGACGGTGACGCGGTGGGTGCGGACCGCGCGGCGGGCCGGGAGGCAGGTCGGCTGACCGGTGCGCAGGTCGAACGACGCGGCGTGCAGCGGGCATTCGACCAGGCAGCCCTCCAGCCAGCCGTCGGAGAGCGAGGCGTCCTGGTGGGTGCAGGTGTCGTCGATGGCGTACAGCTCGCCGTCGTCCGTGTGGAACACGGCGACCGGCGGTGTCGTCCCGACACGGGCGGACTCGCCCCTCGGGAGGTCTTCCAAGCGGCAGACGGGAATCACGGGCCCCCCTCTCGGTCCGGGACCCTAGAGTCCTGGAC
Organism: Streptomyces griseoviridis; assembly: GCF_005222485.1. Lineage (NCBI taxonomy): Bacteria > Bacillati > Actinomycetota > Actinomycetes > Kitasatosporales > Streptomycetaceae > Streptomyces > Streptomyces griseoviridis. The sequence continues at coordinate 1,656,822 of NZ_CP029078.1, forward strand.
CTGCGGTGCAGGCGGATGGGGAGTTCGGACCTGCGTCGGTCCGAACGGGAAGGCGCGAAGGAGCGGAGGAGCGCACCGGACGCACGGAGGAGCGGACGGGCAGACGTGCGGACGCACGGAGGAGCAGACGTGCGGATGAGCGGACGTGCGGACGCGCGGGCAGACGTGCGGACGGGCGAACCGGCTCCGACGGACCGGTGGACGGGTGAGCCGGAGGGACGGGCGGGCCGGCTCCGGACGTCGTCGTCGTCGATCCGGTGGTCCGGCGGTCCTGACCTTCACAGGTCCGGACGGTTGGGCCCCTTACGGGGACCGGACGCTTCGGTAACATGATGTTTCGCATGACGCCGTCAAGGCGCGTCATGCGCAACAGAATCCGGGCGGGACGACCGTCGCGTCAAGGGTTTCCCTGAGATGCGGCCCGAACCGGGCCGACAGGTGGTGAGAGTCGAGCTATGGCCCGCGCGCAGAAGCAGTCCGACAGGGACGGGGAGACGGCCGGGAGCGGCGAGCGTCGAAGCGGCAGGGGAACGGCCGGTTCCGTGCAGTCCGTCGACCGGGCCGTGAGCGTCCTGGAGATCCTGGCCCGGCACGGCGAGGCGGGCGTCACCGAGATCGCGGACGAGCTGGACGTGCACAAGTCCACCGCGTTCCGGCTGCTGGGGGTGTTGGAGAACCGCGGTCTGGTGGCGCAGGCCAAGGAGCGCGGCAAGTACTACCTGGGCGCCGGCGTGCTGCGCCTGGCGGGGGCCGCGGCGGTGCGGCTGGACATCTCGCAGGAGGGCGTGCCGGTCTGCCGGGAGGTCGCCGACGAGCTGGGCGAGACGGTCAACATCGCGGTCCTGGACGACGACGCGGCCGTCAACATCATGCAGGCGCGCGGCACCGCGTCCGTGACGGCGCAGAACTGGCTCGGCAGACGCACCCCGCTGCACGCCACCTCCAGCGGGAAGGTGCTGCTCGCGCACGCGTCGCCGACCCTGCGCGAGGGGCTGCTGGCCCGCTCGCTGCCGCGCTTCACCGAGCGCACCATCACCGGCGCGTCCGTGCTGCGCGGCGAGTTGGAGGCGGTGATCGAGCAGGGGTACGCCGTCACCGTCGAGGAGTTGGAGCTGGGGCTCACGGCGGTGGCGGCGCCGGTGCGCGCGCACGACGGCAGGGTGATCGCCGCGATCAGCGTCTCCGGTCCTGTGTACCGGCTGAATTCCGACCGTCTTCCCGAGGTGGCGAAGCGGACCGTGGCGGCCGGGGCGGAGCTGTCCCGGCGGATGGGGTACGGATTCTGACCCGCCCGGTCCGCGATCACCTTGGCCGAAAGTCCGCGCAGGGCCTGTGAACAGGCCACTTCCCTTGATCGACGGCGGCGCGGGACCGGGTTCGCTCGGTCCCGCGCCGCCGTGTGTCGGCCAGGTTTCGGGGGCCGCCGTCGTTTTGCCAAGGGTTAACTCGCCCCTCTTGACGGCCCGTCGACGGCGTTCTCACTATGTTCCTCATCGCGCAACCCATCGTGCACTGCGCAACAGCAGAGGAGCATGGTCGTGCCATACGAGGTCCGTGCCGCAGTCGCTGCCGAGAAGGGCGCACCCGTCGAGGTGCGGACGATCGTCGTTCCCGACCCGGGGCCCGGTGAGGTCGTCGTCGCGGTGCAGGCGTGCGGGGTCTGCCACACGGACCTGCACTACCGCGAGGGCGTGATCGGCGACGGCTTCCCGTACCTGCTGGGCCATGAGGCGGCCGGCACGATCGACGCGGTCGGCGACGGGGTCACGGACCTCAAGCCCGGCGACTACGTGGTGCTGGCCTGGCGCGCCCCCTGCGGAAGCTGTCGTTCCTGTCGCCGCGGGCGGCCCTGGTACTGCTTCGACTCCCGCACCGCGGGCCGGCCGATGACCCTGACCGACGGCACCCCGCTCGCAAACGCGCTCGGCATCGGCGCGTTCGCCGAGAGGACGCTGGTCGCGGCGGGGCAGGCCGTGAGGATCGATCCGGCGGCGCGGCCCGAGGCCGCCGGGCTGATCGGCTGCGGGGTGATGGCCGGGTACGGCGCCGCCGTGCACACCGGGGGCGTCGGCCGGGGCGACTCGGTGGCGGTGATCGGCTGCGGGGGCGTCGGCGACGCGGCGATCGCGGGCGCCTGCCTGAACGGCGCGATGAAGGTGATCGCCGTCGATGTCGACGACAAGAAGCTGGACCGGGCCGAGCGGTTCGGGGCGACGCACACCGTCAACTCCCGGGGCACTGACCCGGTCGAAGCGGTCCTGGCGCTCACCGACGGGCACGGGGTGGACCTCGCGATCGACGCGGTCGGCCGGCCGGAGACGTTCCGGCAGGCGTTCTACATGCGGGACCACGCGGGCCTGTTGGTTCAGGTCGGTGTGCCCGCTCCGGAGACGAGGGTCGAACTCCCGCTGCTCGACGTCTTCTCGCGCGGCGGCGCCATCAAGTCGTCCTGGTACGGCGACTGTCTGCCGAGCCGGGACTTCCCCTTCCTCATCGACCAGTACCTGTACGGGCTCCTCGACCTGAACGCGTTCGTGTCGGAGACGATCGCGCTCGACCAGGTCGAGGCGGCCTTCGCGAAGATGCGGCGGGGTGAGGTGCTGCGGTCGGTGGTCGTCCTCTGACCGGCACGCCCGTCCCCGTCCCCGCCGTCGTCCCGCCCGTCGGCACCCCCCAGCGCGCCAACTCCCCACCCCGGCAAGGAGGGGCATGTCCCGCACGCCCGGAAACCGCCCGCCCGGAACCGCCACGCCAGAGACCCGCCCACCCGAGACCGCCTCACCCGAGACCCGTCCACCAGAGCCCCGACCGCCGGTGACCGCCACCCCTGACACCGGGTCGCCCGAGACCGTCGCCCCCGATACCCGACCGCCCGAGACCGTCGCCCCTGACACCGACCCGCGCGCGACCGTCGCGGCCTCAACTCGTCCGCACGGCCCGCGAGTCGTCGTCATCGGCGCCGGAATCGTCGGGTGCTCGCTCGCCGACGAACTCACCGCTCGCGGCTGGACCGACGTCACCGTCCTCGAACAGGGCCCGCTGCCCGCCCCCGGCGGCTCCACCTCGCACGCGCCTGGGCTGGTCTTCCGCACCAGCCCGTCCAGGACGCTCGCGGAGTTCGCGCGCTACACGGTCGAGAAGTTCACCTCCCTGGACGCCGACGGGGCGCCCTGTTTCACGCCGGTCGGCGGTCTCGAGCTGGCCACCACCCCCGAGCGCCTCGCCGAGTTGCACCGCAGGGCCGGGTACGCGGCGGCCTGGGGCTTCCGGGGAGAGATCGTGGACGCGGCCCGCTGCAAGGAACTCTGGCCGCTGCTCGACGAGTCGAGGATCCTCGGCGGCTTCCACACCCCCGACGACGGCATCGCCCACGCCCTCCTCGCCTGCCGCGCCCAACAGGACCGCGCCACCGCGCGCGGCGCCCGCTTCCTCGACCGGCACACCGTCACCGGCATCGAGCGGAAGGACGGCCGCGTCACCGGCGTGGTCACCGACCGGGGCGCCTTCCCCGCCGACCACGTCGTCTCGGCGGCCGGGTTCTGGGGCCCGGTGATCGGGCGGATGGCCGGTGTCGACGTCCCGTTGCAGCCTCTCGCGCACCAGTACGCGAGGACGGCGCCGCTGCCCGGACTCGCGGGCGCGCGTGCCGAGGCGACCCGTCCGATCCTGCGCCACCAGGACCGCGACCTGTACGTCCGTGAGCACGGCGACCGTCTCGGTGTCGGCTCCTACGCCCACCGGCCGCTGCCCGTCGACCCGTTCGCGGTGGAGCCCTACGACGAGGCGCGCGCCCGGGGCCGGGCGATGCCGTCCTCGTACCCCTTCACCACCGAGGACTGGGCGCCGAGTTGGGAGGACTGCTGTCAACTCCTGCCCGCCCTGCGGGAGTCCGCCGTCGACGAGGGCTTCAACGGCGTCTTCTCCTTCACCCCGGACGGCATGCCCCTGCTCGGCGAGTCCCGCCGGCTGCGCGGCTTCTGGCTGGCCGAGGCGGTCTGGGTCACCCACTCCGCCGGGGCCGCCAGGGCCGTCGCCGAGTGGATGGTGGACGGGCGGCCCGGCGTCGACACGCACACCTGCGACCTCACCCGGTTCGAGGACGCGCAGCGCTCACCGTCGTACGTCCGGGAGCGCGGCTGCCGGCAGTTCGTGGAGGTGTACGACGTCCTGCATCCGTTGCAGCCGCCGGCGCGGCCGCGGCCGTTGCGGGTCAGCCCGTTCCACTCGCGGCAGCGGGAACTCGGCGCGTTCTTCCTGGAGGGCGGCGGCTGGGAGCGCCCGCACTGGTACGAGGCCAACGCCCCTCTGGCGGAAGGCATCTCGCTGCCGGAGCGGGACGCCTGGTCGGCCCGTTACTGGTCGCCGATCGCCGCGGCCGAGGCACACGCCACCCGGGAGCGGGTCGCGCTCTACGACATGACCCCGCTGCGCCGGCTGGAGGTCACCGGGCCTGGCGCCCTCGCCTTCCTGGACCGGATGACCACCAACAACCTGCGCAAACGGCCCGGGGCCGTGACCTACACGCTCCTCCTCGACGAGCGGGGCGGCCTCCGCTCGGACCTCACCGTCGCCCGCCTCGACGTCGATCGCTTCCAGATCGGCGCCAACTCACCGGCGGACCTGGACTGGTTGACGCGGCACGCACCCGACGACGTCTCGATCAGGGACATCACGTCGGGGACCTGCTGCGTCGGCGTCTGGGGTCCGCTGGCCCGCGCCCTGGTCCAGCCGCTGACCGACGACGACTTCTCGCACCGGGCCTTCGGCTACTTCCGCGCCAAGGAGACCTACCTCGGGCCCGTCCCGGTGACCGCCCTGCGCCTGTCCTACGTCGGCGAGTTGGGCTGGGAGCTGTACACCACCGCCGATCTGGGCCTGTGCCTGTGGGACACGCTCTGGGAGGCCGGGCGCGACCTCGGCGTGGTCGCCGCCGGGCGATCCGCCTTCAACTCGCTGCGCCTGGAGAAGGGTTACCGCGCCTGGGGCACCGACATGACCGTCGAGCACGACCCGTTCGAGGCGGGCGTCGGCTTCGCGGTGCGCATGGAGAAGGAGTTCGTCGGCCGGGCGGCGCTGAGCGCGGTCCCGCCCGCCCGCCGGCTCACCCCGCTCCTGCTCGACGACCCCGCGGCCGTCGTCCTCGGCCAGGAGCCGGTGTACGTCGACGGCGTCCCGGCCGGCTATGTCACCAGCGCCTCCTACGGCTACACCCTGGGCCGCTGCGTCGCCTACGCCTGGCTGCCGACGCTGCCCACGGGCACCGCCGTCCACCTGGCGTACCTCGGCGAGAAGATCGCGGCTACGGTGGCCGACGAACCCTTGTTCGACCCCGAGATGACCCGCATCCGACGCTAGGAGGCCCCCGTGTCCCGCCATTACGACGTGATCGTCATCGGGCTCGGCGGCATGGGAAGTGCCGCCGCCCACCATCTCTCCGCGCGCGGCTCCCGGGTCCTCGGCCTGGAGAAGTTCGAGCCGGCCCACAACCGCGGTTCCAGCCACGGCGGTTCACGCATCACCCGGCAGTCCTACTTCGAGGACCCGGCCTACGTCCCGCTGCTGCTGCGCGCCTACGAACTGTACGAGGACCTGGCGCGCGGCACCGGCCGCGAGGTCGCGATGCTGCCCGGCGGTGTGATGGTCGGCAGGCCCGAGTCCCGTACCGTCTCCGGGTCGCTGCGCTCGGCCCGGCAGTGGGGCCTGGCGCACGAGATGCTCGACGCGAAGGAGATCCGCCGCCGCTTCCCCACCCTCGCGCCCCAGGACGACGAAGTGGCGCTGTACGAGGAGAAGGCAGGGCTGGTGCGCCCGGAGGAGATGGTCACCGCCCATCTCGAACTCGCCGCCCGGCAGGGCGCCGAGCTGCGCTTCCACGAGCCGATGAGCCACTGGGAGCCGTACCGGGACGGGGTGCGCGTGCACACCGCCGACCACACCTACACGGCCGGGCAACTGGTGATCTGCCCGGGTGCCTGGGCACCTGAGCTGCTCACCGACCTCGGGGTGGCGTTCACCATCGAGCGGCAGGTCATGTACTGGTTCCAGCCGCGGGGCGGGGTCGGTTCCTTCACTCCGGAGAACCATCCGATCTACATCTGGGAGGACGCCGACGGGGTCCAGGCGTACGGCTTCCCCGCCATCGACGGACCCGCGCTCGGCGCCAAGGTCGCCTTCTTCCGCAAGGGCGAGATCACCACCCCGGACACCATCGACCGGACCGTGCACGCGCACGAGGTGCGGGCGATGGCCGACCATCTGTCCCGGTGCGTCCCCGACCTGCCCGGCACCTTCCTCAAGGCCGCGACCTGCATGTACTCCAACAGCCCCGACGAGCACTTCGTGATCGCCCGGCACCCCGCGCACCCCGGGTCGGTGACCGTGGCCTGCGGTTTCTCCGGGCACGGCTTCAAGTTCGTGCCGGTCGTCGGGGAGATCCTCGCCGACCTCGCGCTGACCGGCTCCACCGCGCACCCGATCGGCCTGTTCGACCCCGCCCGCCTCGCCGCCGCGCCCGCCTGAGGAGCCCGCCCGTGACGACGACCCCCCTCTCCCCCGTCCCCGGCACCCCCAGCCTGATCCCCACCCTCCCCGGGCGGTACTACACCGACCCGGAGATCTTCCGGCAGGAGCAGGAACACCTCTTCGAGTCGATGTGGTTCTGCGCGGTCCGCGGCGCCGATCTGGCCGGGCCTGGCGCCTTCCGGACCGTGCAGGTCGGCCGTGAGAACGTCATCGTCACCCGGTCACGCTCCGGTGAGCTGCGCGCCTTCCTCAACATCTGCCGCCACCGCGGGGCCCGGCTGTGCGGGGAGGAGTCGGGCCAGGTCAGGCGCACCCTCCAGTGTCCCTACCACGCGTGGACGTACGACCTTGACGGCGCATTGATCGCCGCGCCCAACTTGATCAAGATGCCCGACGTGGACCGTGTCGCGTACGGATTGATCAAGGTGGCCCTGCGCGAGTGGCTGGGCTACGCGTGGGTCTGCCTGGCCGCCGAACCGCCCTCCTTCGAGGACACCGTGATGCGGGCGGCCGTGGAACGACTGGGCGACGCGGCGGCGATCGGGCACTACGGCGCCGAGGACCTCGCGCTCGGCCGACGCGTCACGTACGACGTGCGGGCGAACTGGAAGCTGATCGTCGAGAACTTCATGGAGTGCTACCACTGCGCCACGATCCACCCCGAACTGGTCGAGGTGCTGCCGGAGTTCGCGGACGGCTACGCGGCCCAGTACTACGTGGGGCACGGCGCAGAGTTCGGCGAGGGGGTGCGGGGCTTCACCGTCGACGGCAGCGAGGGGTTCGCGCGCCTCCCGGACGTCGCCGACGACCAGGACCGCCGCTACTACGCCATCACCGTGAAGCCGACCGTGTTCGTCAACCTCGTCCCCGACCATGTGATCCTGCACCGCATGTTCCCGCTCGCCGCCGACCGCACGGTCGTCGAGTGCGACTGGTTGTATGCACCACAGGTCGTGGAATCGGGTGCGGACGTGTCCAGGTCCGTGGAACTCTTCCACCGGGTCAACGAACAGGACTTCGCGGCCTGCGAGCGGACGCAGCCCGCGATGGCGTCGCGGGCCTACCGGGAGGGTGGTGTCCTGGTCCCCAACGAGCACCACATCGCGATCTTCCACGAGTGGCTCCTGGAACGACTGGGAGGCGCGGGCGGAGGGGAAGCGGAGGCGTAGGCCGGGGGCGGCGGTAACCGCGGCTGCGGCTGCGGCTGCTGTTGCACCAGAGGCGGCGGCAACAACTGCTGCGGCGACCGTGCCGGGCCTGCTCGTCGACGGGCGCCGACGGGCCCCGGTCGACGGCGGGTCACCCCTCACCCGACCGGATCACCGCAGCAACCGAGCCCGGCACCCGCGGAGCCGCTCCACCCCTCCCCCAGGTCTCAGGAGTCCGCTCATGCCCCCAACGGAACGTCCGCCGTCCGGGTCGTCCAGGCCCGCCGCGGGGTCCGGTCACGACGACGTCGAACTGGCCGAGTTCGGCTACCGGCCCGAACTCAGACGGAGCCTCGGCACCTTCCACACCTTCGCCGCCGGGATCAGCTACATCTCGATCCTCACCGGCACGTTCCAGCTGTTCTACTTCGGTTACGGCAGCGGCGGGCCCGCCTACTGGTGGTCGTGGCCGATGGTGTTCGTCGGACAGTTCGCGGTCGCGCTCTGCTTCGCGGAACTGGCCGCCCGGTATCCCGTCGCGGGCTCGGTCTACAACTGGTCGAAGAAGATCGGCAACCCGCATCTGGGCTGGCTGGCAGGGTGGATGATGCTGGTCGCGTCGATCGTGTCGATCGCGGCCGTGGCCCTCGCCTACCAGTTGACGCTGCCGCAGATCTCGTCGTTCTTCCAGTTCGTCGGCGACGGCACCGGCACGTACGACGTGGCGACCAACGCGGTGGTCCTCGCGACGGTGTTGATTCTCTTCACGACTCTGGTCAATGCGTTCGGCGTCAGATTGATGGCCACGATCAACGCGGCCGGTGTCTTCATCGAGTTGATCGCCACGATCGTGTTGATCATCTTGTTCGCCGTCCACATCACGCGCGGCCCGCAGGTCGTGCTGGAGACCGAGGGGACGGGGTCCGGGTACCCGGCGGGCTATCTCGGCGCGTTCCTGGTCGCCTCGCTGGCCTCCGCGTACGTCATGTACGGCTTCGACACGGCGGCCTCGCTCGGTGAGGAGTCCCTCGACCCCTCGCGCAACGCGCCGCGCGCCATCGTCAGGGCGATCGTCGCCTCGTTCGTGCTGGGCGGTCTGGTGCTGCTACTGGCGCTGATGAGCGTCTCCAGCCTGAAGGGCGACAAGCTCTCCACGGGCGGCCTCCAGTACGTCGTGCTGAACGTGCTCGGCCCGACGGCGGGCAAGGCGATGCTGTGGTGCGTGCTGATCGCGGTCACGGTGTGCGCGCTCGCGGTGCACACGGCGGCGATCCGGCTGGCGTTCGCGATGGCCCGCGACAACAACCTGCCCGGCTCCTCGCTGCTCGCCCGGGTCAGCCCCCGGTTCAGGACACCGGTCCTGCCGGCCGTGCTCATCGGCGTGCTGGCACTGGCGATCCTGGTGGTCAACATCCGCCAGCCGCAGATCTTCACGGTCGTGACCAGCATCGGCATCGTCATGATCTACCTCGCCTATCTGGGGGTGACGGCGCCCATGCTGGTGACGCGGCTGCGCGGCCGGTGGCAGCCTGCCGGTGACGGCAAGTTCTCGCTCGGCCGCTGGGGGCTGCCCGTCAACGTCGTCGCGGTGGTGTGGGGACTCGCCATGACGGTCAACCTGATCTGGCCGCGGGCCGCCGTCTACAACGCGGCGGCGCCCTTCCACTGGTACCTGCGGTGGGGCGCGGTCCTCTTCGTCACGGTCATCGCGGGCGGCGGCTACGCGTACTACTGGTTCGTACAGCGCCACCGCACCGGCGTGCTCGCCGCGCACCGACTGGAGTCCCCGGCGGCGAGGACGGGAGAACAGGTTGATGGCTGATGGTTGACGGGCGGACGGGTTGAACCGTCAACCCGTCCGCCCGTCAACCCATAGACCCATCAACCCATTGATCGGTCAACGGGTTGATCGGTCAACGGGTTGACGGGCCAGCACATTGATGGGCACCGGATCGACGGGGTGATCAACCCGTCGTCGACGGCTCACTCCCGGCCGGTTCCGGCCTCTTGTACATCCGGGTCGCCGTGATCTCGCTGCGCACGCCGTCCTCGGCCGGTGTCTGCTGAGGCAGTCCGGGCCGCAGGTGCTCCTCCACGCTGATGTACTTCAGACCAGCGCGCAGGTCGGCGTCGTTGCGCAGCCGAATGACGAGCGGGAACTCGGCGAGCGCCGTGGTGTCGAACAGGCCGGTGGTGTACAGCAGTTGGACGCCGAGGGCGTCGGACACGGCCCGTTGCAGCTCCAGCAGGTAGGTGGCGTTGGCGCGGCCGATGGGGTTGTCGAGGAACAGGGTGCCGGCGTGCCGGTGTTTGTCGCGGCCCCGGTCGTTGGAGCGCAGGGCGGCCATCGTGCAGTACAGGGCGATGGCCGCGGTGAGCAGCTGGCCGCCGGAGAACACGTCTCCCATCTGGCCGACGGGCACCCGCTCGGCGCGCAGCACGGCGTCCGGCTTGAGGATCTCGACGGCGACGCCCTTGGGCTGGAGGGCCGCGGCGACGCCTCTCAGCAGCAGGGACATGCCGTCCCTGCGCAGGTCGGAGTTCTTCTTGACGGCGGCCCTCGTCGCCTCGTCGACGACCTCGCCGAGCCGCTCGGTGAGGGTGGCCTGGTCGGGTTCCTCGAAGCGGATGCGCAGGAACTCCTGCCCCGACCACTCGCCGAGCCCCTCGGGCAGCCGGGAGAGGCGCTGCGCCGAACGCAGGGTGGCGAGCGACGTCTCGACCAGGCCCCTGAGCCGGTCGACGATCGAGTCGCGGTTGCGTTCCAGTTGGGTCAGCTCGTCGGTGAGGACGCGCAGCCGGGGTGCGAAGGCGTCGGCCCACTTCTGGGCGTGCTCGGGCAGCGAGGCGGCGGGCAGTTCGCGGATCTGCTGCCTGGCCGGGGTGCGGACCTGTTCGTAGCGGGTGGAGTTGGCGTGCCTGACCAGGACGTCGCTCGCCTCGCGGACGCCTCCCTCGGCGGCCGACAGGTCGGCCGCGCAGCCGCGCAGCGACCTGCGGGCGTCGGCGGCGGCCTGCCGGGCCTCCTCCGGGGTGCCGGGGTAGGGCTCGGGCTCCTCCTGGTCGTCGTCGGCGATGTGTTCGCGCAGCAGGTCGCGGAGCATCGCGGTCAGTTCGTCGAAGCCGCCGGCCGCGTCCTCGGCGGCGCGGTGGGCGCCCTGGAGTTCGGCGTGTGCCGCTCGGGTCTGCGCCAGGGTCTCGGTGCGGACGGCGAGTTCGGTGGTGGCGGTGCGCAGCAGGGCCTGCGCGTGTTCGGCGTCGCGGGGCTGGAGTTCGTCGGGCAGGTCGGTGTGTGCCTCGCCGTCCTCGGGTGCGTGCCGTTCGGCCTCGCCGCGCAGCCGGCCGAGTTGCTCGCTCGCGTGGGAGACCCGGGTCTCCAGGAGCTGCACCAGTTCCTCGGCGCGGGCGGCGGCGGCCTGCCGGGAGGGTCCGTCGGAGCCGTCGGTCGACTGGAGGAGGAGGGCGGCGCGGGTACGGACCTTGTTGCTGAGCCGGTCGAGTTCGGCGAGGGCGGCGCTCTGGTCGCTCTCGGCGCGGGCCTGTTCGGCGCGCAGGTCGGCGCCGACGCCGACCTTCTCGTACACCTGGGAGGCGGCCCGGTACGCCTCGCGCAGCGCGGGCAGCGATGTCTCGGAGGGGTCGCCCGCGGGGACATCGTCGGGGGCGCCGGCGATCTCGGAGCGTTCGGCGCGCAGGGCGCGGGCGGTGCGGCGGGCGTCGTCGGCCGCGCGCTGGGCGGCCCTGCGGTCCTCGTCGGCGGCGCGTGCGCGGTCCAGGCAGGTCTGGGCGCGGGCCTCCGACTCGGCGGCGTCGTCGGCCAGTTCGCGCAGGGTGGCCTGCCAGCCGGCCCGTTCGCGCAGCCGGAAGGCGAGCCCGGCGAGGGCGTCGGCGGAGCGCCGGGCCTTCTGGGCGGCGTCCTGCCGTTCGTCGCGCAGCCGGGTGGCCTCGGCGGCCGTCTCGTCGGCCTCGGCCCTGGCGACGCGGGCCTCGGTCAGTTCGGCCTCGGCCTCTTCGGCGAAGGCGTGCGCGTCCTGTGCGGCCTGTGCCAGTTCGACGAGGCGTCCGGTGGGGCAGCCGGTGCGCCAGGAGGCGAGGCGGGCGGCCAGTTCCCGGTCCTTGCCGAGGCGGGCGGCGAGGCCGCGGATCTCGTCGTCGCGCTCGGTGGCGCGGGCGCGCAGGGTCTGGCGTTCCTCGTCGGCGGCGTGTTCGTCGTGCATGGCCGGGTTCGGCGGTACGAGGAAGACGCTGACGTCGGGGGTGTCGCCGTCGGGGGTGTCGAGTGCGGGGGCGGGCGCGAGGAGGGCGGCGGCGGTGCCGACGGCCACGGCGGACCTGGGCAGCAGGGCCGCGTCGCCGAGGGCGGCACGGGCGCGTGCGTGGGTGTCGGGGTCGGTGATGATGACGCCGTCGACGAGTTCGGGGCGGGCGGCGAGGACGCGCGCGTGGTCGGCGGGGTCGACGGCCTGGGCGAGGTAGCGCCAGCCGGGCAGGGCGGGGATGCCCTGTTCGCCGAGGAACTCGACGGTGGCCAGCACGTCGGGGCCGGGCGGCAGGAGTCCGCCGTCGCCGAGGGCGCCGAGGATGCGGGAGTCGTCGGCCGCGGCGGTGCGCAGTTCGAAGAGTTGGCGTTCGGCGGCGGAGACGGAGTCGTCGAGGAGTTCGCGCAGTTCGTCGGCGAAGCGGTCGAGTTCCTCGGGGGTGAGGGCGCCCTGGCCCGGGTCGTCGCCGTGGTGGCGAGGGCCGGGGACGGTGGTGCGGGTCTCGGTGCCGGAGAGGCTGAGCAGTTCCGCGAGGCGTTCCTCGGCGGCCAGTCCTTCGGCGAGGCGGCGTTCGGCGTCGTGGCCACGGCGGGCGGCGGTGGCGGCGTCCGCCGCGCGGGCCGCCGTCAGTTCGGCACGGGACTCGGCGGCCGCGGCTTCGCGCGCGTGTTCGGTGGCGCTGCGGGCGGCTTCGCGGGCGGTGTCCCAGGCGGCGACGGCGGTCTTCTCGGCGTCGCTCGCGGCGAGGGCGGCGCGGGCCGGGTCGGCGTCGGGCGCGCTGTCGTCGAGCCAGCCGGCGCGGACCGCCTCGGCGGTCTCCTGTTCGACCTCGGTGAGGCGCTGGCGCAGGTGTCCTGCCTCGCTGCGGGCGCGCTGTGCCTCGGTGGCGGCGACGGTGGCGTCCCGGTGGGCCGTCTCGCCGGTCTCCTGGAGGGCGGCGGAGCGCTCCTCGCCCTCGTTGGCGAGGTTCTCGGCGTTCTCGGCGGCGGCGTGCAGGGCGCGGACGAGGTCGACGGCGGCCTGGGCGCGGGCGGCGAGGGCGGGGGCCGCGTCCCGTTCGGCCTCCTGGATGGCGGAGGCGACGCGGGCGACGCGGTCGGCGGCGGCGCGGTGGCGCAGGACGGCCTCGGCTCCCTGCCAGGCGGCGTGCAGGGTGCGCGCGTCGGCCAGTTCGCGTTTCTGGGCGGCGGCGGACTTCTCGGCGGCCGCGAGGGCCAGTGAGGCGTTGCGGTAGGCGAGTTGCGCGGCGATCAGGGAGCTGCGCTCGCGGGCCGACTCGGCCTGGGTGACGGCGTGGGCGGCGCCGGTGACGCGGGTGGCGAGGTCGGCGGCGCGGGTCCGCTCCTGTCCGCCGCGCGCGGAGAGCCTGCGGGCCAGGGAGCGGGTGCGGCGCTCGGCGCCGGTGTGGATCTCCCGCGCGCGGGAGCGTGCGTCGGCGGCCTCGACGATCCGCCCGAGCAGGTCGACGGAGCCGGCGGTGAAGTCGCGTTCGGCGATCAGTTCGGCCCGCCTGCCGAGTTTGTTGCCGAAGCCGCCGATCAGGTCGGCGAGCCCGTCGGTGTCGCGGGTGTCGGTGACGGCGCGCAGCAGCAGGTCGGTGAAGTCGGAGTCCTTCTTGACCGCGAAGAGGCCGGCCGCCTCGCCCTCGTCGGCGTTCATCTCGCGCTGGTAGCGGAAGAGTTCGGGGTCGAGGCCGAGGTCGCCGAGGTGTTCGATCCAGCGGTCGTGGGTCTCCTCCCAGTGCACCTCCAGATGCGGGTACGCCTTGCCCGCCTCGGTGAGGGCGTCCCTGAAGCCCTTCATGGTGCGGCGGCGGCCGCGTGCGCCCGACTGCCCTTCGACGGGTGGCCGTACGGCGGTGGACTCGGCGACCGGCAGGTTGTCGAGGCTGAGTCCTGGGCCCGGACGGAAGGAGTACCAGGCCTCGGCGAACTTGCGCGGGTCGTTGGAGACCTGACGGCCGCGCCATTCGCTGGCCTTGCCGACGACGACGCACTCGCCGGTGAGGGTGTGCTGCCACTCCAGGACGACGTGTCCGCAGTCGTCGGCGAGCAGGAACTTGCGCAGGACGCCGGAGCTGGCGCCGCCGAGGGTGTTGCGGTGGCCGGGCAGCATCACCGAGAAGATCAGCTTGAGCAGGACGGACTTGCCGCCGCCGTTCTCCAGGAAGAGGACTCCGGCGGGGGCCGGGCGGCGGGGCGGGCCGACCGGTTCCTCCTCGAAGAACTCCGCCTGCGTGGGGGCGGGGTCGGGCACGGGCCGGCCGACGCCCCGCAGGTCAAGCACGGTGTCGGCGTAGCGCGCACCGGCGGGCCCGATGGAGTAGAGGCGGACCCGGGACAGCTCGTACATGGCGGACTCTCGTAAGTCTTCGGCAGGTGAGGGGGGTTCAGTACTGCGACGGGGCGTGGAAGGGCAGTCCGGCGTCGGCGACCAGGTCGAGGTCGTCGGTCTCCTCGGCGGGCAGCAGGGTGGGGGTGCCGTCGGTGACCGGGACGACGCCCAGCTCCAGCAGTTCGGCGAGGGCGGCGCTGCCCGCGAGGTCGCGGACCTGGAGCTGGTAGCGGGCGGTGGTGCGGTAGGTGCCGCCGTTGTCGTCGCCGGTGCGCTGGAGGAAGCCGGAGTCGGTGAGGAAGACGACGGCCTTGCCGACGATGCCGGTGGTGGATCCTGCGAGGCGGCGGGCGTCCTTGGTGGCGCCGGTGGCGCTGCGTCTGGCCCAGATCCGCCAGGCGGCTTCGAGGCCGGGGGTGTCGGTGGCGGGGTCGGTGTTCTCGCCGCTCTCCTCGGCGCGTTCCTCCAGGCGGCGGCAGGCCTGGCGGACGAAGGCGTCGACGCCGTTGACGGAGACGCGGCCGATGTAGCCGTCGTCGGCGAGGTCCTCGGGGCGGGGGAACGCCAGGGCGGCGACGGCGAGATGGGCGAGTCCGTGCAGGAAGCGGTCGCTGCCGTCGGCGGAGGTGCGGCGGGCGTAGTCGCCCATCCGGACGGCGAACACCGAGTCCTCTGCGGCGGTCACGGCCATCCCCGCGCGCGGGGACACTTCGAGGACGATGAGGCCGAGGCCGGCGGCGACGGCGTCCGCGAGCCGCGCGAACGGCGGGTCCTCGCGGTAGCGGCGCAGCAGTTCGGCGTACTCCTGGTCGCGGGCGGGCTGGAGTTTGGGCTGGAGGCCGAAGGCGACGAGCCGCGCCGCGTCGGCGGCGTCGGCGGGGGTCACGGGGGCGTTCGCCGGCGCGGCGGGTGCCTCCGCGTCGCTCCACTCGACGTGCTCGCTCACGGCGTGGGCTCCTTGTTCTCGTGGGTGGGGGCGTCGTCCGGGTGCGGGGCGTGGGGCATCAGGCGGCCTCCGTCCGGTCGGCGGCCATCCCCGCCGCGTCCAGCAGGGCCGTCCCGACGATGAGGTCGGCGCCGCCGAACTCGGGGTCGTCGAGTTCGGTGCCGTCGTCCACGGCGAACAGCAGTCTCTCCTCGCCCTGCCGGTAGGCGGTGCCCACGGCGGGGCTGGCCGCGTGCACGGCGAGCAGGGCGACGAGGTAGGGCAGTTCGGGGTCCTGGACGCGGGCCTCGGCGAGCAGCCCGGAGAGGCGTCGCGGCGCGTCGGCGGGGAGGTCGAGGAGGCGTGTGGCGGCGGCGAGCTGCTCCTCGCTGAACCGGCTGTCGTCCGGGGTGGCGATGAGGTCGGGTTCGGGCATCTCCACGCCGAGGTGCTCGCGTTCGACGGGCGGTGTCAGCAGCAGGTCGACGAGGTCGGTGACGCGGACCGACACGGGGGTGCGCAGGCCGGTGCCGCGGGCGAAGAACGCGTCGGTGACGCGGACCGCCTGTTCCAGGGGCAGTGGCAGGACGGGGGCGAGGAGGTGTCCGTAGAGGTCGGTCCCCGAGGTGGTCATCGGGGTGGCGAAGGCCTGCCGGTCCTGTTCGGCGCGGAACAGCGGTCCCGCTTCGAGCAGTCGGGACTGGAGCTGGGTGTGGCGGCGGATGCAGTCCTTGACGATGTCGACCAGTTCGGCGGCGCGGCGCTTGTGCTCCGGCTCCTCCGTCTCGTCGCGCGCCTTGCGGATGTTGGTGAGGATGGCGTTCTCGTGCCGGTAGCGGTCGGCGACGTGGTCGAGCGCCTCGGTGATCATGTCAGGGACGGTGTTGAGCCAGTCGACCGCGCGGACGTTGCGCCGGGTGGCGTCGAGGGCGCGGCGCAGGGTCTCGGAGAACTGGACGGTGCGGTAGCGGGCCTGTTCGGCGGCGAGTTGGGCGTCGGCGAGGCGGCCCCGGTTGATCAGGACCTCCAGCTTCACCTCGGCGGCGATCTGGGCGCTGGTGACGTCGGTGTCGAGGGCGCCGACCAGGACGTTGACCGCTTCGTCGGTGGTGCGCAGGTAGACGGTGCCGCCGGGGCCCGGCACCTCCTCGATCAGCTTGAAGTCGTAGTCGCGCCTGACGTAGCTGCCGTCGGACGCGAACGTGCCGTACACGGCGCGGAAGCCGCGGTCGACGCTGCCGACGTTGACGAGGTTCTCCAGGACCCAGCGGGCCACCCGCTCGTGCTCGGCGACGGGCCGCAGCGGGGCCTGCGCGGCGATGCGGGGGACGAGGCGGGCGACTATCTGGTCGTGGTCGGCGCCGGTGTCGAAGTCCATGTTCAGGGTGACCAGGTCGATGGCGGCCAGGGCCACTTCGGCCATGCCGTAGACCGTGTACTCGCCGGCGAGATTGGCCTTGCGGGCGTCGAGGTCGTGCAGCGGCGCGGTGCAGGCGAGCGCGCGCAGCCGCCGCGCCAGGCCCTCGTCGGCGGCCGGGCCCGGCGCGGGGCGCGGCCCCGCGCTGAGCTGGGGCGGAACACGGTCCGTCGATGCAGGCGAAGTCACGGTGCACAGACTAGGTCCTCGGTCTGACATCGACCCAAACGGCACAGATGGCCCCCGCGCCACGCCGGGTCCCGCGCGATCCCACGCGGTCCCGCCGGAGCGACGAACGCCCGTGCGCCCGTGCATGCGTGCGCCCGTGCGCCCATGCGCCTACGTCACCGACCTGCCGGGCCGGCCTGCTCAGCCGTGGTCGCCGACCCGCCTGCGGTACACGTCGAGGACCCGTTCCAGTGAGTCCTTGAGGTAGACGGCGAGCATGGTCTCGGCCTCGTCGTGGCGTCCCGCGCGCAGGGTCTCGTGGAGCCGGTGGTTGCGCTCCAGGTAGGGCTCGTGCAGGCGCTTCGGGTCGTCGACGACGTGGAAGGCGAGGCGGAGTTCGGCGAAGACACCGCGCATCAGTTCGTCGGTGCGCGCGCTGCCGGCGAGGGCGACCAGTTCCCGGTGGAAGTGGATGTTGGCGGTACCCACCGCTTTCCAGTCACCTTCGTGGGCGGCCCGCTGCCCCTCCTCGACGGCCGCGGCGAGCGCCCGCAGGTCGTGGGGCGGCTCGCCGAGCCCGCGGACGACGGCGCACTCGACGAGGATGCGGGTGCGGTAGATGTCCTCGACGTCCTCCACGGTCAGGACCCGGACGAAGACGCCACGGTTCAACTCGTGGACGAGCAGCCGCTCATGGGTGAGCAGCCGGAACGCCTCGCGCAGCGTGTTGCGGGAGACCCCGAGGGCGCCGCCGATGCCGTCCTCCGACAGCCGCGTCCCCGGAGGGAAGAACCCGTCGGCGATCCGGCTCCTGAGGATGTCCGAAACACGTTCGGCGGTGCTGGTCCGCCCGAGCAAGGCGCGGTCGTCGGCCAGGTCGGTCAGCTGCTCTGCCATGCCCGGAATTGAACCGCAGACACCAGGACGAGACAACATGGGGATTGAAGGATCGTTGAACGATCCTCTACTTTACGGAGAGTCCAGGGTTCTTCCCGACCCAGGGCGACGCGGCTGATCCAGCCCGACCTGGTCCGCTCCCTGCCACCCCCACCAGCACCCTCCGTCCTCCCCCTGCGAGGTGCACATGAGCACGCCAACCGGAGACCAAGGGAAGGGACCTGACCTGAGCCGCACCGAGGACCGCCGCCGGCCGGTACGCGCGCGTGGCACCCCGTCCGGCAGGACGGGACACCGATGACGGAACCGGCCGACGCCCGCGACGAGCGGTACCGCGTGGCCCGAGTGGAAGCATGGGGAGCATGACCTCGATCGACCTGAACGCCGACCTCGGTGAGGGCTTCGGCCGCTGGAGTCTCACCGACGACGAAGGGCTGCTGTCCGTCGTCACCAGTGCCAACGTGGCCTGCGGATTCCACGCCGGGGACCCCGCCACCATGCGCCGGGTGTGCGCGCTCGCCGCCGAACGGGGGGTGCGGATCGGCGCCCAGGTCTCCTACCGGGACCTGGCCGGGTTCGGCCGCCGCGCGATGGACGTGCCGGCCGACGAGCTCACCGCCGAGGTCGCCTACCAGATCGGCGCCCTCGACGTCTTCGCGCGCGCGGCCGGCACGCGCGTGTCGTACGTGAAGCCGCACGGCGCGCTCTACAACAGGGTGGTGCGCGACGAGGAACAGGCCGCCGCGGTCGTGGCCGGTGTCAGGCTCGCCGACGCCTCCCTGCCCGTCCTCGGCCTGCCCGGCTCCCGGCTGCTCGACCTCGCGGCCCTGGCCGGACTCCCGGCCGTCCCCGAGGCGTTCGCCGACCGCGCGTACACCGACCAGGGCACGCTGGTGCCGCGCGACCAGGACGGTGCCGTCGTCACCGACGCGGAGACGGTGGTGGCGCGCTCGCTCGGTCTGGCCAGGGACGGCGAGGTCGCCTCCCGCTCCGGCGCGCGGGTCGCCGTCCGCGCCCGTTCGCTGTGCCTGCACGGCGACACGCCCGGCGCGGTCGAGCTGGCCCGGCGGGTCAGGGACCGGCTGCGGGACGCGGGCGTCCGGGTGGAGGCCTTCGTATGAGCCGCATGAGGGCGCTGCGGGTCGGCGCCGACGCGCTGCTCGTCGAGGTGGCGTCGGGCGAGGAGGCGCGGGCCCTGCACGCGGAGCTGCTGCGCCGTCGCGCGGAGGGCGCGCTGACGGTCCGTGAGCTCGTCCCCGCGGCCCGTACGGTCCTCCTGGACGGCCTGCGCGACCCGGCCCGCCTCGCGGCGGAGCTGGCCGCGGCCGAGGTGCCGCCCGCCCCGCCACCGTCCGGCGCGGCGGTCGAGATCCCGGTCCGCTACGACGGGCCCGACCTGGCCGACGTCGCCGCGCTCTGGGGCGTCACCCCGACGGCGGCGGCCGGGATCCACGCGGACACCGAGTTCACCGTCGCCTTCTGCGGTTTCGCGCCGGGGTTCGGCTATCTCACCGGCCTGCCCGAGCGGTACGACGTACCGCGCAGGGCGACCCCGCGCACCGCCGTACCGGCCGGTTCGGTGGCTCTCGCCGGGCCCTACACGGGCGTGTACCCGACGGCGTCGCCGGGCGGCTGGCAGCTGATCGGGCGGACGGACGCCGTGCTGTGGGACCACGCGCGCGTACCGGCCGCGCTGCTGTCGCCCGGCACGCGCGTGCGTTTCGTCGCGGTGGGCCCCTCATGACGGACCGCGCGCTGGTCGTCGTCAGGGCCGGGGCGCTGACCACGGTGCAGGACCGGGGCCGGCCCGGCCACGCCCACCTCGGGGTACCGCGATCCGGCGCGCTCGACGGTCCCGCCGCCGCCCTCGTCAACCGGCTGGTCGGCAACCCGCCCGGGGCGGCCGTCCTGGAGACCACCCTGGACGGCTGCGCCCTGCGCCCGCGCGCGCCGGTCACCATCGCCGTGGGCGGCGCCCCCTGCCCGGTCCGGGTGGACGGCAGACCCGTCGCCTGGGCGGCGCCGGTGCGGGTCCCGGCCGACGCGCTCCTGGAGGTCGGCGCCCCGACGCGCGGGGTGCGCGGCTATGTGGCCGTCTCCGGCGGGATCGCCGTCGAACCGGTCCTGGGCAGCCGCTCCACCGACCTGCTCTCCGGCCTCGGCCCACCGGCCCTGACCAACGGCACGGTCCTGCCGCTGGGACGGCCCGGGGCTCCGCACGCGCGCGTGGACGTCGCGCCGCAGCCGGCGCCGCCGGCCGAGCTGATCCTGCGGGTGACGGTCGGACCGCGCGACGACTGGTTCACCCCGGCGGCGCTGCGCGTCCTCACCACGCGCGCGTACCGGGTGTCGCCCGCCGCCAACCGGATCGGGCTGCGCACCGAGGGACCCGTCCTGGAACGCGCCGTCGGGGGTGAACTGCCCAGCGAGGGCATGGTGCTGGGCGCGGTCCAGGTGCCGCCGGACGGCCGGCCGGTGGTCTTCCTCGCCGACCATCCGACGACGGGCGGCTACCCGGTGATCGCGGTCGTCCACCCCTCCGACCTCCCGGCGGCGGCCCAAGCCGCGCCCGGAACACCGATCCGGTTCGTACGGATGTCCGATCGGGCGGGTCGGTAACGGCCCGCCCCGCCGGTCACGCCCGCCAACGGTCCTCGGCGGCTACACGGCGTCCGCCCGCTCGGCCCCCGACAGCGCGGCCAGCGCCGCCGACACGGCGGCGGAGGCCCGCAGGTCGAGGCGGGCGCTGGTGCCCCGGGCGCGGTGGCGCATCTCGTCGGCGGCGAGGCCGAGGAGCTGGGGCAGCAGGTCGGTGCAGCGCCTGGCCACCCAGCCGGTGCCCGCGGTGGCCAGCCACCACAGGCTCGCCGCCCTGGTGGGCGCGGGGAGGCCGGGCTCGGGCGAGGGCGCGGGTCCGTCGGCGAGGCCCGTCCCCGCGAGCAGCGCGTGGAAGCGGACGGCGAGCTGCCGGTGGCCGCGCTCGCCGGGGTGGAGCCGGTCCGCGCTCCACATCGCCCGCTCGCTCAGCCAGGCGCCCTCCGCCGCGTGCAGATGGACGGCGCCGTACCGCGCGGAGAGGGCGTGCACGACGGCGTTGACCGCGCGTTGCCGCCGGGCCAGCGGACGGGCCAGGGCACCGGGCAGCCCGAGGGTCGCGCCGGGGTCGGGCAGGCACGCGGTGAGCAGCACGGCGCCCTGCCGGGTGAACGCGCCGTACACCTCGTCGAGCCGGGCGGCCACGGCGTGGATGTCGAAGGTGCAGCGCAGGGTGTCGTTGACGCCGATGACGACGGAGACCAGGTCGGGCCCGAGCGCCAGCCCGACGGGCGTCTGCTCCTCGAGCACCTCCCGGGTCTGCGCGCCGCTGACAGCGAGATTGACGAACTCGACGCCGCCGGAAGGCCCACCGCGACCGCCCAGCGGACCGGCACACACGCCCGCACCCGTGTCGGGCCCAGGGCGGGGGTCACTGGAACGCCCACCGGCGGCACGGTCAACCCGAGCAACGGCGACCCCGCGCGCCGCGCCTCCAACTCCGGCACCACTGATACCACCGGCACCATCCGCGCCACCCAACCCAACAGACACACCGGCTTCCGAAACCCGGGAGACCCCAGAAGCCCCAGAAGCCTCCGAAGCCGCCGAATCCCGCGAGGCCCCCGAAGCGTCCGAAGCCCTCGAAGCCGCCGAATCCCGCAAAGCCGCCGAGGCCCCCATAGCCCCTGAAGCCCCGAGAACCACTGAGCCCCCAGAACGCCCCACCTCCCCCACGGCCGCCCGCCCCAGCCCCTCCGCCAGCAAGGCGGCCCACCCGCGCCAGCCCTCCCCCACCGGGTCGCCGACGCCTTCCGTCAGCGAGTCGCCGAGGGCCACGAACCGCACGGCTCTCATGCCAGGCCTCCCGGCACGACCGGCGTCGGCGGAACCGTCGTCGGAGGAACAGCCGTCGACGCGACAGCCGTCACCGGAACCGTCGTCGGCGCAACAGCCGTCGGCACGACCGGCGTCGGCGCAACAGCCGTCGCCGTGGACCGCAGGACCGTCGTGTCGTGGGCCGCCAGGAACGCCGCGACGGCGGTGTCCCAGCCGAAGCACTCGGCACGCGCGCGTGCGGCCTCGCGCCGTCGCGTCTCCGGGAGGTCGAGGAGCAGGTCGACGGCGTCGGCGAACGCCTCCCCGGTGTCCGCGGCCACCGCGCCCGCCGAGCCGATGACCTCGGGGAGCGCGGACGACACGCTGACCACGACCGGCGTCCCGCACGCCATGGCCTCCAGTGCCGCGAGCCCGAAGGTCTCGGCGGGTCCGGGGGCCAGGCACACGTCGGCCGACGCCTGGAGCGCGCCCAGTTCGGCGCGGTCGGAGACGTGCCCGAGGAAGGTGACGGGCAGCCCGCGCTCCCGCGCGCGCTGTTCGAGGCGCGGACGCAGCGGCCCGTCCCCGGCGATCACCAGGACGGCCCGCCGTCCGCGCCGCAGCAGCGCCTCCAGCGCGTCGAGGGCGGTGCCGGGACGCTTCTCGACGGACAGCCGGGTGCAGGTCAGGAGCAGGGTCTCGGCGGTACGCGCGTGGCGCTCGCGCAGCCCCGGGTCGCGCAGCGAGGGGTGCCGGGCCGCGAGGTCGACGCCGAGCGGCGCCCTGACGACGTTGCGGGCGCCGATCCGGACGAACTCGCGCGCGGCGAACTCGGTCGTGCACACCACGCGCGCGTAGGTGTGCGCCGTACGGACGTTGAGGGCGTCGGCGGCGCGGCGGGCGGCTGACTCGGACAGGCCCCAGGTGCGCAGGACGCCGTCGGTGGTCTCGTGGGAGACCATCACGGCCGGCACCCGGGCCCGCCGCGCCCACTTGCCGGTCCACCGCAGCGTCGTCCGGTCGGAGACCTCGAGGCGGTCGGGGGCCAGGGACTCCAGGACCCGGGAGACGGCGCGCCGGTCGGTCAGGACGCGGTAGCCGCCGGTGCCGGGCAGCAGCGGTCCCGGCAGGGTGATGACGCGGCCCTGTTCGGTGTCGCGGTCGTCGGCGCGGGCGCCGGGGACGATCAGGACGGGGTCGTGCCCGGCCCGGAGGTAGCCGGTGCCCAGTTCGCGCAGGGCGGTGCGCAGGCCGCCCGACGAGGGGGCGACGAAGTTGGCGAGCCGGACGATCCGCAGCGGGGTCACGCGGCCACCGCCGTCCGGCGCGCGGCGCGCACATCCTCGTAGTGGCCGATCAGCTGGTCGCCGACGGCGGCCCAGGTGCGGCCCTCGACGGTGGCGCGCGCGGCGGCGCCGAACGCGGCCCGCTGTCCCGGGTCGGCCGCGAGGGACGCCACCGCGTCCCGGACGGCGTCCGCGTCGCGCGGCGGTACGAGCAGCCCGGTGCGGCCGTGCGCGACCAGGTCGAGGGGGCCGCCCGCGGCCGGGGCGACGACGGGCACGCCGCTCGCCATGGCCTCCTGCACGGTCTGGCAGAACGTCTCGAAGGGGCCGGTGTGGGCGAAGACGTCGAGGGAGGCGAAGATCCGGGCGAGTTCGTCGCCGGTGCGGCGGCCGAGGAAGACGGCGCCCGGCAGTTCCTGCTGGAGGGCGGGCAGGCTGGGCCCGTCGCCGGTGATCACGACCCGGACGCCGGGCAGTCCGCAGACGCCCGCGAGGAGTTCGACCTGCTTCTCGGGGGCGAGCCGTCCGACGTAGCCGACGATCAGCTCGCCGTGGGGGGCGAGTTCGCGGCGCAGCGCCGCGTCGCGCAGTGCGGGCCGGAAGCGGGCGGTGTCCACGCCGCGCCGCCACAGCCGGACCCGGGGCACGCCGTGCGTCTCCAGGTCGTGCAGGGCGGCGCTGGACGGCGCGAGGGTGAGGTCGGCGGCGGAGTGGACGGAGCGGATGCGGCGCCAGGCGGCGGCCTCGCCCGCGCCCATGTAGGTGCGGGCGTAGCCGGCCAGGTCGGTCTGGTAGACGGCGACGGCGGGGACGCCGAGCCGGGCGGCGGCGGCCATGCCGCGGACGCCGAGGACGAAGGGGCTGGCCAGGTGGACGACGTCGGGGCGGTGCTCGACGAGCGTCGCGGCGAGGCGGCGGCTGGGGAGGGCCACGCGCACCTGGGGGTATCCGGGGAGCGGGAGGGAGGGGACGTGGACGACGCGGCACGGCGCGGAGGCGTCGGGCCGGTGTCCCGGGGCCGGGGCCGGGGTGACGACGACGGGAGTGTGACCGCGATCTACGAGGTGCCGGGCGGTCTGGAGCGCGCAGTGGGCCACGCCGTTCACGTCGGGGGGAAAGGATTCGGTCACGATGACGACACGCATACCCGTGTTCTCGCCGCGCCGGACGTGGCCGCGTCAACGTGGATCTTTCCTGGCGGGGAACGTCCCATGAGCGTTCCCTCGCGCACCCGCGCAGGTCAGGAGGTGTCCACGCGCTCCTGACCTGCGGGTCATCCGGTGTTCACCCGGCGGGCGCGGGGGTGCGCGGGTCGGTGTGTTTCAGGCCGTGGTGACGGGGTTCAGACGGCGGGCGCGTCGGGGCCGATCCGGCTGCGGACGGCGGTCTGCACCTCGGCCTCCTCGGCCGGGTCGGCGGCCAGCCTGCGCAGTTGTTCGACGACTCTGGCGTCGCCGGTCTCGGCGTGCCGGGCGGCGATCTCGCGGGTGGTCTCCTCGCAGTCCCAGAGGCACTCGACGGCGAAGCCGGCCGGGAAGGAGGGGTCGGTGGCGGCGAGGGCGCGGGCGGCGCGGCCCCGCAGATGGGAGGAGGCGGTCTCGCGGTAGACGTGGCGCAGGACGGGCGCGGCGCAGGCGATGCCGAGCCGTCCGGTGCCGTCGACGAGGGTGAAGAGGGTGGGGGCGTCGGGCCCTTCGCCGCGCACGGCCTCGCGCAGCGCGCCCAGGACGAGGTCCCGGTCCTCGACGCCGCCCCGGCAGGCGAGCATCCGGCCGGCGGCGGCGCCGAGCGGGTCGGGCCGGCGGGCCCAGCCGCGGGCGCGGTCGACGGCGGCGACGCTGCGCATCCGTTCGAAGGCGTCGACGGCGGCCTGCACGACCACCGGGGTACCGGTGCGCACGGCGGTCTCGATCAGGTCGAGGGCGTCGGCGTCGTTGCCGTCGGCGAGGTAGCGCAGCGCCGTGCAGCGGGCTCCGTCGGTGCCCTCGCGGGCGGCGCGCAGGATCTCGGGGCGGTCCTCGGGTCCCGCGACGGCGACCAGGCACCGGGCGGCCGGGACGTGCAGGGCCGCGCCGCGGTCCATGCCCTGCTGGGCCCACTCGAAGACGGCCTGGACGCTCCAGCCGGGCCGGGGCCCGGTGGGGCGCATCTGCCGCTGCCAGCGGTCGAAGCAGCCGGTCTCCTGGGCGGCACGCACGCGTGCGGCGATCGCGGGGCGCGGATCGTCGGCCCAGAGCCGCCAGGGGCGCGGCTCGAACGCGTCGCGCACGGCGACGGCGAGTTCGGCCTCGCCCTCGGCGTCGGTGGCGAACCGGGCGAGGGTGGGCGCGGCCAGGGCGCGCAGCCCGGCGTCGTCGTCCCGGAGCGCGAGTTCGTCGAGCGCCCAGGCCCAGTTGGTGCCGACGGCGGCGTAGCGGCGCAGCAGTTCCAGCGCGTCGCGCCGGCCGTAGGAGGCGAGGTGGCCGAGGACGGCGAGGGCGAGTCCGGTGCGTGACTCGTCGGTGTCGAAGACGTCCTCGACGGCGAAGAGGTGGGCCTCGATCTCGTCCAGCTCGCCGCGCAGGTCAAGGTAGAGCCGGGCGTAGTAGAGGGAGCGGTTCTCCACCTGCCAGTCGTGGCGGGGATCGCGCAGCACGCAGTGGTTCAGTGCCGCGAGCGCTTCGGCGCGCGGTGCGGTGAGCGCGTGCAGCGTTCCGTCGCCACGGCCTCTCTGGAGGAGGCCGAGCAGGGTCCCGCTGGGCGCTATGACCGGATCGAACATGGGAAACAGCCTCACATCAAGCGTCGACGCAACCGGGGAACACGCACTACCTGGCCGCGTGCCAACACGTCGGGGCGCCCGCCGTCTCTTGCTTGCTGTAGACCATGTTCCTCTGCCTCTCGTAGGTGGCCCGTGCGGACCGGTCACGGCCCGCGCGGTGCGGCATCACCTGCCCAGCCATCGCGTCCGTGAATCACGGAGTCATGATGACTCGGCACTTCGACCTGCCGCGACCGAAATATCGGCGGCCTGGTACCGCCTCCCCCGTTACTAGTGTTCTCGCTGGTCAGAACGTTGGTTCAGTGCGCGCCGAACAGGTCGAGCAGATCGGCCTTGCCGAACATGCGGGCCGTGTCGACGGCTGACGGGGTGCCGGCGGAGGGATCGGCTCCGCTTTCCAGCAGGACGTGGATCACGTCCGTCTCCCCCTTGAAGACGGCACCGGCGAGCGGGGTCTGGCCCCGGTCGTTGATGTCGTCGGCCGCCGCGCCGCGGGCGAGCAGCGCGCGGACCGCGTCGGCGTGCCCGTGGTAGGCGGCGAGCATGACGAGGCTGTCGCCGCGGTCGTTGGTGAGGTTGGCCGGGACACCCGCGTCGACGTACGCCACGAGCGCCTCGGTCCGCCCCTGCCGGGCCAGATCGAAGATCTTGGTCGCCAGCTCCACGACCTCGGGGTCGGGGGCTTCAGTCATCGGCCGGACCGCCTCTCATACAACCGTTCAAGTGAATCGCCAGGGTACTGGTTCAGCGGCACATGACCCGAAGTGCCGGAGGTAAAGGTCACCAAAGTCCCGGCCGGACGCAAGCCGGCCGCTCAGCCCGCCCGGACAACTCCGCCACCCGAGTGAAAAAGGCCGAAATTCACTCAGTTGCACCTTTTATCGTATGGATACATCCTGTGAGCCTGGAAGTACTCATGGTGACTGTCCCCGCGAACCAGGAGAACGCAAATGATCCTGTCCATGTCAGGCGTGGTCCTTCTCGGCATCATCGTCTTCCTCTTCTTCCGCAAGGACGGCCTGAAGGCGTCCCACGCCATGGTGTCGGCCCTCTTCGGCTTCTACCTGGCGAGCACCGCGATCGCCCCGAGCATCAAGGCGGGCGGCGAGAGCCTGGCCAGCCTGCTCGGCGGCATCAAGTTCTGACCCGGTCCGACCCGTCCGTACGCACCTGTAGGAGACAGCAGTGGCCCGGCGCCCCCTCCCCAGCATCCTGAGCACAGGCAGCGCGCAGATCGCCCGGAGCCGGGAGCTGGCCCGGACGGCGACCGACAGCGCCACCGACGTCCTCCACCCGCTGATCACGATCACGCGCGGGCTGCGCCGGCTGGCGGCCGCCGGGCGGCGCAGATGGTCCGACACCCCCAAGGACAAGCGCGGTCCGCTGCTGTTCCTCGCCGCCTCCGTGGTCCTGGTCGTGGCACTCGCCCCCTACGGCCCGCTGCTCGCCGTCATGGCCCTGATGGCGGCGGCGGCCTGGCACGGCAGGGACCGCACCGCGCCGGCCGCCGAGGGCCCCGACGAGTCCCAGATCAAGCGCCTCGACGCCCTGTACGAGGCGCTGATCCCGTTCTTCTCCGTCCCCGAGGACCCGGCCCCGCTCTACGCCCACGGCGGCGAGTGGGAGAAGGTCTTCCCGGCCCACGAGTTCGACGCGGCGGGCCGGATCTCCCACCTCACGATCCGCTACCCGGCGTACTTCCCGGACGGCGAGGCCGACGCGCGCGCCCGCGTCGAACACCTGCTGCACGCCAAGTCGGGCCGCGGTCGCGAGTACCGCTTCGAGTGGGACGAGGAGGGCAACCAGCTCTCCGTCACCGTCCTTTCGCCGCTGCCCCTCGACATCGCCGCCCAGCCCTTCGTCACGTCACCGGGCGAGACGGTCCTCGGCTTCACCGACCCCACCGAGGTCCAGCGCACGCTGCCGCTCACCCACGGCGAGCAGCGGCGCGACGTCCCGCCGGTGGTCTGGCGCACCGGTGTCCGCTCCACCGAGCCGCATCTGCTGGTCATGGGCCAGCCGGGCAGCGGCACCTCCACCCTGCTGCGCTCGATCGCCCTCCAGGCCCTCAGACACGGCGACGTGCTGATCGTCGAGGGCGGCGGGACCGGCGAGTACGCCTGCCTGGCCGGGCGGGACGGCGTGCTCGCCGTCGAGTGCGGTCTCGTCGGCGCGCTGGCCAGCCTGGAGTGGGCGGCGCACGAGACGGAACGCCGGCTGGTCGCGCTGAACCGCGCCCGGCAGGCGGGGCATCCACCGCCGGACGACACCAGGCGTCCGCTGTGGATCCTCCTCGACCGCCCCAGCGCCTTCGGCCACCTCACCGCCGTGGACGGCCGGCAGGACCCGCAGGCCCTGCTCCAGGTCCCGCTGCGGCACGGCCGCGCCGCGAACGTGACGGTGGTGGTGGCCGAGCAGTTCGACACGGCCGACGTCCTCAGCGACCCGGTGCGGCAGCACACCCGCGCCCGGGTCGTCCTCGGCCCGGCCACCCCGGGCCGGTTGACGGCGTTCCTCGGCGCGCCCTCGCACACCGTGCCCGCCGCCCAGGTACCGGCGGGCCGCGGCTACGCCCGCCTCGGCGACGGCCCGGTGCTCCGCCTCCAGGTCCCGAGGACACCCGACCCCTACGACGACGCGACCACCGACGCGGACCGCCAGGCGGTGCTGGCCCTGCTGCCGCCGCGCTCGGCCCCGGCGGAGACGGAACCCGTGGCCCTTGAGCAGTTGCCGGTGGAGGCGTCCCCGGCCGGTTCGAACAGCTCGCACAGCTCCTGACCGCCCCCTGACGAGGCGCCGCGGCCGTTCCGCCCACGAACGCCCGCGGCGCCTCACCCGTTCCGCCCGCGCCACCCGTCCCGGCCACCGGCCGCGCCGACGGCCGGCGCACACCGTCCGACCGCCCGCGCGCCGGTCACGCCGGTCACGCCGGTCACGCCGGTCACGCCACGAACGTCCGCGGTGCCTCGCCCGTTCCCGACGCGCCCGTCTCCACCAGCCTCGCCGCCGCCGCCAGCCGGACCGCCGCCTCCTCGGCGACCGCGCCCGAGACCGTGAACGGCAGCCGCACATAGCCCTCGAACGCGCCGTCCACCCCGAAGCGCGGCCCCGACGGCACCCGCACCCCGATCCGCTCCCCCACCTCGGCGAGGCGCGAGCCCGACAGGCCGCCGGTGCGCACCCACAGGGTGAGCCCGCCCCTGGGCACCTCGAACTCCCAGCTCGGCAGGGCCCGTCGGACGGCGGCCACCAGCGCGTCCCGGTTCTCCCTCGCCTGCGCGCGCCGCACCTCGACGGCCTGCTCCCAGCCGCCGGTGGCGAACAGCCAGTTCACCGCGAGCTGTTCGAGGACCGGCGTGCCCAGGTCGGCGTACGCGCGCGCGGCCACCAGGCTGCGCACGGTGTCGGGGGCCGCGCGCACCCAGCCGATCCGCATCCCGGCCCAGAACGCTTTGCTGGCCGAGCCGACGGTGACGACGGTGGACCCGGCCGGGTCGAACGCGCAGACCGGGCGCGGCATCTCGACGTCGTCGTCGAGCCACAGCTCGGTCATCGTCTCGTCGGCCACCAGGACCGTCCCCGCGGAACGGGCCGCCTCCACCAGCCGGCGCCGCTGGTCGTCGTCGGCGAGGGCGCCGGTCGGGTTGTGGAAGTCGGCCACGACGTAGGCGATCCGGGGCGCCGCGTCCCTGAAGACCTGGCGCCAGCGGTCCAGGTCCCAGCCGGACAGCCCCTCCGCCATCGCGACGGGCACCAGCCGGGCGCCGGTCTCCCGCATCAGCTGGAGGATGTTGGCGTAGGACGGCGACTCGACGGCGATGCGCTCGCCGCGTCCGGCGAAGAGATGGCAGATGGCGTCCATCGCGCCCATGGCGCCGGTGGTCACCATGATCTGCTCGGGCATCGTGGGGATACCGCGCGCGGTGTACCGCTCGGCGATCATCGCGCGCAGGGCGGGCAGCCCGGCCGGGTAGTCGCCGTGCGTGTGGGCGTACGGGGGCAGCTCATCGAGGGCGCCCCGCACCGCGCGGGTCAGCCAGGGCTCGGGCGCCGGGAGCGCCGCGGTGCCCAGGTCGATCATCGAGCCGAGGGTCTCGGGCGGCAGCGGTTCGAGGCCGCGCGCGGGCAGCGGGTTGCCGGCCGGGACCGCCGTCCAACTGCCCGCGCCACGCCGGGATTCGAGGAACCCCTCGGTGCGCAGCGCCTCGTAGGCGGCGGCGACCGTGGTGCGGCTGACCGAGAGGGCGAGGGCGAGTTCGCGTTCGGCGGGCAGCCGGGCGGCGACCGGGACGCGGCCCTCGAGGACCAGCAGCCGGATGCCGTCGGCGAGCGCCCGGTAGGCGGGCGGGCGCCGGGTGCCGGGCCCCGCGGGGCGCTCCTGCTGCGAGCTGAGGAGCCGGGCCAGCTGCGCGGCACCCATCGCCGAAGTCCACTGAGCCATGGAAATCAGTCCACCTTCCCGGAATTGGCCATGGATGGCGCTTCCTTCCACGCCACAGGGTGTCATGTGTCAGGCCACTACGACCACAGGGAGCATGCCTTGTCCACCCAGAGCCGTCTCGGGCGGCGGTTGGTCCAGCTGTACACGGGGCTCGCGCTGTACGGCGCCAGCTCCGGGCTGCTCGTCGAGGCGGGCCTCGGCCTCGAACCCTGGAACGTGCTCCACCAGGGCCTCTCGGAACTCACCGGTCTCTCCATCGGGGTGGTGTCGATCATCGTCGGCGCGGCCGTGCTGCTGCTGTGGATCCCGCTGCGCCAGCGCCCGGGGCTCGGCACCGTCTCCAACGTCTTCGTGGTCGGCCTCGCGATGGACGGCACCCTCGCGCTGGTCCCCGACACCCGCGTCCTGGCCGTCCGGATACCGCTGCTGGTGGCGGGCGTCGTCCTCAACGGCCTCGCCACCGGCCTCTACATCAGCGCCCGTTTCGGCCCCGGCCCGCGGGACGGTCTGATGACCGGCCTGCACCGGCGCACCGGCCGTTCGATCCGGCTGCTGCGGACGGCGATCGAGCTGACGGTGGTGGCGACCGGCTTCGTCCTCGGCGGCACGGTCGGCGTCGGCACCGTCCTGTACGCGGTGGCGATCGGCCCGCTCGCGCAGCTCTTTCTGCGGATGTTCGACGCCGCCCCGGCACCTGACCGCGGTACGGCCGTTGCCGAGGGGCCACCGGGGCACGCGATACTGCCCCGGTGACCACCCGGATACGCCACCCCTACCTCGACCATCCAGGCCCGATCGCCTTCGCCCACCGGGGCGGCGACGCAGACGGCCTGGAGAACACGCTGCCGCAGTTCCGGCGGGCGGTGGCGGCGGGCTACCGCTACATCGAGACCGACGTGCACACCACCGCGGACGGCCGGCTGGTCGCGTTCCACGACGCGACGCTCGACCGGGTCACCGACGGTTCGGGGCGGATCGCGGACCTGCCGTGGCGGGAGGTCAGCCACGCGCGCGTGGCGGGCACGGAACCGCTGCCGCTCTTCGAGGAGTTGCTGGAGACGTTCCCCGAGGTGCGCTGGAACGTCGATCTGAAGGCGGAGTCGGCGCTGCACCCGTTCCTCGACCTGATCGAGCGCGCCGACGCCTGGGACCGGGTCTGCGCGGGCTCCTTCTCCGAGGCGCGGGTGGTGCGCGCCCAGCGGCTGGCGGGACCGCGCCTGGCGACGTCGTACGGCACCCGGGGCGTGCTCAACCTGCGGCTGCGCTCCTGGGGGGTGCCGGCCGCGCTGCGCTCCTCGGCGGTGGCGGCGCAGGTGCCCGAGACGCAGTCCGGCATCCAGGTCGTCGACCGGAGGTTCGTCCGCGCCGCCCACGCGCGCGGGCTCCAGGTGCATGTCTGGACGATCAACGAGGCCGAGCGCATGCACCGGCTCCTGGACCTCGGGGTCGATGGCATCATGACCGATCACATCGACACACTGCGCGCGGTCATGGAGGAGCGGGGCGTCTGGGTCTGAGGACCCGGCGGTCGTCCTGACGCGCGCACGGCAGCTGCGGCGGGGAAGCGAGGCGCGGGTGGGCACCGACACCCTGGGGGCCGAGGCCACGGACCGGAGGCGTGAGCAGCGCGGCTGGTACTTCTACGACTGGGCCTGCTCCGTCTACTCGACGAGCGTGCTCACCGTGTTCCTCGGTCCCTATCTGACGTCGGTGGCCGAGGCGGCGGCCGACGCGGACGGGTTCGTCCACCCGCTGGGCGTCCCGGTGCGCGCGGGGTCGTTCTTCGCCTACGCGGTCTCCCTCTCGGTGATCGTGGCCGTCCTCGTGATGCCCCTGGTGGGGGCGGCGGCCGACCGCTCGGGCCGCAAGAAGCCGCTGCTCGCGGCGGCGGCGTACACCGGGGCCGCGGCGACCGTGGGCATGTTCTTCCTGGACGGCGAGCGGTATCTGCTGGGCGGTCTGCTGCTGATCGTGGCGAACTCGGCGCAGTCGGTCGGGATGATGCTCTACAACTCCTACCTCCCGCAGATCGCCCGGCCCGAGGAGCGCGACGCGGTCTCCTCCCGGGGCTGGGCCTTCGGCTACGCGGCGGGGTCGCTGGTGCTGATCGTGAATCTGGTGCTCTATCTGGCGCACGACAGCTTCGGCGTCTCCGAGACCACCGCGATCCGCATCTGCCTGGCCACCGCGGGCCTGTGGTGGGGCGCCTTCACGCTGATCCCGCTGAGCCGGCTGCGCGACCGCGCCACCGGGCCGAGGGAGGCGACGGCGCCGGGGCTGCGGCAGCTCGTGGCGACCGTCCGCGACATGCGCCGCCACCCGCTGACGCTCTCCTTCCTGCTGGCGTACCTCGTCTACAACGACGGCATCCAGACGGTGATCTCGCAGGCGTCCGTCTACGGGTCGAAGGAGCTGGGCCTCGGGCAGTCGACGCTGATCGGCGCGGTCCTGCTGGTGCAGGTGCTCGCGGTGGCGGGCGCGCTGGGGATGGGCCGGCTGGCCCGGACCTACGGAGCCAAACGGACGATCCTGGGCTCGCTGGTCGCGTGGACGGTGACGCTGGCCGCCGGGTACTTCCTGCCGGCCGGGGCGCCGGTGTGGTTCTTCGTCCTCGCGTCCGGGATCGGTCTCGTCCTGGGCGGCAGCCAGGCGCTCTCCCGCTCGCTCTTCTCCCATCTGGTGCCGCCCGGGAAAGAAGCCGAGTACTTCTCGGCGTACGAGATGAGTGATCGGGGCATGAGCTGGCTGGGTCCCCTGCTGTTCGGGATCACGTACCAGTTCACCGGGAGCTATCGCGACGCGATCATCTCCCTGGTGGCGTTCTTCGTGATCGGGTTCGTGCTGCTCGCACGGGTCCCGGTGCGCAGGGCGATCGGCGACGCGGGCAATCCTGTTCCCGAGAGGATTTAGCGTTCGACGCCAAAGGCCGGTAGTGTACGCGTTTGGCCTGCCAGGCGTACCGTTACTGCGCGTCAAAGATACTGAGACGCCGGGTCATATCTGGCAGCAGATGTGACAAACCGGGCGCTGGTGGGTACAACAAGGGCGGTTACGACGGCGACGCACGACCCGGAACGGGAATCTTTACCGCCGACCGGACGTTGAACGGATGACGACGACAGCGACACCTGTCCTGTGGGCGACAAGCCCGGGAGGCACGATTCATGAGTGAGCGAGCTCTTCGCGGCACGCGCCTCGTGGTGACCAGCTACGAGACGGACCGCGGCATCGACCTGGCCCCGCGCCAGGCCGTGGAGTACGCATGCGAGAAGGGGCACCGCTTCGAGATGCCCTTCTCGGTCGAGGCGGAGATTCCGCCGGAGTGGGAGTGCAAGGTCTGCGGGGCCCAAGCACTCCTCGTTGACGGCGACGGCCCTGAAGAGAAGAAGGCCAAGCCCGCGCGTACGCATTGGGACATGTTGATGGAGCGGCGCACCCGCGAGGAACTCGAAGAGGTTCTCGAGGAGCGTCTGGCGGTTCTCCGCTCCGGCGCGATGAACATCGCCGTTCATCCGCGTGACAGCCGTAAGTCGGCGTAGTCCCTTCCAGGGTCAGGCGCACGACACAGACGAACAAGACTGCGGGCGCCCACGTGATTCCACGTGGGCGCCCGCAGTTTCGTCATGCCCGGAGGGGGCCAGTGAGGCCGACGTGCACCGAAAGGGTCCCCGAGGGGACCCCGAGCCGGTCAGCGGGTCAGCGGCGGGCGCGGGTCCTGCGGAGTGTCGCCGCCCGGTTCGTCCCTGACGACCTCGCCCTGCACCACCTTGCCGTCGGGGCGGTACATGCGGGCCTGCTGGAAGGCGCCGCCGACACTGCCGGGGGCGGCGGCCCGCAGCCGGCGTTCGACCGTGCGCTCGGCGAACCGGCCGAGGGCCTTCTGCACCGGCGGGATCAGCAGAAGCAGCCCGGCCGCGTCCGAGACCAGGCCCGGGATCATCAGCAGCAGACCGCCGAGCATCATCAGGCCGCTGCCGCCGCCGCTGGTGGGGGCCGTGCCCTTGTTCAGCGCCTCGTTCAGGTTGCGGAAGGCCCGGCGGCCCGCCTTCTTGATCACCGCGGCGCCGGCCACCAGGCCGGCGAGCAGGATCAGGAACACGACGAACCCGTTGGTGGCTCCGGCCACCAGGATCAGCAGCCAGATCTCCAGCACCAGCCAGGCGGCGACGCCCAGCGGCAGGAAGGTCCGCAGCCGTGAGCGCCGGGCGGGATGGGTGGGGGTCTGAGCACCAGTCGTCATATGTCCAGTGTGCCTGGGTGCGGCTCAGTGCGACATAAGAGAATGATCAACCACCGCCGCGGGACCGCGCGCCGCGCCCCCGGCCCGGCGCCTTGGGCCGCCGCACGGTCCGGACGGCGGGCCCTACGCCTCAGGTGAGGGCGCGTCGGGCTGCGGGGACCTGGGCTGGGTGACCCGGCCGGTGACCTTGCCGACCCGCTCGCCCACGCCCCACGCGGTGACCCGCCACAGCGCCTCGACGAGGATGTCCCGGCTCATCTTGGAGTCGCCCAGCTCGCGCTCGACGAAGGTGATGGGGACCTCCACGACGTGGTAGCCGGCCTTGACGGCGCGGCGGGCCAGGTCGACCTGGAAGCAGTAGCCCTGCGAGGAGACCTCGTCGAGGCCGAGGCCCTCCAGGGTCTCGCGGCGGAAGGCCCGGTAGCCGCCGGTGATGTCGCGCAGCGGCAGGTCGAGGGCGAGGCGCGAGTAGAGGCTGCCGCCGCGGGAGATGACCTCGCGGCTGCGGGGCCAGTTCACGACCCGGCCGCCGGGCACCCAGCGGGAGCCGAGGACGAGGTCGGCGCCCTTGAGCGCGGTCAGCAGCCGGGGCAGTTCCTCGGGCTGGTGGGAGCCGTCGGCGTCCATCTCGACGAGGACGCCGTAGCCGTGCTCGATGCCCCAGCGGAAGCCCGCCAGATAGGCGGCGCCGAGCCCTTCCTTGCCCTTGCGGTGCAGCACCTGGACGTGGTCGTCGACGGCGGCCAGTTCGTCGGCAAGCTTGCCGGTGCCGTCGGGGCTGTTGTCGTCGGCCACGAGGACGTGTGCCTCGGGGACGGCCGAACGCACGCGGCCGACGATCGACTTGATGTTCTCCGCCTCGTTGAAGGTCGGGATGATCACCAAGGCGGTGCCGAGCGGGCCGAACTTCCTCCCCCGGTCCTGTGCCGCGAGGGTCCCGTCGCCGTCGTTCACTGCTGCCCCTTCGTGTCCGTACGCAGAGGTCCACCATAGTGGCCGCCGCCTGCGATGACGCGACAGGACGTTCGTATGGTGGTGTCGATTCCACAAGAGCGGGGTAAGGAAGCCCTTTTAGGGGTTTTTGAGCGGGGGGGGTCGGTGCTGCGGATGGGGGCCCGGCGCCCTTCGGGCCGACCTGGGGCCCGCTGGCTGCGGGTCGACCGAAAGCCGTTGTCTACTGAGCGTCCGGGCCCCACCCGGGTCGCACCTCCCCGACCGGAGGAACGTTCCCTCGAAGCGGCGCGGGCGCTGAGCCTGGCTCCCAGTGGCGGTGCCCCGGTGCGGCACACCGTCCCTGACCCAGCGGCGCCGCGACGAGTGGGCGGACGTGTTCCGGTCGGGCGTCCGGTGGTGGACCCGGCCGAACCTACCGGCCTGCGGCCTCCGCCTGTCAACAGCCGCGCGGCCCGGAAGAACCCCGCGCGAGGCCCGGCAGGGGCGGAGGATGCCCAGGTGGAGCGGCGGGGCGGCGGCCGGTGACGGACCGGACGCCACCCCGGGAGATCACTCGCCCGGCCGTACGAACACGGTCCGGCCGCCCACCACCGTGCGCAGGCAGACCGGCAGGTCGTGGCCCGGGGTGAGGTCGGGCAGCCCCGGGGTGCCGGAGCGCGGGTCGGTTGACCAGCGGGCCACCCGGTCGTCGGGCGCCTGCACCACCAGCGCGCCGGTGCGCCAGACGGCGTAGTCGGCGGGCGCGCCGGGCACCAGGGTCCCCGCGTCGTCGCGGCCGACGGCGCGCCAGCCGCCCCGGGTGTGGGCGGCGAAGGCGGCCCGCACGGAGATCCGGTGCTCGGGCGTGCGGTGGAAGGCGGCGGCCCGGACGGTGCCCCACGGGTCGAGGGGGGTGACCGGGCTGTCGGAGCCGAGGGCGAGCGGCACCCCGGCCCGCAGCAGGGCGGCGAAGGGGTTGAGGGCGCGGGCCCGCTCGGCGCCCAGGCGGTGCGCGTACATGCCGTCCGCGCCGCCCCACAGGGCGTCGAAGACGGGCTGCACGGAGGCGGTGAGGCCGAGGTCGGCGAAGGCGGCGACCGTCTCGGGGGTGAGCATCTCGGCGTGTTCGACGCGGTGCCTGGCGGCGCGCACGCGGGCCGTGCCGAGCTTGTCGGCGGCGGCGCGGACGCCCTCGACGACGGCGGTGACGGCGGCGTCGCCGATGGCGTGGAAGCCCGCCTGGAGGCCGGCCTCGGTGCAGGCGACGACATGGGCGGCGACGGCACCGGCGTCCAGGTAGGCGGTGCCGGTGTGGCCCGCGTCGGCGTAGGGCCGGTGGAGGCAGGCCGTGTGGGAGCCGAGGGCGCCGTCCACGAAGAGGTCCCCCGCCGCGCCCACGGCGCCCAGGGCGCGCGCCTTGTCGACGTCCTGTTCGGCCCAGTAGCCGACGACCCGGGGTCCAGGCTCGGCGGCGGCGAGCGCGAGCAGTCCGGTGAAGTCGTCCTCGGAGGAGATGTCGGGTCCGCCGCACTCGTGGAGCGAGCCGATGCCGAGGGAGGCGGCGTGGGCGAGCGCGGCGCGCTGGGCCTCGGTGCGCTGGGCCTCGGTGACGGCGCCGAGGGCGGCGGCCCGGACGGCGTGGTGGGCGTCGCCGGTGAGCGGCCCCTCGGTGGCGGCGGCGCCGGGCACCAGGTCGAGCAGGGCGGTGGTGACGACGGCGGAGTGGACGTCGATGCGGCTCAGGTAGAGCGGGCGTCCGCCGGTGGCGTCGTCGAGTTCGGCGCGGGTCGGGGGGCGACCGCCGGGCCAGCGGGCGGCGTCCCAGCCGTGGCCGAGCAGGACCCGGTCGTGCGGGCGCGCGGTGGCGAAGTCCCGGACGAGGGCGAGGGCGGCGGCGAGCGAGGGCGCGTCGGACAGGTCGAGGCCGGTCAGCGCGAGGCCGGTGGCGGTGGCGTGCACATGGGCGTCGGTGAACGCGGGGGTGACGAGGGCGCCGTCGAGGTCGACGGTCTCGTCGACGCCGTCGGCGAAGGCGTCGGCGGCCCCCTCGGAGCCGACCCAGGCGACCTGGCCGTGTTCGACGACCATGGCGGTCGCGAAGGGGTCGGCGGGGCTGTGGACCTCGCCCCGGCGGAGCAGGACGGTCCTGGGCTGGTCGGTGCGCTCGTTCATGGGGAACAGTCTCGCGCCTCGCCCGCGCGGGCCCGCACCGCGGTGGGTCAGATCTTGGGCGGCCTGGCCTCGTACGGGGTGGACAGCACCACCGTGGTGCGGGTGGAGACGCCGGCCAGGGTGCGGACCCGGGCGAGCAGTTCCTCCAGCTCGTGCGGGGTGGCGACGCGCACCTTGAGGATGTAGTTCTCGTCGCCCGCGACGCTGTGGCAGGCCTCGATCTCGGGGACGCCGGCGAGCCGGTCCGCGATGTCGTCGGGGGCGCTGGGGTCGAACGGCTTCACCGAGATGAACGCGGTCATCGGCAGGCCGACGGACTCGGGGTCGACGACCGCGGCGTACCCGCGGATGACACCGCGCTGTTCCAGCCTGCGCACCCGCTGGTGCACGGCCGACGTGGACAGGCCCGTGGCCTTGCCCAGGTCGGTGTAGCTCATCCGCCCGTCCTTGACGAGCAGCTGCACGATCTGTCGGTCCAGCTCCTCCATGGCGCAAGAACCTACCGTGCGGCTGATCGCCACGGATAGCCGAGCGGCGCAGGTCATACCCGGTTCGTGATGTGGCGCGGGAGGGCGCGGACGTCTCCGGGGGGACAAATCGGCCGGGCCGGGCATCGGTGAAGGTCGTGTGACGAAGACCACACTCATCGAGACGTCTCCGTGATGGACTCGTGATTACCCCGCAGACGGGACGGGAAGTGCTTGCTGTGGTCGAGGCCGCAGCGCCTTACGGCCCAGCCCGAGGGGGAGAATCCCATGCAGAGTCTTAAGCGCCCTGGTCGTTCCGCGTCCAAGCGGCTCAAGCCGGTCCTCGACATCGAGCCGGAGGGCGTCGATCCCGACGACGCCGAGTACGACGGTGACGAGCTCGACGCGTACGACACCTTCGAGATGTACCGGGTGATCTGCCCGGACTGCGCGCAGCCGATCGCGCTGCTCGCGGACGAGGAGGTGCTGCCCGAGCACGCGCTGTGCGCCTCGCCGTGGAACCCGTTCGGGCTCACGGTCTGCGCGGGCACCGGGCGCGCGGCGTCCGAGGCGGCCTCGGCGGACGAGTCGCCCGAGCCCCAGGAGCAGGACACCGCCCTGCTGTTGACGCTCCCTCAGGGCCTCGACTGGCGGACGCAGCCCTTCTCGCACGTCGGCGGTCCGGGCTCGCGCCCGATGCGGGTGCCCGTCATGCGGCGCCAGGCCGCCTGAGCGGTCTCCTCCGCCCACTCCCTGTTCGCAGCCGCCCGCACCGCGCCCCGCAGGCCGTCGTGGTGCGGGATCGGTGTGTCCGGGGTGACGCGCCGTCTCCGGCAACGAGGTTGACGGCTCGTCAGTTCCGTTGGCGCGGCTCGGAACCGTGGGGTGGACGGCCGTGAACTCACGCCCGATTCCGGGCTCCGGTGACCGGCCCGGCCGCCGCCGCGTTGGCCTGGTATGACCCCCACCTACGCGGCGGCCGTACCTGGGCGCCGCCGCCGCACCCTCGTCGCCCTGCCGCAGGGAACCGCGCCCCCGGGCGTCCCGGCTCCGGGGGCGCCGCCCACAGGAACGGTTCGCCAGGAGCCCGAGCCGGTCCAGGACCCGCCCATCTACCGGGAGTTGCTGGGCGCCTGGGCCGAGCGGGGCCGCACGCTGCCGGGGCGGCCCGACCCCGAGTGGGTCAGGCTCACCGCGCCGACGGTGGCACCCGGCGGGTTCAGCGGCTCTCCGGGCCCGCGAGGTGACGGGCGATGACCATCCGCTGGATCTGATTGGTGCCCTCGACGATCTGGAGGACCTTGGCCTCGCGCAGGTACCGCTCGGCCGGGAAGTCGGCGGTGTAGCCGTAGCCGCCGAGGACCTGGACGGCGTCGACGGCGACCTTCATCGCGGTGTCCGTGCAGTGCAGCTTGGCCATGGCCGCCTGCTTGGCGAACGGGCGCCCGGCGTCGCGCAGTCGGGCCGCCGCGAGGTAGAGGGCGCGGCCGGCCTCTATCTGGGTGGCCATGTCGGCGAGCATGAAGCGCAGGCCCTGGAAGTCGGCGATGGGCCGGCCGAACTGCCGGCGCCCGGTGGCGTAGGAGACCGCCTCGTCGAGGGCGGCCTGGGCGAGCCCGACGGCGCAGGCGGCGATGCCGAGCCGGCCCGCGTCGAGCGAGGAGAGGGCGATCGCGAAGCCCTGGCCCTCCTCGCCGAGCCGCCGTTCGTCGCAGACCCGGACGCCGTCGAAGTGGACCTGGGCGGTCGGTGAGCCCTTCATGCCCATCTTGCGCTCGGGCTGGGCCGCGCTGACCCCGGCGGCGTCGCCCGGCACCAGGAAGGCGGTGATCCCGCGCG
Source organism: Streptomyces griseoviridis (assembly GCF_005222485.1). Classification (NCBI taxonomy): domain Bacteria; kingdom Bacillati; phylum Actinomycetota; class Actinomycetes; order Kitasatosporales; family Streptomycetaceae; genus Streptomyces; species Streptomyces griseoviridis. The sequence continues at coordinate 1,696,483 of NZ_CP029078.1, forward strand.
GGCCCTGCTCGCCGGTGCGGGCCATGACGGTGTAGAAGTCGGCGATCCCGCCGTGGGTGATCCAGGCCTTGGTGCCGGTGATCTCCCAGGTGTCGCCGTCCCGTACGGCCTTGGTGCGCAGCGAGGCGGCGTCGGAGCCCGAGGCGGGTTCGGAGAGGCAGTAGGCGCCGAGCAGGCCGCCGCCGAGCATCGCGGGCAGGTGCTCGACCTGCTGCTGCTTGGTGCCGTAGGCGGCGAGCGCGTAGGAGGCGAGGGTGTGCACGCTGACGCCGAGGCCGACGGTGAGGCGGGCCGCGGCCAGTTCCTCCAGGACCTGGAGGTAGACCTCGTAGGGCTGGTCGCCGCCGCCGTACTCGGCGGCGTAGGGCAGACCGAGCAGCCCCGACTCCGACAACAGGGTGAAGACCTCCCGCGGGAAGCGGCCGGCGTCCTCCTCCTCGGCCGCCTTCGGGGCGATCTCGCGCTGCGCGATGTCCCGCACGAGCGCGAGCAGGTCCCGGGACTCGTCGGTGGGCAGTACGCGGTCCACCGGCTGTGGGGCGCGGTCGGTCATGGCGACGCTCTCCTCCCTGTTGGGGGCACATCGGCGGACGGGCGCCTGGGTGGGAGCGGGTCCGCCGGGTCTCACGAGGTACCGGCCGAGGCTCGCGCCTCCGGGTCACGGAAGCTGCTGACCAGCGGCTCTGCGCTGTGAGTATGCCCGATCCTGGACACCCGGTCACCAGTTAACGACCGCTCACTTCAAGAATATCCCGGGCGCCGCGGAAACGGGATCCCGCCGGGTCCACCTTGGTCCGAACCATTGACGTGACTGGTCTAGTCCTCCTACGGTTCTGCCCAATCGCTTTACCGCGTTCATGCCAATCGGGACCCGTTTCCCCTCTCCCCCACGAGGAGACACACCGATGCTCAACCCCCACCGCACCCGGTTCCGGGCGCTCGTCTCCGCCGCCTGCTGCGCGGTCCTGGGCGCCGGACTGCTGGCCGGCGCCGGCAGCGCGAGCGCCGCGCCCGCCGAAGCGTCCGCCGCCGCTCCCGCCGCCGCGGGCTCCAAGGTCGTCGGCTACTTCACCGAATGGGGCACCTACGACCGCAAGTACTTCGTCAAGAACATCGAGACCTCCGGCTCGGCGGCGAAGCTCACCCACATCAACTACTCGTTCGGCAACGTCACCGGCGGCAAGTGCGCCATGGGCGACGGCTACGCGGCCACCGACAAGGCGTACACCGCCGCCGAGTCGGTGGACGGGGTCGCCGACACCTGGGACCAGCCGCTGCGCGGCAACTTCAACCAGCTGCTCAAGCTGAAGAAGAAGCACCCGAACCTCAAGGTGCTCTGGTCCTTCGGCGGTTGGACCTGGTCGAACGGGTTCGGTGAGGCGTCGAAGAACCCCGCCGCCTTCGCCCAGTCCTGCTACGACCTGGTGAAGAACCCCAAGTGGGCCGGCGTCTTCGACGGCATCGACATCGACTGGGAGTACCCGAACGCCTGCGGCAACACCTGTGACACCAGCGGGCGGACCGCGTTCACCAACCTGATGGCCGCGGTGCGCGCCAAGTTCGGCTCGTCCGGCCTGGTCACGGCGGCGATCACGGCCGACGCCACCACCGGCGGCAAGATCGACGCGGCCGACTACGCGGGCGCCGCGCAGTACGTCGACTGGTACAACCCGATGACGTACGACTTCTTCGGCGCCTGGGACACCACCGGGCCGACGGCGCCGCACTCGCCGCTGAACTCCTACACGGGCATCCCGAAGGCGAACTACTACACCTCGGCGACCATCTCCAAGCTGAGGGGCCTCGGCATCCCGGCCTCGAAGCTGCTGCTGGGCATCGGCTTCTACGGCCGCGGCTGGACCGGCGTCACCCAGGCGGCACCGGGCGGCACCGCGACAGGCCCCGCGGCGGGCACCTACGAGCAGGGCATCGACGACTACAAGGTGCTCAAGACCAAGTGCCCGGCGACCGGCACGGTGGCGGGCACCGCCTACGCCAAGTGCGGCAACGACTGGTGGAGTTACGACACCCCGGCGACCATCGGCACGAAGATGACGTACAAGAACCAGCAGGGCCTCGGCGGCACCTTCTTCTGGGAGCTGAGCGGTGACACCACCGGCGGCGAGCTGATCAAGGCCATCAACTGAGGCGCACGACAACGTGGTCGGGGCGGTGGCCGGTGACGGCCGCCGCCCCTCGTCGTGTCATCCGTCGCGGCGGGCCGGGTCGGGGGCCGGGTAGGCGGGGTCGATCTCCTCGATGGCGCGCATGGCGCCGCCGAGCGTCTTGACCAGCAGTTCGCGCATGGTGTCGCGGCTGAGCTGGGGGCGGGCGATCCAGTCGAGGGTGGCGCCCTCCACCCCGCAGATCCAGGAGAACAGGCCCATGCGGGCCAGCGGCGGGACGTCGCCGCGGCCGTAGGCGCCCTCGGCGATGGTCGCGACGATCGCCTCGCGGACGCCGTCGCGGATGGCGTGCACCTCCGCGTCGAAGCCGACACCGCCGCTGACGATCGTCCGGTAGGCGGCCTGGTTGTGCTCGGCGTAGCGCAGATAGCCGTCGATGGTGCGGTGGACGCGGTCCACCGGCTGGAGTTCGAGGCCGCTCGCGGCGAAGGTGACCAGGTCGGCGACGGAGTCGTGGACGATCGCCAGGTAGTAGCCGCGCTTGGACTGGAAGTAGTAGTAGATCAGCCCTTTGGCGACCCGCGCCTGACGCGCGATGTCGTCCATGGAGAGCGCGTCGTAGGAGGTGTCGGAGAACAACTTCCGGCCGATGGAGATCAGTTCGGCGCGGCGGGCCAGCGAACGTTCGGTTCCGCGCGCCCGCGGACGGACGGCGTCGCTCTCTTGGCTGATGTTCAACTTCGACCTGGTCTCGGGCGGGTGGCGGCGGGACCTCCGCAGTATGTCAGGTCAGGTGTGCGTCAGGTCACGATGGACGCGGGGTCAACACCGCGACGACGTCAGAGCAGTCCGAGCTGGGTCACGAGCATCGCGACGACCGCGACGAGCACCCAGCCCAGGACGTGTTCGAGGGCCCCGGGGCCGTCTTCGCGGGGGCCGCCGGTGCGGGCACGGGCCGCGGTGGCTGAAGATGCGCTCATGGCTGCTCACTGAGGTAGGACGTACCGGGCGGAATCCCCCCACCGGTGCGTCCACCTTGCCATCGATCGGGCGCGGCACGGCCGAGACCTTGGTCACAGGGGCGCGGGACGGCCCGGGACACGGGCAGGGCCCCGGTCGCCCGGGGCCCTGTCCCTGCGGCGGCGCCGCTCAGCGCACCCCCACCGCGGCGAGCGCCTTGCGCTGCCGGGGGGTGGGCCGGGCCGGGAAGTAGAGGTAGCAGACGCCTCCGGAGCCGGACACCACGGTGCCCGCCGCGTTGTGGCGCTTGGTGCGCAGCCAGATCGTCTCGAACTCGGCCCGCCGGTAGACCCGGCGCACCGCCTCGTCGCTGGGCGAGGCCGGGTCGTTGGCGATCACGTCGCCCTCGGCCGTGAACCCGATCACCGTCATCAGGTGCCCGGAGGTGCCGTAGCCCGCGCCGGTCAGCTCCGTCTTCAGGAACGACTGGGACGTTATGGCCGGGATGCCGGCCGCGATCAGCGTCTCCAGGTCGGTGAGCGAGCCGAGCCGGGTGACCACGCCCTGGAGGTCCTTGAAGGTGGCCGCGTAGGCCGCGTTGAACGGCCAGTTGCCGCAGCCCTGGTACTGGTGGTCGTAGGTGTATCGGGCCGCGTGGCACACCTGCGGGTCGGCGAACGACGGGTCCACCCAGGCCAGTTGAGCGGGGGTGAGGCGGCCGCCCCAGTACTCGACGATCATCTGCGACGAGGTGGGGCTGCACCAGGCCTCGCCGCCGTTGTCGTACTGCGGGTACTGCCCCTTGTGGATCTCCTGCGAGTAGCGCGGGACGGTCAGTTCCTGCGCGAGGCCGGGGGTGGAGGCGGGCACCGTGAAGCGGTCCGGGACGTCGGAGCCCATCGCGCCCAGCCGCCAGACGGTCGGGGTGGCCTTGGTGCCCGGCCTGCGGTAGAGGGTCAGCCGCAGCCGGTACGCGGCCAGGCGCAGGCCGGTGGAGGCGTCGTCGATCGCGAGAGTGTCGGTCCAGACGCTGCTGCGGCCGTCGCTCTGGCCGTCGACGGAGGTGCGGCGGATGTCCTGGTCGCCCGAGGCCCAGCGGCCCATGACGTACCAGGGGGTGTCCGCGCCGTCGGAGTAGGTGCCCTGCACCTCGACCTGGAGCCAGGTGCCGTCCGGGGTGCGGGCGTTCCAGGACGCGATCACCTCGGTGGCCGGGACGGCGAGCCGGTGCACCGGGCCGGTCCAGGTCGCGTACTCCCAGGTGGCGGTGGTGCCGGTGTGCGGGTCGGTGTAGTCGGTGCGGCCGGCCGGGGAAGCGAGCACCACGCCGGGCCGGTCGCCCGCGACGGGCCTGACCCCCTTGGCGGCACCGCTCCGCCACTCCGGGTACGTGGTCCAGGACCGGTAGTCGACCGGATGGGCGGCCCTCGGGCCGCCGGCGGCCGACGCGCCCGCGGCGGTCACGGCTGTGGCGTCGGCGGCGCCGGGCACCGCGGATCCGGCGGATCCGCCGGACGCACCGGATGCGCCGGACGCGCCGGGTTCAGTGGACGCGGCGGGTTCCGCGGCGCGGGCGGATCCCGTGCCGCCGGTCACGGCCGCGGCGACCGCGACCGCCAGGACGGTTCTGCGGGACGGGTGTTCGGCTCTGCTCATGGGCGGAAGACCCCCAAGTGTCGAGTCGGGGCGGATCCGATGCACACGGGTCGCGCTGCACGGTTGTGCGCCAACTATGGCCGGGGCCGGGCCGCGCTGCCAGCACTTCGCGGCATGCCGCGCCCACGAATATTGGTCTCGACACCTGGCATGACCTGCGGCGGTCCCGCCCCGCGGCACACCTGCGGCACCCCCGGCGGGCGCCCGGGACGGACGCCGGCCCTCGGCCCGCCCGGACATTAGAATCTTCCCGTCACATACCGCCCGCGCCCGCACCGCCTGTACCACCTCCGCACCTCCCCCACCGACCCGAGGAACGGCCATCCACAGCCTCGCCGCCCGGCTCCGCACGCTCCCCCCGTCCTGCGGACCGGTCCGTCTGATCGGCGTCGACGGGCACGCGGGCTCGGGGAAGACCACGTTCGCGGCCCGGCTGGCGCACGCCCTGGGCGACGCCCCGGTCCTGCACCTCGACGACATCGCCAGCCACGACGAGCTGTTCGCCTGGACGGGCCGCCTGCTCGCCGAGGTGATCGAACCCCTCGGCCGGGGCGGGACGGCCCATTACGCGCCCTACGACTGGGAGGCCCGCGCCTTCACCGCGCCCCGCGCGCTGCCGCCCGCGCCGGTGATCCTCGTCGAGGGCGTCGGCGCCGGCCGCCGCGCCCTGCGGCCCCATCTGGCGCACCTGCTGTGGATGGAGCTGCCCCGCGAGGAGTCCTGGGACCGGGGCAGGCTGCGGGACGGGCCGCGGCAGCGGGCCTTCTGGGCCGGGTGGGTCGAGGCGGAGCGTCGACACTTCGCCGAAGATCCGTCCAGGCCCTTCGCGGACACCCTGGTACGGCAGGGGCAGGAGGGGTACGAGGTGCTCTCGGGGCCGGTGCGCACGGCTGGACCGGACCAGGATCTCACGCAGGGTGACGGACCATCCGCAATGTGCTGAACTTGTGAAGGCCGCCGCGCGGGAACTTCTCGGAGTGCCCCAACTCCGCTTGACCGAGGGGCCGTACAGGACTTACGTTCTGGATGTGCGGCCCTGCGAAGCCGCCCGTCAGACGCGAAGCCCCCGGTTGTTCCCCCGTGATCGGGGGCTTCGTTCTGCCCTGAGCCGGGTTCTCCGGCCCCCGGATGGCGTGTTCTGCTCACCCTCGGTCACCGTCCGAAGTGCGCCCCATCCGCTCCCACCTCGTCAAACGTCCTGTGCGGCACCCTTCGGCGAGCGACACCCACGCGGGTACGATGCCCTCGGTGCGACCTACCGACTGCTCCGCGCACCGCAACTCCGGTCCGCGGCACGGCGGTTCGATCAAGGCGGCCCGACGGGTACCAGCCCGCGGGCCAACCGACGGGGGCACGGTTTGTGGGGGACGTGATGGACTTCGGCACGCGGGGCCCCGAGGCCCCGGCCGACCTCGCCTGGCTGCGAGGCGTGGACGCCTACACCATGGGCGCCTATCCACAGGCGGAGGAGGAGTTCAGGGCCGCGGTCCGCTCCGACCCCGGGATGGCGGACGGCTGGCTCGGACTGCACGCGCTGCGGGTCGACACCACGACCGCGCTGCTGCGGATGTTCCGCCACCGCGACCGCTTCGGCGAACAGCGGGCCAGGCACCGCCGCTCCCTCAACTCCTGGTACTGGCTCGGCTGGTGGGTGCAGCCGGTGCTGGAGAGCCCGCGCGACCTGCTGCTCGCGCACGCCTCCCACTGGCTGGACGGCCGCCACGTACCGGAGTTGGACCGGGCCCTCGCCGGGCTGCCGCCGGTGGACACCGACCACCAGGTCCGCTTCCTGCACGCCTGCCGGGCCTATCTGGTCAAGGACTGGGAGCAACTGGTCCGGCACACCGACCCGTTGATCGACGACAGTCTGCTCGGCATCGAGGCGGGTCTCTTCGGCGGCATGGCCCGGGTCCGCCTGGAGATGTACGGGCAGGCCGAGCCGCTGCTGTCGGCCGCGCTGATGCGCTGCCGCAGTGAGCAGCCGCAGCGCAAGGAGCTGCGCTACTGGCTGGCCCGCGCCCACGAGGGCACCGGGCGTTCGGCCGCCGCGCTCCCCCTGTACCGGGCGGTGCACCGGGTCGACCCGGCGTTCATGGACACCTCGGCGCGGCTCACCGCGATCTCCGAGGGCGACGGCTACGACGACACCTCCGAGGCCGCCGACCTGGCCGCGATCACTCTCTCCGGTGCCCAGGACGTGCTGGAGGGCCCCGAGGGATTCGACCCGCTGTTCGGGCCCGAGGGCAGGGACCTGCGGCTGTCCGAGCCCGACCTGCCGCCGGTCGGGCCACTGCCGTCGTCGACCGATCCCGCGGTGCGCGACCGCGGCCTGGTGACGGCCGGGCCACCGCTGCCGGCCGGTCCGACCGACCCCGCCTTACTCGAGCAGGCGCTCGCCGAACTGGAGCGCATGGTCGGCCTCGAGCCGGTGAAACGCCAGGTCAAGGCGTTGTCGGCGCAGTTGAACATGGCCCGCCTACGGGCCGGGCAGGGGCTGCCCGTGCAGCCTCCGAAACGGCACTTCGTCTTCTCGGGACCCTCGGGCACCGGCAAGACCACGGTCGCCCGCATCCTGGGCCGGGTCTTCTACGCCCTCGGGCTGCTCGGCGGCGACCACCTCGTGGAGGCGCAGCGGGCCGATCTGGTCGGCGAGTACCTCGGGCAGACCGCCGTCAAGGCCAATGAGCTGATCGACTCGGCGATCGGCGGGGTCCTCTTCGTCGACGAGGCGTACTCGCTCTCCAACACCGGCTACGGCAAGGGCGACGCGTACGGCGACGAGGCGTTGCAGGTGCTGCTGAAGCGGGCCGAGGACAACCGGGACCATCTCGTGGTGATCCTCGCGGGATACCCCGAGGGCATGGACCGGCTGCTCGCCGCGAACCCCGGCCTGTCGTCCCGGTTCACCACGCGCGTCGACTTCCCGTCCTACCGGCCGCTCGAACTGACGTCGATCGGGGAGGTGCTGGCCACCGAGAACGGTGACGTGTGGGACGAGGAGACCCTCGACGAGCTGCGTTCGATCGCCGGGCACGTGGTCGACCAGGGGTGGATCGACGAGCTGGGCAACGGGCGGTTCCTGCGGACGCTGTACGAGAAGAGCTGCGCGTACCGGGATCTGCGGCTGTCGACGTACCCGGGGGTGCTGTCCCGTGACGACCTGTCGACGCTGCGGCTGCCCGATCTGATGCAGGCGTACGGCGAGGTGCTGTCCGGGCGGGGGCCGCAGGATCCCGCCGGGATGTGACGTCCCGCGAGGGTGGGGGCGGGGCCGCCGGCGCGGAGACCGCCCCCACCGCCGCGTCAGCTCGCCACCGACAGGGGCGGCTGGTGGTGGGCGGGGTCGGTGACCTCACCCACCAGGAGTTCCAGCACGTCCTCCAGGGCCACCAGGCCGAGGACCCGGCCCGAGGCGTCCGCCACCTGCGCGAGGTGGGTGGCGGCGCGGCGCATGACCGTCAGGGCGTCGTCGAGCGGGAGTTCCGGCCTGAGCGTCGTCATCGGACGCCACAGGTGCTGCGGCACCGCGCGGTCGGACTCCTCCACGTCGAGGACGTCCTTCACATGCAGATAGCCCATGAAGACGCCGTTGTCGGCGGCGACCGGGAACCGGGAGAAGCCGGTGCGGGCGGTCAGCTCCACGATCCGGCCGGGCGTCACCGACGGGCTGACCGTGATCAGGGAGTCGCGGGTCAGCAGGACGTCGGTGACCGGGCGGGAGCCCAGTTCCAGCGCGTCCTCCAGGCGCTCCTGCTCCTCGGGGCCCAGCAGCCCCGCCTGCCCCGAGTCCTCCACCAGGCGGTTGAGCTGCTCGCTGGTGAAGACGGCCTCGATCTCGTCCTTCGGCTCGACCCGGAAGAGACGGAGGATGCCCTGCGCGCAGAAGCCGAGGGCCGCCGTGATCGGCCGGCAGAGCCGGGCGAAGGCGACCAGACCGGGGCTGAGCCAGAGCGCGACCTTCTCCGGGGCGGCCATCGCGAGGTTCTTCGGGACCATCTCGCCGATGACGAGGTGGAAGAAGACCACGGCGGCGAGCGCCAGGACGAAGCCGAGCGGATGGATCAGGCCCTCGGGCAGGTACATCCACCCGAAGACCGGCTCCAGCAGGTGCGCGACCGTCGGCTCGGCGACCGCGCCGAGGGTGAGCGAGCAGACGGTGATGCCGAACTGGGCGGCGGCCATCATCTGCGGCAGCCGCTCCAGTCCGTGCAGGACCTGGCGGGCCCTGGCGGTGCCGAGCGGTTCGATCTGGCTGCGGCGGACCGAGACGAGCGCGAACTCGGCGCCGACGAAGAAGCCGTTGGCGAGCACGAGGAGCGCGGCGAACAGGAGTTGGAGCACGCTCATCGGACGGCCTCCATGATCGGCGCGGTGCGCACCAGGCGGACCCGCTCGGCCCGGTAGTGGCCGACCCGGCGGACGGTGAGCCGCCAGCCGGGCAGCTCAGCCCGGTCGCCCGCGGCGGGGATCCGGCCGAGCAGATCGGCGACCAGGCCGGCGACGGTCTCGTACGGGCCCTCGGGCACGTCCAGACCTATCCGCTGGAGGATGTCGACCCGGCAGCTGCCGTCGGCGTCCCAGGCGGGCCTGCCGTCCTCGGGCGCGGCGGCGGCGAGTTCGGGCACGTCCTGGCCGTCGTGCTCGTCGCGGACCTCGCCGACGAGTTCCTCGACGATGTCCTCCAGGGTGACCACGCCCGCGGTGCCGCCGTACTCGTCGACGACGACCGCGATGGGCTGTTCGCTGCGCAGCCTGGCCAGCAGCGGCTGGACCGGGAGCGTCTCGGGGACGAGCAGCGCCGGGCGGGCGATCCGGGCGGCCGAGGTGCGCAGCCGGTCGGGCACCGGGACGGCGAGCGCGTCCTTGAGGTGGACCATGCCGACGACCTCGTCGATCCGCTCCCGGTAGACGGGGAAGCGGGAGAGGCCGGTGGCGCGGGTGAGGTTGACGACGTCCTCGGCGGTCGCCGACGCCTGGAGCGCGCTGACCTTCACCCGCGGCGTCATGACGTGCTGGGCGGTCAGTTCGGCCAGCGAAAGCGTCCGCACGAAGAGGTCGGCGGTGTCCTGTTCCAGGGCGCCGGCCTGGGCGGAGTGCCGGGCGAGGGAGACCAGTTCGCCGGGGGTGCGGGCGGAGGCCAGCTCGTCGGCGGGCTCCACGCCCAGGGCCCGCACCAGCCGGTTCGCGACCGTGTTCAGGGCCGCGATGACCGGTCTGAACAGCCGGGCGAAGGCGTGCTGCGGTCCTGCCACGAACCGGGCGACCTGCATCGGCCTCGAGACGGCCCAGTTCTTCGGGACGAGTTCGCCGATGACCATCTGCACGGCGGACGCCAGCAGCATGCCGACGACGACCGCGACTCCGGAGACGGCGCCCTCGGGGACGCCGACGGCCGCGAACGGGCCGCGCAGCAGCTCGGCGAGCGCGGGTTCGGCGAGCATGCCGACGACGAGGGAGGTGATGGTGATGCCGAGCTGGGTGCCGGAGAGCTGGAAGGACAGTTCCTTCAGCGACTCGACGACCGTACGGGCGCGTCGGTCGCCCTCGGCGGCGGCCTTCTCGGCGTCCGTGGCCTCGACGGTGACGAGGCCGAACTCGGCGGCCACGAAGAAGCCGTTGGCCAGGATCAGCAGGAACGCCGCTCCGAGGAGCAGCAGGGGGATGCTCATGATGCCGCCGCCTCGATGGGTCGGGAGAGGGCGGCGCAGGTACTACAGGACGATCCGTCCATCGCTGGAGGGAGTCACTCCTCGGGTAGCAGGGAAAGCCGCCGCGGCCGGAGCGACCCGGCGGAGAACAGCGGCGGCGGAGGCGTGTGGGACGCCTCCGCCACCAGATTAATCAAGACAGGGGCTCTCGCGGCAGGGTGGAAGGCCCGGAGTCAGCCCTGATGTTCCTGAGAATCTCCCGTGGAGCGGGATTCGGCCAGGGCGCGCAGGGCGCGCGCGTCGGCGATGGCGCGCTCGCGGGCGATGCCCGGCTGGATGCCGAGCACCGGCAGGCTGGTGCCGTCGCTGAGGTCGAGGAAGACCCAGGGGTCGCCCGGACGCAGGTTGACCTGGAGGATCTCGGCCCAGTCGAGACGGCGCCGGGTGGCGATGTTCTGGACGGTGACCCCGGTGTCGTCGGCGACGACCTTGACCCGGGCCAGCATCGCGAGGACGCCGAACAGCAGGGCGCCGGTCAGGATGAAGCTGAGGCGCTCGCCCGGGCCGAGCTGCTCCAGGGCGAGCGCGACCGCGGTGATGACCGCGAGGATCAGGACACCGGCGGTGAGCAGCACGGCGCGGGTGCGGCCCGGCCGGAAGGTGACGGGCAGGGCGGGCAGGTCGGACTGGTCGGACATGGGTGGGGCGCCCCTCAGAGCCGGCAGGCGTGGATGGCCGTGGTCAGGATGGCCCGCGCGCCGATCTCGTAGAGGTCGTCCATGATCCGCTGGGCCTCCTTGGCGGGGACCATGGCGCGGACGGCGACCCAGCCCTCGTTGTGCAGCGGGGAGACGGTCGGGGACTCGAGGCCCGGGGTGAGGGCGACGGCCTTCTCCAGCTGCTCGACGCGGCAGTCGTAGTCCATCATCACGTAGGTCCTGGCGACCAGGACGCCCTGGAGGCGGCGCAGGAACTGCTGGACCTTCGGCTCGGCGGAGTCGTCGGCGGGCGCCCCGGTGCGGCGGATGACGATCGCCTCGGACTTCATGATGGGTTCGCCGAAGACTTCGAGGCCCGCGTTGCGCAGGCTGGTGCCGGTCTCGACGACGTCGGCGATGACCTCGGCGACGCCCAGTTCGATGGCGGTCTCGACGGCGCCGTCGAGGTGGACGACGGAGGCGTCGATGCCGCTGTCGGCGAGGTGTTTGGCGACGATGCCCTCGTAGGAGGTGGCGACCGTCTTGCCGGTGAGGTCGTCGATGGCGCCGGCCTGGCCGGGCTTGGCGGCGAAGCGGAACGTGGAGCGGGCGAAGCCGAGCGGCAGGATCTCCTCGGCGTGGGCGTCGGAGTCGATGAGCAGGTCGCGGCCGGTGATGCCGATGTCGAGGCGTCCGGAGGAGACGTAGATCGCGATGTCGCGGGGGCGGAGGTAGAAGAACTCCACCTCGTTGACCGGGTCGACGATCCGCAGTTCCTTGGACTCGCGGCGCTGCTGGTAGCCGGCCTCATGCAGCATGTCCGCCGCAGGTCCTGACAGGGAACCCTTGTTGGGGACGGCGATGCGCAGCATGAGGTCGGCTTCCTTCGCTCTGGGTGGGGCTGTGCGGTGGGTGGGGTACGGCGGGCGGGAGTCGCGTCTACAGATGGGAGTAGACGTCGTCGAGGGAGATCCCGCGGGCGACCATCATCACCTGGACGTGGTACAGCAGCTGCGAGATCTCCTCGGCGGCGGCTTCCTTGCCCTCGTACTCGGCGGCCATCCAGACTTCGGCGGCCTCCTCGACGACCTTCTTGCCGATGGCATGGACACCCTTGCCGACGAGTTCGGCGGTGCGGGAGGTGGCGGGGTCGCCGGTGGCTGCCTTGTGCTGGAGCTCGGTGAACAGCTCCTCGAACGTCTTCTTGGACATGGTGGTCCCACCCTAGCCGCTGTTCGGGGGCGACTCAGCGCCAGGGTTCGGATACCGAGCGCAGGGTGGCCGCGGTCGCCACGGCGGCCGTCACCGCCTCGTGCCCCTTGTCCTCGTGCGAGCCCTCGATGCCGGCCCTGTCCAGGGCCTGTTCCTCGGTGTCGCAGGTCAGGACGCCGAAGCCGACGGGGACGCCGGTCTCGACGGAGACCTGGGTGAGGCCCTGGGTGACGCCCTGGCACACGTACTCGAAGTGCGGGGTGCCGCCGCGGATGACGACGCCGAGGGCGACGATCGCGTCGTAGCCCCGGCCCGCCAGTACCTTCGCGACGACCGGCAGCTCCCAGCTGCCGGGGACCCGCAGCAGGGTCGGCTCGTCGATGCCCAGGTCGTGCAGGGCGCGCAGGGCGCCGTCGACGAGTCCGTCCATCACCTTCTCGTGCCACTGGGCCGCGATGACGGCGACCCGCAGGTCCCCCACGTCGCGTACGGACAGTTCGGGTGCGCCCTTGCCGCTCACGTTCTTCTCTCTCCTCGCTCGCCGACTTGCCGGGTTGCCGCTGGTTGCTTCTGGTTGCTACTGGTTGCCGCAGGTCGACCCGGTGGCCGCGGGGACCGTGGTGTCGGCGGTCTCCTCGGTCTCCTCGGTCTCCTCGGTCTCCTCGGGCAACCAGGGCAGATCGTGCCCCATCCGGTCCCGCTTGGTGCGCAGGTAACGGAGGTTGTGCTCGCCCGCCCGCACGGGCATCGGCTCGCGGCCGGTGATCCTGAGACCGTGGCGCAGCAGCGCGTCGGTCTTGTCGGGGTTGTTGGTCATCAGGCGGACGCTGCGGACGCCGAGGTCGGCCAGGATGCGGGCGCCCGCGCCGTAGTCGCGGGCGTCGGCGGGCAGGCCGAGTTCGAGGTTGGCGTCGAGGGTGTCGCGGCCCTGCTCCTGGAGTTCGTAGGCGCGCAGTTTGGAGAGCAGGCCGATGCCGCGCCCCTCGTGGCCGCGCAGGTAGACGACGACGCCCCGGCCCTCGCGCTGGATGCGGCCGAGCGCGGTGTCGAGCTGGGGGCCGCAGTCGCAGCGCAGGGAGGCGAAGACGTCTCCGGTGAGGCACTCGGAGTGGAGGCGGACCACGACGTCCTCGCCGTCGCCGATCTCGCCGTGGACGAGGGCGACGTGTTCGACGCCGTCGACGGCGGAGCGGTAGCCGTAGGCGGTGAACGCGCCGTGCCGGGTGGGCAGGCGGACCTCGGCCTCGCGGCGGACGGTGGGTTCGGCGCTGCGGCGGTAGGCGATCAGGTCCTCGATGGAGATGATCGTCAGGCCGTGCTTGCGGGCGAACGGGATCAGTTCGGGCAGCCGGAGCATCCGGCCGTCCTCGCCCGCGATCTCGACGATGGCGCCGGCCGGGCGCAGGCCCGCGAGGCGGGCGAGGTCGACGGCGGCCTCGGTGTGGCCGTTGCGGGTGAGGACGCCGCCCGGCCTGGCGCGGAGCGGGAAGACGTGGCCGGGGCGCACCAGGTCGCCGGGTTCGGCGGTGCCGTCCGCGAGGAGGCGCAGGGTGGTGGCGCGGTCGGCGGCGGAGATGCCGGTGGTGACGCCGTGGGCGGGGCCCGCGTCGACGCTGACGGTGAACGCGGTCTTCATCGACTCGGTGTTGTCGGCGACCATCTGCGGGAGGTGGAGCCGGTCGAGTTCGGCGCCTTCCATGGGGGCGCAGATCAGGCCGCGGCACTCGCTCATCATGAAGGCGACGATCTCGGGGGTGGCCTTCTCGGCGGCGATGACGAGGTCGCCCTCGTTCTCCCGGTCCTCGTCGTCGACGACCACGACCGGGCGTCCGGCCGCGATGTCGGCGAGGGCGCGTTCGATCGGGTCGAGGGCCCACTGCTCGATGGCGTCGGGGTCGTGCGGGTGGGATGCCGTGCTCATGCCGGCGCTCCTTCCATGGTGGGCGGCGCGCCGGCTCGGGAGCGCAGCCACCAGTCGCGCAGGCCCCACAGGACGAGCGCGCCGTAGATGACGTAGACGAAGCCGGAGAAGGCGTAGCCGTTGGCGAAGTTGAGGGGGACGCCCACCAGGTCGACCAGGAGCCAGGCGATCCAGAACTCGACCATGCCGCGGGCCTGCGCGTACATGGCGACGACGGTGCCGACGAAGATGTAGGCGTCCGGCCAGGGGTCCCAGGACAGGGTGGGGAAGGCCATGAAGAGGAGGGCGACGCCGACGGTTCCGGCGGCCGCGGCCGCCGCCATCGCGGCCCGCTCGCGCCAGGTGGCGAAGCGGGGGGCGATGTGGCCGTCCGCGCCGCCGCGGTTGCGGTTCCACTGCCACCAGCCGTACAGGGCGACGGCCATGACGACGACCTGCTTGCCCGCGCTGCCGGCGAGGTGGCCGTAGAAGGCGGCGAACAGGACGAGCCCGGAGAGGAACTGCACGGGCCAGGTCCACAGCGAGCGGCGCCAGCCGAGGGCGAGGGTGATCAGGCCGAGGATGTTGCCGACCATGTCGGACCAGATGATGTGCTGGCCGAAGAGGGTGAACGCCTCGGAGTTCAGCTCGTTCACCGTCCGGCCCCCGGTCCGGTGGTGAGCAGCCGCTCCACGTACTTGGCGACGATGTCCACCTCCAGGTTGACCGGGTCTCCCGGCTGCTTGCGGCCGAGGGTGGTCAGGGCGAGGGTGGTGGGGATCAGGCTGACGGTGAACCGGTCGGCGCCCGCCTCGACGACGGTGAGGCTGATGCCGTCGACGGTGATGGAGCCCTTCTCGACGACGTACCTGGCGAGGTCGGCGGGGAGCGAGACCGTGACGATCTCCCAGTGCTCGGACGGCTCGCGGGCCAGGATCTCGCCGGTGCCGTCGACATGGCCCTGCACGATGTGGCCGCCGAGCCGGGCGCCGACGGCGGTGGGGCGCTCCAGGTTGACGCGGGAGCCCGCGGTGAGGGCGCCCAGGCTGGAGCGGTGCAGGGTCTCGGCCATGACGTCGGCGGTGAACTCGTCGCCCTCGTGGTCGACGACGGTGAGACAGACCCCGTTCACGGCGATGGAGTCGCCGTGCTTCGCGCCGTCGGTGACGACGGGGCCGCGCAGCCGGAAGCGGGAGGCGTCGCCGAGATGCTCGACGGCGGTGACCTCACCCAGTTCTTCGACGATTCCGGTGAACACTTCCCGGGTCCTCCCTGCCTCGATAGGGCACGGACTCCGGGGCTGTCGATGACGACAGAATGGGACGAGCATGGACACCGGGGGCGACGCCGAAAGCACTCGTCCCGATCAGGACGAGCCGTTACGGCGGCGCGCACGTATGCCCGCCCGCCGCGCACTGCCTCCCATCCGGACTTTAACCGTCGGTCCAGGAATTTCACCTGGTCAACCGGCCACTGGACGTGACCGGGTCGCGGACTGTAACCGCCGGTTCGGACTTTCACCGACCCCGGAGTGCGCTGCTTCTGGTACACGGTCAGTGTGCCACGCCCGCCAGGGGTCCATACGGGTGAAGACTGTGGGCTGGCTCACAGTCACCGTCCGCACACCCTCCGCCGCGCCGCCGCGCGCCCCCGCAGGCGGGCGACAGGTCCATACCTATTGACGGAGTGGTCTAGTCCTTTCTAGGGTCCTTGCGGGGCGCGGCCCGGTGCGCCCCACCCGGACCGGTCCGGCGGCGGTGACGACGGCCCTTGCCCGCCGCCGGGCCTCCAGCCGGCGCCCGCGCCGGCTCTGGCAGGGTGGTGGCCATGACGACCGCGCTCGCCGACGAGTTCGAATCGCACCGCCCGCGCCTGTTCGGGCTCGCCTACCGGCTGCTGGGCTCGGCCGACGAGGCCGAGGACGCCGTCCAGGACGCCTTCCTGCGCTTCAGCGGCGCCGACCGGACCGCGATCGAGCATCCGGCGGCCTGGCTCGCGAAAGTCGTCACCAACCTCTGCCTCAACCGGCTGACGTCGGCGCGGGCGCGGCGCGAGCAGTACGTCGGCGACTGGCTCCCCGAGCCCGTGGTCACCTCGGACGGCGCGCTCGGCCCGCTGGAGTCGGCGGAGCAGCGGGACGCGGTGTCGATGGCCATGCTGGTGCTCCTGGAACGGCTGACGCCGACCGAGCGCGCGGTGTACGTGCTGCGCGAGGCGTTCGGGTACGGGCACCGGGAGATCGCGGAGGCGCTTGAGCTGGGCGAGGCCAACTGCCGTCAGCTGTACCGGCGCGCGGTGGCGCGGGTGGGTGAGCCCGAGAGCCGGTTCGAACCGGCGCCGGAGCGGTGGCAGGAGCTGGTGACGTCGTTCCTCACCGCCGCCCGGGACGGCGATCTGGCCCGGCTCGAACACCATCTCGCGGCCGACGTCGTCTGGTGGAGCGACGGCGGCGGCAAGGTCACGGCGGCCCTGCGGCCGATCCTGGGGCGCGCCAAGGTGGCCCGCTTCCTGGCCGGCGGCGGCCCCCGGTTCACCGGCGGGCTGCGCTTCACGACGGCCGAGGTCAACGGCGGTACGGCGATGGTCGCCTGGTCCGAGGGGACGGTCGTCGGGGTGATCGTCTTCGAGCTCGGGGACGGTCTGATCACCCAGGTGCGCGCGGTGGTCAACCCGGAGAAGCTGGAGTACGTGAACCGCCAGTTCGGGCAGGTCTGACCCGATCGGTCCGCCCGGCTGTCACATTCCGGGGCGCTGTCCGGTCCTGGCTGGTGTGGGGCGCTCCGTCCGGGGGCGTCCGCCGCGCGAAGGGGCTGAACGGCATGACCACGATCCTGGTGACCGGCGGGACCGGAACCCTCGGGCGGCTCGTCGCGGCGCGGCTGCGGGCGGACGGGCACGAGGTGCGGGTGCTCAGCCGGCACGCCCCGCCGTACGCGGTCGACCTGCGGGCGGGCGGGCCCGCGCTGGACGCGGCCCTCGCGGGCGTGGAGACGGTGGTGCACTGCGCGTCCAACCCGGGCGGCGGGGACGAGAAGGCGGCGGCGCGGCTGATCGAGGCGTCCCGGCGGGCGGGCGTCCGGCACCTCGCGTACATCTCGATCGTCGGCGTCGACCTGGTGCCCTACCGCTACTACCGCAGCAAGCTCGCGGTGGAGCGGCGGATCGAGGAGTCGGGCCTCGCCTGGACGATCCTGCGCGCGACCCAGTTCCACGACTTCGTCCTGGGTGTCCTCCAGGCCCTCGCCAAGGCGCCGGTCATGCTGCTGCCGGCCGGTCTGAGCGACCAGCCGGTGGAGGTGACGGAGGTCGCGGACCGCCTCGCCGCGCTGGCGACGGCGCCGCCCGCGGGCCGGGTCCCCGACCTGGGCGGCCCCGAGATCCGCACGCTCGAATCGCTGGCCCGCTCCTACCTGACGGCGACCGACCGCCGCCGCGCACTGGTCAACATCCCTCTGTGGGGCCGCACTTACCGCGCCTTCCACGAGGGCGGCCACCTGATGGAAGACGAACACACTCTGGGCAAGGGGACGTTCGAGGACTACCTGACCCGCCGAGCGGTGGCGGCGGGGCGCGCCTGAGCAACCGGGTGGGCGGGGGCGCGGGCCCGAGCTTGACCAACCGGGCGGGCGGGGGCGGCTGTTGGGCGGGGCTCGGGGCCGTCGCCGCTGGGCATCCGGCCTCGGGGCCGCCCGGTCGGGTTATCGCTCCGGCGGTGCGAAGACCTCGTCCTGGGCACGGTCCCTCGCGGTCAGCAGGGCGCCGCGCAGGACCGCCGCGCCGCCCAGCAGGCCGGGGCGCACCTCGGTCGGCAGCGGGGACATCCGGCGCACCCGCGCGGCGACCCGGGCCGCCAGGTCCTCGCCCCCGGCCAGGCCGATCTCGCCGCCGAGGACCACGCACCCGGGGTCGAGCACCGCCGCGACGGAGGCGACGCCGACGGCGAGCCGGTCGGCGAGGGCGTCGAGGAAGCGGTCGGCGGCCGACGCGGTCGCGGTGGTCCCGGGGATCGCCGTCTCGGCGGGTCCCGTCGCCGTCGCACAGGGCTCTGCCGTCCCACGGGTCACCGACGACGCACCAGCCGCCGCCGTCACGGAGGTCGCCGCCGTCCCACCACTCACCGCCGTGCCCCCCGCTCTCGCCTCCCGCACCACCCGCACCGCCTCCCGCACCAGGCCCGCCGCCCGTGGTTCGGGGCCGGGGGTGTCGCCCCGCACGCCGTGCTCCTCCGCCAGGCGGGCGATGGCCGCGCCTCCCGCGAGGGAGTGGAAGCCGCCGTCGCAGTCCGTCGCCTTCGGGAGTGCGGTGGTGCCGGGGACCGGGAGGAAGCCGATCTCGCCGGTGCCGCCGGAGGCGCCCCTGCGGAGGGTGCCGTCCAGGACGACGGCCGCGCCCGTGCCGTGGCCGAGCCAGAGCAGGACGAACGTGTCGTGGTCGCGGGCGGCGCCCTCGCGCTGCTCGGCCAGGGCGGCGAGGTTGGTCTCGTTCTCGACCCTGACCCGGGCCGACGGGAGCCGTTCCTGAAGGGCCGCCACCAGTTGGCGGTGCCATTCGGGCAGGCCCGAGGAGTCGCGCAGGTCGCCGCTGGCCGGGTCGATCAGGCCGGGCGCCCCGATCCCGACGGTGTGCAGCCGGTCCGCGCCGGCCTCCTTCAGTACCCGCTCCACGAGCGCGACCGCCTGTTCGACGGCGGGCCCGGTCCCGTTCTCCCCGGCGATCGGCAGGGCCGCCTCCGCGAGCACCTCGCCGACCAGGTCGGAGACGAGGACGGCGACGCCCTCGGTGCGGACGTCGAGGGCGGCGAGGTGGGCGCGGTCGGCGACGATCCCGTACAGCTTGGCGTTCGGGCCCCGGCGGGTCTCCCCCGCCTCGCCGACGACCGTGACGAGCCCGGAGTCGGTGAGGCGTTCGACGAGGTCGGCGACGGTCGGCCGGGAGAGGCCGGTGAGCTTCTTCAACTGCCCGGCCGTCAACGGGCCTTCCTGCTGGAGCAGGCCCAGGGCGAGCCGGTCGTTGATGGCCCGAGCGGTGCTGGGGGACGCTGGCATGCCGGGGATCCTTCCAGATGGGCGGGTCCGTGCGCTCTACCTATCAGGCAGGGTTCCTGATAGTTTACGCGGCGTCAGCGGGGCCGAAGTGTCTGGGAGGGGCCGGAGAATGAGCGACGTGGGCTGTGACCTGCGCGAGGTGAAGCGCGCCCGGTACGCCGTCGCGGCCGTGTTCGCGGTGCACGGCGGCGTCACCGGCTCGTTCGCGACCCGGGTGCCGTGGATCCAGGAGCACGCGGGCCTGAGCACCGGCCAGTTGGGGTTCGCGCTCGCCTTCACCGCGTTCGGCGCCGCCTGCGCGATGCCGCTGGCCGGCCGGATCAGCCACCGCTTCGGCAGCAGGACCGCGCTGCGCGGACTGCTCGCCCTGTGGACGCTGTCCCTGGTCCTGCCGTCGATCGCGCCGAACCTGCTCACCCTCTGTCTGGCGATGTTCGCGTACGGCGCCAGCTCCGGCATGGCCGACGTCGCCATGAACGCGCTGGGCGTGGAGATAGAGCGGCTCCTCGACAAGTCGATCATGTCGGGGCTGCACGGCATGTGGAGCGCGGGCGCCCTGATCGGCTCGGCGGGCGGCACCCTCGCCGCCCATCTGGGAGGGGACGCGCGCCTGCACTTCGCGCTGGCCGCCGCCGTCCTGACCGTCCTCGGCCTCACCGCCTGCCGCTGGGTGCTCGACCTGAAGGCGACGGAGGACGAGGAGCCGCCGCCGAGGTTCGCGCTGCCGCCGAGGGCGGCGCTGCTGATCGGCGCGGTCGGGTTCTGCGCGGTGTTCGCGGAGGGCGCCAGCCTCGACTGGTCGGCGGTCTACCTGCGCGACCAGTTGGAGACGTCAGCGGGTCTGGCCGCCGCCTGCACCACCGGGTTCATGCTGACCATGGCGGTGGCGCGGATCGTCGGCGACGCGGTGGTGAACCGCTTCGGCGCGGTGCGCACGGTCAGGTCGGGCGGTGTACTGGCCGCGCTCGGCGGGGTCCTGGTGGTCGTCGCCGGCCATCCCGCCGTCGCCATGGCCGGGTTCGCGCTGATGGGGCTCGGCATCGCCGTGGTCGTGCCGCTCTGCTTCGCGGCGGCCGGGCACAGCGGCCCGAACCCGAGCCAGGCCATCGCGGGCGTCGCGACCATCACCTACACCTCGGGCCTGATCGCGCCGAGCCTGATCGGCGGGGTGGCGCAGGCCACCAGCCTGATGGTGTCGTTCGTCGTGGTGACCGTGCTGGCCTTCGGGCTCGTGGTGTTCGCGAAGGTGCTGGCTCCCGCCAAGGAGAGCGCCAGGACGGGCGCGGGACGCCAGGCAGCGGTGCCCGACCCGCGCCCCTGACGCCGCCCCGTCGCACCCGGGCGCCGTCGCGCCCGGGAAGGGCCTGGTCAGGCTGTGCGGAGGAGGTGCCGGGAGCCGTGACAATGGGTCCGGACCACCCTGCCGTACAGAGAAAGCGAAACCTCACCATGGACCTCGGCGTGCGCTGGAAGCTGCACGGGGACGGCCGCACCCCCGCGCCCGGAGCGGTGGTACGGCCCGACGAACGGCTCACCTGGCCCCGCACCATCGGCCTGGGCGCCCAGCACGTGGTCGCGATGTTCGGGGCGTCGTTCGTCGCTCCGGTGCTGATGGGTCTCGACCCCAACCTGGCGATCATGATGTCGGGCGTCGCGACCGTGATTTTCCTGCTGGCGACCCGCGGCCGGGTGCCCAGCTACCTCGGCTGCTCGCTCTCCTTCGTGGGTGTGGCGGCCGTGATCAGGGCGCAGGGCGGCACCAGCGCGACGGTCACCGGCGCGGTCCTGGTGGTCGGGGTGGCGCTGTTCCTGGTGGGGCTCGCGGTGCAGCGGTTCGGGGCGCGGATCATCCACGCGGCGATGCCGCCGATCGTCACCGGCGCGGTGGTCATGCTGATCGGCTTCAACCTGGCCCCGGTCACCGCCACCACCTACTGGCCGCAGGACCAGTGGACCGCGCTGCTGGTCATGCTGTTCACCGGTCTGGCCGTCGTCTGCCTGCGGGGTTTCTGGTCCCGGGTGGCGATCTTCCTCGGTCTGGTGTTCGGGTACGGCATCTCGTGGGTCTTCGACCGGGTCTTCGGGCGGATCCACTCGGTCGACGCGAGCGGCAAGCTCACCGACCACTGGCGCCTGGACCTCTCCGGTGTCGGCCGCGCCGACTGGATCGGCCTGCCCTCCTTCCACGGCCCGTCGTTCCAGTGGTCGGCGATCCTGGTCGCGCTGCCCGTGGTCATCGCGCTGGTCGCGGAGAACGCCGGGCACGTCAAGGCGGTCGGCGAGATGACCGGCGACCCGCTCGACGACAGGCTCGGCACCGCGATCTCCGCGGACGGCGTCGCCTCCGTGCTCTCCACCGCCGTCGGCGGCCCGCCGAACACCACGTACTCCGAGAACATCGGCGTGATGGCCGCGACCCGGGTGTACTCGACCGCCGCCTACTGGGCCGCCGCCGGGTTCGCGCTGCTGTTCGGCGTCTGCCCGAAGTTCGGCGCGATCGTGGCCGCGATCCCCGGCGGTGTGCTGGGCGGCATCACCGTGATCCTCTACGGCATGATCGGCCTGCTCGGCGCGCAGATCTGGACCAACGCCGGGGTGGACCTGCGCAACCCGCTGAACCTGGTGCCGGCCGCCGCGGGCATCATCATCGGCGTCGGGAACGTGTCGATGACGTTCACGGACACCTTCTCGCTCAGCGGCATCGCCCTCGGCACCCTCGTGGTGATCACCGGCTACCACACGCTGCGGGCGTTCGCCCCGGCCCATCTGAAGACCCAGGAACCGCTCCTCGACGAGGGCACGTCCTCCTACGACGACGCCAAGTCGTAGGCGTAGGACGGGCTGAACGTCCCCGGCGTCCCCTTGCAGCCGTCCGACTCCCCCGGCAGCTTCACCCACAGGTAGGCGTCGATGCGGGCCTGACCGGTGCCGAGCGTCGGCGCCCGCCCGATGCCGCGGCCCGCCGGGTCGCACCACGCGTCGTCGGCCGGGGCGCCGTTGCCGTTGCGGCTGGTGTCGATGACGGCGCCGAGCCCCGCGGGCCCGCCGAGTTCCGCCAGCACCCGCCGGTCGTAGGCGATCTCGGCGGCGGTGGTGTGGAAGTTGGAGACGTTGCTGAAGACGCCGTCGGAGGAGTCGGCGGACCCGGCGCCCGCCTGCCGCAGCAGCGCGGCCTGCCGGTCGGGCGCGTTCCAGCCGGAGTGCCCGGCGTCGTAGTAGACCCGGGCCTTCGGGTCGGCGGCCTTCAGGACGCGGCCGGCCCGTTCCAGGGAGGCGAAGCGTTCCGCGCGGGCGCTCCGGGAGAGGCAGTCGGCCTGCGCGACGGAGTCGGGTTCGAGGATGACGACGACCTCGGCCGAGCCGAGGCCCGCGGCGAACGCGTCGATCCAGTCGTCGTAGGCCGCGAGGTCGGGCGCCCCGCCCTCGGAGGCGCCGCCGCAGTCGCGGTCCGGGATCGCGTACGGCACGAGGACGGGCACCTGGCCCTGGGCGGCGGCGCCCGAGGTGACCGCGCGGACCCGGGAGGCGATGGTCGCGGGGGTGAAGTCGGCGAACCAGACGGCGGCCGGGCGGTCCGCGATCCGGGACGTGATGACGGCGGTACGGGGGTCGTCGGGGTGGGCGCGGACCCAGTCGAGCACCTGGGAGTCGGGGTGCCGGTAGAGGCGGGACGGCGCGGGGCGCCGCCCGCTGGGCGTCGGGCTCGGCGAGGGGCTCGCACGGACTGTCGGCTCCGGGCTCGGGACGGCCGGGGAGGCGGTCGGCGAGGGGGTCGGTGACGGCGACGACGGCTCGGGCCGCGCCTGCGCGACCCGGGGCGCGCGGACCGTCTCGGGGCCCGCCTCGACGGCCCCGGGCGGGTCGGCGAGGGCCGACACCAGGCCCGTCGCGGTGCCGACTGCGGCCACCACGGACGCGGCGGCGACCATCGCGGCGCGCAGGGCCGCCGTCCGGCGCTCGGCCCTGCGTGCGGCCAGGCGCTGGGCGCGCGAGCCTCCTGCCACGGTCTTGCTCCCCCTCCCGCGCGGCGGGCGCGTTCCCCCGTGCCGGGGAAGCGTCGGACCCACCGGCACTCGCGGCCAGCGTAGGTCCGTGACGGTCCCTCGACGGCACGATCGGGAACAGTCCACCGAGCGCGGGACGCGTCGGACACCGGTGGGCTCCGGATGCGCTCGACGGTGATCGGCCTGCCGGGCGGCGGGCCGTCAGGTCCGTCTCCACCCGAGCCGGTTCGACCGTCAACGGGGCTGCGATGAACGGCGGTTCGGGGACACGGCGCCCACGATCCCGCTGGAAGCGGGGCCTGTGGAGCGGGGATGAACCCTCCCCGTGCCCTCGCCGACTTCCCCTGCCCGCACGGCCGTTGCCGCCCGCCGGCCCCCTTCCGGCGCCAACCGGGCTTACGCCCGCTGCGGTTCGCGCCGACGGGCCGCCACGCGCACCCCGGGCACGGCCGGGCGCCCGCGGCCGTGGACGCCTGTCGTAGCGGGGGCTGCGAACAAGCCGTCCGGGTGGGCGAGTCGGGGCGCGTGGTCGGACTCCGCGTGCTGCCGGAGGGGCGCGGAGGCGAAGAACCGACTCCGAGCGCCGCAGGACCGCCCGCTCACCCGGCCTCCGCGATCCGCACCCGCCCGCACTCACCCTCGGACAGGAACAGCGCCAACCGCTCCCCCTCCGCGACGACTTCGGCGCGCTCGGCCCGGCCGAGCGGACGCAGCCCGGTGACGGCGACGGTGCCCGCGTCGGTCCGCCAGGTCCCGGCGACCCGCCCGTCGACCAGGAGCACCCGCTCACCGGCGACCGAGAGGCCGCGGTGCTCGTCCGCGACGATCCGGCCGCGCTCCTGGTAGCCGAGGAGCGCGTTGTCGAACGCCGGCAGGAACCGCACCGGCGCCGGGGTGTCAGGGTCGGGGCGGGGCGCGTCCGGCAGGTCGAGCAGTTCACGCCCCCTGCTGTCCCGGAAGGCGACCAGTTCCGGGCGGAGCGCGGCCACCGCGCCCGGCAGCCCGGCCACCCCCGACCAGGCCCGCAGATCGGCCGTGGCGGCAGGCCCGAAGGCGGCCAGGTAACGACGGACCAGCACCCGCCCGACCGGATCGGAGCCGTGGGAACCCGCCGCGCCGCCGGCCCGGACTCCCGGACGACCCGGACCAGAGCCGCCGGCAACGCCGTTCACTCCCCCGGGAGCGGTCGGACCGGTCGGCGCGTCCGGCCCGTGCCGGCCCGGTGGGTCGATCTCGCGGCCCAGCCAGACGGCGAGGGACACGTTGCGGGCGCCGCCGCCGGTCCGCCACACCCCGCGCGGCGGGACCTGCGCCATCGGCAGCAGCGCGGCGACGACCATCTCGCCGAGGGCCCGCGGGGCGGGGCCCGGCCAGCGTCCGGCCAGCGCGCGGGCCAGTTCCGGCATCGTGCGCGGCTCCCCGTCGGACGCCAACTCGGCCGCGTCCGCCGCGAGTTCGTCGAGGTCGACGCCGGCGAACTCGGCCCGGTAGGTGCCCAGCACCCGCTGTCGGAGCATCGGGGCGTGCCGGGCCCGCCAGGCGAGCGCGTCCTCGGCGGTGACCAGGTGGACGGTGCGCCGCATCAGATGGGTGCGCACCACCTTCCGGTCGACCAGCAGCCCGGACAGCTCCCCCGGGGCGAAGGCGCGCAGCCGCGACCAGAGCCCGGTGTACGGCTCCTGCGGTTCCTGCGCCTGCAAGCCGCACAGGTGGCTGACGGCGTCCAGGACCGGCAGGTCGGCCCGGCCCAGGAGCAGTTGGCGGGCGAGGGTGGCCCGGTTGAGCGCCCGGTCGTCGAGGACGGTCGGCATGGCGGTCTCCCCTCTCCTCTCCCCGTCTCCTTTCCCCGCGCTCAGCTCGACTTCCGCCCGTCGAGCGCCTCGCGGAGGATGTCCGCGTGCCCGGCGTGCTGGGAGGTCTCGGCGATGACGTGCGTGAGCACCCGCCGGACGCTGCGGGTCTCGCCGGGCCGGTGCCAGGGCACCGCGGGCAGCGGGTGGGCGGCGGAGAGGTCGGGCAGGGACGCGACGATCTCCTCGGTGCGGGCGGCGACCGCCTCGTACCGTTCGAGGAGTCCGGCGAGGGTGTCGCCCGGCAGCATGCGGAAGTCGTTCTGCCGTTCGATGGCCCACTGCGGGACGGTGCGGGCGGTGCCGGCCGCGAGGTCGGCCCAGGTGACGTCGTCGGGCAGGTCGTAGCGCTTCGCCGAGGGGCCTTCGAGGACGAACCGCAGCCAGCTCTCCTCCATGGCGGCGACATGTTTGAGGAGTCCGCCGAGACAGAGCGCGCTGACCGTGGTCCGCTCCCCCGCCCCGGTGTCGTCCAGGTCGCTCATGGTGCTGGTGAGGGCGGCCCGCGCGGCGGCGAGGGCGGCGAGCAGGTCGGTGCGCTCGGCGTCGAGGGTGGTGGCGGTCGTCATGGTCTTCGGGTCCTTCCGGTCGGGTGTCTCTCACGGAACGCTCGTCGGCGGGCACGGCTCCTGACCGGGCGCGCGCCACACGCCTCTCGCCGAGGGCGCCCCTCGTCGAGGACGCCCCTCGTCGAGGACGCCCGTCGTCGAGCGGATGCCCGTCGTCGAGCGGACGCTCCTGGTGCGGAACACCCTCACCTTCGCAGGGGTAGCGGACAGGAGGTGTCCGCTACCGCTGCTCATACTGAGGTCATGCCGAAGACCTCCGCGCGTCTGCTCTCCCTGCTCTCGCTGCTCCAGGCGCGTCGGGACTGGCCGGGCGCGCTGCTCGCCGAGCGGCTCGACGTCAGCGCGCGCACGGTCCGCCGGGATGTGGACCGGCTGCGTGAACTCGGGTATCCGGTCGCCGCCGTCAAGGGCCCCGACGGCGGCTACCGGCTGGAGGCCGGGGCGGCGCTGCCACCGCTGCTGTTCGACGACGACCAGGCGGTGGCCGTCGCCGTCGCACTGCGGACCGCCGCGGTGACCGGCGCCGGCATCGAGGAGGCGTCGGCGCGCGCCCTGAACACCGTCAGGCAGGTGATGCCGGCCCGGCTGCGGCACCGCGTCGACTCCCTGCGGGTGACCGCCGTGGAGCGTGCCGGGCCCCGGCCGCGGATCGATCCGCGGGTGCTGGTGGCGCTCAGCGCCGCGGTCAGGGACCGCGAGGTGCTGCGCTTCGACTACGCGGCGCCCGGCGCCCCCGACGCCGGGCAGCCGCCGCCCCGGCGGGCCGAGCCGCACCACCTGGTGACCTGGGGCGGGCGGTGGTACCTGGTCGCCTGGGATCTGGAGCGGGCGGACTGGCGCACGTTCCGCGTCGACCGGATCACCCCGCGCGTCCCGGCCGGGCCCCGGTTCACCCCGCGCGAGCTGCCCGGCGCGTCGGTGGCCGCATTCGTCGCCGCCCGCTTCCAGGGGCACGACAGCCAGATCTGCCGGGGCGAGGTGATCCTCGGCCTGCCGGCCGCCGCCGTCTCCCCGTACGCGCCGGACGCGCTCGTCGAGGAACTCGGCCCCGACCGCTGCCGGGTCGTGCTGAGCGCCTGGTCGTGGACGGGGCTCGCGGCCGGGCTCGGCCGTTTCGACACCGACATCGAGGTGGTCGGACCGCCCGAACTCAAGGCGGCCTGCGGCCGGTTGGCGCGCAGGTACGCCGACGCGGCTCAGTCCTCGGGCAGTTCGACCGGCGCGATCTCGTCGTAGAGGTCGCCCGGACCCGGGTTGGTGGCGTCGGTGGCGCCGCCGAGGTGGTGCATGACGCCCCACACCGCGTTCAGGGCGGTCTGCACGGCGCCCTCGGCCCAACCCGCCGTCCAGGAGATGTCGTCGCCCGCGAGGAAGACGCCCCGCTGGTCGGCGGGGAGCCGGTCCTGCATGAAGTGGGTGAACAGGCGCCGCTGGTAGCGGTAGTGGCCCGGCAGGTTGGCCTTGAACGCGCCCATGAAATAAGGCTCGTTCTCCCAGGACACGGTCACCGGGTTGCCAATGACGTGCTTCCTGATGTCGACCTTCGGATAGATCTCGCCGAGCGACTTCAGCATCACCTCCATCCGCTCCTTCGCGGACAGCGGCAGCCACTTCAGGCTGTCGTCGCACCAGGTGTAGGAGAGGCAGATGACGGCCGGCCGGTCGGGTCCGTCGTCGAGGAGGTAGGTGCCGCGGGTCATCCGGTCGGTGAGGGTCATCGACATGACGTCCCGGCCGGTCTCCTCGTCGCGGTCCCGCCAGAACGGCCGGTCCACCGGCACGAACAGCTTCGACGACTCCATGTAGTGGGTGCGCTCGATCGCCGTCCAGTGGTCGATCGGAAAGAGCGAGTCGTCGCAGTCGATCTTCGAGAGGAGCATCCAGGACTGGGCGGTGAAGACGGCGGCCCTGAAGGTGCGGATGTCGCCGCGGGCGTCCGTGACGGTGATCCGGTTGCCTGCGGTGCGGTGCATCCTGGTGACGGCGGGCAGCGGCGCACCGCCGTCGTGCAGGCTCGCGAGCGAGGTGCCCTGCGCCCAGTGGGTGATCTTCCCCGGCTCGCGTTCCCAGAGGCGCAGCGGCAGTTGCTGGGAGCCGCCGACGATGCCGCGGTGGTGGTCGTCGGCCTCGGTGTAGACGACCCGCAGGATCTCCAGGATGGAGTTGGGGAAGTCGGTGTCCCAGCCGCCGGTGCCGAAGCCGACCTGGCCGAAGATCTCCCGGTGCCTGAAGGACCGGAACGCCTCGGAGGCGCAGAGGAACCCGTAGAACGTCTGGTTGTCGAGCTGTTCGACCAGCCGCGCCCAGATCGCGCGGATGCGCGGCACGTCCCGCTCGCGCAGGGCGCGGTTCATGTCGGAGAAGTCGGCGCCCTCCTCCAGGCACCGGTTCCAGGCGTCGGCGACGTCGCGGTAGACCTGCGGCAGGTCGGCGGCGGTCTCGGCGTAGTGCGACTCGCCCTTGAGGTCGACGACCGTCGAAGGGGTGCTCTCCGCGAGGGGGTTGGGGAAGGGCCTGGTCTCGAGGCCGACCAGGTCGATGTAGTGCTGGAGCGCCGTGGACGACGGCGGGAAGCGCATCGCGCCCATCTCCGCGGTCAGCCCCTCGGTGCCGGGGCCGTCGAAGCCGACGGTCCGCAGCCGGCCGCCGATCCGGTCGGCCTCGTACACGACGGGCCTGAGCCCCATCTTCATCAGCTCGTACGCGGCGACGATCCCGGAGAGTCCGCCGCCGATGACGGCGACCTCGGTGCCGTGCTCGGTGGCCGGTATCTGGCCGAGGCCCGCCGGATGGGCGAGGAAGTCGTCGTAGGCGTAGGGGAAGTCCGGGCCGAACATGGTGATCGGCGGCTGCTGCGCGTCGGTGTGCTCGACGGCGTTGGGCACCGTGGACGTCATGGGGTACGGACTCCTTGCGGCAACGAAGATCAGGGGGTGTCAGACCAGGGACCCGTAGAGGTCCGGGCGGCGGTCGGCGAGGTAGGGGTTGGCCTCGCGGGAGGCGGCCAGGAAGGCGGGGTCGACGTCCGCGAGGGCGAGTTCCTCGCCGCGTCCCGCGCGGGTGCGGGCGACCCCGTCGGGCCCGGCGAGGACGGAGAGCCCGACGAACTCGAACTCCCCTTCCGTGCCGACCCGGTTGACGTAGGCGACGTACATCTGGTTCTCGAAGGCCCGCACCGGGATCATCGATTCGGCGACGAACTGGAACGGGTGCATCTGCGCCGTCGGCACCACCAGCAGGTCGGTGCCCGCCAGGGCGTGGGCGCGGACGTTCTCGGGGAACTCGACGTCGTAGCAGATCAGCAGGCCGACCCGGAGGCCGTCCAGTTCCGCCTGGGCGACGGGCAGGTCGCCCGGCGTGAAGTGGTCGCGTTCGAAGCAGCCGAAGAGGTGCGTCTTGCGGTGGTTGGCGAGGCGGTCGCCGGTGGCGGAGATCAGCTGGACCGCGTTGAAGACGTGCTCGCCCGCCCGCTCGGGATAGCCGTAGGCGACGGCGAGGCCGTGCCGGGCGGCGAGGTCGGCGACCGCGTCCGCCGCGTCGCCGTCGGCGGGTTCGGCGAGCCGGCCGACGGCGTCGCCGATGGCGTACCCGGTGAGGAACAGCTCCGGTGTGACCAGCAGCCCGGCGCCCGCGGCGGCGGCCCGGCCGGCCGCCTCGTCGAGGACCTGGAGGTTCTCGGCGACGGAGCCTGGGCGGCCTGAGCTCTGGAGCAGGGCGGTGCGCATGCGGGGTCCTCACGGGTGCCGGGGGGCGTCGGGGAGGCCGCCCGGGACGACGGCCGGGGAGCCCTCTAGACGGTACGGTCGGCGCCCGCGGCCGGACAAGGAGCAGCCGTTGCGCGCCGGTGCGCGGTTCGTTGCGCGGGCCGCACACCGGGCGGCGATTCGTTGCGCACCAGGTCACGGGCGCCGTCGCGGCCACGTCACGCCCCCGGGCACGCGTCGCGCGACACCGCACGCCCCCGGCGCGCGTCATGTGCCGGGGGCGTGCGGGGAACTCTGTCGGGGATGCTGTCCGAGGGCCTCCGGGGGCACGGGGGCTTCCGGGGGCTTCCGGGGGCTTCCGGGGGCTGTCCGGGGGCTGTCCGGGGGCTGTCCGGGGAACTTATCCGGGCGTCCCCGACGAGAAGCGGCGCAGCAGCGGCGACAGGACCAGCACCGACTTGGTGCGTTCCACGAAGGGCTCGCCCGCGATCCGTTCCAGGACCCGTTCGAAGTGGCGCATGTCGGCGGCGAAGACCTGCACGATCGCGTCCGCGTCGCCGGTGACGGTCGACGCGGCCACGACCTCCTGGTAGCGCTCCAGGCCCCGCTGGATGGTCTCGGGCGAGGTGTTGCTGCGGCAGTAGATCTCGACGAAGCCCTCGGTCTCCCAGCCGAGCGCCGCCGGGTCCACCCGTACGGTGAAGCCGGTGATGGCGCCGGTGGCGCGCAGCCGGTCGACGCGGCGTTTCACGGCGGGCGCGGAGAGCCCGACGAGCTGGCCGATGTCGGCGTAGGAGCGGCGGGCGTCCTCGGCGAGGGCGTGCACGATGCGTTCGTCGAGTGGGTTCAGCACGGGGGTGGTTCAGCTCTCAGATGGTGCGAGACGGGAGCGGCGGTGACCGTAGAGGAAGTAGAACACGAGCCCGGCGGCCATCCAGCACCCGAAGACCACCCAGGTGACGGAGGACAGGCTGCCCATCAGCCAGACGCAGAGCGCGAAGCCGAGGGCGGGCAGCACCGGGGAGAGCGGCACCCGGAAGGTGCGGGGCATCTCGGGCCTGGTCCTGCGCAGGACGACGACGGCGACGTTGACGAGCGCGAAGGCGAAGAGGGTGCCGATGCTGGTCGCGTCGGCGAGCTGGCCGAGCGGGATGACCGAGGCGAGGACGCCGCAGAACAGCGAGACGATCAGGGTGTTGGCGCGGGGCGCGCCGGTTTTGGGGTGGACCCTGGCGAAGATCTTGGGCACCAGGCCGTCCCTGGCCATGGCGAACAGGATGCGGGTCTGGCCGTAGAGGACGGTGAGGACGACGCTGGCGATGGCGATCACCGCGCAGAACGCGAGCAGGGTGCCCCAGACGGTCTCCCCCGTGACGTCCCGCATGATCTGGGCGAGGGCGGCCTCGGAGTCGTCGAAGCGCCGCCAGGGCCTGGCGCCCACGGCGACGGCCGCGACCATCACGTACAGGAGCGTGACGATGACGAGCGACAGCATGATGGCGCGGGGCAGGTCCCGCTGCGGGTTCTTGGCCTCCTCGCCGGCCGTGGAGGCGGCGTCGAAGCCGATGTACGAGAAGAACAGGGTGGCGCCCGCGGCGCTGACCCCGGCCACCCCGAGCGGCATGAAGTGCGCGTAGTTGCCCGACTTGAAGCCCTGCACGCCGATGGCGCAGAACATGACCAGCGCGGCGATCTTGACGCAGACCATGATCGTGTTGGCGCGGGCCGACTCGCGGGCGCCGCCCAGCAGGAACGTCATGGCGAGCAGGACGACGATCAGCGCGGGCAGGTTGAAGACGCCGCCGTCGCCCGGCGGGGCGGAGAGCGCCTCGGGGAGGGTGACGCCGATGGTGCCGTCGAGGAGTTCGTTCAGGTACTGGCCCCAGCCGACGGCGACGGCCGCGACGGAGACGCCGTACTCCAGGATCAGACACCAGCCGCAGACCCAGGCGATGAGTTCGCCCAGGGTGGCGTACGCGTAGGAGTAGGAGGAGCCGGCGACGGGGATGGTGCCGGCGAGTTCGGCGTAGGAGAGGGCCGAGAAGAGGGCGGTGAACCCGGCGAGGACGAAGGAGAGGATGACGGCGGGTCCGGCCTTGGGCACGGCCTCGCCGAGGACCACGAAGATGCCGGTGCCGAGGGTGGCGCCGATGCTGATCATGGTCAGCTGCCAGAGCCCGAGCGAGCGCCTGAGCGTCCCGCCCTCGCCGTGGCCGCCCTCGGCGACCAGCAGTTCCACCGGTTTGCGCCGCATCAGACGGGCGCCGAACCCCGGGGCGGCTCCTGGGTTCGGGTGGTCTTGCTGGGGTGCTCCTTGGTCCGGCACGCGCCGACTCCTTCGTCACAGCGGTCAGGCGTCGGGAACCGGCGGCGCACCCGCGTGAGCGGGGAACCCACCGAGCGGAGTCCCCGGCACGCCACGTACAGCGCAGCACCTTACGAGCCGCGCCGACCCCCGCGTAATGCGGCAGCCTTGCGCGTCGCCGCAAGATCGTTGCGTTCCGGGCGGCGGCACGCCGTTTCGTTGCGCGCCGCCCCGGGGCGTCCCGCCGGGGTCCACGCCCGGCGGGGGGCGGTCAGCTCCAGCTGGCGTGCAGGGCCTTGCCCTCGGCGTAGCCGGCCGCGCTCTGGATGCCGACGACGGCCTTCTCGGCGAACTCGTCGAGGGAGCCGGCGCCCGCGTAGGTGCAGGAGGAGCGGACGCCCGCGATGATCGAGTCGATCAGGTCCTCGACGCCGGGGCGGGCCGGGTCGAGGAACATCCGGGAGGTGGAGATGCCCTCCTCGAACAGGGCCTTGCGGGCCCGGTCGTAGGCGGACTCGTCGGAGGTGCGGTTGCGGACCGCGCGGGCGGAGGCCATGCCGAAGGACTCCTTGTAGAGCCGTCCCGAGGCGTCCTGCTGGAGGTCGCCCGGCGACTCGTAGGTGCCCGCGAACCAGGAGCCGACCATGACGTTCGAGGCGCCGGCGGCGAGCGCCATCGCCACGTCACGGGGGTGGCGGACCCCACCGTCGGCCCACACGTGCTTGCCGTGCTTCCTGGCCTCGGCCGCGCACTCCAGGACCGCGGAGAACTGCGGCCTGCCGACGCCGGTCATCATCCGGGTGGTGCACATCGCGCCGGGTCCGACGCCGACCTTGATGATGTCGGCGCCCGCCTCGATCAGATCGCGCACGCCTTCGGCGGCGACGATGTTGCCCGCCACGATCGGGACCTTCGGGTCGAGGGCGCGCACCAGCCTGACGGCGCTGATCATCGACTCCTGGTGGCCGTGCGCGGTGTCGATGACGAGGGTGTCGACGCCCGCGTCGAGCAGCGCCCGCGCCTTGCCCGCGACATCGCCGTTGATGCCGACGGCGGCGGCGATCCGCAGTCCGCCGTCGGCGTCGACGGCCGGGGTGTAGAGGGTGGCGCGCAGGGCACCGGTGCGGGTGAGGATGCCGGCCAGGCGGCCTTCGGGGTCCACGGCGGGGGCGTAGCGGCGGTTGGCGCCGTCCAGCCGGTTGAAGGCCTCGCGCGGGTCGATGTCGGCGTCGAGCAGCAGCAGGTCCTTGGACATGACCACGTCGAGCTGGGTGAAGCGGTCGACGCCGGTGAGGTCCTCGTCGGTGACGACGCCGACCGGCCGGCCCTTGTCGTCGACGACGACCCCGGCGTTGTGCGCGCGCTTGGGCAGCAGGGCCAGGGCGTCGGCGACGGTCTGGTGCGGGGAGAGCACGATGGGGGTGTCGAGGACGAGGTGGCGGCTCTTGACCCAGGAGACGACCTCGGTGACGACCTCGATCGGGATGTCCTGCGGGATGACCACGAGCCCGCCGCGCCTGGCGACCGTCTCGGCCATGCGGCGGCCCGCGATGGCGGTCATGTTGGCGACGACGAGAGGGATCGTGGTGCCCGTGCCGTCCGGGGAGCTGAGGTCCACGCCCTGCCGCGAGCCGACGGCGCTGCGGCTCGGGACCATGAAGACGTCGTCGTACGTCAGGTCGTACGGGGGCTGGATGTCGTTGAGGAAACGCACGTGCTGCACATCCCAGTCGATCAGAGGTGGCCCCCGGACAGGTCAGCCAGGGGGAGAGCACGTACTTCATTGTCCCATGCCGACGGCGATGACCTGCATCGGAGGATCGTCCAGGCAGGTCAGAGGGGTTCTCGGCGGAACGTACAGCGGGGCGCGGAT
The DNA here is from genome assembly GCF_005222485.1 of Streptomyces griseoviridis. Lineage (NCBI taxonomy): Bacteria > Bacillati > Actinomycetota > Actinomycetes > Kitasatosporales > Streptomycetaceae > Streptomyces > Streptomyces griseoviridis. The sequence goes on from NZ_CP029078.1 coordinate 1,730,033, forward strand.
CAGCGGGTCGGGCCGCCGGGGGCGAGCTCCACGGCGAGCGCGGGCGTGCGGTCGGCGGCCTCCTTGAGCACGTCCTGCGCGACGGCCCACTCGTCGGGCCGCGCCGCGGCGTACGGGCGCCAGCCGGTGACGACGATCAGCAGCCCGGGGCCAGCGGCGGCCTCGGGCCAGAGACCGGGGTCGGAGAGGACGTCGGCGAGGGCGTCCCAGTTGCGGCCGAACCAGTCGGGCAGGGCGAGGGCGCGCGCGACGCGGTCCATGAACCCGGCCTTGTCGGTGACGCCGTCGAGGTCGAGGGTGACGGGGTGCGGGCTCGTCATCTCAGTACCGCCCTGAACGAGTCGTAGTGGTCATCGGTGTAGTAGACCTCCCCCTCGTCCCCGGTGACCAGGCGACGGGCGCCGCGGTCGCGGGAGCCGGGGGTCGGCACGGTGTACTCGTGGTAGTAGCCCCGGCTCTCGCGCGGCAGCAGCCCCTCGTGGTTGCCGAAGACGGTGCCGTCCCTGGCGTAGGGGTAGGGGCCGCCCCGGTCGATGAGGGTGAGCGTGCGCCGGGCCTCGGCGGGCAGCGCGGCGGCCCTGACGGTGGTCAGGCCGGCGGCCCACGAGGGCGCGGTCGGCGCGCCGGCGCTCCTGGAGGGGGCGGAACCGGTGGCGGGGGCCGTCGAGCAGCCGGTCAGCAGGACGAGCAGGCACAGAAGGACTCGGGGGACGAACCGCGGCAGCATACGGTGATGCTGTCATGTCCGTCCCCAGGAGTCCGTCCCTGCCCCGTGACTCCGCGCCGCCCCGCGAGGCCCTGCCAGATCCGCTGAGACCCGGTGAGATCCACCGGGCCCGCCGAGACCCGCCGGCATCCGCTGAGACCCCGTCAGACCCCGTCGGGGTCCTCGCGGTTGAGCGCGGACTTCGGGGTGGACCCCGTCGTCATCAGCACATCGGCGGCGGAGGTGTCGGTGACCAGGCTGGTCACCAGCCCCGACCGCAGGACGGCGTCGATCGCGGTGGCCTTGCGCGCCCCGCCCGCGATGGCCACGACCTCGGGGATCCGGCGGAGCTGGTCGGCCTTGACGGTGATGCAGCGCTCACCGAGGTCCCGGCCGACCCGGCGGCCCTCCCCGTCGAAGAGGTGCGCGGACATCTCGGCGGCGACCCCGAGCGAGGCGTAGTGGCCGCGCTCCTCGTCGCTGAGCATGTCGTGCACCGTGGAGATGCCCCGCTCCCAGGAGCCGATCGAGACACAGGCGACGGTGACCTTGTCGAAGTACTCGAAGGCGCGAGCGATCCCGGTCTGGTTGCGCAGCGCGGCCGCGGTCGCCGCGTCCGGCAGCAGCATCGGCGCATAGATGGGGTGCGCGTCGCCGCCGGAGACCTGGGCGGCCCGGCGCACCGCCTCCACCGAGCCGCGCTCGGCGGTCCCGGCGTCGTACACGCCCGTCAGCTGCACGACCGTGCACGGCGGCAGCCGGTCGAGGGCGGCGGCCATGTGGATGGTGGACCGGCCCCAGGCGAGGCCCAGCACATCGCCCTCGGTGACCAGTTCGCCGAGCAGGTCGGCGGCCACCTCCCCGAGGTTCTCCGGGTCGGGCGACTCGTCGACGTCGGCGGGCGACTCGACGACGACGGCGTGCCGGAGGCCGTAGCGGGCGCGCAGCGCGTCCGAGCGCTCGGCGTCCAGCTCGGCCGGTACCCGGATCTCGATCCGGACGAGGTCTCTCTCCAGGGCCGTCTCCAGCACCCGGGCCACCTTGAACCGGCTGACGCCGAACTCCTCCGCGATCTGGATCTTGGACTTGCCCTCCAGGTAGAAGCGGCGGGCCATGGCCGCCGCCTGCACCAGCTCAGCGGGTCCCATCCGCACTGCTGACCGGCCCGCCGACATACCCGACACGGCGATCTCCTCACTGCTGTTCACACTCTGGATTCGCCGTTCATCCTCGCAGATCCGGCGCACTTGATTCGCCCCGATGGACGCCGTTCACGTACCCGTGGCTCAGTGGTCGCATCCCCAGGACGCTCCGGCGGTCGCGGATTCGGCACGGGCGCGCAGGGCGCGCACCGCCTCGGCCGGGTCGTCGGCGCCGTAGACCGCGGACCCGGCGACGAAGACGTCCGCGCCGGCCTCGGCGCAGCGTTCGATGGTGGAAGCGGAGACTCCGCCGTCGACCTGGAGCCACAGGTCGAGCCCGTGCTTGCCGATCAGCTCACGGGTGCGGCGGATCTTCGGCAGCATGATGTCGAGGAACGCCTGGCCGCCGAAGCCCGGCTCGACGGTCATGATCAGCAGCATGTCCAGCTCGGGGAGCAGGTCCTCGTAGGGCTCGATGGGCGTCGCGGGCCGCAGCGCCATGGACGCGCGGGCGCCCTTGGCCCGGATCTCCCGGGCCAGCCGTACCGGGGCGGCGGCCGCCTCCACGTGGAAGGTGACGGAGGAGGCCCCCGCCTCGACGTACTGGGGTGCCCACCGATCGGGGGCCTCGATCATCAGATGGCAGTCCAGCGGGGTGTCCGTCGCCCGCGCCAGCGACTCTACGACCGGCACCCCGAGCGTCAGGTTCGGCACGAAGTGGTTGTCCATGACATCGACATGGAGCCAGTCGGCCCCCTCGACCGCCTTCGCCTCGTCGGCGAGGCGGGCGAAGTCCGCGGACAGGATGCTGGGGTTGATCTGCGCTGCCATGCCCCAAGCCTGCCATGTCCCGGCACGTTTGTTCGCGCCGGTGCGGAGCTGAGTACGGGAGGGCGGCCGGCTCAGCCGTCCTGGCCGGTCCTGCGCAGGATCGCGAGGTACATGGCGTCGGTGCCGTGCAGGTGCGGCCACAGCTGGATGTCGGGTCCGTCGCCCAGATCGGGGACGCCGGGCAGCAGCGGCCTGGCGTCGACCAGCTCGACGTCCGTCCGCTGCTTGAGCACGTCGTCGACGACGGCCCTGGTCTCCGCGAGATGCGGGGAGCAGGTCGCGTAGCCGACGACGCCGCCGACCCGCACGGAGTCGAGCGCGGTGCGCAGCAGGGCGCGCTGGAGCGGGGCGAAGCCGTCGAGGTCCGCGGGGCGGCGCCGCCAGCGGGCCTCGGGGCGGCGGCGCAGGGCGCCGAGCCCGGTGCAGGGGACGTCCATCAGGACCCGGTCGAAGGAGCCGGGACGCCAGGGCGGCCTCGTCCCGTCGGCGGCGATCACCTGGTAGGGGCCGGGGTTGCCGTTCAGCGCCTTGGCCACCAGGCCCGCCCGGTGCGGCTGCTTCTCGGAGGCCAGCAGGACGGCGCCGCGTTCGGCGGCGAGCGCGGCGAGCAGCGCGGCCTTGCCGCCGGGTCCCGCGCAGCCGTCGAGCCAGGCCAGGTCGGGCCCGTCGACCGGCGCGTTGGCCAGCGCGAGCGCGACGAGCTGGCTGCCCTCGTCCTGCACCCCCGCACGCCCCTCGCGGACGGCGTCGACGGCGCCGGGCTCACCGCCCTCGGAGAGCCGCACGGCGTACGGCGACCAGCGCCCGGCGACGGCGGCCTCCTCGCCGAGCAGTTCCTCGCGGGTGGCGCGGCCGGGGCGGGCGACGAGGGTGACCTCGGGCCGTTCGTTGTCGGCCGCGAGCAGCTCCTCGATGCCGGCCCGGCCGCCGCCGAGGGCGTCCCAGAGGGCGGAAACGACCCAGCGCGGGTGCGAGTGCACGACGGCGAGGTGGTCCTCCGGGTCCTCGTCCCAGGGCGGCGCGACCCGGGCGATCCAGCCGTCGAGGTCGTCCTGCGCGACCTTGCGCAGCACGGCGTTGACGAACTTGGCCCGCCCGTCGCCCAGCACCACCCGGGCCAGCTCGACGGCGGAGGAGACGGCGGCGTGGGTCGGGATCCTGGTGCCGAGCAGCTGGTGCACGCCGAGGCTGATGACGTCGAGGACCGGCGGATCGACCTCGCGCAGCGGCCGGTCGACGCAGGAGGCGATGACGGCGTCGTACGTGCCCTGCCTGCGCAGCGTCCCGTACACCAGCTCGGTGGCCAGCGCGGCGTCCCGCCCGTCGAACTTCTCGGGCCCCTCCTTCTCGCGCGCCTTGCGCAGCAGCGGCGGGAGCACGAGGTTGGCGTACGCGTCCCGCTCGTCCACGGCCCGCAGCGCCTCGAAGGCGAGCATGCGGACGGGGTCCTTCTGGGGCCGACGGTAGGGCTTGCCGGTCTTGCGGGGCCGACGGGAGGTGTCGCTCACGAAAAAGGTGCTCCGGGTGTGGGTGGGGTGCGCGGAGACCCTCCGGCCGACCGCGCGCGAAATACGCCCCCAGAGTACGTCCGGCCGGCCGCCGGGGCTCTTTCGCGTCCGGGGGACGGGCGGGGGCGGGCCGCACCTCCAGGGGCGGAGGCGGGCCGCACTGCGCAGACGGGGCGGGCCCCACCGCAGAGGCGGCGTGCGCGCGGTGAGGCCCGCGCCCGTCGCGTACGCCCCGGCGCCCGACGCGACGGCGAGCCCGAGCGCCGCCGCGTCGGGCGCCGGGCGGGACCGTCGTTTCCGGCATGTCCGGGCACTCCGGCATGTCCGGGCTATCCGACGAGCGTCTCCCCGTCGGCGATGCGGACGCCGCGGGCCCAGTCCGCCGCGCGCATCGGCTTCTTGCCCTGGGCCTGCACCCACAGCAGCTCGACGGCGTACGAGCCGGTGCCGACGTGGACGCTGTTCTTGCCGACGGCGAGCTGCCCTGGCGCGAGGTCGGTGCGGTCGGGGACCGGCGTGACGTGGATGAGCTTGAGCCGCTCGCCCCGGAAGACGGTCCAGGCGCCGGGCGCGGGCGTGCAGCCGCGCACCACGCGGTCGACGCGCAGCGCCGGGGCGGCCCAGTCGATCTGCCCGTCCTCGACGGTGATCTTCGGCGCGAGGGTGACGCCGTCGGCGGGCTGCGGCACCGCCTTCAGGGTGCCGTCCTCGATGCCGTCCATCGTCGCGGCGAGCAGCCCGGAACCGGCGAAGGCGAGCCGGGTGAGCAGGTCGCCGCTGGTGTCGGTGGGGCGGATCACCTCGGTGACGGTGCCGTAGACGGGCCCGGAGTCGAGGCCCTCCTCGATGAGGAAGGTGGAGGCGCCGGTGATCTCGTCGCCGGCCATGATGGAGTGCTGCACCGGGGCGGCGCCGCGCCAGGCGGGCAGCAGCGAGAAGTGCAGATTGACCCAGCCGTGGGCGGGCACGTCGAGGGCGACGCGGGGCAGCAGCGCCCCGTACGCGACGACGGGGCAGCAGTCGGGGGCGATCTCCCGCAGCCGTTCGAGGAACTCGGGGTCCCGCGGCTTCACCGGCTTCAGCACCTCGATGCCGGCCTCCTCCGCGCGCTCCGCCACGGGCGACGCCACCAGCCTGCGCCCGCGCCCGGCCGGCGCGTCGGGCCGCGTGACGACGGCGGCCACCTCGTGCCGCCCGGAGGCGATCAGGGCGTCGAGGGCGGGAACGGCGACCTCGGGGGTACCGGCGAAGACGAGCTTCATGGGTGGATACGGCCCTCTCGGAACGTGCGGCTGACGGCTGACGGCTGGTGACGGGTGATGTGGGTCGGACGACGGCTGACGGGTGGTGACGGGTGACGCCCAGTTTATGGCTGACGGCCGACGGCGGACGACCTCGGCCCGAGGCGTGCCCGGGGGCGTACGGATCTGCCCTCACGCCCCCGATGCGTGACCCGCGGGTCGCTCCGGCGTTGGTCAAGAAAGAGTTGACCACAACGGGCTGCGACCGTGCGGCCCGATCCTTTGCAACGCCGGTTCGAGAGGCTTCTTCATGGCCGACCACGCAACCCACGACGCCCAGGCTCGGGCCAGCCTGCACTTGCTGGTGCGGGACATCGAGCGGGTCCGTCGGCAGGTGGACGCACTGCGCACGCTCACCGCCCAACTGGGCAACGTCTACCGCCCGCGCCGCTCAGGACCCTCCACGGGCTTCGTCGTCTACGGACGCGCCCCCGCTCCCACGGTCCGCCTCGCGCAGGAGCTGCGGGACAGCGTCGAGACGCTGGTCACGGCCGCCGTCGACTTCGACCGCTCCCTCGGCTTCTCGTGGGACGCGGTGGGTTCCGCGCTGGGCGTCACCAAGCAGGCGGTGCACCGGCGTTACGGTGCCCGGCGCGCGGCGACCCAGGCCGCGGCGGACGCGGAGCGGACCACGGAGGCGGCGACGCCCCGCACGGTGAGCGTCACGCCCGCCCTGCCCCCGGTCCCGACGGTCCCCGCGGCCCGCTCGATGCCGACGCAGCCGACGGCGGGCAGCCCGGTTCTGCGCGAAGAGGCAAGGCCCACGGCGTTCCCCGGCCCCCGGAACGGCTGAGCCACCTCAACGCCCTGCCCTCCCAAGCCCTTTGGGAGGGCAGTCGCATGCCAGGACCGCTTTCTGGGGGCAGCCGCATGCCCCGCCCGTCCCGCACGCCCGTCCCGCAGAGCCAGCCGCACACTCCGCCCGCCCCACCGAGGGGCGACCGCAAGCCCCCACACGCCGAGGGCGGCCGCATGCCCCCAGCCCGAGGGGCGGCCACACGCACCACCCCACTCCCCGGCGCGCGGTCAGCCCCCGCACGCCCCTCAAGTCGCACCCCTCCCCCTCCGCTCCCCTCCGCCATCCTCTCCCCCGGGTCTCAGCCGATGTCCGGCGGATCGACCCGTACCCGGACCGCGCCGGCCTCCCCCGCCCCCGTCGGCGCGCCCCGGGCCATCCGTGCGGCCTGCGCGGCCTTCAGGGCTGCGGCCAGGGCGGCGCCGCTGCCCTGCGGTACCCGGATCAGGGCCCGCTCCCACCGCTCGCCCGGCGGCGGCGCCCCGACCCGGCGGGGCCGTCCCGCGGTCGTGACGGGCAGCGGCACCGGCCCCAACACCTCGGCCTCGGCGGGCAGTTCGGCCGCGGCGAGGAACGCGGAGACCGCCTCAGGGGCTCCCGAGACGGCGGCCATCCGGGACACCGGGGGGAAGCCGAGCTCGGCCCGCTCGGCGAGTTCCCGCACAGCGTGCCCGACGGGGTCCCAGCGCACCAGCGCCTGCACCGGACGCAGGGTGGGTTCGGCGACGACGACCACCGTGCCGCCCTCGGACTGGGGCCGTACCAGCGCGGCGGCCCCGATCCAGCGGCGCAGGGCGTCCTCACCGGCCCGCAGATCGGGCCGGCCGAGCATGGCCCAGCCGTCGAGGAGCAGCGCGGCCGCGTAGCCGCCCTCGGCGACGGGCTCGGCGCCCGGTGTGCTGACGACGAGCGCGGGGGCGCCCGGCACGGTGTCGAGCACCTGCTCGCGCCCGGAGGTGCGCACCGGGACGGCGGGGAAGGCCCGGCCCAGTTCCTCGGCGGTGCGCCGGGCGCCGACGACCTGGGCGCGCAGCCGGAAGCCGCCGCACTCGGGGCAGTGCCAGTTCTCCTCGGGGCGCCCGCACCAGCCGCAGGTCAGCGCGGAGGCGTCGGGGGCTTCGAGGGGCCCGGCGCAGTGCCGGCAGCGGGCGGGGGCCCGGCAGGCGGCACAGGCCATCCGGGGGACGTAACCGCGCCGGGGCACCTGGACGAGGACGGGGCCGCCGCGCAGCCCCTCCCTGACGGCCTGCCAGGCGAGGGTGGGCAGCCGAGCGGCGCGCGCGGCCTCGTCGCGGGCGAGGTCGCCGTCCCCGACGGTCCGCACCAGCGGAGCGGCGCCGCGCACCTGGTCGCGCGCGGCGATCAGCGGCCTGGCCCAGCCGGTCTCGACGAGCTGGGCGGCCTCCACGGTGCAGCTCCAACCGCCGAGGAGGAATCCGCACCGGTCCTGGGCCGCGCGCAGCAGCAGCACCTCGCGGGCGTGCGGCTGCGGGGCGTGGGGTTCGCTGTGGCTGTCGTCGCCGTCGTCCCAGAGGGCGACCAGGCCGAGGTCCTGGACCGGGGCGAACATGGCGGCGCGGGTGCCGATAACGGCCCGTACCGAGCCGCGCCGCACGGCGAGCCACTGGCGGTAGCGCTTCTCGGGCCCGGCGTCGGCGGTCAGGACGGCGTGCCGGCCCTCGCCGAGCAGGGCGGTGAGGGCGGCGTCGACGCGGGCGACGGTCCGGCCGTCGGGCAGTACGGCGAGGGCGCCGCGCCCGGAGGCGAGCGTCGCGGCCATGGCGCGGGCGAGTTCGTCGCTCCACCCAGGGCCAGGCAGGGCGTTCCAGACGGCGCGCGGGGCGCCGCCGGAGGCGAGTGCGTCGACGAAGGCCGCCCCGTGTCCGTACCGCGTCCAGGGGCCGGCGTCCGGGGCGGGGGGCGGCGGCAGGGGGGCGGGGGACGGCCGCTGCTCGGCGCGGGCGTTGCGCGGCGGGACGGCGAGCTGGAGCACGTCGGCGAGGCTGCCGGCGTACCGGTCGGCGACGGCGCGGGTGAGCCCGAGCAGTTCCGCGCTGAGCACCCGCTCGGGGGAGACGACCTGGGCGAGGGCGGCGAGGGGTCCCGAGTAGTCGGACTCGGCGAGCCGATCGACGAGGAACCCGTCGATCAGACCGCCGCCCTCCCGCCTTCCGTCGCGCACCCGATGCCGCCCGGCCCCGAACCTGACCCGGACCCGCACCCCCGGCTGCGCGTCCGCGTCCAGCTCCTCGGGCACGGCGTAGTCGAAGTACCGGTCGAGGTGCAGCACCCCTTTGTCGACCAGCACCCGCGCGACGGGCAGCTCCTTGGCGAGGGCGGCCCCCCGCCAGGTGCGCGGCTTGGCGCGGGGCTTCTTCGCGTCCCGCACACTGGCCCGGATCAACGCGAGCTGCTCGGGCGGCGCCTTCCCGGCGCCGTCCCCACCCTGCCCGTCATCGCTGCTCACGCCTGCATTCTTACCAAACGGCACTGACATCGGAGCGATGAGCACGAGATGCGGACGGTCCGCCCGTCGAGGTCGGCGGTAGCTGCCCGGCGAGGACGACAGCGCCCCGGCGCGCGAGGGCCACGGTCTCTCCCGGCCGGTTCGTTGGTGGCCGAAACCCCTTTCTCGACATGGCTCAGCGGGTCGGCTTCGCTCCGGAGGAGGAAACGGGAAACGCCCGTTTCGCCTTGTTCCGCTCGGCCGTCTGCCGCACGCTGAATCGCGTCGCTCCGGGCTGCGGCCGACGAGTGACGGAGGTCGAAGTGCTTCAAGAGTCATGGGAGTTCGGGCCGGAACTGCGCCGTAGGCGCATGGCCGCGGGCCTCTCCCTCCAGCAGCTCGGGCAGCGCGTGCACTACAGCAAGAGCCAGCTGAGCAAGGTGGAACGGGAACTCAAACGTCCGACGCCCGAACTGGCACGTCTGTGCGACACCGAACTGGGTGCCCGGGGCGCGCCCACCCGGCTCGTGCCGGTCCGTGGTTCCCAGCCATCGCTGCCCGGCCCCGAAAGCGACGACGAGGTGTGGTTGATGCAACTCCGCAAGGACGGTTCGAGTTCCTTCCAGCCCGTGACCCGGCGCGACGTGATCGCCGGAGCCGCGTCCGCGCTGACCCTGGGCGCGACCGACCCACGTGTCCTCCCGCCGGTTCCCGGCGGCGCAGAGACACTTGTCGAGGCCTCCCGAATGCTGTTCGACCAGTTCAGGCGCCTGGGCCAGGTCTCGGGCCCGGCCGGTGTCCTGCCATCGCTCATCGCGCAGACGCACAGCCTGGAGCAGTTCGCACGGTGCAGCGGCCCTCGGGCCCGCCGCGACCTGCTGCTCCTCGCCTCCCGCTATGCCGAGTACGCGGGCTGGATGGCCCAGGAGTCCGGGGACGACACCGCCGCGATCTGGTGGACGGAACGCGCCGTCCAGTTGGCCGCCGCCGGCCGGGACACCGTTCTCGCCGCGTACGCGCAGGTCCGGCGTTCGCTGATCAGTCTCTATCGCGGTGATGTCGAGGACGCCGCTCAGCTGGCCGAGCATGCGCTGCACTCTGATGCCTCCGCGCGTGTCCGGGGCCTGGCCGCCCAGCATCTGGCCCAGGCGAGAGCCGTCGAGGGCGACTACGACAGCTGCATGCGCAGCCTGGACCGCTCCCGTGACCTGCTGGAACGCAGCTGCGTCGAGACCGGCCAGCCCGTTCTGGGCGCCTCCCACGTGCCCGACGTCGTCTCGATGTTCACCGGCTGGTGCCTGTACGACCTGGGCCGTCCGCGTGAGGCGGCCGTCCACCTCGACACCGAGACGGCACGGATCCCGGCGCACGCCTTCCGCACCAGGGCGCGCTACGGCGTCCGGCGCGCCCTGGCCCATGCGGCGGCGGGCGACGTCGATCACGCGTGCGCGATCACGGCCGAGGTGCTGCCCTCGGTCCGGCTCATTCACTCGTCCACGGTCCGCTCCGACCTGCACCGCCTCTTCCGCACGCTCGGACGGCACGCCCGGCAGCGCTCGGTGCGGGCTCTCGTGCCCGACCTGACCGACGCGCTCACGTCCCGCACCACCTAGAAGGGAAACGTCATGCACGAGATCTTCATCAACTACCGGACCAAGGGCGGCAAGGAAGTCGCCTACATGTGCGACGAGGAACTGTCGGAGAGGTTCGGCCCCGACAGCGTCTTCCTCGCGAAGAAGTCGATCGAACTGGGCGACAGCATGGACGTCCTGCTGCGCACGGTACGGCGCTGCCACGTTCTGCTGGCCCTCATCCACGAAGGGTGGACCGACGAGCCCCATCGCTCGGACCCCGGCAGGCGCGCGCTGGACGACCCGCAGGACTGGGTCAGGCGGGAGATCGAGGAGGCCCTCTCCTCCGGGGCACTGATCGTGCCGCTGTTCATCGGGCGGAAGGTGGAGCAGCTCGACGCGCGGCGGCTGCCGCGGTCGATCGCCGAACTCGCCGAATACCAGTACACCCGCGTGGAACTGCACAACCGGCAGGAGGATCTGGCCCGGATCGGCGACCGGCTGATCCAGCGGGTTCCGGCCCTGGCCCCGCTGGACCGGAGCCCGCGCGCCGTGGCCACCGTCGCCGCCGCAGCGGAATCCTCGCCTGAGCCCACGGTCCGCACCGACCACCAGAGCGGCGGTATCGGCAGCGTCGGGCGGTCCGTGGGGACCTTCATCAACACCGCGCACGGTCCATTGAATTCGGGCGAAGGCGACCAGATCAACGGGCCGCAGATCAACGGGAACGGCACCAACTACGTGGCCGGCAACAACGAGGGCGGCATCCGGCAGGGCTTCGGCACCCGGACGCCCCGCGGGGGCGAGCAGCGGTGACGGAGACGTACGGCGCCTACTTCACGGAGGCCCATGGGCCCGTGAACACCGGCCTCGGGAACCAGTACGTCTACATCCAGGCCGCCGCGTCCCGGCTGCGCGAGCAGGCGAGCAGACGCACGCGCGTCATCACCGAGGAGGACCGCGCCCACCTCTCGGCACGCTTCCTGCCGCCGTCAGGGATGCAACTCGCCCGGAACCGGCTGGCGGAGAGCCACCTGGTGCTGATCGCCGGCCTTCCCGGCAGCGGCCGTCGCACCGCGGCCCTCATGCTGCTGCACGGTCTGTCCGAAGGTCGCGGCGCCCTGCACGAGCTGCCCGACACGTCGGACGACACCTCGGACGGCATGGCGTCGTCGCCGCTCGACGCCGGCGACATCAACGACGGGGACCGGCTGCTGCTGGATCTCTCGGAGGTGGAGGCGGCCGGGTACGTCGCGATCCAGAACGCGCTGGTCGATTTCCGGGAAGGGCTCAAGCCGCACGCGGCCCATCTCGCGGTGGTCCTCCCGCACCGCCTCGGCTATCTGCTGAAGGACGAGCTGAAGCGCCACACGGTGGAGATCGGCCGCCCCGCACCCGGTCGGCTGCTGGCCCGTCATCTGCTGGGCGACGGCATCGCCTTCGCGCCGGAGGACCTGACCGGCAAGAGCCTGACCACCTTCCTCACCCAGGCGCCGGTGCGGGAGGTCGCGGGGCTGGCCGACCACATCCGGCGGCGCCGCGACACGTCACCGGCCGACCGCGGCTTCCCCGACTGGCTCGCCGACGCCCTGCGGGGCCAGCAGGACCAGAGCGCGCGCGTGGCGGCGGACCTCTCCGTCCAGCAGAGCGGCCCGCGCCGCGCCCTGATGCTCTCCCTCGCCCTGTTCCACGCGACCGGGCCAGGGACGGTGCTCAAGGCGGCGAACACCCTGCTGGCCGCTCTCAGCCACCCTCCTGACAGCACTCCGCGTCTGGAACGGGCCGACCTGCGGGCGGAGCTCGACGCCATCGAGGCCGAGACGGACGCGAGCGGCCAGGTGCGCTTTCGCACCTCCGGCTACGACCGCGCCGTACGGGACCACTTCTGGACCTACCTGCCGGACATCCGACGGCAACTGCGCGACTGGTTCATGGAGTGCCTGAGCGATCATTCGCTCTCCCAGCACGACCGCAGTGACGCCGTCGAGCGGTTCGCCCTGCAGGCACTGCGCACCGCACGTCCGCGCGACCTGACCTGGCTCGCGGACCAGTGGACCTCGCGGAGGGCCTCCGTCCACCTGATCCCGGACGCGGCACAGGTCCTGGCCCTGGGGCTGGACGCCGACCTGCACGGCCGCTTCTTCCGGCAGCAGATCTACGACTGGGCCGTCTCCAGGGAGACCGGCGACCGGCTGCGACAGGTTCTCGTCGTGGTGTGCGCCGAGACCATGGCGCGTACGCACCCGGACCAGGCGCTCGTGCGCCTGCACCATCTCGCCCGGCGGGCCGGCGACCAGGTCGCCGCCGAGGCCCGCACGGCGCTGTCGCGTCTGACGGCTTCGGACGACCGGCTGTACCGGCTGCTGCTCGACCGGTTGGGCACGGGCATCACGACGGACCATCCGGAGCGGGACGCCACGCTTTTCCTCGCTCTCGCCGATCCGGTACGGCTGACCGGCCGTACCGACGTGCGGGAGTCCTTGGCCGCGTGCTGGACGGCGGCGCTGCGCCGCCCGGTCAAGACGTGGACGGCGGCCCAGATCCGCTGGCTCGCGGCAGCCGAGGACGCCCGGCACCGCGACCCGGTGCTGGGCCTGCTCTCCCGCGCCTGCGCCACCGATCCCCGGATCTCCGGAGAGGTGTACCGCGTCGCCGTCGGCTGGTCCCGGGCCGGCGGCCCCGGGCGGGTGGAGACCGTCACGCAGCTGCTGCGGAGCATCGACGCCGCTCAGGGCATCGAGCCCTACGACCAAGCCGTCTGACACCGAACGATCATCGGGGGTATTCCATGAGTTCTGGACACAGGACGATGACGCTGTTCGTCACCGTCCTCCTGGGCATGATCCTGGTCATCCTCGGCCTCTGCGCCGACTGGCCCCGGTGGGCCTGGCCCGCCCTGGCCGCGCTGCTGCCCGCGGTGGCCGCCGTGACGCACCGGATCCTCGCTCCCGCGCGGGAGGCGTTCCCGCGCGAGCTGCTGCCCGATCCCGATCTGCCGTTGCCTGAGCCCATCCGACAGGAGCAGCGGGTCGCCCATGTGGCCCTGCCGAGCTCCGTCGCCGACTACGACTTCTCCTTCTCGGCCACGGTCCGCTGGCTGGTGCTGAACGCGCCCGAGGACGCACCGTATGTGAACCCCGCGGGTCTGGCCGTGGAGGCGGTCCTTCAGCGGGCCCGGCTCGTGGCCGTGCAGCAGCCTCCCCACCGCAGCGCGTTCACCCAGCACCAGCTCGACGGCGCGCTGGCGACCATGCGTCCCGAGGCGACCGGCCGGGTCATGGCAATGGCCCAGGACGTCTCGCTGACGCTCCCGGAGTCCGACCGTGAGCGGCTCGCAAAGCTGTCCGGAGTCCGCAAGGACGAGGACGTCTGGGAGCACGAGCGCAACTACGAGCGCAGCAAGCGGAGCTATCTGACCGAGGACGTGCTGAAGGACGCGGGCAGCGCCGTCGTGTGGTGGCTGTCCCGGAACGAGGGTGAGGTCGAGGGAGCCGTCGACCGTATCGGTGTGCTCGCCCGGCTCTCCGCCGCGGCCCGCAACGAGGAGGTGCCTCCGCCGTTCGACCGGCTGACGTCGACGCCGGGCATCCCGTACCCCGACGAGGAGGAGTATCTGTGGCACCGTCCCTTCAGCGCAGGTCGGGTGCCATCCCCGCCGGCCGAGGACACGGTCACCGATCCGTACCCGACGTTCGATTCGGTCCTCGCCTGGTTCGGCTTCTCGGACGACGACGCCGACGTCCAGCTGTTCTCGGAGCGCGTGGCGAAGCTCGCGGAGGTGCACGGCAGGTCCGAGGCAGCCGACGCGATCAAGAGCCGTTTCGGCGGCCCCGGCCCCGAGGAGGACGACGGACCCGACTCGGGCGGAGAAGCCGGACCCGGCGACGGCCCGGGGGCCGGACCGCCCCCGCCGGACGCTCACGACCGCTGAACGGAGTGAGGCCCGGCACCCCCCAGGGGCCGGACCTCACCCACCGCGGGCGCTACAGCCCCACAGCCCTCCGCAGCGCGTCCACCCGGTCCGTCCGCTCCCAGGTGAAGTCCGGGAGCTCGCGGCCGAAGTGGCCGTAGGCCGCCGTCTGGGCGTAGATCGGGCGGAGCAGGTCGAGGTCGCGGATGATCGCGGCCGGGCGGAGGTCGAAGACCTCGTCGATGGCCTTCTCGATCTTCTCGGCGTCGACCTTGGCGGTGCCGAAGGTCTCGACGAAGAGGCCGACCGGCTCGGCCTTGCCGATCGCGTACGCGACCTGGACCTCGCAGCGGGCGGCCAGGCCGGCCGCCACCACGTTCTTGGCGACCCAGCGCATCGCGTACGCGGCGGAGCGGTCGACCTTGGACGGGTCCTTGCCGGAGAACGCGCCGCCGCCGTGGCGGGCCATGCCGCCGTAGGTGTCGATGATGATCTTGCGGCCGGTCAGACCGGCGTCGCCCATCGGGCCGCCGATCTCGAACCGCCCGGTGGGGTTGACCAGCAGGCGGTAGCTGTCGGTGTCGAGCTTGATGCCGTCCTCGACGAGCGCCTTCAGCTCGGCCTCCACGACGAACTCGCGGATGTCGGGGGCGAGCAGCGACTCCAGGTCGATGTCGCTCGCGTGCTGCGAGGAGACCACGACGGTGTCGAGGCGGACGGCCTTGTCGCCGTCGTACTCGATGGTGACCTGCGTCTTGCCGTCGGGGCGCAGGTAGGGGATCGTGCCGTTCTTGCGGACGTCGGAGAGGCGCTTGGACAGGCGGTGCGCGAGGAAGATCGGCAGCGGCATCAGCGTCGGCGTCTCGTCCGTCGCGTAGCCGAACATCAGGCCCTGGTCGCCCGCGCCCTGCTTGTCCAGTTCGTCTTCGTCACCTTCGACCCGGGACTCGTACGCCGTGTCGACACCCTGGGCGATGTCGGGGGACTGCGAGCCGATGGACACCGACACGCCGCAGGAGGCGCCGTCGAAGCCCTTCTTCGAGGAGTCGTAGCCGATCGAGAGGACCGTGTTGCGGACGAGGGTGGCGATGTCCGCGTAGGTCTTGGTGGTGACCTCTCCGGCGACGTGCACGAGGCCGGTCGTGATCAGCGTCTCGACGGCGACCCGGGACGAGGGGTCCTCCCGCAGAAGCGCGTCGAGAATGGTGTCGCTGATCTGGTCAGCGATCTTGTCGGGGTGACCCTCGGTCACAGACTCCGAGGTGAAAAGGCGACGGGACACAACGCTCCCTGGGGTTGCAGCGGCTGCTGGCTGATCATGGGCGGACGGGACGGAGGCTGCGCCCGGCCACGTCCGAGAACAGTTTATCGGTCGCACTCGGTCAACGGTCCCCCTGTCTTGCCCCTAGGGACGGCTGTGACCTGCGGCACGGGCATTGTGCACATCCCGAGCGGCGTTGGCCAGGCTCGCCACACCCGTCGGGTGAAGGTTCGGCAGGACCGGGGAGACGCAGGAAACCGTCAGCGGAGCCGGTCCGCCACCAGGTCCCAGACGATTTCGGCCAAAGCCTCTTTGGGACCGTGCGGGACCGGTGTCTCGGTGCCGTCGGCGCCCAGGACCAGCGCTTCGTTCTCCTCGGAGCCGAAGGTCCTGCGCTCCCCCACCTCGTTGACGACGAGCAGATCGCAGCCCTTGCGGGCGAGCTTGGCGCGGCCGTTGGCCAGCACGTCGTCGGTCTCGGCGGCGAAGCCGACGACCACCTGACCGGGGTGGGCGCGCTCTGCGGAGATCTCCGCGAGAATGTCCGGATTACGCACCAGGACGACCGGTTCGGGCTCTTGGCCGTCCTTCTTCTTGATTTTTCCGGCCGCGTAGGTCTGCGGACGGAAGTCGGCGACGGCGGCGGCCATGACGACGGCGTCGGCGTCGGCCGTCGCCTTCAGCACGGCCTCGCGCAGTTGGACGGCGGTGCCGACCTGGACGACGTCGACGCCGGCCGGGTCGGGCAGGCCGGTGTTGGCGGCGAGCAGCGTGACCCGGGCGCCGCGCGCGGCGGCGGTGCGGGCGAGGGCGTAGCCCTGCTTGCCCGAGGAGCGGTTGCCGAGGAAGCGGACCGGGTCGAGGGGCTCGCGGGTGCCGCCCGCGCTGACGACGACATGGCGCCCGGCGAGATCGGGTTCGGTGACCCCGCGGGCGAGGACCCGGCGGCAGACCTCGAAGATCTCGGCCGGGTCGGGCAGCCGGCCCTTGCCGGTGTCGACGCCGGTGAGGCGCCCGACGGCGGGTTCGACGACGACGGCACCGCGGCGGCGGAGGGTCGCCACGTTCTCCCGGGTGGCGGGGTGTTCCCACATCTCCGTGTGCATGGCGGGGGCGAAGACCACCGGACAGCGGGCGGTGAGCAGGGTGTTGGTGAGGAGGTCGTCGGCGAGGCCGTGGGCGGCCCTGGCGAGCAGGTCGGCGGTGGCCGGGGCGACGACGACGAGGTCGGCGTGCTGGCCGATGCGGACGTGCGGGACCTCGTGGACGTCGTCCCAGACCTCGGTGGCGACGGGGTTGCCCGAGAGGGCGGACCAGGTGGCGGCGCCGACGAAGTGCAGGGCGGAGGCGGTGGGCACGACCCGCACCTCGTGGCCCGATTCGGTCAGTCTGCGCAGCAGCTCACAGGCCTTGTACGCGGCGATGCCACCGCTGACCCCCAGGACGACCTTGGGCTTGTCCACCGTCTCTCCCCTGATGCGTGCGACTCGGCGGCCGGCGCCTGCGACTCGGCGACGTCCGCCCTCCATGACACACCACAGGCCCGGCAGTCGCGCTGCCGGGCCTGTGGATAAGTCAACTTCAAGCAGGTGATATTACTGCGCGGGGCCTTCGACGGCCTCGGACGTCAGCAGACCCGCGTTGATCTCGCGGAGCGCGATCGAGAGCGGCTTCTCGTGGACGTGGGTGTCGACGAGGGGACCGACGTACTCGAGGAGGCCCTCACCGAGCTGCGAGTAGTACGCGTTGATCTGGCGGGCCCGCTTCGCCGCGTAGATCACGAGGCTGTACTTCGAGTCCGTGGCCTCGAGGAGCTCGTCGATCGGCGGGTTGATGATGCCCTCGGGCGCGGAGATGGAAGAGGACACGCTCTACCTTCCGATGGATGGGAAAGAATCAGGGAGTGTGATCATCACGATCACGATCACACAACGTCCATCAAGGCTAGCAGCTCACGCGCCACGTCCTCGACGGAGGTGTTGACCAGGGTCATGTCGAACTCCGGCTCAGCGGCCAGTTCGATCTTCGCCGCGTCCAGCCGGCGGGCGATCACCTCGGGCGGCTCGGTGCCCCGGCCGGTGAGCCTGCGCACCAGCTCGTCCCAGGAGGGAGGGGCCAGGAACAGCAGCCGGCCCTCGGGCATGGTCTCGCGGACCTGCCGGGCGCCCTGGAGGTCGATCTCCAGGAGGACCGGGACCCCGGAGTCCAGGTGTTCCAGCACGGCCGCGCGCGGCGTGCCGTAGCGGTTGCCCGCGAACTCGGCCCACTCGAGCAGCTCGCCGTTGGCGATCAGCTTGTCCATCTCCTCGTCGCTGACGAAGAAGTAGTGGACCCCGTGCTTCTCACCGGGGCGGGGCTTGCGGGTCGTCGCCGACACCGAGAGCCAGACCTCGGGGTGTTCCTTGCGCATATGGGCGACGACCGTGCTCTTGCCGACCCCGGAGGGGCCGGAGAGCACGGTCAGCCGCGGACGTACGTCCGGGGGCTCGGGGGTCGTCCCCCGGAATGTTGCAGCCATGCAGCGATTATTCCAGCAATCCCGGAGTGTCCGGGACTCCCGGGTCCGCAGGAGGCGGACTCAGGAGCCGGTGCTGCCGAACTCACGCTCCAGGGACGCGATCTGGTTCGAACCGAGACCCCGCACACGGCGGCTCTCGGAGATGCCCAGTCGCTCCATGATCTGCTTGGCGCGGACCTTGCCCACGCCCGGCAGTGACTCCAGCAGGGCGGAGACCTTCATCTTGCCGATGACGTCGTTCTCCTGGCCCTGCTTGATGACCTCATGCAGGGAGGCGCCGGAGTGCTTGAGTCGATTCTTGACCTCGGCCCGCTCCCGGCGAGCCGCGGCGGCCTTTTCGAGCGCGGCTGCGCGCTGTTCAGGGGTAAGGGGCGGAAGAGCCACGCCTACGTCACCTCGGATGTCGAACTGTCGGATACGGACCGGTGAGGAACCTAGTCGCCCCACACCTGGCGAGCCACGAGCAACACGCTCGCCCGTTGACTCTCGTCGGAGACTAGCGGGCAAGGGCGCCGGAGTCAGCGAGAACAGCGGAAAAGTCCTGGTCAGCCTCTGTCAGGCCAGACATTTGGGACATAAAGACCAGGATGTGGGGGTGGATTCGGACGCGGGTCGAACACGGGCCCCTCAGCAGAGGACTTCGCCGACCAGCTCGAACGCCCGCGACGACCGTCGCGAAAGCCTCATACGGCACGCTCGCCCCCGTCACCCGCGGGTGACGGGGGCGAGCGTGAGTGGCGCTGCTCACACCGTCGCGAGAACGGCCCTGATCTCCTCGGTGAACCGGTCGGCGGCCGCCCGCAGCGCCCCCGCGTCAGGACCGTGCCGCAGGACGCCCCGGCTGACGTTCGGGACGACGGCGCGCACGGCGGACCCGAACACGGTCGGCAGGTCGGCCGCGGTGGCGCCCTGCGCGCCGACGCCCGGCGCGAGCAGCGGGCCGTTGATCGCGAGGTCGTAGGAGGACAGGTCGCCCAGCGTGGCGCCCACCACCGCGCCGAAGGAACCGAGCGGCTCCTCCCCCGCGTTCTCGGCCGCCAGGTGCGCCAGCATCGTCGCGCCGACGTCACGGCCGTCGGCACGCACCGCGCGCTGCACCTCGCCGCCCTCCGGGTTGGAGGTGAGCGCCAGCACGAACAGCCCGGTGCCGCCGCGCCTGGCCAGCTCGACGGCGGGCGCGAGCGAGCCGTAGCCGAGGTACGGCGAGACGGTGAGCGCGTCGGAGAACAGCGGGGAGTCCGGGTGCAGGAAGGTCTCGGCGTACCCGGCCATGGTCGAGCCGATGTCGCCGCGCTTGGCGTCCATCACGACCAGGGCGCCGGCCGCCCGCGCCTCCTCGACGGTCCTCTCCAGGACGGCGATCCCGCGCGAGCCGAACCGCTCGAAGAAGGCGCTCTGCGGCTTGAGGACGGCGACCCGGTCGGCCACCGCCGCCACGACCGTGCGGCTGAACCGTTCGAGTCCCGCCACGTCGTCGGCCAGGCCCCAGTCCGTGAGCAGGGACGCGTGCGGGTCGATGCCGACGCAGAGCGGGCCGCGGGTGTCCATGGCGCGGCGCAGCCGGGCGCCGAAGGGTTCCAGGGCGGTCATGCGGCCTTCCTGACGTCGGCGCCGACCGCGTCGGCGAGGGTGGCGTACGGGCTGGTGCGCAGCCGGGCGGCGAGTCCCTTGTGGACGGAACGGGCCCAGAACGGGCCCTCGTAGACGAAGGCGCTGTAGCCCTGCACCAGGGTGGCGCCGGCCAGCACCCGCTGCCAGGCGTCCTCGGCGTTCTCGACGCCGCCGACGCCCACCAGGGTGACGCGGTCGCCCACGCGCGCGTAGAGGCGGCGCAGGACCTCGAGGGAGCGTTCCTTGAGGGGCGCGCCGGAGAGACCGCCGGTCTCCTGGACCAGGGCGGGTTCCGAGGCGAGGCCGAGCCCTTCGCGGGCGATGGTGGTGTTGGTGGCGATGATCCCGTCCAGGCCGAGTTCCACGGCGAGGTCGGCGACCGCGTCGATGTCCTCGTCGGCGAGGTCGGGCGCGATCTTCACCAGGAGCGGGACCCGGCGGGCGGTGACCGTGAGGTCGGCGGCCTCGCGCACGGCCGTCAGGAGCGGGCGCAGCGCCTCGGTGGCCTGGAGGTCGCGCAGTCCGGGGGTGTTGGGCGAGGAGACGTTGACGACGAGGTAGTCGGCGTGGGGCGCGAGCCGCTCGGTGGACGTCACGTAGTCGGCGACGGCGTCGGCCTCGGCGACCGCCTTGGTCTTGCCGATGTTGACGCCCACGACGGTCCTGAAGACGGCCTCGCGGGACGCCAGCCGGGCCGCGACGGCGAGCGAGCCCTCGTTGTTGAAGCCCATGCGGTTGATCAGTGCCCGGTCGGGGACCAGCCGGAACAGCCGCTTCTTGGGGTTGCCCGGCTGCGGCTGTCCGGTGACCGTGCCGATCTCGACGTGGTCGAAGCCGAGCATAGCCATGCCGTCGATGGCGACCGCGTTCTTGTCGAAGCCAGCGGCGAGCCCGAACGGTCCGTGCATCCGCAGCCCGAGGGCCTCGGTGCGCAGTTCCCGGTGGCGGGGCGCGAGGGCGGCGGCCAGGAAGGTGCGCAGGACCGGGACGCGGGCGGCGAGGCGGATCCAGCGGAAGGCGAGGTGGTGGGCGGCCTCGGGGTCCATCCGCCGGAAGACGAGGTTGAAGAAGATCTTGTACATGGTGTCCTCACGACGAGGGGGACACCGTTTCCGGTGTCCCCCTCGTCGGCTGCTAGTCGCGGGCCGCGGTCAGGTGTTCGGCGTGTTCCTGGAGCGATCGGACGCCGACGTCGCCGTGGTGGAGGGCGTCGATGCCCTGGACGGCGGCGGCGAGCGCCTGCACCGTCGTCAGGCAGGGGACCGACCGGGCCACGGCCGCCGTGCGGATCTCGTAGCCGTCGAGGCGGCCGCCGGTGCCGTACGGGGTGTTGACGATCAGGTCGACCTCGCCGTCGTGGATCAGCTGGACGATCGTCTTCTCGCCGTTCGGGCCGGTGCCCTCGGACTGCTTGCGCACCATGGTGGCGTTGATGCCGTTGCGCTTGAGGACCTCGGCGGTGCCTGAGGTGGCGAGCAGTTCGAAGCCGTGGGCGACCAGTTCGCGGGCCGGGAAGATCATCGACCGCTTGTCGCGGTTGGCGACCGAGATGAACGCGCGGCCCTTGGTGGGCAGCGGACCGTAGGCGCCTGCCTGCGACTTGGCGTACGCCGTGCCGAAGACGGAGTCGATGCCCATGACCTCGCCGGTGGAGCGCATCTCGGGGCCGAGGACGGTGTCCACGCCCCGGCCGTGGATGTCGCGGAACCGCGACCACGGCATGACGGCCTCCTTGACGGAGATCGGCGCGTCGAAGGGCAGTTCGCCGCCGTCGCCGTGGGCCGGGAGCAGGCCCTCGGCGCGCAGTTCGGCGACGGTCGCGCCCAGCGAGATGCGGGCGGCGGCCTTCGCCAGCGGCACCGCGGTCGCCTTGGAGGTGAAGGGGACCGTGCGGGACGCGCGCGGGTTGGCCTCCAGGACGTAGAGGATGTCGCCGGCCAGCGCGAACTGGATGTTGATCAGACCGCGGACGCCGACCCCGCGGGCGATGGCCTCGGTGGAGGTCCGCAGCCGCTTGATGTCGAAGCCGCCCAGGGTGATCGGGGGCAGCGCGCACGCCGAGTCGCCGGAGTGGATGCCGGCTTCCTCGATGTGCTCCATGACGCCGCCGAGGTACAGCTCCTCGCCGTCGTAGAGGGCGTCGACGTCGATCTCGATGGCGTCGTCGAGGAAGCGGTCGACGAGGACCGGCCGGGAGGGGCTGATCTCGGTCGACTCGTCGATGTAGGAGGCGAGCCGGGTCTCGTCGTAGACGATCTCCATGCCGCGTCCGCCCAGCACGTACGAGGGGCGCACCAGGACCGGGTAGCCGATCTCGTCGGCGATGGCCTTGGCGCCGGCGAAGGTGGTGGCGGTGCCGTGCTTGGGGGCGGGCAGGCCGGCCTCGGCGAGCACCCGGCCGAAGGCGCCGCGGTCCTCGGCGGCGTGGATGGCCTCGGGCGAGGTGCCCACGATCGGCACGCCGTTGTCCTTGAGGGCCTGCGAGAGCCCCAGCGGGGTCTGGCCGCCGAGCTGGACGATGACGCCCGCGACCGGGCCCGCCTGCTGCTCGGCGTGGACGATCTCCAGCACGTCCTCCAGGGTGAGCGGCTCGAAGTAGAGCCGGTCGGAGGTGTCGTAGTCGGTGGAGACGGTCTCCGGGTTGCAGTTGACCATCACGGTCTCGAACCCGGCCTCGGAGAGCGCGAAGGAGGCGTGGACGCAGGAGTAGTCGAACTCGATGCCCTGGCCGATGCGGTTGGGCCCGGAGCCCAGGATGATGACGGCGGGCTTCTCGCGGGGCGCGACCTCGTTCTCCTCGTCGTAGGAGGAGTAGAAGTACGGCGTCTTCGCGGCGAACTCGGCGGCGCAGGTGTCGACGGTCTTGTACACCGGGCGGATGCCGAGGGCGTGCCTGACCTCGCGCACGACGTCCTCGCGCAGGCCGCGGATCTCGGCGATCTGGACGTCGGAGAAGCCGTGCCGCTTGGCCTCGGCGAGCAGGTCGGGCGTCAGCTCGGGCGCCTGGCCCAGCTCGTCGGCGATCTCCTTGATGAGGAAGAGCTGGTCGACGAACCAGGGGTCGATCTTCGTGTAGTCGAAGACCTCCTCCTGGGTGGCGCCGGCCCGGATGGCCCGCATGACGGTGTTGATGCGGCCGTCGGTGGGCCGTACGGCCTCCTCCAGCAGCTGGAGCTTGTCGCCCGGCTCGCCCACGAAGGTGAACTGGCTGCCCTTCTTCTCCAGCGAGCGCAGCGCCTTCTGGAACGCCTCGGTGAAGTTGCGGCCGATGGCCATGGCCTCGCCGACCGACTTCATGGTCGTCGTCAGCGTGGAGTCGGCGCTCGGGAACTTCTCGAACGCGAACCGCGGGGCCTTGACGACGACGTAGTCGAGGGTGGGCTCGAAGGAGGCCGGGGTCTCCTGCGTGATGTCGTTCGGGATCTCGTCGAGGGTGTAGCCGACGGCGAGCTTGGCGGCGATCTTCGCGATCGGGAAGCCGGTCGCCTTGGACGCGAGCGCGGAGGACCGGGAGACGCGCGGGTTCATCTCGATGACGATGACCCGGCCGTCCTCGGGGTTGACCGCGAACTGGATGTTGCAGCCGCCGGTGTCGACGCCGACCTCGCGGATCACCGCGATGCCGATGTCGCGCAGGGTCTGGTACTCGCGGTCGGTGAGCGTCATCGCGGGGGCGACGGTGATCGAGTCGCCGGTGTGGACGCCCATCGGGTCGAAGTTCTCGATGGAGCAGACGACCACGACGTTGTCGTGCTTGTCGCGCATCAGCTCCAGCTCGTACTCCTTCCAGCCGAGGATGGACTCCTCCAGGAGCACCTCGGTGGTCGGGGAGAGCGTGAGGCCCTGTCCCGCGATGCGGCGCAGCTCCTCCTCGTCGTGCGCGAAGCCGGAGCCGGCGCCGCCCATGGTGAAGGAGGGGCGGACGACGACGGGGTAGCCGCCGAGGGTGTCGACGCCCTGGATCACGTCGTCCATGGAGTGGCAGATGACCGAGCGGGCGGACTCGCCGTGGCCGATCTTGGCGCGGACGGCCTCGACGACGCCCTTGAAGAGTTCGCGGTCCTCGCCCTTGTTGATGGCCTCGACGTTGGCGCCGATCAGTTCGACGCCGTACTTGTCGAGGGTGCCCGCCTCGTGCAGCGAGATCGCCGTGTTGAGGGCCGTCTGGCCGCCCAGAGTGGGCAGCAGGGCGTCGGGGCGCTCCTTGGCGATGATCTTCTCGACGAACTCCGGGGTGATCGGCTCGACGTAGGTGGCGTCGGCGATCTCCGGGTCGGTCATGATCGTCGCCGGGTTGGAGTTGACGAGGATGACGCGCAGCCCCTCGGCGCGCAGGATGCGGCACGCCTGGGTGCCGGAGTAGTCGAACTCGGCGGCCTGGCCGATGACGATCGGGCCGGAGCCGATGACCAGGACGGACTGGATATCGGTGCGCTTAGGCACGCTGGCCCTCCATCAGGGAAACGAAGCGGTCGAACAGGTAGGCGGCGTCGTGCGGGCCTGCCGCCGCTTCGGGGTGGTACTGGACGCTGAAGGCCGGCCGGTCGAGCAGGTGCAGGCCCTCCACCACGTTGTCGTTCAGGCAGACGTGGGAGACCTCGGCGCGGCCGAACTCCGTCTCGCTGACCCGGTCGAGGGGGGCGTCGACGGCGAAGCCGTGGTTGTGCGCGGTGACCTCGACCTTGCCGGTCGTGCGGTCCTGCACGGGCTGGTTGATGCCGCGGTGGCCGTACTTCAGCTTGTAGGTGCCGAAGCCGAGGGCGCGGCCCAGGATCTGGTTGCCGAAGCAGATGCCGAAGAGCGGGGTGGAGCGCTCCAGGACGGCGCGCATCACGGCGACCGCGTGGTCGGCGGTGGCCGGGTCGCCGGGCCCGTTGGAGAAGAACACTCCGTCGGGGGCGACGGCGTACACGTCGTCGGCGGTGGCGGTGGCGGGCAGCACGTGCACCTCGATGCCGCGTTCGGCCATCCGGTGCGGGGTCATGCCCTTGATGCCGAGGTCGACGGCGGCGACGGTGAACTTCTTCTCGCCGATCGCGGGGACGACGTACGCCTCGTCGGTGGCGACCTCGGCGGAGAGGTCGGCACCCGTCATCTCGGGGGCCTCCCTGACCTGGGCGAGCATCCGCTCGTCGGCGGGCAGGGCGGGGCCGGAGAAGATGCCGACGCGCATGGCGCCGCGCTCGCGCAGGTGGCGGGTGAGGGCGCGGGTGTCGACGCCGGAGATGCCGACGACGCCCTGGCCGCGCAGCTCCTCGTCGAGGGAGCGGCGGGAGCGCCAGTTGGACGGCACGCGCGCGGGGTCGCGCACGACGTACCCGGCGACCCAGATGCGGCCCGACTCGGGGTCCTCGTCGTTGACGCCGGTGTTGCCGACGTGCGGTGCGGTCATCACGACGACCTGGCGGTGGTACGACGGGTCGGTGAGGGTCTCCTGGTAGCCGGTCATGCCGGTGGAGAACACGGCCTCGCCGAAGGTGACCCCCACGGCCCCGTAGGCGCGGCCGCGGAAGATCCGGCCGTCCTCCAGGACGAGTACGGCGGGAGCCGCCTGGTGCCTCCGCGAGGCCGCTCCCTGGATGGAGGTTGTCATCGTGCGCCTTCCGTCTTGTTGATCATCTGGTTCAGGGCGTCGACCCACTCGGTGTGCTCGGCCGCGCGGTCCGAGCGGAACCCGGAGTCGATCAGCCGGTCGCCGTGCTCCCACGTCACCACGAGGAGCCCGCCCTCGGTGAGGACCTTGCCCGCGATGCCCTTGTCGAGCCGGGCCTCGCGCAGCCGGTCGAGCGGCACGAAGAAGTCGCGGGCGCCGGGCCGTACGACGTCGAGGCCGGCGTCGGTCAGCGTCAGCTCGGCCCGGCTGCGGGTGCCGAGGCCGTGCGCCACGATGCGGTCGAGCCACTGTCCCGCGGTGGTGGAGCCGTGGTAGCGACCGCTCATGGTCAGCCTGGCCGCGCCGGGCGTGTCCGGCGCGGTGGGCAGCTCGGGCAGGTCCCCCTGGAGGGTGCCGCGCCATTTCCAGCCCTCGCGCATCAGCCAGTAGACGAGCGCGACGAACAGCGCGAGTCCGACGAGCCAGCCGAGCCTGGCGGCCCAGTCGGTGACCTCGGCCGACTTCTTCTCGGCCGCGAGCAGGATTACAGGTGTCACGTGAGCTTCCCGTCGACGAGCGTGGCCTTGCCCCTGAGCCAGGTGTGCGTCACACGGCCCGGCAGCTCACGCCCCTCGTACGGGGTGTTCCGGCTGCGCGAGGCGAAGCCCGCGGGGTCCACCGACCCACGGTATGCCGTGTCGACGAGCGTGAGGTTGGCGGGCTCACCAGCCGAGACGGGGCGGCCGTGGCCGTCGGCCCCGCCGATCTCGGCGGGCTTGGCGGACATGCGTTCGGCGACCCCGGCCCAGGTGAGGAGCCCGGTGTCCACCATGGTCTCCTGCACCACTGACAACGCGGTCTCCAGGCCGACCATCCCCATGGCGGCGGCGGCCCACTCGCAGTCCTTGTCCTCGTGCGGGTGCGGGGCGTGGTCGGTGGCGACGATGTCGATCGTGCCGTCGGCGAGCGCCTCGCGCAGGGCCAGCACGTCGCGCTCGGTGCGCAGCGGCGGGTTGACCTTGTAGACGGGGTTGTAGGTGCGCACCAGTTCGTCGGTGAGCAGCAGGTGGTGCGGGGTGACCTCGGCGGTGACGTCGATGCCGCGGGACTTGGCCCAGCGGACGATCTCCACGGAGCCGGCGGTCGAGAGGTGGCAGATGTGGACGCGGGAGCCGACGTGCTCGGCGAGCAGGACGTCCCGGGCGATGATCGACTCCTCGGCCACCGCGGGCCAGCCGCCGAGGCCCAGCTCGGCGGAGACGACACCCTCGTTCATCTCGGCGCCCTCGGTGAGCCGCGGCTCCTGGGCGTGCTGGGCGACGACCCCGCCGAAGGCCTTCACGTACTCCAGGGCGCGGCGCATGATCACGGCGTCGTGGACGCACTTGCCGTCGTCGGAGAAGACGGTGACGCCGGCCGCCGACTCGTGCATGGCGCCCAGTTCGGCGAGCTTCCTGCCCTCCAGGCCGACGGTGACGGCGCCGATCGGCTGCACGTCGCAGTAGCCGTGGTCGCGGCCGAGCCGGTAGACCTGCTCGACGACGCCGGCGGTGTCGGCGACCGGGAAGGTGTTGGCCATCGCGAAGACGGCCGTGAAGCCGCCGGAGGCCGCCGCGCGCGTGCCGGTCAGCACGGTCTCGGAGTCCTCGCGGCCGGGCTCGCGCAGATGGGTGTGCAGGTCGACGAGGCCGGGCAGCAGCACCTTGCCCTCGGCCTCGACGACCTCGGCGCCTTCGGCCGTGAGGCCGGTGCCGACCTCGGCGATGGTCTCGCCGTCGATCAGGACGTCCTGCGGGTCGTGGCCGAGCACCTTCGCACCGCGGATCAGGATCTTGCTCATCGTTCGGACTTCTCCTCGGTGCGGGTGTGGGTGACGGCGGGCTCGTTGCCGCCGAGCAGCAGATACAGGACGGCCATCCGGATGGAGACTCCGTTTGCGACCTGCTCGACGACGGTGCAGCGCTCCGAGTCGGCGACCTCGGCGGTGATCTCCATGCCGCGGACCATCGGTCCCGGGTGCATCACGACGGCGTGCTCCGGCATCCGCGCCATCCGGTCGCCGTCGAGGCCGTAGCGGCGCGAGTACTCGCGCTCGGTCGGGAAGAACGCGGCGTTCATGCGCTCGCGCTGGACGCGGAGCATCATCACGGCGTCGGACTTGGGCAGGACGGCGTCGAGGTCGTAGGACACCTCGCAGGGCCAGTTCCCGACGCCGACCGGCACCAGGGTGGGCGGGGCGACCAGGGTGACCTCGGCGCCCAGGGTGTGCAGCAGGTCGACGTTGGAGCGGGCGACCCGGCTGTGCAGGATGTCGCCGACGATCGTGATGCGCCGCCCGTCGAGGTCCTGGCCGAGCCCGGTGTCCCGGCCGACCAGCCGGCGGCGCATGGTGAACGCGTCCAGGAGCGCCTGGGTGGGGTGTTGGTGGGTGCCGTCGCCCGCGTTGATGACGGCGGCGTCGATCCAGCCGGAGTTGGCGAGCCGGTAGGGGGCCCCGGAGGCGCCGTGCCTGATGACCACGGCGTCGACGCCCATGGCCTCCAGGGTCTGGGCGGTGTCCTTCAGGGACTCACCCTTGGAGACGCTCGATCCCTTGGCGGTGAAGTTGATGACGTCCGCGGACAGGCGCTTCTCCGCGGCCTCGAAGGAGATCCGGGTCCGGGTCGAGTCCTCGAAGAAGAGGTTGACGACCGTCCGGCCGCGCAGGGTCGGCAGCTTCTTGATCGGCCGGTCGGCGACCCGGGCCATCTCCTCGGCGGTGTCGAGGATCAGGACGGCGTCGTCGCGGGTGAGGTCGGCGGCCGAGATGAGATGACGCAGCATCTGTCAGGCTCCGTAAGGCAGTTCAGGTATGAGGAGATTCCGGGCAGGCGAAGGCGCGGCACACCGCTTCGGGGTGCGCCGTCGGTCCGCTACGGGTTCTGCTTCACACCGAGCAGCACGGTGTCGCGACCGTCCTCCTCGGCGAGCAGCACCTTGACCGTCTCCCGCAACGACGTGGGGAGGTTCTTGCCGACGTAGTCGGCGCGGATGGGCAGTTCGCGGTGGCCCCGGTCGACGAGGACGGCGAGCTGGACCGCGCGCGGGCGCCCGATGTCGTTCAGGGCGTCGAGGGCGGCGCGGATGGTGCGGCCGGAGAACAGCACGTCGTCGACGAGGACGACGAGGCGGCCGTCGATGCCGTCACCGGGGATCTCGGTGCGGGCCAGCGCGCGCGGCGGGTGCATCCGGAGGTCGTCGCGGTACATGGTGATGTCGAGGGAGCCCACCGGGACCGTGCGGCCGGTGATCTCCGCCAGCTTCTCGGCGAGCCTGCGGCCGAGGAAGACGCCCCGGGTCGGGATGCCGAGCAGCACCACGTCCTCGGCGCCCTTGGCGCGTTCGACGATCTCGTGCGCGATGCGGGTCAGCACCCGCGCGATGTCGGGGGCTTCGAGGACGGGCCGGGCGTCGGAGGCCCGGGAGTCCCCGGTCTCCGGGATGTCCTGGCTCTCCTGCGGCTTCTGCTTGTCCTGCGGGTTCTGCGTGTGCTGCGTGTCCATAGGAAACGGACCTCCTTCTCCGCCTCACGGGACGGACCTTAAAGGACGTCGGATTTGCGCCATCCACGGTAGCAGGCCCCGCCGTGCCCCCGATTCACCCCCCTGGCGTAATCGGCCACGGCTGTCGCGGAAGCGTCGGTGTGGACCATTCGGCTTGACGCACGAGAGTCACGCTGCGTAACCTCACAGTGAGTTACCAGACGCGCGGCACGGAAACCAAGCCGCTCCGCGCGACACAGTGTCCGGGGAGCTATATGTCCAGCGAATACGCCAAACAGCTCGGGGCCAAGCTTCGGGCCATCCGCACCCAGCAGGGCCTTTCCCTCCACGGAGTCGAGGAGAAGTCGCAGGGACGCTGGAAGGCCGTCGTGGTCGGTTCGTACGAACGCGGCGACCGCGCCGTGACCGTGCAGCGCCTGGCCGAGCTGGCGGACTTCTACGGCGTTCCGGTGCAGGAGCTGCTGCCGGGCACCACTCCCGGCGGGGCCGCCGAGCCGCCGCCGAAGCTGGTCCTCGACCTGGAGCGGCTGGCCACGGTGCCGGCCGAGAAGGCGGGCCCGCTCCAGCGGTACGCCGCGACGATCCAGTCCCAGCGGGGCGACTACAACGGCAAGGTGCTGTCGATCCGCCAGGACGACCTGCGCACACTGGCCGTCATCTACGACCAGTCGCCCTCGGTCCTCACCGAGCAGCTGATCAGCTGGGGTGTGCTGGACGCGGACGCGCGCCGAGCGGTGGCCACGCACGACGAGGGCTGATCCGCTCCCCGCTTGCGAAGAAACGTGCCACCGAGGTGGCCGGAACCCGACGGTTCCGGCTCTCTCGGTGGCTTTTTTTCGTGGGCCGGGGGCGCGCCCGGATGCACGAGGGGCGCAGGGGTGGCGAGTGGTGCGAGGGCCGCGTGGGACCCGGGGGCCACGAGAAACCTCGGAGGCGACGCGCGGAGTCGGGAGCAGTCCGGAGCCGTCGGAAACCGTCCGGAGCAGTCGGGAGCCGTCGGGAGGCGCAGGAGCCACGGGGAGCCTCCCGCGGGGCACGGAGGCGGCCGGGGTGCGCGCGGCGGACGCCAGGGCGACGCAGGGGCCTCACAGGGGCGTGCGGGAGGGTGTCAGGCACGGGGGCGTGCGAGGCGCGCGATCGGGCGCGGGAGGCGGGGCCGTTCGCGCCGCACGGTCCGACCGGTGCGCGCGCCGCGCGGTCCGGCGCGGGACACACGGCGAAACGGGATCGCTCTCGCAGCCGTCACAGGACAATCGCCGAGCGCGTCTCCCCCGGCCGACGCCTGTCGAGGCGCACGGTCGGACCGCGGGCCCACGCCCCCCGGCGACGCGGGAGCGCTCGCGCGGGCCGACGCCCGGCCGGTGCGCAGACCTCGTCGAGCACATCGCCCCGGCCCGGACCGCCACCGCAGTCCCGAAGTTCCCGGAGATCCCGGAGTTCCCGGAGACGCCGAAGCTCCCGGAGTCCCGGAGTCCCGGAGATGCCGAAGTTCCCGGAACTCCCAAAGTTCCCGCAGTTCCCGCAGTTCCCGCAGTTCCCGGAGATGCCGGAGGGCCCGCAGCAGGTCATGCTGTGGGCCCTCCGGCGTCTTCGGCCGCCCGGTGCGCGCGACGGCGTGGTGGTGCGCCTTCTATGCCTCGTCCCGGCGCAGCGAGGGCTTGAGCTCCTTGAAGCGGCCCAGCAGGCCGTTCACGAACGAGGGCGACTCGTCGGTGGAGAACTCCTTCGCCAGCTGCACCATCTCGTCGAGGACGACGGCGTCCGGGGTCTCGTCGACCCAGATCAGCTCGTACGCCCCCAGACGCAGGATGTTGCGGTCCACGACCGGCATCCGGTCCAACGTCCAGCCCACGGCGTACTGGGCGATGAGGTCGTCGATCCGCCGCGCGTGCTGCGCGTAGCCCTCGACGAGCTGCATCGTGTACTCGCTCACCGGCGGCTGCCGGGTGTCGCCCCGGGAGAGCCGGATCCAGTCCGCGAGGACCGTGAGGACGTCGGCTCCGCGCTGGTCGCCCTCGAAGAGGATCTGGAAGGCGCGCTTGCGGGCCGTGTTGCGGGCAGCCACGGTTAGCTGTTCACCCGGCCGAGGTAGTCGCTCGTGCGGGTGTCGACCTTGATCTTCTCTCCGGTGGTGATGAAGAGGGGGACCTGGATCTGGTGGCCGGTCTCCAGGGTGGCGGGCTTGGTGCCGCCGGTGGAGCGGTCGCCCTGGACGCCGGGCTCGGTCTCCTGGACGACCAGCTCGACGGCGGCGGGCAGCTCGACGAAGAGCACCTCGCCCTCGTGCTGGGCGACGGTGGCCGTGAAGCCCTCGATCAGGAAGTTGGCGGCGTCGCCGACGGCCTTGCGGTCGACCATCAGCTGGTCGTAGGTCTCCATGTCCATGAAGACGAAGTACTCGCCGTCCATGTACGAGAACTGCATGTCGCGCTTGTCGACAGTGGCCGTCTCGACCTTGACACCGGCGTTGAACGTCTTGTCGACGACCTTGCCGGAGAGCACGTTCTTCAGCTTGGTGCGCACGAAGGCCGGGCCCTTGCCGGGCTTGACGTGCTGGAACTCGACGACGGACCACAGCTGGCCGCCGTCGAGCTTGAGCACCAGGCCGTTCTTGAGGTCGTTCGTGGAAGCCACGGTTGCGGAATCTCCTGGACTGACGTGGACGACCACGGGCCGGGCGCACAGCGCGAGGCTAGAGCGCGAGCAGCTCCTTGGTCGTGATGGTGAGTAGCTCGGGTCCGCCGTCCGCCTCGGGGCGGACGACGAGCGTGTCATCGATCCGGACGCCGCCCCGGCCCGGGAGGTGGACCCCTGGCTCGACGGTGACCGGCACGCAAGCGTCCAGTTTACCCATGGCCGCAGGGGCCAACTGCGGGTCCTCGTCGATTTCGAGTCCGACGCCGTGCCCGGTGCGCGCGGGCAGGCCCTCGGCGTACCCGGCCGAGTCCAGGACCTGACGTGCCGCGTGGTCGACGTCGCGGTGCGCGGAACCGGGGACGAGGGCCTCCCGGCCTGCGCGTTGGGCGGCGAAGACGAGGTCGTAGAGGTCGATCTGCCAGTCGGCGGGGCTGGTGCCGATGACGAAGGTCCTGCCGATCGAGCAGCGGTAGCCGCGGTAGCTGGCGCCCAGGGAGACGGAGAGGAAGTCGCCCTCCTCGACCCGGCGGTCGGTGGGCCGGTGCGAGCGCCTGCCGGAGTGCGGTCCGGTGGCGACCGAGGTGGCGAAGGCGGGTCCGTCGGCGCCGTGGTCGACGAGCCGTCGTTCGAGTTCCAGGGCGAGGTGGCGTTCGGTGCGGCCGACGAGGATGGACTCCAGGAGTTCGCTCAGCGCCTGGTCGGCGATCTCGGCGCCGATGCGCAGGCAGGAGATCTCCTCCTCGTCCTTGACGACCCGCAGCTGTTCGACGGCCCGGCCGAGGTCGGACAGGCGCAGCCGGGAGGCGGGCAGCACCGAGCGCAGGGCCCGGTGCCTGGCCACGGTGAGGTGGTGCTCCTCCACGGCGAGGCAGTCGGCGTCGTGGCCCGCGGCGAGATCGGCGGCGGCGACGGCGGGGTCGCCCGCGCCCGCGGTGAGGGTCTGGACCCGGAGGCTGTCGTCGGTCCTGACGCCCGCGGCGCGGTCGTCGGCGGGCTCGGGGCAGACCAGCAGGTCGTGCGCGTCGCTCCGGCCGACCAGGAGGACGGCGCCGTCGGGGACCGGTCCCGCGAGGTAGCGGACGTTGGCGGGACGCGAGACGAGCGCAGCGGTGCTGCCGGCCGCGTTGAAGCGTCCACGGAGACGGGAACGGCGGGCTGCGTACACCTCGGGCATAAGGCGAGCGTAGGAGCGTCCCGCGGATCCCGCCGGTCGAGAGGGCCGAGTGGGGCAGCGCGAGCCGGGGCGGGACGGGAGGGGGCGGGACGTAACGGAGCTGCGGGAGCCGGCCCGACGGGACGGAACGGAGCTGCCGGAGCCGGCCCGGCGGGACGGGAGCGGACATCTGCGCGGTGGGCGCGGCCTCCGGCGGCCCGGCGGGTCAGGCCGGGCGGCGGGAACGTTCCTCTACCACTGCGGTGGGCTCGCGATGGACCGGGTCAGGACGTCGTCGAGGATCCGGGCCGTCTGCGGGACGTCCAGTTGGGAGTTGTCGATGATGGGCAGCCCCGAGCCGTACCAGCCCGCCATGCGGCCGTGGATGCGGGCGACCTCCTCGTCGGTGAGCCGCCGGTTGCCCGTGCGTTCCGCGTTGCGCTCCAGGACGATCTCCAGGCCGGGCAGCAGCACGACGGGGAGCAGGCCGGGGCCCACATGGCGCTTCCAGCCGCCGAGGCCGACGACCGGCCGGTCGGGGAAGACCGCGTCGTCGAGGATGCAGGAGATGCCGTTGGCCAGGAAGTTGCGCGCGGCGAAGCCGCAGGTGCGGCGGGCCAGCCGGTACTGCGCCTCGGAGTGGTCGTTCCATCCGGACTGCGGGTCGGCGAAGCCGGAACGGACCCATTCGCGGACGTCGTCGAGGCTGATGTGGGCCGTGGGGACGCGGCGGTGCTCGGCCCAGAACTTCGCGACGCTGGTCTTGCCCGCGCCGGCCGGGCCGATGAGGAGCACCGCGAGGGTGGTCGCCGACGGGTCGGACGCGGCCTGCGGGTGCGTGGGGACGCCCACCGGGGCGCCCGGCGGGAGCGGCACGTGGCCGGTCGTCTCCGGAGGGGGCAGCGGCCGGCCGTGCGGGGCGAAGGCCGGGGGGCCCGGAGGCGGCGGCACCGGGGCGGAGGTCTGACGGCTGCCGGGCGGCGGCATCGGGGGCGGGCCCTGGTGGCCGCCGGGCGGCGGTGGCATCGGGGCGGGACCCTGGTGGCCGCCTGGCGGTGGTGGGCCCTGGTGGGGGCCGGCGGGCTGTGGGCCCGGGTGGTGTGCGGCCGGGGACCAGCTCTCGGCCGGTCCGTGCCCCGGCTGATGGGGCGGCGGCAGCGGAGAACCCACTGCGTGCTGCATCCGGTGCCACTCCGTCTCGTACAGGCGATGGGCGCTGGCAGCGGGTGCGGACCCCGCTCGCCACCGAACGGTACCGCCCCCGGCCGCCGTTTGGTGAACGGCCGGGGGCGGTCCGAAGTGCCCGCCGCCGCACGGCGATACGGACGGAAGGAGTACGGCGGTACTTACTGCCCCACTTCGCCGTACGCGGCGACGAGGACGGCCGGGTCGGGTCCTTCGAGGACGGTCGGCTTGGCGAGGCCGTCGAGGACGATGAAGCGGAGCAGGTCGCCGCGGGACTTCTTGTCGACCCGCATGTTCTCCAGCAGCATGGGCCACTGGTCGTAGCGGTAGTACAGGGGCAGCCCGACCGCTTCCAGGACCGCGCGGTGCCGGTCGGCCGTCGCGTCGTCCAACCGGCCCGCGAGGCGGCCCAGTTCGGCGGCGAAGTGCATGCCGACGGAGACGGCCGCGCCGTGCCGCCACTTGTAGCGCTCGTTCTTCTCGATGGCGTGGCCCAGGGTGTGGCCGTAGTTGAGGATCTCGCGCAGCCCGGCCTCCTTGAGGTCGGAGGAGACCACCTCGGCCTTGACCCGGATGGAGCGTTCGATCAGCTCGGCGGTGTGCGGGCCCGCGGGGGTGCGGGCGGCCTGCGGGTCGGACTCGATCAGGTCGAGGATCGCCGGGTCGGCGATGAAGCCGGCCTTGATGATCTCGGCGAGCCCGGAGACGTAGTCGTTGACCGGGAGGGACTCGAGCGCGGCGAGGTCACACAGCACGCCGGCCGGCGGGTGGAAGGCGCCGACGAGGTTCTTGCCCTCGGCGGTGTTGATGCCGGTCTTGCCGCCGACGGCCGCGTCCACCATGGCGAGCACGGTGGTCGGTACGGCGATCCAGCGGACCCCGCGCAGCCAGGTCGCGGCCACGAACCCGGCCAGGTCGGTGGTGGCGCCGCCGCCCACGCCGACGACGACGTCGGTGCGGGTGAACCCGGACTGGCCGAGCGCCTTCCAGCAGTAGGCGGCGACCTCGGCGGTCTTGGCCTCCTCCGCGTTCGGCACCTGGATGGCGACCGCGTCGAAGCCCTGGTCGGCCAGGTCGGCGCGGAGCGCGTCGCCGGTCTCGGCCAGCGCCTCGGGGTGGATCACGGCGACCCGCTTGGCCTTCTCCCCGATCAGCGTGCCCAGTTCGCCCAGCAGCCGGTGGCCCACCAGGACCTCGTAGGGCTCGCTGCCCGCTGTGCCGCCGACCTGGATCCGTGTCACCGACTCGCTCATGCTTCCTTCAACTCCAGTGCGTCCAGGGCGATTTGGGTGACCTCTTCGGGGGTGCGGCGGTCCGTCGCGACGACGGCCGTGGCGACCCCCTCGTACAGGGCCCGCCGGGCTTCCATCAGTTCGCGCCACTGCTTGCGCGGGTTGACGGCGAGCAGCGGGCGGGCGGCGTTGAGGCCGGTGCGTCTGACCGCTTCCTCGACGTCCATCGAGAGGTAGACGACGCGGTGTCCGGCGAGGAGCGCGCGGGTGTCGGGGTCGAGGATCGAGCCGCCGCCGAGTGCGAGGACGCCGTCGTGCTCGGTGAGGGCGCGGCTGACGGCGTGCTTCTCGATGGCGCGGAAGGCGGGTTCGCCGTCGTCGACGAAGATCTCGGCGATGGTGCGGCCCTGGGCGGTGACGATGTCGTCGTCGGTGTCGCGGTAGCCGACGCCGAGCCGGTCGGCGAGGAGCCGGCCGACGGTGGACTTGCCGACGCCCATGGGTCCGACGAGGACGACGTTCGGCGCGGCGGTCATCGGATGGCCAGGTGGTCGAGGTAGGAGCGGACGTTGCGGCGGGTCTCGGGGACGCTGTCGCCGCCGAA
The DNA here is from genome assembly GCF_005222485.1 of Streptomyces griseoviridis. Taxonomy (NCBI): domain Bacteria; kingdom Bacillati; phylum Actinomycetota; class Actinomycetes; order Kitasatosporales; family Streptomycetaceae; genus Streptomyces; species Streptomyces griseoviridis. Next base: position 1,765,580 of record NZ_CP029078.1, read on the forward strand.
CTTCTCCGCGACGGCGTCCGCGAGGACGAGCGCGACCATCGCCTCGGCGACGATGCCGGCGGCCGGGACCGCGCACACGTCGGAGCGCTGGTGGTGGGCCTGGGTGGCCTCGCCGGTGGCGACGTCGACGGTCTTCAGGGCCCGCGGGACGGTCGCGATGGGCTTCATCGCGGCCCGCACCCGCAGCAGTTCGCCGGTGGTCAGACCGCCCTCGGTGCCGCCGGAGCGGCCGGTGGAGCGGCGGATGCCGTCGGCGGTGGCGACGATCTCGTCGTGCGCCTTAGAGCCGGGCACCCGGGCGAGGTCGAAGCCGTCGCCGACCTCGACGCCCTTGATGGCCTGGATGCCCATGAGGGCGGCGGCGAGCCGGGCGTCGAGCCTGCGGTCCCAGTGGACGTGCGAGCCGAGGCCCACCGGCACGTCGTAGGCGAGGACCTCGACGACCCCGCCGAGGGTGTCGCCGTCCTTGTGGGCCTGGTCGATCTCCGCGATCATCGCCTTCGAGGCGTCCGCGTCCAGGCAGCGCACCGGGTCGGCGTCCAGCTTCTGCACGTCGGCCGGGGTCGGGTACACGCCGTAGGGGGCCTTGGCCGCTGCCAGCTCCACGACATGGCTGACGATCTCGATGCCGGCCGTCTCCTTCAGGTAGGAGCGGGCGACGGCGCCGAGCGCGACCCGGGCGGCGGTCTCCCGGGCCGAGGCGCGCTCCAGGATCGGGCGGGCCTCGTCGAAGCCGTACTTCTGCATCCCCGCGAGGTCGGCGTGGCCGGGGCGGGGCCGGGTCAGCGGCGCGTTGCGGGCGAGCCCGTCGAGGATCTCGGGGGCGACCGGGTCGGCCGCCATGACCTGCTCCCACTTGGGCCACTCGGTGTTGCCGACCATGACGGCGACCGGGGAACCGAGGGTGAGGCCGTGCCGGACACCGCCGAGGAAGGTGACCTCGTCACGCTCGAACTTCATCCGGGCGCCGCGTCCGTAACCGAGCCGGCGCCGGGCCAGGTGGTCCGCCACCATCTCCGTGGTGATCGGCACGCCGGCGGGAAGGCCCTCCAGCGTCGCCACGAGTGCGGGACCGTGGGACTCTCCCGCGGTCAGCCAGCGCAACCTGCTCAACGGTGCTCCTCAGTGCTCGCGCCCTGGTACTGCCCTGTGTACGCGCGTCCTCGCGTACGGCGACGGCGCGACCGGGTGCGCGGCCCCGGCCCGCCGTCTTCGATCCTCCCACGTCCGGGCGCGGGCCCCGGCCGCCGGTCCATCAGGCGGACGAGGGGCCCCGGGGTCCGTTGATCGATTCCCGTCCGGCGTCGGGGCGACGACGGGGACGGCAGGACCCGCCCTAGCGGGATTCGAGCGCGTGTTCGCCCGCCTTGCGCATGGCCTCGACAGGCGCGGGGCTGCGCCCGGTCATCTGCTCGACCTGGAGCACCGCCTGGTGGACCAGCAGGTCGAGGCCGCTGACGACGGCGCCGCCGTAAGCGGACCAGCGGGCGGCGAGCGCGGTGGGCCAGGGCTCGTAGAGGACGTCGAAGAGGGTGGCGGGGCGCTCGGGGACGGCGGCGGCGAGCGCGTCGGTGGCTCCGGCGGGGGTGGTGGCGACGACGAGGGGGGCGTGCAGCGCGTCGGCGGCGTCGGCCCAGTCGGCGGTGCGCACCTCGACGTCGAGGCGTTCGCCCCACTGGCGCATCTCGGCGGCCCGGTCCGCGCTGCGCACATAGGCGACGACCTCGCCGGCGCAGATCCGGGCGAGGGCGGCGAGCGCGGAGGACGCGGTGGCGCCCGCGCCGAGGATCGCCGCCGAGTCGACCTGTTCGATGCCGCGTTCGCGCAGCGCGGCGACCATGCCGGGAATATCGGTGTTGTCGCCGACGCGGCGGCCGTCGTCGGTGAGGACGAGGGTGTTGACCGCCTCGACCGAGGCCGCCGTCTCACTGACCGTGTCGAGGAGCGGGATGACGGCCCGCTTCAGCGGCATGGTCAGCGAGAGCCCGGCCCACTCGGGGCCGAGCCCTTCGACGAAGCCGGGCAGCGCGGCCTCGTCGACGTCGAACAGGTCGTACGACCAGTCGGTCAGGCCCAGTTCGTCGTAGGCGGCGCGGTGCAGCACCGGGGAGAGCGAGTGGGCGATGGGCGAGCCGAGGACGGCCGCCCGGCGGGCGTCAGTTGCCCGAGTTGGCATTGAACTTTTCCTTGAGCTGGTTGAACTCGGCGAGGGTCCTGGCGAACTCGGTGAGGCTCTTGCCGTCGGTGGCGACGAAGTAGATCCAGCCGTCGCTGGTCGGGTTCATCGTCGCCTTGAGGGCGTCCTCACCCGGGTTGCCGATGGGTCCTGGCGGCAGACCGACGTTGGTGTAGGTGTTGTACGGGTCCTTGTTGGTGTTGATCTCGGACTCGCTGATGTGGATGTTGCTCTCGTTCTTCAGGTAGTTGAAGGTCGAGTCGAACTGGAGCTTGCGGTTGGTCTCCGTGTTGTCGGGCTTGAGGCGGTTGTAGACGACTTCGGCCATCTTGCGGAAGTCGTCGTCGGTCTTGCCCTCGGCCTGGACCAGGCTCGCGACCGTGATCAGCTCCAACGGGTTCTTCAGATCGAAGGACTTGGCCTTCGCGGCGAGGTCGTACCTGCCGTACGCGGTGGTGGCCCGGCCGACCATCGACTTGAGCACGGATTCGGGCTTCATGCCCTTGGCCGCGGGATAGGTGCCCGGGTAGAGGAAGCCCTCGAGCGGGTCCTTGATCTGGCTGTTGCTGTTCGCCCAACGGGGCAGTCCGAGGCTCTTGTATTCCTTCTCGGCGACCTTTCTGGTGGCGCCGGAGGACAGTCCGAGTTTCTCGTCGATCGCTTTGTAGATTCTGATGTTGCGCTGCCCGGGAGTCACCATCACATTGTTCTGGCTCTTGGGGTCGAGCATCATCTGGACGGCGCTCGCGGCGGACATCTCCTTTTTCAGGAGATAGGCGCCGGCCTGGATCTTCTTGCCCTCGGGATTCTGCTGCTGCGCGGCCACGAACGCGTCGACGCTCTTGACGACACCGAGTTCTTTGAGGCGCCGTCCGATGTCGTAGCCGCCCGCGCCGTCGGGGATCTCGACGGTCACGGTGGCCCCTGAGCCGTTCCCGGCGAAGTCCGGCGCCACCCCGAAACGGTTCTGGTAGAACTGGTAGCCGAAATAGCCGACGCCGCCGATGCCCCCGCCGAACACCAGCACGACCACCAGGCAGGCGCAGCCGTTGCGCTTCTTCTTGTCCTTGCCGCCGCGCCCCCGCCGCTCGCCCCGGCCACCGCGGCCGCCGTCCTCGTCGGTGTCGTCGGCGTCGTCCCGGTCGTCGCCGCCTGCCGCGAAGAAGGCGTGCTCACCCTGGTCGGGCCCCGGGTCCCAGTCGACCCGCGGTTCGGGTTCGGGGGCGCGACGGCTCGGCGGCTCGGGCGGCGGATAGGCGTCGGGCGTGTTGTAGAAGTCGGGCTGCTCCCCGCCGTACCCGGCCTGCTGCTGGCCGTAGGGGTCGGTGGGGTCGGGGTAGGGCGCGTACGTCTGGGCGCCCGCTGCCCAGCCGTTGTTGTCGTACGGCTGGGGGGTGTGACCCGCGTAGTGCTGCTGGGTCTGATCACCGTACTGGTGCTGAGGCTGATGACCGTACTGGTCCTGCGGCTGCTGGCCGTACTGCGGCTGAGTCTGATCAGCGTACTGGGGCTGCTGACCGTACGGCTGTTCGTACGGGGGGTACTGCTGCTGGCCCTGACCGAACGCGGCCTGGCCGCCATCGCCCCAGTCACCCTGGTAGGGCTGCTGCGGCTGCTCCGGATAGTGCTGCGGCTGGCCGCCGTAGGGGGACTGCTGACCCGCGTGGGCCTGCTGTCCTCCCCATCCGCCGTCCCCGAACAACGGGTCCTCGGGATGCCACGGTTCGGAGCCTGGGCCCCGGCCATACTCAGTCATCGATCCCCTAGAGCCGCGAGGCGGCACGTCACGCGGCGGGGGGCCGGTTTCCGTTCCGTCTCTTGCTGTGCGGTGGCTGTTCGAAAACCATCGCATCGCGCGGAACGTTACCGTATCGCGATCAGATGACCACTTCGACGCCCTCGCCGGGGGCTTTACCTGACACCCGTTCGGATTCGAGTGCCTGCTGAAGGATGATCACAGCGGCCGCCTGGTCGATGACCGATCGGCCCTTCTTGGATTTCACCCCCGACGCGCGCAGTCCCTGACTCGCCGTCACGGTCGTCATCCGCTCGTCCACCAGGCGGACCGGCACCGGCGCGATGCCCCGGGCCAGCTCCTGGGCGAAGCCCCTGACCTTCACCGCGGCCGGCCCCTCGCCCCCCTTGAGGGAGCGAGGGAGTCCGACGACGACTTCGATCGGCTCGTACTCCTCGACCAGCTGCCGCAACCTGCGGTGGGCCGCCGGGACGTCCCGGCCGGGCACCGTCTCGACCGGGGTGGCGAGGATCCCGTCGGGGTCGCACGAGGCGACCCCGATCCTGGCGTCCCCGACATCGATCGCGAGCCGGCGGCCCCTGCGCATCACAGCGGTCACTTGGCGGTGTCCGCCACGAGCCGCTCGACGGCCTCGACGGCCTCGCCGACCGCGGCCGGGTTCTGGCCGCCGCCCTGGGCGACGTCCGGCTTGCCGCCACCGCCGCCGCCGAGCGTCTTGGCCGCGGCGCGGACCAGGTCACCGGCCTTGAGACCCCGCTCGCGCGCGGCCTCGTTGGTGGCGATGACGGTGAGGGGCTTGCCGTTCCCGATCGTGAAGAGGGCGACGACGACGGCCCGGCCGCCCTGGATCCGGCCGCGCACATCGAGGACCAGCCTGCGCAGGTCGTCGGGGGTGGTGCCGTCCGGGACCTGCCCGGTGACGACGGCCACGCCCCGCACGTCCTTGGCGGACTCGGCGAGCCCGGCAGCCGCCTGGAGCACCTTCTCCGCGCGGAACTTCTCGATCTCCTTCTCGGCGTCCTTCAGCTTGCCGAGCATCGCGGAGACCTTCTCGGGCAGCTCCTCGGAACGGCCCTTGATCAGCTCCTGGAGCTGGGCGACGACCGTGTGCTCACGGGCCAGGAAGTTGTAGGCGTCGACGCCGACGAGCGCCTCGATGCGGCGCACTCCCGAGCCGATGGAGGACTCGCCGAGCAGCTTCACCAGGCCCAGCTGGGCGGTGTTGTGGACGTGGGTGCCGCCGCACAGCTCCTTGGAGAAGTCGCCGATGGTCACCACCCGGACCCGCTCGCCGTACTTCTCGCCGAACTCGGCGATGGCGCCCTGCTTCTTGGCGTCGTCGATGCCCATGACCTCGGCGTGCACGTCCAGGTCGCGGGCGAGCACCTCGTTGATCTTCTGCTCGACGTCGGTCATCACGGCCGTCGGGACGGCGGCGGGCGAGCCGAAGTCGAAGCGGAAACGGCCGGGCTGGTTCTCGGAACCGGCCTGCGCGGCCGTCGGGCCGAGCGCGTCGCGCAGCGCCTGGTGGGTGAGGTGGGTGGCGGAGTGGGCGCGGGCGATGGCGGTACGGCGCCTGCGGTCGATGGAGGCCTGCGCCTTGGCGCCGACGGTGACCTCGCCCACCTGGACGACACCCTTGTGGACGTAGACGCCGGGGACCGGCTTCTGCGTGTCGCGGACCTCGATGACGGCACCGGATTCGACCCTGATCCGGCCGGTGTCGCCGATCTGGCCGCCGCCCTCGGCGTAGAACGGGGTGCGGTCGAGGACGATCTCCACCTCGTCGCCCTCGCTGGCGGCCGGGGAGGAGACACCGTCGACGAGGATGCCGACGATCGTCGTCTCGCCCTCGGTGTCGCTGTACCCGATGAAGTCGGTGGCGCCGGCCGCGTCGGCGATCTCGCGGTAGGCGCCCAGGTCGGCGTGGCCGGTCTTCTTGGCCCTGGCGTCGGCCTTGGCGCGCTCCCGCTGCTCCTTCATCAGGCGCCGGAAGCCGTCCTCGTCCACGGACAGGCCCTGCTCGGCGGCCATCTCCAGGGTGAGGTCGATCGGGAAGCCCCAGGTGTCGTGGAGCAGGAACGCCTTGTCGCCGGCGAGGACGGTGCCGCCGGTGGCCTTGGTGTCGGTGACGGCGGTGTCGAGGATGTTGGTGCCGGCCTTCAGCGTCTTGAGGAAGGCGTTCTCCTCGGCGACGGCGACCTTCTCGATCCGCTCGCGGTCGCTGACCAGCTCCGGGTACTGCTGTCCCATCATCGCGATGACGGTGTCGATGAGGTCGAGGACGACGGGTCCGGTGGCGCCCAGCAGCCGCATGTTGCGGATGGCGCGGCGCATGATGCGGCGCAGCACGTAGCCGCGGCCCTCGTTGCCGGGGGTGACGCCGTCACCGATGAGCATCACCGAGGTGCGCATGTGGTCGGTGACCACGCGCAGCGAGACGTCCGAGGCGTGGGCGTCGCCGTAGGCGACACCGGTCAGCTCGGTGGCCTTCTCGATGACGGCCATGGAGGTGTCGATCTCGTACATGTTCTGCACGCCCTGCAGGATCATCGCGAGGCGCTCGAGGCCGAGGCCCGTGTCGATGTTCTTGCTGGGCAGCTCGCCGAGGATCTCGAAGTTGTCCTTGCCGATGCCCTGGCCGCGCTCGAACTGCATGAAGACCAGGTTCCAGATCTCCACGTACCGCTCGTCGTTGACGGCGGGGCCGCCCTCGACGCCGAACTCGGGGCCGCGGTCGTAGTTGATCTCGGAACACGGGCCGCACGGTCCCGGGACGCCCATGGACCAGTAGTTGTCCTTCATGCCGAGCCGCTGGATGCGCTCCTTCGGCACCCCGACGACGTCGTGCCAGATGCGCTCGGCCTCGTCGTCGTCCTTGTAGACGGTGATCCACAGGCGCTCCGGCTCCAGGCCGTAACCGCCCTTGTCCTGGGGCGCGGTGAGCAGCTCCCAGGCGTACTTGATGGCGTCTTCCTTGAAGTAGTCGCCGAAGGAGAAGTTGCCGCACATCTGGAAGAAGGTGCCGTGCCGGGTGGTCTTGCCGACCTCCTCGATGTCCGGCGTGCGCACGCACTTCTGCACGCTGGTGGCGCGCGGGAAGGGGGCCTTGACCTCGCCGAGGAAGTACGGCTTGAACGGCACCATGCCGGCCGGGACGAGGAGCAGAGTCGGGTCGTCCGCGATGAGCGACGCCGAAGGGACGACGGTGTGACCGCGCTCCTCGAAGAAGCTCAGCCAGCGGCGGCGGATCTCTGCCGACTCCATCAGTGGTCCTCATTCCGGTTGTTCGGGTCCGAGTACGTCGTGGCTTCGAGGTACTTCGGTTGGTTGCGGTTCTCGAGGGCGGCGGGCCGCCGGGGCGCGGGGAGTTCGGGGGCCGCGTCGATGCCGAGCGCGTCGGTCAGTTCGGCCTCGCGCTGCGCCATGTTGTCGCGGACGTCGAGCGCGAAGCCGACCGCGCGGTCCTTGAGCCGGTGCCCCGCGTCGAGCGCCTTGTTGGCCGCGGTCGCGGCGAGGTGCTCGGGGGTCAGCTGCTTCAGCTTGCGGTTGACCTTGGTGGTGGCCCAGACACCGGCGGCGACGCCCGTGGTGAACCAGAACGTACGGCGGAACATCGGTCGCTCAGTCCTTCTTCCCGCGGTTGTTCCGCTTCCCCCGCCGCGCGGACGGGACCGCGCGGCCCACGATCACGGTGCGCCGGGAGGCGGCGGGCTCGTCGTCCCGGCGGCCGCCGAGGGCCCGGCGCACGCCGTAGCCGAAGGCCGCGACCTTGACCAGCGGGCCGCCGAAGGTGGAGGCGACGGTGGAGGAGAGCGCGGAGGCGTTGGAGGTGACTTCCTGGACGTCGGAGGCGATCGAGTCGACCCGGTCGATCTGGGTCTGCGCGGACCGCACGGTCGCGGAGGCGTCGGCGAGCAGCGGCACGGCCTGCTCGGTCACGTCCGCCACCAGCTTGGTGGTCGCCTTGAGCGTCTGGGCCACCCTCACCAGTGCGACGGCGAGGAAGGAGACCAGGATCGCCCAGAAGACGGCCACCAGGATCCCGGCCACCTCTCCACCGGACACCGCGTGCACCCGCTCCCTGAAACGTATCGGGACATTGAAAGTCGTCTCCCGAGCCTATCGCGCCGGGGAAGCCGCTCCGTACCGAATTACCCCGGCCCTCCCGTCAGGTCACGCGGGCCGATTGTACGCACTGCATACGGTTCAGTACGCTCCGTGTCCCATGCGAGTGACTGAGCCCGACCGGGACCCCGCGAGGGGCCGTCCGCCCCTGGAGATCGACGCCTTCGTCGGCCGCGCGGCCGAACTCGCCGACCTCGGGCGGGCGCTCGGCGCCGGCCGCCTGGTGACGGTCACCGGTCCCGGCGGGGTGGGCAAGTCACGGCTCGCGGCGCGGGCGGCGGCCGACCGGACCCCGCGCGACGGGGTGTGGTGCGTGGATCTGACGCCGGTGCGCGACCCGCGGTGGGTCGATCACGCGGTGGTGGCGGCCCTCGGCCTGACCGACCACACCACCCGGACACCGCGCGAGACACTGCTCAGTGATCTTGCCGATCGTGAACTCCTGCTGGTTCTCGACGGGTTCGAGCACCTGGTGGACGACTGCGCCGACCTGGTGGCCGAACTGCTCGGCCGGGTACCGGGGTTGACGGTCCTGGCGGTGGGCAGACGGCCACTGGCGCTGGCCGGTGAGCGGGTGCTCGCGCTGGCGCCGCTGCCCGAGGACGACGCGGTCGCGCTGTTCCTGGAGCGGGCCGCCGCGCTGGGCACCACCCCGGCCGACGACGCGGACGTGCGGGAGGTGTGCCGACGGCTCGACGGGATCCCGCTGGCGGTCGAACTGGCCGCGGGGCGGCTCGGCGCCCTCTCCCCCGGCCGGCTCCTCGAACGGCTCGACGACCGGTTCCGGCTGCTGAGCGGCGACCGCAGGGACGCGCCGCCCAGGCACCGCACGCTGCGCACGGCGATCGGCTGGAGCCACGAACTGTGCACGCCTCCGCAGCGGTTGCTGTGGGCGCGCCTCTCGGTGTTCGCCGGCCACTTCGACCTGGAGGCCGTCGAGTACGTGTGCGCCGGTCACGGCCTGGCCTCCGACGACGTCCTCGACGTGCTGTCGGAGCTGCTCACCCAGTCGGTGCTGGCCCGCGAGGAGACACCGACCGGCGTCCGCTACCGGATGCTGGACACCGTCCGGGCCTACGGCGCCGGCTGGCTGGCGGTGACGGGTGACGAGCGGCGGCTGCGACGGCGGCACCGGGACTGGTACCTGGGGCTCGCGACCTGGTGCGAGGTGGAGTGGTTCTCGCCGCGCCAGGCCGAGGTCGCCGCGCGGGTGGAGGCGGAGCTGCCGAACCTGCGGCGGGCCCTCGAACACTCGCTGGCCGAGCCGGACGAGGCGCATCTGGGCCAGCACCTCGCGGGCTCGCTCTGGTTCTACTGGGCCGGGTGCGGCCGGCTGTCGGAGGGCAGGCACTGGCTGGACCAGGCGGTGCGGGCCGGCTCGGGGCACGGCGGTGCCCGGCTGAAGGCGCTCTGGGTGCTCGGCTATGTCGCGGTCCTGCAAGGGGACGCGGAGGGCGCGCCCGCCGCGCTGCGCGCCTGCCGCCAGGAGGCGGAGCTGTTCGCCGACCCGACGGCGGTGGCGTACGCGGAGCACCGCACCGGCTGCCTCGCGCTGGTCTCCGACGATCTGCCCCGGGCCGAGACACTGCTGCGGTCGGCGCTCGCCCGCTACCGGGAGCTGGGCGAGCTGAACAGCAACGTCCTGATGGGGCAGGTGGAGCTGGCGATGGCGCGGGCCTTCCAGGGCGATCTGCCGGACGCGGTGCGGCTGTGCGAGGACGTGCGCCGGGTCTGCGAGGACCACGGCGAGCGGTGGACCCGCGGCTACGCCCTGTACGTGCTGGCGTACGCGGCCTGGGCCGAGGATGACCAGGGGGCGGCGCGGGCGCTGCTCGTCGAGTCGCTGAGCGGTGCGCACGCCTTCCGCGACCTGCTGGGCTCGGTGCTCTCGGTGGAGCTGCTTGCGCTGGTCACGGCGGCGGAGGGGGATCCGGCGGAGGCGGCGGTGCTCCAGGGCGCGGCGGGCCGGATGTGGCCGTCGGTGGGGCTGCCGCTGTTCGGTTCGGCCCACTACAACGCGCCGCACGAGCGGTGCGAGGCGCTGGCGCGCGAGGCGCTGGGCGACGCGCGGTACGAGCGGTGGCTGCGCGAGGGCGCGGCGCTGGCACCGGAGGCGGCGGTGGCGCGGGCGCTCGGCCGGCCACCGGAGGCGCCCGGCGGCGGGGCGCGTGGGCCGGTGCGGGCGGCGGCCGGTGTCGGCACGCACGAACCCGCCGCCTCCCGCGCCCACAAGGGCGGGGAGACGGCGGGCTGAGGTGGTGCTACCGCCTGCTGGTGATCAGCGGGCGTAGTACTCGACGACGAGCTGCTCGTCGCAGATCACCGGGATCTCCTTGCGGTTCGGCTCGCGGTCCAGGCGGAACGCCAGGGCCTTGAGGTTCACCTGGAGGTAGCGCGGGGTCTCGCCCTCGGGGGCGAAGCCGCCCTCACGGGAGATGGAGAAGAGGGTCTTCTCACGGCTGCGCTCGCGGACCATCACGACGTCGTCGGGACGGACGCGGAACGACGGCTTGTCGACCTTCTGGCCGTTGACCTCGATGTGGCCGTGCACGACCATCTGACGGGCCTGGTAGATGGTGCGGGCGATGCCCGAACGCAGGACCAGGGCGTCGAGGCGGCGCTCGAGCTCGATGATCAGGGCCTCACCGGTCTTGCCCTGGACCTTGGAGGCACGCTCGTAGGCGCGGACGAGCTGACGCTCGGACACGTCGTACTGCGCGCGCAGCCGCTGCTTCTCCAGCAGACGGACCTTGTAGTCCGAGTTCTGCTTGCGGCCACGGCCGTGCTCGCCCGGCGGGTAGGGGCGCGCCTCGAAGTACTTGACGGCCTTCGGGGTGAGCGCGATGCCGAGGGCACGCGACTTCTTGACCTTGGGGCGGGGCTGGTTCGCCACTGTTTCTCATTTCCTTTATTCGGCTTGCCAGGGTTGAGGGAGGTCGCATCCGCAGCCGGGGAGACCCGTCGGGTCCGCTCGGGACCTGTCGGGCAGCCGCTCCCCTGTTTCTGGGCACATACGTGCAGCACGCGAGTGGCCCACCGACCGGTCCCGGGGCTCCGGGTGGTGGTGGGCTGCCCGCGACACCGTTCGACGGTGCGCGACGCTCCTGGAGCCGGCCCGCGAGGGACCGGGCTCCGGCTGACTGTCCCGCTCTGACGGCACGGGACGCAGCAACTGGAGGGCAGTCTACAGGCCGCTCAGGACCGCTTGCGACCGAGCCGGTTCCTGGTCCACTCGACGGCGTCCGCGTACCGCGCCTCGCCGCCGTGCCGGGTGGGGGTGTAGTAGGCGCGGTCCTTGAGGGCGTCCGGCGCGTACTGCTGCTCGGCGATGCCCTCGGGCAGGTCGTGCGGGTACACGTACCCCTGGGCGTGGCCGAGCTTGGCGGCGCCCTTGTAGTGGCCGTCGCGCAGATGAGCGGGGACCGGTCCCGCGTGGCCCTTGCGGACGTCCTCCATGGCGGCGCCGATCGCGGTCGTCGCCGCGTTGGACTTGGGGGCGAGGGCGAGGGCGATGGTGGCGTGGCTGAGGGTGAGGGCGGCCTCGGGGAAGCCGATCATGGCGACGGCCTGGGCGGCGGCGACCGCGATCGGCAGGGCGTTGGGGTCGGCGAGGCCGATGTCCTCGCTGGCGGAGATCATCAGGCGGCGGGCGATGAAGCGGGGGTCCTCGCCCGCCTCGATCATGCGGGCCAGGTAGTGCAGGGCGGCGTCGACGTCGGAGCCGCGGATCGACTTGATGAGGGCGCTGGCGACGTCGTAGTGCTGGTCGCCGTCGCGGTCGTAGGTGACGGCCGCGCGGTCGACCGTCTCCTCCAGGGTGGTCAGCGTCAGCTCCCGCTCGCCCTTGTCGAGGGCGGCGCCCGCGGCGGCCTCCAGGGCCGTCAGGGCGCGGCGGGCGTCGCCGCCCGCGATCCGCAGCAGGTGGTCCTCGGTGTCCTCGGGGAGGGTGACGGCGCCGCCCAGGCCGCGCTCGTCGCCGACGGCCCGGCGCAGCAGGCCGCGCAGGTCGTCGTCGGTGAGGGGTTCGAGGGTGAGCAGCAGGGAGCGGGAGAGCAGCGGGGAGATCACGGAGAAGTAGGGGTTCTCGGTGGTCGCCGCGATGAGCGTCACCCAGCGGTTCTCGACGGCGGGCAGCAGGGAGTCCTGCTGGGCCTTGCTGAAGCGGTGGATCTCGTCCAGGAAGAGGACGGTCTCCTTGCCGTAGCCGCCGGTGGCGCGGCGGGCGCCGTCGATGACGGCGCGGACCTCCTTGACGCCCGCGGTGATCGCCGACAGTTCGACGAAGCGCTTGTCGGTGGCCTTGGAGACGACGTAGGCCAGGGTGGTCTTGCCGGTGCCGGGCGGGCCCCAGAGGATCACCGAGGAGGGTCCCGCGGGGCCGCCGGAGGCCTCGCCGACCAGGCGGCGCAGCGGGGAGCCGGGTTTCAGCAGATGCTGCTGGCCCATCACCTCGTCGAGGGTGCGCGGGCGCATCCGGACGGGCAGGGGGCTGCCCGCCGGGTCCTTCTCCTGGCGTTCTTCTGCGGCTGCGGTGAACAGGTCGGGCTCCACGTCCTGAACCCTAGTTCACGGCACTGACAACGACCGTGGCGAGGGGGCGGGGGCCGCCCGTGGCCAGGGCCGCGGTCAGCTGGTCCAGAAGTCCCACCAGCGGGTCAGGATCAGCATCCCGATGATGCCGATGTGCAGCACGGGCACGACCCAGGTGAACTCACCGAAGAAGCCCTTGAGCCAGCGCGGGGCGGGCAGGAAGGCGTTGCGCACGTTGAACGACGTCACGTACCAGAACATGACGATCGTCGCGACCCAGGCCAGCGAGCACCAGAGGCAGAGCGCGTTGATGCGGTACAGGGACTGGAACTGCAGCCAGGTGCAGAAGGCCACGCCGAAGAGGGTGCCGGCGTTGAAGGTGAGCCAGTACCAGCGCGGGAAGCGGGCACGGGCGAGCAGGGTCACGGCGACGCAGATGACGATGCCGTAGGCGACCAGGCCGAGCATCGGGTTGGGGAAGCCGAAGGCGGCGGCCTGCTTGGACTCCATCACGCTGCCGCAGGAGACGACCGGGTTGAGGCTGCACCCGGGGGTGAAGGTCTTGCCGTCGACCTTGGCTTCGAGCAGCTTGAACTTGTCGATCGTGATGACCCACGCGGCGAGCAGTCCGGCCGCGCCCGTGATCAGCAGCAGCAGCGCGAAGGCGCGGCTGCCGCCCGCCGTGCGCGTACCGGCGGGAGAGCTGCCGGAGGAAGCGTCGGTGGAGACGTCGTTCACTGTGGTCTTGCTCATCACGCCGATTCCGCCTGCTTGAGAGTTGGACCTTCTTCGGGCTGGGGCCATTGTGCCGCACGGGGAGCGCCGTGCACCGTTCGGTGGACATAAGGAGGCGCGCACGGCCATTCCCGAACGCTCGGTTCCGGACGACTCCCGTACGCGTGCCGGCACGGCGAAACGGACTCGCGGTGGACGTACGAGGTCCGCGCGCGCGGTACGGCGACGCGACCGCGGTGGACGGTGTCGGCCCCGCGCCACGCGCGTGCGAGGCGTTCGGCCTGCTCGGGCCCGGTGGAGCGGGCGGGAGCAGCACCGCGGAGACCCACCAGGGCAACCGCTCGCGGGACAACGGCGAGATCTCCGCGCCGGGCGCCGCCCCGCCGCGCGGAGGCCGATTAGGGCGGTGCCGTACAGGGATCGCCCGGCAGGGGGAATCCAGTCCCGCCGAGTTGACGCAACGCGAAACCTGCGGCACTTCGCCGCCTCCTGGCCCCTCAGCCCGTCCGGCGTTCGAGGACAAGGCCGCCCAGGCCGACAGCAGGGGGCCCGGAGGCGGCAACCCCGAAAGACGCCCCTCCCCCACCCGCCCTCCCAGCCCGTCCGGCGCTTGAGGACGAGGCCGCCCAGGCCGACAGCCGGGGGGTCCGGGGGCGGCAGCCCCGAAAGACGCCCCTCCCCCACCCGCCCTCCCAACCCGTCCCGCGTTCGAGGACAAGGCCGTCCAAGCCGACAGCCGGGGGTCCGGGGGCGGCAACCCCGAAAGACGCCCCTCCCCCACCCGCCCTCCCAGCCCGTCCGGCGCTTGAGGACGAGGCCGTCCAGGCCGACAGCGGGGGCCCGGGGGCGGCAGCCCCCGGGGACGGGACGGGTAGGGGCGGCGGGGGCGAACCCCCTCAGCCGAGCCGGGTCTCCAGCTCCGCCACCACCTCGCCCACCCCGATCGCGATCTGCTCGCCGCTCTCCATGTCCTTCAGCTGCACGACACCCTCGGCGAGATCCCGCTCACCGGCGACGACGGCGTACCGCGCTCCACTCCGGTTGGCGCTCTTCATCGCGCCCTTGAGCCCCTTGTGCCCGTACGAGAAGTCCGCCGCGACCCCGACCTTGCGCAACTCGGTGACCTTGCCGAACAGCACCCGGCGGGCCTCGTCCCCGAGCGGGATCGCGAAGACGCTGGTGGCGGCCGGGATGTCGAGGCGCACCCCCTCCGCCTCCAGCGCCAGCACCGTGCGGTCGACGCCGAGGGCCCAGCCGACGGACGGCAGCGCGGGCCCGCCGATCATCTCGGACAGACCGTCGTACCGTCCGCCGCCGCCCACCGCGGACTGCGCGCCGAGGCCGTCGTGGACGAACTCGAAGGTGGTGCGGGTGTAGTAGTCGAGGCCGCGCACCAGCCGCGGGTCGTCCTCGAAGGCGACGCCGGCCGCCGTGATCAGCTCACGGACCTCCTCGTGGTACGCCGTGCAGGCGTCGCAGAGGTAGTCGCGCAGCAGCGGCGCGTCGGTGAGCTGCTTCTGGACGTCGGCCCGCTTGTCGTCGAGGACCCGCAGCGGGTTGATCTCGGCCCGGCGCAGGGTGTCCTCGTCGAGGTCGAGACCGCGCAGGAAGTCCTGGAGCGCGGCCCGGTAGACGGGACGGCACTCCTTGTCGCCGAGGGAGTTGAGCAGGATGCGGAAGTTCCGCAGGCCGAGCGAGCGGTACGCCTGGTCGGCGAGGATGATCAGCTCGGCGTCGAGCGCCGGGTCCTCGGCGCCGATCGCCTCGGCGCCGACCTGCGAGAAGTGCCGGTAACGGCCCTTCTGGGGGCGCTCGTAGCGGTAGTAGGAGCCCGAGTACCAGAGCTTGACGGGGAGGTTGCCCGCCTTGTGGAGGTTGGCCTCCAGGGCGGCGCGCAGCACGGAGGCGGTGCCTTCGGGGCGCAGCGCGAGCCGGTCGCCGCCCTTGGTCTCGAAGGCGTACATCTCCTTGGTGACGATGTCGGTGGACTCGCCGACCCCGCGCGCGAACAGCTCCACGTTCTCGAAGCCGGGGGTCTCGATGTAGCCGTAGCCGGAGTTGCGCAGCGGGGCGGAGATGGCCTCCCGGACGGCCAGGAAGGTGGCGCTGTCCGGCGGGATCAGGTCGTAGGTGCCCTTGGGGGCCTGGAAGGTGCTCACGGAAGGTCTTGTCACATTCCTCGTCGGGGAGCGGCGCCGTCGGGTGCGCGGCGGTCTGCCGCCACCTGCCGCAGATACGGGTTGGTGGCGCGCTCGGTGCCGATGGTCGTCTGGGGGCCGTGGCCGGACAGCACCACGGTCGAGTCGTCGAGCGGCAGGCACACGCGGGCCAGCGAGTCGAGCAGCTCGGCCATGTCACCGCCGGGCAGGTCGGTGCGTCCTACGGAGCCGGCGAACAGCAGGTCACCGGCGAAGAAGACCGACGGGACGTCGGTCGTCGCGGGCGTCCTGAAGGCCACCGACCCCTTGGTATGGCCGGGCGTGTGCGCGACGGAGAACTCCAGGCCCGCGAGGGCGAGGGTGGCGCCGTCGGTCAGCTCCTTGACGTCGTCGGGCTCCCCCACGGTCAGCTCGCCCATGAGCGGCATGCCGAGGGAGCGGCCGATGCCCCGCTCCGGGTCGCTCATCATGTAGCGGTCTTCGGGGTGGATCCACGCGGGGACGCCGTGCGCGCCGCAGACCGGGACGACGGAGGCCACGTGGTCGATGTGGCCGTGGGTGAGGACGACCGCGACGGGCTTGAGCCGATGTTTTCTGAGCGTTTCCTCGACGCCTGCGGCGGCCTGGTGGCCGGGGTCGATGATCACGCACTCCTCACCGGCGGCGGGGGCGACGAGGTAACAGTTCGTCCCCCAGGCCCCGGCGGGGAACCCGGCAATGAGCACGATCGTCCTTCGTTGTGTCGATCACGGGCGGCTTACGGCTGCTGTCAGAGCCTACCGGCGCTGCCGATTCCTCAGCGAACCCATATACGGTACGGGGCACACGCAGGCGGTCGGCTCACAAGACGCACGCGTCCCAGTCGACGTACGAGACGCATGAGGAGAGAACCCGGTGGTCACCCAGGAACAGCGGAAGCGACAGCTCGCCCGGGAGAAGTTCTTGCGGCAGCAGCAGCGACGCACCTCAGCCCGGCGCAAGGCACGTATGCGGAACTCGGTGATCGCGTCGGTGCTCGGCGTGATCCTGGTGGGCAGCGTGGCGCTCTACACGACGAACGCGTTCAAGAAGGACGACGACAAGTCGAACGCGAACGCCGAGGTGTCGCCCAGCGCTTCGCCGAGCAAGGCGCCCGACCCGTGCGAGAAGGCGGCCAAGGGGTCCGTGAAGAAGCTGAGTTGGAAGAAGGAGCCGGCGATGTCGATCGACAAGTCGGCGGACTACTCCATGAAGCTCGCCACGACGTGCGGTGACATAGACATCGCCCTGAAGGCGTCGGCGGCCCCGCACACGGTGAACTCCTTCGACTTCCTCGCGGGCAAGGGGTACTTCGACCACACGAAGTGCCACCGGCTGACCACCAACGGGATCTACGTGCTGCAGTGCGGTGACCCGACGGCCAGTGGCAGCGGCGGCCCCGGCTACACGATCCCGGACGAGAACCTGAAGGACAGAAGCCTGAAGGACAACGTCTATCCGGCGGGCACGATCGCGATGGCGAACACCGGCCAGAAGCACACCGGCGGCAGCCAGTTCTTCCTCGTGTACCAGGACAGCCAGTTGCCGCCCAGCTACACGCCGTTCGGCACGGTGTCGGCTTCCGGGATGAAGGTCCTGAAGAAGATCGCGGCCGCCGGGGAGAACACCGGAGCGGGTGACGGAGCCCCGAACGCGACGGTCGTCATCGACAAGGCGACGGTCACGAAGTCCTGACGCACCACGACTCCGAGGTGCGAAATTTCGGTCGCGCGGGATGCGGACAGGCAACCCGCCGGTCGCCTATGTTGGCCGTGACGAAACTGTGGACGATGCCCCGGGGCGCGGAAGCCCCGTGCAGGCATCATGTGGAGGAGGCGCTGTGAGCAGCGACCCGTGGGGCCGCGTCGACGAGACGGGGACCGTGTACGTGCGTACGGCCGACGGCGAGCAGGTGGTCGGTTCCTGGCAGGCCGGCTCCCCCGATGAGGCCCTGGCCTATTTCGAACGCAAGTACGAGGGTTTGGTTGTCGAGATCGGCCTCCTCGAACGGCGAGTGAAGACCACCGACCTGTCGGCGAAGGACGCGCAGACCGCCATCGGCCATCTGCGGGAGCAGATCGACGCGCACCACGCGGTCGGCGACCTCGCGGCCCTCGGCGCCCGTCTCGACAAGCTCGTCGAGACCGTCGAGTCCCGCCGTGAGGAGCGCAAGCAGCAGCGCGCGAAGCAGTCCGACGAGGCGCGGCACCGCAAGGAGGAGCTGGTCGTCGAGGCGGAGCAGCTGGCGCAGTCCGACCAGTGGCGGTCGGCGGGCGAGCGGCTGCGGGCCCTGGTGGACACCTGGAAGGGCCTGCCGCGGCTCGACCGCAAGTCCGACGACGAGCTGTGGCACCGCTTCTCGCACGCCCGGTCGGCCTTCTCCAAGCGGCGCAAGGCGCACTTCGCGTCCCTCGACGCGCAGCGCGAGGACGCCCGCAAGGCCAAGGAGCGGCTGGTCGCCGAGGCCGAGGCGCTGTCGGGCTCGACGGACTGGGGTCCGACGGCCGCGCGCTACCGCGACCTGATGACGGAGTGGAAGGCGGCGGGCCGCGCCCAGCGCGAGCACGAGGACGACCTGTGGAACCGCTTCCGCGGCGCCCAGGACGTCTTCTTCGCCGCCCGCAGCTCGGTCTTCGCCGAGCGGGACGCCGAGCAGAGCGAGAACCTGAAGCTCAAGGAGGAGCTGGCCGGCGAGGCCGAGAAGATCCTCCCGGTCACGGAGCTGCGGGCGGCGCGGGCCGCCTTCCGCTCGGTCAACGAGCGCTGGGAGGCCATCGGCCACGTCCCGCGGGACGCGCGCCCGAAGGTCGAGGGCCGGATGCAGGCCGTCGAGCGGGCGATCCAGGAGGCCGAGGAGGCCGAGTGGCGCCGGACCAACCCGGAGGCACGCGCGCGTGCCGAGGGTCTCACCGGTCAGCTCCAGGCCGCCGTGGACAAGCTCACCGGCCAGATCGAGCAGGCGCGCGCGCAGGGCAACACGGCGAAGGCCGACAAGCTGGCGCGTGAGCTGGAGGGCCGGCAGGCCCTGCTCGACCAGGCGCTCAAGGGCCTCCAGGAGTTCGGCGGCTGACCACCGGCACACCCGACGGTACGAGGAGGGGCCCCGCACACCAGGTGCGGGGCCCCTCCTCGTCGTCCGGTCCGGCGGCGTCAGGTCTTGTTGCGGGCCGAGGTGACCCGGTACACGTCGTAGACGCCCTCGACGCCGCGTACGGCCTTCAGGACGTGGCCCAGGTGCTTCGGGTCGCCCATCTCGAAGGTGAAGCGGGAGGTGGCGACCCGGTCACGGGAGGTCTGCACGGCCGCCGAGAGGATGTTGACGTGCTGGTCGGAGAGGACCCGGGTGACGTCCGAAAGGAGCCGGGAGCGGTCCAGCGCCTCGACCTGGATGGCGACCAGGAACACCGAGGACTGGGTGGGCGCCCACTCGACCTCGAGGATGCGCTCGGGCTCGCGGGAGAGCGAGTCGACGTTCACGCAGTCGCTGCGGTGGACCGAGACCCCGCTGCCCCGGGTGACGAACCCGATGATCGGGTCGCCGGGCACCGGCGTGCAGCAGCGGGCCAGCTTAACCCACACGTCGTCGACGCCCTTGACGACGACACCGGGGTCGGCGTTCGAACGGCGCTTGCGGCTGCGGGTCGGCGGGACCGACTCGTCGATCTCCTCGGTGGCCGCCTCCTCGCCGCCGAGCGCCGAGACCAGCTTCTGCACGATGTTCTGCGCGGAGAGATGGCCCTCCCCGATCGCCGCGTAGAGCGCGGAGATGTCCGAGTAGCGCATCTCGTGCGCGAGGGTGACCAGCGAGTCTCCGGTGAGGATGCGCTGGATCGGCAGGTTCTGCTTGCGCATCGCGCGGACGATGGCGTCCTTGCCCTGCTCGATCGCCTCGTCGCGGCGCTCCTTGGAGAACCACGCACGGATCTTGTTGCGGGCGCGCGGCGACTTGACGAAGCCCAGCCAGTCGCGGGACGGCCCGGCGCCGGCCGCCTTGGAGGTGAAGACCTCCACCAGGTCGCCGTTGTCGAGCGTCGATTCGAGCGGGACGAGACGTCCGTTGACGCGCGCTCCTATCGTGCGGTGCCCGACCTCGGTGTGCACCGCGTACGCGAAGTCGACCGGGGTGGCGCCCGCCGGGAGCGCTATCACGTCGCCCTTCGGCGTGAAGACGAAGACCTCGTTGCGGGACAGGTCGAAGCGCAGGGACTCCAGGAACTCGCTGGGGTCCTCGGTCTCCTTCTGCCAGTCGAGGAGCTGGCGCAGCCACGCCATGTCGTTGAGGTGGTCGTCCTTGCTCTTGCCCGAGGACTTGGGGGCGTCGGTGCGTACCTTGGAGGCGCCCGCCACGGCCTCCTGCTTGTACTTCCAGTGTGCGGCGATGCCGTACTCGGCGCGGCGGTGCATGTCGAAGGTGCGGATCTGCAGCTCGACCGGCTTGCCGTTGGGCCCGATGACCGTCGTGTGCAGCGACTGGTACATGTTGAACTTGGGCATCGCGATGTAGTCCTTGAAGCGCCCGGGAACCGGGTTCCAGCGCGCGTGGACGGTGCCCAGGGCCGCGTAGCAGTCGCGGACGGTGTCCACCAGGACGCGGATGCCCACCAGGTCGTAGATCTCCGCGAAGTCGCGGCCGCGGACGATCATCTTCTGGTAGACGCTGTAGTAGTGCTTCGGGCGGCCGGTGACGGTCGCCTTGATGCGGGCCGCGCGCAGGTCGGCCTGGACCTCGTCGGTCACTATGGCGAGGTACTCGTCGCGCTTGGGGGCGCGCTCGGCGACCAGCCGGACGATCTCGTCGTACATCTTGGGGTAGAGGATCGCGAAGGCGAGGTCCTCCAGCTCCCACTTGATGGTGTTCATGCCCAGGCGGTGGGCGAGCGGCGCGTAGATCTCCAGGGTCTCGCGCGCCTTCTTCTCCTGCTTCTCGCGCTTCAGGTACCGCATGGTGCGCATGTTGTGCAGCCGGTCGGCGAGCTTGATGACCAGGACCCGCGGGTCCTTGGCCATGGCGACGACCATCTTGCGCACGGTCTCGGCCTGCGCGGCCTCCCCGAACTTGACCTTGTCCAGCTTGGTGACGCCGTCGACGAGCAGGGCGACCTGGTCGCCGAAGTCGCGGCGGAGCTGGTCGAGGCCGTACTCGGTGTCCTCGACGGTGTCGTGCAGCAGGCCCGCCATCAAGGTGGCCGGATCCATGCCCAGCTCGGCGAGGATGGTGGTGACAGCGAGCGGGTGCGTGATGTAGGGGTCGCCGCTCTTGCGCTTCTGGCCGCGGTGCCAGCGTTCGGCGACCTGGTAGGCGCTCTCGATCTGGCGCAGCGTGGCCGCCTCGGTCTTCGGGTCGTTGCTGCGCACTATCCGCAGCAGCGGTTCGAGGACCGGGTTGTACGGGTTGGAGCGCTGGACGCCGAGGCGGGCGAGGCGGGCCCTGACGCGGTTGGAGGAGCCGGAGCGGGAGGGCTGGCCGGTGTTCGGGCGGACCGCGGGGGCGGACTGCTCCGGCGGGACCGGCTTGGGGCGCGACTGCTCGGCTGACTTGTCGACGGGCGCGGACTGGGCGTGCTCGACCGGCCCCGCGTGGTCGTTCTTCACCGGCGGGGTGGTCGGCGCGGGCTTCGCCGCCGCGGCCGAGGCGGACTCGGGCTTGGCGGCGGTCAGGTGCTGGGCCTCGTCTGGCAAGAGGACTCCTCGTGCGCGATCCGGGTCCCCGGTCAGGCTCCGGAGATCCCATGGTAGCGATCCCGCGCCCGAGGATCGCCTTCAGGCCGATCTGTGGACCGCCTGCCCGCTCGCGCGGACGGCAGGCACGGGGCTCCACGGGGGCGTCCGCCGGGTGTCACGGAGGTTGCGTCCCGGAGGCGCCCACGGTACGCGAGAGGCCGTCCCCGGGGCACGGGGACGGCCTCTCGCGTGGGTCGCGGACCTCTCGGCCCATCGGAACCGGTCGGTCAGATCTGGAGCAGTGCCTCCAGCGGAGCGCCCGCGAGCGCGGGCTCCAGGCGGGCCCTGCCGCCCAGGAAGCCCAGCTCCATCAGGACGGCGACGCCCACGACCTCGGCGCCCGCCCGGCGGATCAGCTGGACCGACGCCTCGGCGGTGCCGCCGGTGGCCAGCACGTCGTCGACGACCAGGACGCGGTCCGCGGCGCTCAGGTCCTCGGCGTGCACCTCGATCTCGGCGGAGCCGTACTCCAGGTCGTAGGACTGGGCGAGGGTGGCTCCGGGGAGCTTGCCCGCCTTGCGCACCGGGATGAAGCCGAGGCCCGCCCGGAGGGCGACCGGGGCGCCCAGGATGAAGCCCCTGGCCTCCAGGCCGACGATCTTGGTGGCGCCGGTCCGCCCGGCGATCTCGGCCAGCGCGTCGGTGAGCGCCGCGAACGCGACCGGGTCGGCGAGGAGCGGGGTGATGTCCTTGAACACCACACCGGGCTCCGGGTGGTCGGCGACGTCGCGGATGCGGCTGAGCAGCAGCTCCGTGGTGTCCGTGACCCCGGTCATCGGCGCTTGCCCGAGGGACGGCCGCGCCCGCGGGTGCGGGAGGCGGGCTGGTTGCGCGGGCCGACGACCGCGGGGGCCGCGTCCTCCAGCTCGTCGTCGTACTCCTCGTCGGCCGCCGCGTCCGGCTCGGCCGTGTCGCCCTGCGCCCCGGACTGCGCCCGCTTGGCGAGGACCCGCTTCTTGAGGGCCTTGAGCTGCGGCTCCTGCTCCTTGAGGTCGGCGACGAGCGGCGTGGCGATGAAGATCGAGGAGTAGGCGCCGGCCGCGAGACCGACGAACAGCGACAGCGAGATGTCGTTCAGCATGCCGGCACCGAGGACACCGCCACCGATGAACAGCAGCGCCGCCACCGGCAGCAGCGCGACCGCCGTGGTGTTGATCGACCGCATCAGCGTGGAGTTGATCGACCGGTTGGCGACGTCGCTGTACGTCCAGCGGGTCTGCTTGGTGATGTCCTTCGTCTGCTCCTTGAGGCTGTCGAAGACGACGACCGTGTCGTAGAGCGAGTAACCGAGGATGGTCAGCAGACCGATCACCGTGCCCGGGGTGACCTCGAAGCCGACGAGGGCGTAGACGCCGACCGTGATCGTGATGTCGTGGATCAGGGCGACGAGGGCGGCGAGCGCCATCCGCCACTCGAAGGCGATGGCGAGATAGATCACCACCAGCACCATGAAGATCGCCAGGCCCTGCCAGGCCTTGTTGGCGACCTGATCACCCCAGCTGGGTCCGACCAGGTCGGCGTTGATGTTCTCCGCGTCGACCTTGAGGTCCTTGGCCAGGACGTCCTTGATGCCGTCGGACTTGCCGGTGTCGATGCCGGCGATCTGGATGCGCAGGCTGCCGTCGCCGAGCTTCTGCACGATCGCGTCGTGGCCCGACGCCTCCTGGGCCAGCTCCTCGGCCTGGGTGACCGAGACGCTCATGTTCTTCGGGGTGGTGAAGACCGCGCCGCCCTGGAACTCGATGCCCATGTTCAGGCCGCGCACCGCCAGGCCGAGGATGGCCGTGATGGTGATCAGTATCGAGACGCCGTACCAGATCTTGCGATTGCCGACGAAGTCGTAGCCGACCTCGCCGCGGTGCAGTCGGGCGCCGAGGTTGCCGAGCTTCGACATCTCACGCCTCCTTCGGGTCGACAGGGCCGGCGGAGGGCGCGGCGGGACGGCGGGTGCGGCGCAGCGGAGGCTTGGCTCCCAGGGCCTTGGGGTCGAGTCCGGAGAGCTTGTGGCCGCTCGCGAAGAACCTGCGGCGGGCGAGGAGCGTCATCAGCGGCTTGGTGAAGAAGAAGACGACGACGACGTCGAGCACGGTGGTCAGGCCGAGCGTGAACGCGAAGCCCTGGACCTTGCCGACGGTCACGATGAACAGCACCGCGGCGGCGAGGAAGGAGACGAAGTCCGAGACCAGGATGGTGCGCCGGGCGCGCGGCCAGGCCCGCTCGACGGAGGGGCGCAGCGAGCGGCCCTCGCGGATCTCGTCCCGGATGCGTTCGAAGAAGACGATGAACGAGTCGGCGGTGATACCGATCGCGACGATGGCGCCGCAGACCGCGGGGAGGTTCAGGGCGAAGCCGATGGTCGGGCCGAGCAGCGCCATGATCACGTAGGTGAGGGCGGCGGAGACCAGCAGCGACGGGATCGCGATGACCGAGAGACCGCGGTAGAAGACCAGCAGGTACAGGACGACGAGGGCGAGGCCGATGCCACCGGCGATCAGACCGGCGTGCAGCTGCTCACCGCCGAGCGCGGCGGTGACGGTGGTGACGCTGTCCTCCTTGAAGGTCAGCGGCAGCGCGCCGTAGGACAGCATGTTGGCGAGGCTCTGGGCCTCTTCCTGGTCGAAGCTGCCGGAGATCTCCGCGTTGCCCGCGGTCAGCGCCTGACGGACGTACGGGTCGGAGACGACGTTGCCGTCGAGCACGATCGCGAACTGGTTCTGCGGCGACTGCTTCTGGGCCAGCTCGCCGGTGATGGCGGCGAACTTCTTGGTGCCCTTGCCCGTGAAGTCCATCGTCACGGTCCAGCCGGCGGCGGTCTGGGTGTTGAAGACGGCCTGCGACTTCTTGACGTCGGTGCCGTCGACGGCGGCCGGGCCGAGGATGTACTTCTGCCACTGGCCCTGCGCGTTCTGGCCGCAGGCGATGGTCGGGTCGCTGGCCTTGACGCCCTTGCCCGCGGTGGCGCGCTGCGACTTCACGGTGCAGTCGAGGGCCGTGTACTGCGCCTCCAGCTTGCCGGCCGCCTCACTGGCGGCGGAGCTGCTGGGGGAGGGGGAGGCTGCGGCGGAGTTCGACGCCGAGGCGGACGGGGTGCTGTCGGCCTTCAGGGCGTCGGTGACGGCGCGGCCCTGGGAGGTGGCGCTCGCCGAGGGGCTGGAGGAACCGGTGGCGCTCGGCGACGCGTCGGTCGCCTTGTCCTTGTCCTTGTCCGTGGCGCTGCTCGATGAGCTGGGCGAGGGGCTCTGGTCCGCGGCGGCACCGGAGACCTCGGTGGTGAGCACCGGACGGAAGTAGAGCTTCGCGGTGGTGCCTACCTGCTGCCGCGCCTCCTTGGAGTTCGTGCCCTTGGGGATGTTGACGATGATGTTCTTCGCGCCCTGGGTCTGAACCTCGGCCTCCGAGACACCAAGACCATTGACACGGCGGTTCATGATCTCGACCGCGGTGTCCATGTTGGTCTTGTTGATCGCGGACTCCTGGCCCGGCTCCGCGACCGCCCGCAGCGTGATGCTCGTACCGCCGGCCAGGTCGATGCCGAGACGCGGAGTGGTGTGCCCGGACGCGAACATGCCGCCGGTGAGCGCCACGATGGCGATCAGGATGAGGGCCAGCGAGCGCCATGGCTTGCTCTGGGCGCTCGCGCTCCGGCCCTTCTTCGGTGCTGCCACCTTCTCGTACTCCCTCTCGGGCCGCCGGGTGCCGGATTGCGGGCGGGCGGCCATGACATGGTGTCGGGATCCCGTGCGGGACACACTGACCGAGGCGCGCGGATCACCCCCGCACGCCCCCTCGGTGCGCCTACTTGGCGGCGGAGTCGCCGTCGATCTTCTTCGGCTCCTCGTCCGACGCCGGCTCGGCGGTCTTCGCCTCGGCCGGCTTCGGCTCGGCGGCGACGGGCTCGTCGGCCGCCGGCGTGGCGGGCTCCTCGGCCGTCTTCTTCGCGCCGAGGTCCTTGCCGAGGTCGACGGAGTGCTCGTCGGCGGCAGAGCCGTCACTCTCGGTGAGGGAGGAGGCGTCGTCCGGGACGAGGTCGGCGTCGGACTTCAGGTCGTGCTCGACGCCGTGGACGATCCGGTTGTACTCGTCGTCCGAGAGGACGGCACCGATGGCGTTCTTCGCGAAGAGAAGCTCCACTCCCGGGCCGGCGTCGACGAGAACCGTGTCGTCGTTGACTTCCTTGACCGTCGCGTACACGCCCCCGATCGTGCGGACGCCGCTGCCGGGCTGCATCTCGTTGCGCATCGTCTGAGCCTGCTGCTGCTTGCGCTTGGCCGAGCGGGTCATGAGGAACATGGCCCCGATGAGCACGATGAAGGGGAGGAGCATGCCGATGTTATTCACGGGACGGAATTTCCTTCGCACGACCGCGGCGGACAGCGGCCTCTTGGATGGGGGTAGGTACACCGCCGACACAGGCGGCATCGGCGGAGTCTAAGCGAGTCCGCGCGCAGGGAACAACGCTCAGCATGGCACCAGGGTTCCTGACCCGGCCAATGTGCGTGCTGTCACGGCGGTGTCACGTCCCGAACAGGTCCCCTTGTCCGGTTCGGGCGCCGCCGCCCGCCGTCTGCTGCTGCGGCGGGGTCAGGCCGAGGTGGGCCCAGGCGGCGGGGGTGCCGACCCGGCCGCGCGGGGTGCGGGCCAGCAGGCCCTCCCTGACCAGGAAGGGCTCGGCCACCTCTTCGACGGTCTCCCGCTCCTCCCCCACCGCGACGGCCAGCGTGGAGAGGCCGACCGGGCCGCCGCCGAACAGTTTCAGCAGCGCTTCCAGGACGGCGCGGTCGAGGCGGTCGAGGCCGCGGTCGTCGACCTCGTACACGGCGAGGGCCGCGGCGGCGATCTCGCGGGTGATCACGCCGTCCGCCTTGACCTGCGCGTAGTCGCGGACGCGGCGCAGCAGGCGGTTGGCGATGCGGGGGGTGCCGCGGGAGCGTCCCGAGATCTCGGCGGCGCCTTCGGGGTCGATCTCCACGTCGAGGAGGGCGGCCGAACGGTGGATGACGCGGCGCAGTTCGGCCGGTTCGTAGAACTCCATGTGCGCGGTGAAGCCGAACCGGTCGCGCAGCGGCGGCGGCAGCAGTCCGGCCCTGGTGGTGGCGCCGACCAGGGTGAACGGCGGCAGTTCGAGCGGGATGGCGGTGGCGCCGGGCCCCTTGCCGACGATGACGTCGACGCGGAAGTCCTCCATCGCCATGTACAGCATCTCCTCGGCGGGCCGGGACATGCGGTGGATCTCGTCGAGGAAGAGGACCTCGCCCTCCTGGAGGGAGGAGAGGATCGCGGCGAGGTCGCCGGCGTGCTGGATGGCGGGGCCGCTGGTGATGCGGATGGGGGCGCCCATCTCGGCGGCGATGATCATGGAGAGGGTGGTCTTGCCGAGGCCGGGGGCGCCGGAGAGCAGTACGTGGTCGGCGGTCGCGCCCCGCGCGCGGGCGGCGCGCAGCACCAGGTCGAGCTGTTCGCGGACCTTCTCCTGGCCGATGAACTCGTCCAGGTCCTTGGGGCGCAGGGCGGCCTCGACGGCCTGGTCCTCACGGTCGGCGGACGCGCCGACGAGCCGCTCGGCGGCGTCGGGGTCGGTCGGATCGTCCCAGTTCATGTGATGTGCCTCGGAGGGTGGAGGGTCAGCGGGCGCGGTTCAGGGTCTGGAGTGCCGCCTTCAGGAGCTGTCCGACCTGCGGGGTGGCGCCGGCGGCCTCGGCCTGCGGGGTGACGGCGGCGACGGCGTCGTCGGCGTCGCGCGTGGCGTAGCCGAGGCCGATCAGGGCGGCGTGCAGCTGGTCGCGCCAGCCGGCGACGGTCTGGGAGACGGCCGTGGAGGCGCCGGTCGGGGCGCCGAGCCGGTCCTTCAGTTCCAGCAGGAGCTTCTGGGCGCCCTTCTTGCCGATGCCGGGGACCGCGGTGAGGGCCTTCTCGTCGCCGGTGGAGACGGCGCGGCGCAGGGCGTCGGGGGTGTGCACGGCGAGCATGGCCTGGGCGAGGCGGGGGCCGACGCCGCTGGCGGTCTGGAGCAGCTCGAAGGTCTGCCGTTCGTCGTCGTCGGCGAAGCCGTACAGGGTGAGGGAGTCCTCGCGGACCACCAGCGAGGTGGCCAGTTTCGTGGGCTGCCCCATGCGCAGGGTCGAGAGGGTGTTCGGGGTGCACTGGACGGCGATGCCGATGCCGCCGACCTCGACGACCGCGGAGTCGGGGGCGAGGGCGGCGACCGGGCCGTTGACGAAGGCGATCATGCGGTGCGGCCTTTCCAGGAGGACTCGGATGCCTTGGCGGTGTGCTGGGCGACCGCGCGTTGCAGGCGGTTGTGCGCCGGAGCGCGCCAGATGTGGCAGATGGCGAGGGCGAGGGCGTCGGCCGCGTCGGCGGGCTTGGGGGGTGCGTCGAGCCGGAGCAGCCGGGTGACCATGGCGCCGACCTGGGCCTTGTCGGCGCGGCCGCTGCCGGTGACGGCGGCCTTGACCTCGCTGGGGGTGTGCAGGGCGACGGGGATGCCTCGGCGGGCCGCGCACAGCATCGCGACGGCGCTCGCCTGGGCGGTGCCCATCACGGTGCTGACGTTGTGCTGGCTGAACACCCGTTCCACGGCGACGAATTCGGGCCGGTGTTCGTCGAGCCACCGCTCGATGCCCTGTTCGACGGCGACGAGCCGCAGGCCCAACTCGGCATCCGCGGGCGTGCGGACGACCCCGACGCCGAGCATCGTGAGCGGCCGGCCCGCGACCCCCTCCACGACGCCGACCCCGCACCGGGTGAGGCCGGGGTCCACCCCGAGTACGCGCACCGCCGCCCCCTTCTTCGATCGCCTGTTTGTGCAGGCTATCGGGTGCCACCGACATCGGCCGACACGGCGACGGGCCGACGAGGTGTGTCCCGTCGGCCCGTTGGGTTCGCGGCAGTGTTACGCGTCGACCTTCTCCATGACCTCGTCGCTGACGTCGAAGTTGGCGAAGACGTTCTGCACGTCGTCGCTGTCCTCCAGCGCGTCGATCAGCTTGAAGATCTTCCGGGCGCCGTCCTCGTCCAGTTCGACCTGCATGGTCGGGACGAAGTTGGCCTCGGCGGAGTCGTAGTCGATCCCGGCGTCCTGGAGGGCGGTGCGGACGGCGACCATGTCGGTCGCCTCGCTGAGCACCTCGAAGGACTCGCCGAGGTCGTTGACCTCCTCCGCGCCCGCGTCGAGGACGGCGCCGAGGACGTCGTCCTCGGTCAGCTCGCCCTTGGGGACGATCACGACGCCCTTGCGGTGGAAGAGGTACGACACCGAACCGGGGTCCGCCATGTTGCCGCCGTTGCGGGTCATGGCGACGCGCACGTCGGAGGCGGCGCGGTTGCGGTTGTCGGTGAGGCACTCGATGAGCACCGCGACGCCGTTGGGGCCGTACCCCTCGTACATGATGGTCTCGTAGTCGGCGCCACCGGCCTCGAGACCACCGCCGCGCTTGACCGCGGAGTCGATGTTCTTGTTCGGCACCGACTGCTTCTTGGCCTTCTGGATGGCGTCGTAGAGCGTCGGGTTGCCTTCGATGTCGACGCCGCCCATCCGCGCCGCGACCTCGATATTCTTGATCAGCTTCGCGAAGAGTTTGCCGCGTTTGGCGTCGATCACGGCCTTCTTGTGCTTCGTCGTGGCCCATTTAGAGTGGCCGGACATCTGCCTGTCTCCTTCGCGTAACCCATCTCTGCCTGAACGCCAGAGATCCTACAAGGCGTCCGCCTTCGCCCGCGCGCGCACCATGTCGACAAAGAGGGCGTGCACGCGGTGGTCGCCGGTCAGCTCCGGATGGAACGACGTGGCGAGCACGTCGCCCTGGCGGACCGCGACGATGTGGCCGTCGTGTTCGGCGAGCACCTCGACGGCGCCGCCCACCGACTCCACCCACGGCGCGCGGATGAAGACGCCCTGGACGGGATCGCCCGCCACGCCCCGCACGTCGACGGCCGCCTCGAAGGACTCGTTCTGCCGGCCGAAGGCGTTGCGCCGCACGATCATGTCGATCCCGCCGACGGTCTCCTGGCCCGAGCGCGGGTCGAGGATCTTGTCGGCGAGCAGGATCATGCCCGCGCAGGTGCCGTAGACGGGGAGTCCGGCACGCACGCGTGCGCGCAGCGGGTCGAGGACGCCGAAGAGGACGGCCAGCTTGGAGATGGTGGTGGACTCGCCGCCCGGGATCACCAGGCCGTCGATCCCGTCCAGTTCCTCGGGCCGCCGCACCGGCCTGGCCACGGCGTCCGTCGCGGCCAGGGCGACGAGGTGCTCCCGTACGTCGCCCTGGAGGGCGAGGACGCCGACGACAGGGTTCGTCATCGCGCTTACCAGCCGCGGTTGGCGTAGCGCTCGGTCTCGGGCAGGGTGTCGCAGTTGATGCCGACCATGGCCTCGCCGAGGTCGCGGGACGCGTCCGCGATGATCTTCGGGTCGTCGTAGAAGGTGGTGGCCTTGACGATGGCGGCGGCGCGCTTGGCCGGGTCGCCCGACTTGAAGATGCCGGAGCCGACGAAGACGCCCTCGGCGCCGAGCTGGCGCATCAGCGCGGCGTCCGCCGGGGTGGCGACGCCGCCCGCGGAGAACAGCACGACGGGCAGCCTGCCCAGCTCGGCGACCTCCTTGACCAGCTCGTAGGGGGCGCGCAGGTCCTTGGCCGCGGCGTACAGCTCGTGGTTGTCGAAGCCGCGCAGCCGGGCGATCTCGTTCTTGATCTGCCGCAGGTGGCGGACCGCCTCGACGACGTTGCCGGTGCCGGCCTCGCCCTTGGAGCGGATCATCGCGGCGCCCTCGGCGATCCGGCGCAGCGCCTCACCGAGGTTGGTCGCGCCGCAGACGAACGGCGTGGTGAACGACCACTTGTCGGAGTGGTTGACCTCGTCGGCGGGGGTGAGGACCTCGGACTCGTCGATGTAGTCGACGCCGAGCGACTGGAGGACCTGGGCCTCCACGAAGTGGCCGATGCGGGACTTGGCCATCACCGGGATGGAGACCGCCGCGATGATGCCCTCGATCATGTCCGGGTCGGACATCCGGGCCACGCCGCCGTCCTTGCGGATGTCGGCCGGCACCCGCTCCAGGGCCATGACGGCGACGGCGCCCGCGTCCTCGGCGATCTTCGCCTGCTCCGGGGTGACGACGTCCATGATCACACCGCCCTTGAGCTGCTCGGCCATGCCGCGCTTCACGCGCGCGGTGCCGGTCTCGGGGGCCTGGTTGTCGGAGAGCGTGCTGGACACGGGCGACCTCACTCGGGGAAAAGGGGGGTTTCTGCACCACCGAGGAAACGTGAGACGACCGGTCCACAGCAAGGGCCAATGGTTGAGCGGTGGATCGTTTTGTCCTGGCGAGGGGCGTGGTCGGGCCGGTCAGGCCCCTCCCCCGGGCGGGCGTGCGGGCGGGCGCGCGCCCGGTGGGTTCAGGCCACCCGCTCCACCAGCGCCGCCGGCGGTTCGTCGTCCATCTCGAACGCCATCGGGAACGGCGCGTGCCCGGCGAGGCGGAACCAGCGGACCTTGCGGTGCTGGCGGAGCCTGCGGGCGGCGCCCACCGCGTCGTTGTGGAAGCGGCGGGCCATCGGGACCCGGCGCACCGCCTCCGCCAGTTCGCCGACGGCCGCGTCCCCGCCGGGCACCTCGCGGACCGCCTCGACCTGCTGCGGCTCCGCGAACACGGCCCGCAGCGCCTGGCTCAGCTCGCTCTCCGAGAACTCCCGCTGCTCCTCCTCGGCCTGCCGGGCGGCGTGCGCGGCCTCGTACAGGACGATGGACGCGGCCGGGTCGAGGACACCGGACGTCGCCAGCTCCTGGGCCACGGACGCCCTGCGCAGCAGTTGGGCGTCGAGGGCGGCGCGGGCGGCGTCGATACGGGCGTGGAGACGGTCGAGGCGGCCGGCCGTCCAGCTCAGATACAGGCCGATCGCCACGAGAACGACGAGGGTCCAGATCAGGGTTGGGGTCACGGCCCGCAGCCTACGCGCGCGGCGGTGCGGCAGGTGGGGCGCGGGGGTCGTGGGGCTCGCGCACCGGCCCCGGGGGCTACCGCCCCCGGACCCCAGCTTCCGGCCTGAACGGCCTCGTCCTCACACCCCGGACGGGCTGACAGGCACGGGTGGGTGAGAGGAGAGCCGTCAATCGGGCTGCCGCCCCCTGTCCCCCGCCACAGCCCGACGGCCTCGTCCTCGAACCCCGGACGGGCTGAAACGCCCGTCAGTCCCGTGCCAGGCCCCATCTCCCCCGCAGGCCCGGGGTCCGGTCGTCGTCGGCTGCCGCGACCGCCGCCGCTCCCGCCGTCACCGTCTCGTAGACGGAGAGGATGTCCGCGCCGACCGTCGACCAGTCGAAGCGGCGTACGTGGGCGCTGCCGCGTGCCGTCAGTTCGGCTCTGCGGGCCGGGTCGGCGAGCAGTCTGACGGCCGCGCGCGCGAGGGCGTCGGGGTCCTCGTTGGCGAAGAGTTCACCGGCCGCGCCCTGGTCGAGGACCTGGGCGAAGGCGTCCAGGTCGGAGGCGAGGACCGGGGCGCCCGCCGACATCGCCTCGACCAGGATGATGCCGAAGCTCTCGCCGCCGGTGTTGGGCGCGAGGTACAGGTCGACGCTGCGCAGCAGGCGGGCCTTGTCCTCGTCGCTGATCATGCCGAGGAACTCGACGCGGGAGCGCAGCTCGGCCGGGAGCGTCTCGACGGCCTCCTCCTCGTCGCCGCGGCCCGCCACCAGGAGGCGGGTGTCCGGGCGGGCGGCGAGGATCCGCGGGAGCGCCTTCATGAGGACCGGCAGCCCCTTGCGGGGTTCGTCGATGCGGCCGATGAAGCCGATCGTGTTCCCCTGCCACTCGGGGCGCGGCTCGGCGTCAGCGAAGAAGTCGACGTCGACGCCGTTGGGGATGACCACCGCGTCTCCGCCGAGGTGTTCGACGAGGGTGCGGCGGGCGTACTCGCTCACCGCGATGCGGGCGCTGATCTTCTCCAGGGCCGCCTGGAGGATGGCGTAGGCGGCAATCATCGCCCGGGAGCGCGGGTTGGAGGTGTGGAACGTCGCCACGATCGGGCCCTGCGCCGCCCAGCAGGTCAGCAGGCCGAGGGAGGGCGAGGTCGGTTCGTGGATGTGGATCACGTCGAAGTGGCCGTCGTGCAGCCAGCGGCGGACCCGGGCGGCACTCAGGAAGCCGAAGTTGAGCCGGGCGACCGAGCCGTTGTACGGCACGGGCACCGCGCGGCCGGCGGAGACGACGTACGGCGGCAGCGGGGTGTCGTCGTCGGCGGGGGCGAGCACCGAGACCTCGTGGCCCTGGCGGATGAAGTAGGCGGCGAGGTCGCGGATGTGGAACTGGACGCCGCCCGGTACGTCCCAGGAGTACGGGCAGACGATGCCGATCCTCACGGGCGCTCCCCGTCCGCGGGGCGTGGTTCCAGGTCGGCGAGCCACAAGCGCTGGAGCATGTGCCAGTCCTCCGGATGGTCGGCGATCCCCGAGGCGAAGGCGTCGGCCAGCGCCTGTGCCATGACGGACGTCTTCTCGGCCCGGGTGCCAGACTCCGGTACCTCGATCGGGGGATGGATCCGGCCCCGCATGACGGGTGAGTCGTCGTACCAGAGCGTGACGGGCAGGAGCAGCGCGCCGGTCTGCTGGGCGAGCAGGGCGGGGCCGGCCGGGATGCGGGTGGCCTCGCCGAAGAACTGGACCTCGACGCCGGACGACGACAGGTCCCGTTCGGCGACCAGGCAGACCAGGCCGCCGTCGCGCAGCCGTCGGGCGAGCGTCCCGAAGGCAGTGCCGCCGCTGTGCGGCAGGACCTCCATGCCGAGGCCCTCGCGGTAGGCGACGAACCGGTCGTAGAGGGTCTCGGGCTTCAGGCGTTCGGCCACCGTGGTGAACGGGATGCGCAGCTCGGTGGTGACCCAGGCGCCCGCCAGGTCCCAGTTGGCCATGTGCGGCAGCGCCAGGACGACGCCCCGGCCGGCGGCGATGCCGTCGGTGAGGTGGTGGAGGTCCTTGACGGTGAGGCCCTCGCGGACCCGGTCGGCGCTCCACGCGGGCAGCCGGAACGACTCCATCCAGTAGCGCAGGTAGGAGCGCATCCCGGCCCGGGACAGCTCGGCGAGCCGCTCGGGGCTCGCGTCGGGCAGCACGCGCGCGTAGTTGCTCTCGAGGCGCCGCACGCCCTTGCCGCGCCGCTTCCAGGTGAGGTCGGCGATGGTGCGGCCGAGCCGCACGGCGACCGGTTCGGGGAGCTTCTTGACCGCGCCCCAGCCGAGCCCGTAGAGGGAGTCGGTCAGCCGGTCGCGGGCGCTCACGTGGCGGCCTCGTTGTCGTGCTCGGCCGCGGCCTCCGCCTCCGCCGACTCACGGCGGACGGTGACCACCCGCTGGACCAGCGTGACCAGGCTGCCCACCGCGACCACCCACAGGGCGACCGGCAGCAGGTACTGGATGCCCGGCACGCCGAACGTGTGCAGGCCCGCGAAACCGGCGGCGACCAGCGAGATCACCAGCCGCTCGGCCCGCTCGACGAGTCCGTTGACGGCGACCGGCAGGCCGATCGACTCGCCGCGCGCCTTGGTGTACGACACCACCTGGCCGCTGGCCAGGCAGAAGATCGACACGGCGCAGAGCACGATGTCGTCGCCGCGGCCCGCGTACCAGAGGGCGAACCCGCCGAAGATCGCGCCGTCGGCCACCCGGTCGAGGGTGGAGTCGAGGAAGGCGCCCCAGCGGCTGGAGCGGCCCAGCTGGCGGGCCATGTTCCCGTCGACGAGGTCGGAGAAGACGAAGAGTGTGATCACGACCGTGCCCCAGAAGAACTCGCCCTGGGGGTAGAAGACCAGCGCTCCCGCCATCACCCCGGCCGTGCCGATCAGCGTGACCGTGTCCGGGCTGACTCCCCGGCGGATGAGAAACGCGGCGAACGGTGTGAGGACACGCGTAAAGAATGCACGCGCGTACTTGTTCAGCATGGCCTTCCCGACGGTCGGTGGCCGCGCGGCCCCTGCTGGCCGTCGGCTGGCCCATCGTAGCCACGCGCGCGCGTGTGCGACGGTCGGGCACCCGCACCCCTGTGCGGAGATCCGGCGGACGGCCCGTCCGGGAGGGGGCGCGGCGGCCCCGGCGGTCGTGTCCCCCGTATGGACGCGCCGTGACGGGAGTGGAAAGCTCGAAGGACCGCGGGCGCCGTCGGAGCCGCCCCCGTACGCGGCCCCGCCCACCCGCGCCCCAGTGACCTCACCGCGCACGGGAGGCAGGACCATGGGCGACAAGGCGAACGCACACCCCGGAGCCGCCGGCAGGGCCACGGCGGCCGACCATCCCGCGTCCGTGCGGAACGTGGTGCTGGTCGGCCACCGCGGAGCGGGCAAGACGACCCTGGTGGAGGCCCTCGCGCTGACCGCGGGGGCGGTGAACCGGGCGGGCCGGGTGGAGGACGGCGGCACCGTCTCGGACTTCGACGACATCGAGCACCGCCAGCAGCGCTCGGTCCAGCTCTCGCTGGTGCCGGTCGGCTGGGACGGCGTCAAGATCAACCTGCTGGACACCCCCGGGTACGCCGACTTCGTCGGGGAGCTGCGGGCCGGTCTGCGGGCGGCGGACGCGGCCCTCTTCGTCGTCTCGGCGGCCGACGGCGTGGACGGCTCGACCCGGCTGGTGTGGGAGGAGTGCGCGGCCGTCGGCATGCCGCGGGCGATCGTGATCACGCACCTGGAGGCCGCGCGGGCCGACTTCGAGGAGACCGTCAGGAGCTGCGCGGCGGCCTTCGGCGGCGACGACCCCGACGCGGTGCTGCCGCTCTACCTGCCGCTGCGCGGCACCCCGGGACCCGACGGGCACGCACCGGTGACCGGACTGACCGGACTGCTGTCGCGCACGCTGTTCGACTACGCGTCGGGGCAGCGCGAGGAGTCCGAGCCGGGCGCCGGGGAACGGGCCGGGATCGAGGAGGCCCGCAACCGGCTGATCGAGGGGATCATCGCGGAGAGCGAGGACGAGACCCTCATGGACCGCTACCTCGGCGGCGCGGAGATCGACGTCACGACGCTCGTGGCCGACCTGGAGCGGGCGGTGGCGCGCGGCTCCTTCTTCCCCGTCCTGGCCGCCGCCCCCGCCGCCGACGGCGCCCGGCAGGGCCTGGGCACCGTCGAACTCCTCGAACTGATCACCCGCGGCTTCCCCACCCCGCTGGAGCGGGCCGCGCCCCAGGTGACCGACCCGGCGGGCGACGGCCGTGAGCTGAAGCCCTGCGACCCGGACGGGCCGCTGGTCGCCGAGGTGGTGAAGACCTCCTCCGACCCCTATGTCGGCCGGGTCTGTCTGGTCCGGGTGTTCTCCGGCACCCTGCGCCCCGACGACACCGTGCACGTCCTCGGGCACGGCCTCACCGGACCCGGCCGCCGAGGCGGGCCCGCGCACGAGTCCGACGAACGCGTCGGCGCCCTGTCCGCGCCCTTCGGCAAGCAGCAGCGGGCGCTCACCCACTGCGTCGCGGGCGACCTGGCGTGCGTGGCGAAGCTGAGCCGCGCCGAGACCGGCGACACCCTCTCCGCCAAGGACGACCCGCTCCTCATGGAGCCCTGGGAGCTGCCCGACCCGCTGCTGCCGCTCGCCATCGAGGCGCACAGCAACGCCGACGAGGACCGGCTCTCCCAGGGCCTCGCCCGGCTGGTCGCCGAGGACCCGACGATGCGGCTCGAACAGAACCCGGACACCCACCAGTTGGTGCTGTGGTGCCTGGGCGAGGCGCACGCCGACGTCGCGTTGGAGCGGCTGCGCACCCGCTACGGCGTCCAGGTCGACGTCGTCGCGCACCGGGTGCCGCTGCGGGAGACGTTCGCGGCGCGGGCGGCCGGGCGCGGGCGGCACGTCAAACAGTCGGGCGGGCACGGGCAGTTCGCGATCTGCGAGATCGAGGTGGAGCCGCTGCCCGGGGGTTCGGGCATCGAGTTCGTCGACAAGGTGGTCGGCGGTTCGGTGCCGCGGCAGTTCGTCCCGTCCGTGGAGAAGGGCGTACGGGCCCAGGCCGCCAAGGGGGTCGCCGCCGGATACCCGCTGATCGACGTGCGGGTCACCCTCCTCGACGGCAAGGCGCACTCCGTCGACTCCTCCGACGCGGCGTTCCAGACGGCCGGCGCGCTCGCCCTGCGGGAGGCCGCCGCCGACGCCCGCATCAACCTGCTGGAACCGGTCGCGGAGGTGACCGTGCTCATCGGCGACGACTATGTGGGCACCGTCATGAGCGACCTCTCCGGGCGGCGCGGGCGGGTCCTCGGCACCGAACAGGCGGGCGGCGGAAGGACGTCGATCCGTGCCGAGGTCCCCGAGATCGAGATCGGCCGGTACGCCGTCGACCTGCGTTCCCTCTCGCACGGCACCGCCCGTTTCCACCGCGCCTACGCCCGGCACGAGCCGATGCCCGCCCAGGTCGCCGACCGGCTGCGGAAGGAGACCCCCGGCCGCGGGTGACCCGATGTCGCCCCCGCGCCGGGTGACCTCGGCGGAACGCTCCCCTCCCGGCGGGCGGCTGCGGATACGCTGATGACCTCATCGGGTTGTCGAGGATTTGCCGCGATGACCTGATCAACAGGTGTGCGGAGCACGGAAGTCGGGAAAGCCGCAGGAGCGGTGTCCGGTGGCGATGGGGGCGGGAATGAGCGTTGACGGCAACTATCCGGACTTCTTCGGTCCGCAGGTGCCTCGCTCGGGTGACGAAGGGCAGATGGCGACGTTCGCGCTGGCCTCGGCCGCCTATCGGGACAGCCCGGTGGAGGAGATCAAGAAGGCCGACAACGAATGGCACCAGTCGTCGGTCACCCCGCCCCGCTCCTGGGCGACGATCTTCCGCCCCAACCTCGGTGAGGCGTTCTCCCAGGCGGTGATCGGCCGCATGCTGGGCGCCGGGCGCAAGCCCGTCATCCAGTCGTTCGGCGCGGAGCCGCAGGTGGTGGTCGAACACTGCCTGGCGGCCAACAACATCCGCCACGAGCGGGACAAGAAGCTCACCGCGATCATGCTGCTGTGCGGGGTGCTGTTCCTGCCGGGGCTGCTGGTGTGGCTGCTGGTCTTCCAACTCCGCAGCACCATGGCCAAACAGGACAACAAGCGGGTCTCCGGCATGGCCACCGTGCTGCTCCTCGCGGTCGGCGCCCTCGCCGTGCTGTTCCTGATAAAGATGCCGTTCGGCGGCGTGGGGGCCTGGTACGCGCGCGGTGCCGTGGTGGCGCCCGTGGTCGGCTGGTTCCTCGCGAAGCGGATCTGCGAGGCCACCGCGAAGGACCTGCGGGCCCGCTGGGACGGCCTGCTCTCCGGCGGCGGCGTCGCCGCGAAGATCCCGGAGGCCGTGCCCACCCACCCCGACCAGACCGCCGCCGAGCAACTGCGGCAGTCCCTGGCCAGGTTGAGCGCCGAGCAGCAGTCCAACTCGACCTTCTACGCGGGGCCCAAGGGCATCCTCGGCATGGGCACCCGCTGGGGCGCCTGGATCCTCGCCGAGGAACTGACCCCGGCCGACCCGCAGCAGGCCATCCACGAGTTCCGCAGCTGGACCCTGGCCCGCGCCATCCACGACGAGCTGAAGATGCTGCCCCGCCAGAGCCTGAAGACCGGCGGCTTCCCCGAGCCGACGGTACGGGACTGGGTCGTCACCCCGATCCCCGCGGGCGCCGGCGGGGTCTCCCGCCCCGAGGGCCCGGACGTGGAGGCGTACCAGGTCAGGCCCAAGGCGATGGAGAACATCTGCAACCACCAGCAGTTCGACAGCGGTGACCGGCACTACCTCGGCGTCCAGTGGGCGCTGTGGGGCGGCCAGTTGATCATCACCATGATGACCACCGTGACGGTCCTCAAGGAGACGCTGCGCATCGAGGTCACCGGCCACGCCCTCGGCCCGGTGAACGGCCTGTTCCTGAGCAAGCCGTCGGCGCCGTCCAAGACGGTCGCCAAGACCGTGCGGTTCTGGGAGACCCGGACGGTGAGCCTGCCGCTGGTCACCCCGGACGAGGTCGTACGGCTCGCCGCCCGCGCGGCGATCGGCTGGTACCCGCCCCTGCTGAACTGGCTGGGCGGCTCACTCGGCCTGCCCGAGCCGTTCGGCCTGCGGCACGCCTGGGCCGACCAGCCCTGGGGCAACCGCTTCATGAGCGACGACGTGCTGCGCGCGGCGACCCCGATCCTGCGCCGGGTCCACCACGCGACCCTGAACGTCCTGAAGGACCACCGGGTGAACACCGACAACTTCAGCTCACGCTCGTCCGCCCTCAGCGGCGCGGTACAGGACCCGACCCCACGAAAGGTCGACACGTACGACGCGTAGCCGCCGGGCCGAGCCGGTCGGCTCGGCCGCCCTCGGCGGCTCCTGCCCAGGGCGGCGAACAGGAAGTTCGCCGCCTCCCGCACCGCCCTACGCCGGCCACGCCTCCGCGAGCATCTTGCGGGTGTCCGCGAGGAGTTGGGGCAGGACCCTGGTGTGGCCGACGACCGGCATGAAGTTGGTGTCCCCGCCCCAGCGCGGCACCAGATGCTGGTGGAGGTGGGCCGCGATGCCCGCCCCGGCCACCGCGCCCTGGTTCATGCCGATGTTGAAGCCGTGCGCGCCGGACGCCGTGCGCAGCGCCGTCATCGCCTGCTTGGTGAGGGCCGCCAGCTCCGCCGTCTCCGGTTCGGTGAGGTCCGTGTAGTCGGCGACATGGCGGTAGGGCACCACCATCAGGTGGCCGCCGTTGTACGGGTACAGGTTCAGCACCGCGTACACGTGCTCACCGCGGCGGACGATCAGGCCGTCCTCGTCGGAGGCGGCCGGGATCGAGCAGAAGGGACAGCCGTCGCCGGCCCCCGGGCCGGTCGGCTTGTTCTCGCCCTGGATGTACGCCATCCGGTGGGGCGTCCACAGACGCTGGAACGCGTCCTGTGTCCCCACTCCCAGCTGCTGCTCCGGCTCACTCGTCATGCTGTGCAGCATATGGCGTCGCCCGTTCGGATCGTGTCGCCGGGGTTGTGGGAAAAGGGCGCCGGGTCAAGCTGGCCCGGTGGACGATGACAGCCGCACGGCCCGCTGGGAACGGCGCATGGAGATCCCCCTCTCCGTGGCGTCGATGGTCTATCTCGCCTCGTACGCGGTACGGGTCCTCGCGGTCGGGCTGCCGCGGGGCTGGCTCGACCTCTGCCTGGCGGTGACGTACGCCACGTGGGCGGTGTTCGTCGTCGACTACGCGGTGCGCTGGCGGCTGAGCGGGCAGGGGCCGCGGTTCGTGCGCACGCACTGGCTGGACACGATCGTGCTGCTCCTGCCGTTGCTGCGGCCGCTGCGGGTCGTCCAGATCTACCAGCGCGTCCAGGACCGGCGCGGCAAGCCCCGGCTGGCCTCCAGGCGCGGGTGATGTTCTACGCGGGGCTGAGCACCGTACTGCTCGGCTTCGCGGGCTCGCTCGCCGTCTACCAGCAGGAGCGGTACGCGCCGGGGGCGACGATGACGACGTTCGGGGACGCCCTCTGGTGGGCCTGCTCGACCTTCGCGACCGTCGGCTACGGGGACGTCGTGCCGGTGACCCCGCTGGGCCGGGTCATCGCGGTCGGCATGATGGCGGGCGGTCTGGCCCTGCTGGGCGCGGTGACGGGGTCGTTCTCGTCATGGCTGCTCCAGGTCTTCGCCCGGGAGGGCGACGAGAAGCCCCCGGGGGTGTGACACCCCCGGGGGCTTCTCCACGGCCGTACCGCCGGGCGGGCACGAGAGACCCGGCGGCGGGCACCAGGCGCCCGGCGAAGGCAGACCCGCAGGTCAGACCTGCGCCCGCTCCTCGACCACCTTGGCGATCTTGGCGATGGCCTCGTCGAACGGGATGCCGTTCTCCTGCGAGCCGTCCCGGTAGCGGAACGAGACCGTCTCCGCGTTCATGTCGTCGTCACCGACGATGATCATGAACGGCACCTTCTGCCGCTGCGCGTTGCGGATCTTCTTCTGCATGCGGTCCGACGACGAGTCGACCTCGACCCGCAGGCCCTTCCGCTTGGCCGCCGTCGCGAACTTCTCCAGGTACTCGACGTGCGCGTCCCCGATCGGGATGCCCACCGCCTGCACCGGCGCGAGCCAGGCCGGGAAGGCGCCCGCGTAGTGCTCGAGGAGCACCGCGAAGAACCGCTCGATGGAGCCGAACAGGGCGCGGTGGATCATCACCGGGCGCTGCTTGGAGCCGTCGGGGCCGGTGTACTCCAGGTCGAAGCGCTCGGGCAGGTTGAAGTCGAGCTGGACGGTCGACATCTGCCAGGTGCGGCCGATGGCGTCCTTGGTCTGCACGGAGATCTTCGGCCCGTAGAAGGCGGCGCCGCCCGGGTCGGGGACCAGCGGCAGCCCCTGCTTCTCGGCGACCGAGCGGAGCGTCTCGGTGGCCTCCTCCCAGACCTCGTCGGAGCCGACGAACTTCTCCGGGTCCTTGGTGGACAGCTCCAGGTAGAAGTCGGTGAGGCCGTAGTCGCGCAGCAGGTTCAGGACGAAGGTGAGCGTCTTGTCCAGCTCGTCCGCCATCTGCTCCTTGGTGCAGTAGATGTGCGCGTCGTCCTGGGTGAAGCCGCGGGCGCGGGTGAGGCCGTGCACGACGCCGGACTTCTCGTACCGGTACACGGTCCCGAACTCGAAGAGGCGCAGCGGCAGTTCGCGGTAGGAGCGGCCGCGCGCGTCGAAGATCAGGTTGTGCATCGGGCAGTTCATGGGCTTGAGGTAGTAGTCCACGCCCTCGTCGAGCTGCATGGGCGGGTACATGCCGTCGGCGTACCAGTCCAGGTGCCCGGACGTCTCGAAGAGCTTCCCCTTCGTCGCGTGCGGGGTGTAGACGAACTCGTAGCCCTCCTCCTCGTGGCGGCGCCGCGAGTAGTCCTCCATCACCCGGCGGATGATGCCGCCCTTGGGGTGGAAGACGGCGAGGCCCGAGCCGATCTGCTCGGGGATGGAGAACAGGTCGAGTTCGCTGCCGAGCTTGCGGTGGTCGCGCTTCTCGGCCTCGGCGAGGAAGTCGAGGTACGCCTTCAGCTCGTCCTTGGACGGCCAGGCGGTGCCGTAGATGCGCTGGAGCATCGGGTTCTTCTCGCTGCCGCGCCAGTAGGCGGCGGCGTTGCGCATCAGCTTGAACGCCGGGATGAGGCGGGTGGAGGGCAGGTGGGGGCCTCGGCAGAGGTCCTTCCAGCACAGCTCACCGGTCTTGGCGTCCAGGTTGTCGTAGATCGTCAGCTCGCCCGCGCCGACCTCGACGTCGGCGCCGTCGTCGGAGGAGGCGGCGCCCTTGAGGCCGATCAGCTCCAGCTTGTACGGCTCGTCGGCGAGTTCCTCGCGGGCGGCCTCGTCGGTGACGACGCGGCGGGAGAACTTCTGCCCGCGCTTCTGGATCTCCTGCATCTTCTTCTCGACGGCCTTGAGGTCCTCGGGCGTGAACGGCTTCTCGACGTCGAAGTCGTAGTAGAAGCCGTCCTTGACCGGCGGGCCGATGCCCAGCTTGGCGTCGGGGAAGATCTCCTGCACGGCCTGCGCCATGACGTGCGCGGTGGAGTGGCGCAGGATGTTCAGGCCGTCCTCGGAGGTGATCTCCACGGGCTCGACGGTGTCGCCGTCGCGCACCTCGTGGGCCAGGTCCTTCAGCTCGCCCGCGATCCGGGCGGCGACGATCGAACGCTCACCGGCGAAGAGGTCGGCGGCCGTGGTGCCCGTCGTCACCACACGCTCGTCCCGCTCGGAATCGCGTTGGATGATCACACGGACGTCTGACACCGGTCTCTCCTGACTGAAGGGGGGTGCGGCGCCATACCAGGAGCGCGCGCAGGAGTGGATCGTACCGACCCGGACCGGCCGACCGCGAAACGGTTACCGGCCGTGGCCGCTCAGTCGCACTCGTCCCCGCCGCACGCCTCGCCGAAGAAGTCGAGGTTCTCCTGGAGCGATTTCATCAGCCGGTCCCGCTCCGATTCGTCCACCTGTACGGGGACGACGCCGGCGGCGCCGGTCAGCCGCCGGAAGCCGCCCCGCCGCTCCAGACGGCCCTGCACCCGCACCGGCAGCCCGACGAGGTGGGCGTGGCCGGCGATCCGGTAGTCCTCCTCGCCGAGGGTGACGCGGAGGTACGGGACGTCGGCGCCCGCGATCACCCGCAGCCGTATCCCGCCCTCGCCGCGCGGCCCCGAGCGGCGCATCCGTTCGACGGTGCCGGTGACGCGCACCGGCACGGACGGTTCGCCGCGCAGGTAGCGGACGCCGGCCTCGCGCAGCGCGGGCAGGTCGCCCGGCGAGAACTCGACGGGCTCGGCGGTGGCCGCGCAGCCCTCGGGGACACCGGCGGCGGGCGCCCACTCGACGGCGACGCGGGCGCCCTCGGTGCCGCGCACGAGGGCGATCAGGGCGTCGGTGAGTTCGCGGCTCGCGCCGGCCTCGACGGCGCCGTCGAAGGCGTCCATGCGGCCGGTGGCCCGCCGGTAGTCGACGGCCTCGCGGACGGCGTACAGGGCCTGGTGGAGGCGGACGGCGAGGGGGCGGGCGGGGGCGACGGGCGCGAAGGCGGTGAGCCGGTCGCCGCCGGTGCCCGAGCCGACGAGGACGCGGTCGAGGAGAGTGGCGGCGGCATGCCGGTGGCGGGCGCCGTGGTAGCCGGCCCTGGCCTGGGCGGCGAGCGCGCCGGCCAGGAGCATCTGCCGTGCGGCGGACCGCAGTTGCTCCTCGACGGTCCAGGGCGTGCTGTCGGCGGGCCCGGTCGGGGTCTCC
Organism: Streptomyces griseoviridis; assembly: GCF_005222485.1. Classification (NCBI taxonomy): domain Bacteria; kingdom Bacillati; phylum Actinomycetota; class Actinomycetes; order Kitasatosporales; family Streptomycetaceae; genus Streptomyces; species Streptomyces griseoviridis. The sequence continues at coordinate 1,808,496 of NZ_CP029078.1, forward strand.
CGCCACCAGCGGATCTCGTCGCTGGGCACGGCGAGGGCGACGAGCACCTCGCGGGCGGCGGGGGTGCCGCTGCGGGCGAGGGCGAGGAGCGCCTCGCCGAGCAGGTCGTCGCTGTCGGGGAAGGAGTGCGTCTCGGGCACGAGCAGGCTGGTGCCCGAGCCGCCCGGCCCCGGCGGGGTCCAGCGGCCGTAGCGGCCGGCCGCGCCGCCGCGCCGCCGCCAGCCGTGCCGGAGCAGCAGGGCGCCGAGGACGGCGGGGTCGACCTGGTCGGGTGCGGGGGCCCGCTGCCAGGCGGCGTCCGCGGAGGTCTCGACGGGGTGCGGCCTGCCCGGCCGCAACGGCTCGTGGAGCGGGCGGTGCGTCATGGCCTGCCTCCGGTCCCGACCCGCGCCATGATCGCGCACAGCGCCCGGTCGTCGAAGATGCGCGCGGTCGGGATCCGCACGGTGGTCCGGGTCCGGCCGGTGACGGGGTGGCCGGCGAGGTTGACCCAGTAGCAGCAGTGCCGCAGGTCGAGGTGGTCGTGGTCGGCGCGCAGCCAGTCGTCCTGGGAGCGCGGGACGAGCATCACGACGAGGATCTTGTGGACGGAGACGGGGGTCCTGGCGAGTTTGCGCAGGTGGTCGTTTTCCAGGGTGAAGGCGAAGGACGGCCCCTGGGGGCGCGGGGCGACCTGGTAGGTGCATTTGAGCTGCACCTTGACGGTGACCTCGTCGTCCACGGTGTGTCCGGGTGAGCCGTGGCTGACGTGCCAGTCGATGCCGTTGTCGGGGAACGGCTGGGACAGTGAGCAGCCCGCGGCGGCGGCGACCGCGTGCAGATAGCCGACCTGCAAGGTCTCCATGCAGGCGGTGGTGGCGAGGGTGCCGCGATGTGGGCCCGTGCGTTCGGGCAGCAGCCCGCTGCGCTCGGGCTGGGCTATCGCCATGACGAACAGCCTTCCAAGCCAAGGGTTTCCCTGCGACGGGCCGCTGAACTGCAAAGACCCGTACTCCTGTTGTGTCCTCCCGGCGTACGGCGCAAACGGCCCGGGTATCACCAAACAGGCAGAAGACGGAACGTCAGCTGCCGTGGGTGAACGAGGAGTTGGGTTGGGATGACGTGCTGGTACGAAGGGCCGCTCGCGGCCTTCGACACGGAGACCACGGGTGTGGACGTCGAGTCCGACCGGATCGTCTCGGCGGCCGTGGTCGTCCAGGACGCCCCGGGTACCCGTCCGCGGGTGGCCCGTTGGCTGGTCAACCCGGGTGTTCCGGTGCCGGAGGCGGCGACCGCGGTGCACGGGCTGACGGACGAGCATCTGCGGCGCAACGGCCGGTGGCCCGCGCCCGTGGTGCTGGAGATAGCGGACGCGCTGGCCGAGCAGGCGGCCCTGCGCAGGCCGCTGGTGGTGATGAACGCGCCGTTCGATCTGACGCTGCTCGACCGGGAGTTGCGGCGGCACCGGGCGTCGTCGCTCGACCGCTGGTTCGAGGCGACGCCGCTGCGGGTGCTTGACCCGCGGGTGCTGGACAAGCATCTGGACCGGTACCGCAAGGGCCGGCGGACGCTGACGGATCTGTGCGCGCACTACGAGGTGACGCTGGAGGGCGCGCACGACGCGGGCGCGGACGCCCTGGCGGCGCTCGAGGTGGTGCGGGCGCTCGGCCAGCGGTTCGCGACCCGCCTCGAACGGCTCTCCCCCGGTGAGTTGCACACGTTGCAGACGACGTGGCACGCGGCGCAGGCGCGCGGTCTGCAGGCGTGGTTCGCGCGCAGTGGTACACCGGAGACGGTGGATCCGGCGTGGCCGCTGCGACCGGAGCTGTCGGCGGCGGCCTGAACAGCGGAGAGCCGGTCCGTCGGGGACGGACCGGCTCTCTCCCGGGTGGGCGATACTGGGTTCGAACCAGTGACCTCTTCGGTGTGAACGAAGCGCTCTCCCACTGAGCTAATCGCCCGGGAACGCACTGAACCATACAGCGGTTCCCGGCGTTCCTTCAAACCGCTTCCAGGTGGGCGGCGAGTCCGCGCCGCCCGGCCCGCATCATCAGCCGGTGGTTGGCGCGGAACACCGGCCGGCCGGGGACGGCGAACCGTCTGAGGAGCGCCCTGCGGACGTCGACCTCCTGGTCGTAGCGGGCGAGGGTGCCGGTGCCGTGCGCGGTGACGGTCCAGCGGGCCCAGCCTTCGAGGTCGCCGGTGAGGGAGATCTCCAGGATGCCCGCCGCGGGGTCTCGGCGGGTCTCACGGGCGGTGAAGGTGAGGGTGTAGGGCAGCAGGGCGCGCACCCGGACGACGCCGCTGGTCCCGTCGGTGCGGGTCACCCGGCGCACCTGCGGCCACCAGCGGGGATAGTCCTCGGCCCGTTCGAGGGCCCGGTACACGGCGGCCGGGGGCGCGGCCAGCGTCCAGCGGCTGCGGAAGCGGTGGTGGGACCAGTCCATGGGGAGAGTGTGCCCTCGCGCGGGGGCGGCACCGGGTATCTGAGTACGGGGTGAGTACGCGCGCTCATGCCGGCCGGCGGGGCCTGGACCACACTCCGGGGCATGACACCTTTTCCGCCACCGGCCGAGGAGCTGCGGCTGATCGACGCCGAGCTGTATCAACTGGACGCCCGGCGGGCGCAGTTGCTGACGCGCAGGGCGTGGCTGATCGCGGCCCTCCACCGGCAGGCGCCGCCCCCGGCGCCACCGCGCCCCGAGACCGGCGCGCCTCGCGTGCAGAACGTGCTGCTGCTGCTCGGCGGGGTGCTGCTGGCGCTCGCGGCGGTGGCGTTCACGCTGGTCGGCTGGGGCCAGCTGGGCATCGCGTGGCGGGCCGTGGTGCTGGGCGCGGTGACGCTCGCGGTGCTGGCGGCGCCGGTGGCGCTGCTGCGGCGGGGGCTCGCGGCGACGGCGGAGTCGGTGGCGGGTCTCGGCCTCGCGCTGACGGCCCTGGACGCGTACGCGCTGCACGAGACGGCACTGAGGGCCACGGACGGCACGGGGTACGCGGCGGCCGCGACGGCGGTACTGGCACTGGTGTGGTCGGGGTACGGCGCGGCCCTGGGCGCGGGGGCGGGGGCGGGACGTCGGCTGCGGCTTGCGGGCGGTTCGGGGACACGGGTGCCGTCGTCGGACGGCGACGGGCCGGGGACGCCGCCGGGCGGCACGGAGGCCACCGGATCGGGGATGCCGTCGATGGGTGCGGAGGCCACCGGATCGGGGATGGCGGCGGACGGCACGAAGGCCACCGGGTCGCGGACGCCTTCGGGCGACGCGAAGGCCACCGGGCCGGGAACACCGTCGGCGGGTGCGGAAGCCGCCTGGTCGCGGACACCGGCGGACGGCACGAAGGCCACCGGGCCGGGAACGCCTTCGGGCGACGCGAAGGCCACCGGGCCGGGAACACCGTCGGTGGGCGCGGAGGCCACCGGGTCGCGGACGCCTTCGGGCGACGCGAAGGCCACCGGGTCGCGGACACCGGCGGACGGCACGGAGGCCACCGGGTCGCGGACACCGTCTGACTGCCGGGCCGTCCTGCGGCTGCCGTTGCCCGCCGCCCTGTCGGTGGGCCAACTCCCGCTGCTGCTTGCGGCGTTGGCGGCGGGCGCCGGTCCGTACACGTGGGCGGCGGTGCTGCTGGTGACGGCCGTGGCGGACACGGTGGTGGCGTTCCGGTGTGCCGGTGGCGCGGTCCGGGTGGTCGCGCTGGTCGGGGCGTACGGCGCGGGCGGCTGGGCGGCGCTGGCGGCGGGCTGGTTCTCGTGGGTCGCCGTCGATCTGTCGGGCGCCGCGCGGGCCACCGCGCTGCTGGCCCTGCTGGCGGGGCTCGCGCTGGCCGCCGCCCGGCGGCTCGCGGACGCGTCGCGGGCGACGGCGCACGCGCTGCTCGGCGGGCTGCTGCTGGTGGCATCGGCGGGTACCGTCCCGCACGCGTTCCTGCCGTCGGGCTGGCCGGTACCGGTCCATCTGGCCCTGGGTGTCGCTCTGTTGGCGGCCGTGCGGGTCCCGCTGACCGGGCCGGTGCTCCGCGGTCTGCTGGGGGCGTCGGCGGTGGTGCAGGCCCTGGCGCTGCTGTGGGTGGTGCCGGTCGTCGCCGTGGCGGTGCTGGGTCCGGTGTCCTGGGTGGGCGGGGTCTGGTCGGGCGCTCCCGCCGACGCGCGGACGGCGGTGGCGGCGGGCGGCCTCTGGCCTCCGCACGCGTGGACGGCGCCGGTGGTGCTGCTGTCGGTGGCCGCGGTGCTCGCCCTCGCGGTCCGTGACGCGGCGTGGCGTCCGCGAGCGCTGACGGCCGCCCTCTGTCTGACCTGGGCGGCGCTCCTCACCCTGCCCGCGGTCCTCCAACTCCCCTTCCTGGCCGCGCTGTCGGTGCAGTTCCTGGCCACGGCGGCGCCGCTCCTGACGGCCAGGACCCGGCTGCCGGGGCTGGTCCTCGCGCAGGTCGCCGCCGTCCTGCTCGTCTGCTCGGCGCTGGCGACGCGGACCGCGACCCTGACCGTGCTGGCGGCGCTGGCCCTGCTGTTCGCGGCCGGGTGCCGGTCCGTCGACCGCAGGGTCTGCGCGGCGCCGGCCGCGCTGGTGTACGCCGCCGTGCTGGTCGTCGCGTCGGGCGCCGCCGCCGGCTGGTCGCCCGCGCACACGGCGCTGCCGCTGCTGTCCGTACCGGCCGTCGCCGCGCTGCTCGCCGCCCGGCTCGGGGCCGTCTCCCGGGCCACCGTGCCGGTGGAGGCGGCCGGCGCGGCGGCGGGGCTGCTCGCGGTCGGCCTGGCGGCGCCCGACCCGGCGTCGCTCTCCCTGGTCCTCGGTCTGTGCGGGGTGATCGCCGCGGGGACGGCGGCCCGTGCCGGCCGGCGCTTCGTCGGCGTCCCGGCGACCGGTCTGTTCGTGCTGGCCGTGTGGGTGCGGCTGGCGGCGTGGGGCGTGGCGGCCCCGGAGGCGTACACCCTGCCGGTGTCGGTGCCCGCGCTGCTGGTCGGGGCGGTGCGCAGGAGGCGTGATCCGCTGCTGTCGTCGTGGACGGCGTACGGTCCTGGGCTCGCCTTCACCCTGATGCCGAGCCTGGTGACGGCCTGGGCCGAGCCGTACGCGACGCGTCCGCTGTTGCTGGGCGCGGCGGCCCTGCTGGTCACGCTGCTGGGCGCCCGCCACCGGCTGCAAGCGCCCCTGGTGTTCGGCGGTGCGGTGCTCGTGCTGGTGGCGCTGCACGAACTCGGGCCCTATCTGGCGCAGTTGGCGGGGGTGCTGCCCCGTTGGGTGCCTCCCGCGCTCGCCGGAGTGCTGCTGCTCGCCGTCGGCGCGACGTACGAGCGGCGCATCCGGGACGTCCGGCGGGTGCGGGAGGTCCTGGGGCGGATGAGCTAGCCGGTGCGACGGGGCTCGGGCCCGGCGTGGTGGGGCCGCCGGTGCCCGAGCCCGCCGGTCACGACGGCATCCGGTCGCCGAGCAGGGCGAGGTTCTCGATGGCGGCGAGGCCGTAGAGCGCGGTGTCGTTGGTGGAGATCCAGCTCGCCTCGGCGCCCTCCACCAGCGCGGCGGGGCCGGTCAGTTTCTCCGTCTTCCAGGGCGCGGACTCCAGATATCCGTCGGAGGCGTAGAACTTGGTCCACGCCCGGGTGGCGAGGGCCGCGTCGCCGGTCTTGACGGCCGCGTACGCGTCGAGGCGCGAGTGGCCCTGGAACAGCAGCAGGGTGCCGAAGTTGGAGCCGTACCTGGCGGCCTGTTCGGTCTTGCTGGCGTTGAAGTAGCGGCAGTAGTCGTAGTACGCCTGGTTGAACTCCGGCATGTCGACGAGGTCGATGAGTTCGGCGCAGAGTTCGTTGAGGCCGAACACGGCGGAGAGGTGGGACACCGACACCACCGGGCTGTCGGCGACGGCGAACCTCCCGGTGTCGAGGTCGTACAGGCCGCTGCCCTGGACGAATCCGTTGGGCTGGGCGGCGATGGTCTCCATGGTGGACAGGACGCGGGCCCTGGCCTTCTCCCACTTGGGGCCCTTGCGTTCCCACTCGGTGAGCCAGGCCGACACCAGGCCGCTCCAGTCGGTGCCGAAGCCGATGGACAGGGCGTGCCGGTCGGGGGTGTAGGGCTCGGTGCGGATCTTGCGGATGGGGTCGAGGCCGAGGAACGTCTCGTCGGAGTCGACGTTGGCGTGCATGAGGTCGCCGACGCGTTCGTCGGCGGTGAGGAAGTAGTAGTAGCGGCGGTAGGTGGTGTTGGCGATGCGCTGCTGCTTGGCGCTGTCGGCGTAGTGCTGGACCCCGTGCCGGGTGCCGAGGCCCGCCCATTCGCCGAGGTGGTAGACGTCGACCTCGCCGGTGTGCCGGGTCATCGCCTCGGCGAAGCGGAAGATGTCGGCGCGGCCCGAGCGCAGGTACGCGAACCAGAGCCAGAGGTCGGGCGAGAGTTCGGAGTTGTCCCAGGCGTAGCCGCCGATGTCGTACCGCCACTGGTGCCGGACGGTGTCGTAGGTGTGCATGATGTCGCCGTAGTCCCAGAAGCCGTACCAACGGCGCTGCTCCACCTGGTCCTTGTAGTAGGTGAAGAGGAAGTCGAGGTGGTCCTCGATCTTCGCCTTGGCGGGCGTGGAGCGGTCCGGCTCGGAGTACAGTCCCGGGCCGAAGACCTTGGCCTTGATGAGCTGCCTGGGCGGCGCGGCGAGCTGCGGCAGCACCCGCACCGCCTCGACCTGTTCGGCGAGTTGCTCCGGGGTGGGCGTGGACGCGTTGGCCCAGAAGAGGAGTTCGGAGGTGCGGGCGATGCCGTAGGGGGTGCCGAACCCCGGTTCGTAGTCCTCGTAGGTGATGTTGAGCCCTTCGAGCTGTTCGGCGTAGCTGTCCTGGCCCATGCCGTCGTGGTAGAAGCGCAGGTCCATCGGCTGGGCCTCGGGCGACCAGAGCCAGAGGGTGACCTCGGCGGTGTCGGTGTGGGCGTCGCGGATGTCGAGCTGGGCCGGGTGCTTCTCCCAGAAGTCCCGCAGCCCGAAGGAGAGTCCGCCGCTCGCGCCGCCGACGTAGCCGAAGCCGGAGGCGCGTCGGCCGCCGCCGGCGCCGATCCAGCCGTGGCCCTTGGTGGTGCGCTTGCGCAGGGTGAAGCCGTCGGCGGAGAGCTGGGAGAGGGTGTAGTCGCCCCACTCGGGGATGTACTGGAGGCGGGTGGTGACCCGCTGGTCCCAGGTGGCGGGGTCGGGCAGTTTCCTGCCCGCGTACTGCGCCTCCTGGACGGCCGCGCCGGGGTCGCGGCGCAGTCCGGTGATGCCCTTGACGGCTTCCCTCAGCAGTCCTGTGCCCTCGCCGCCGATGCGGATGTGCCGGTCGTAGCTCTCGTCGCGCATCGGGACGTCGAAGCGGACGCCGAGGCCGCGGATGAAATCACCGCTCGCCTTCCCCGGTTCCTGTTTGCCGTCGAAGGTGACGGTGTGCACCATGCGGAAGGAGTCGGCGCCCGCGTAGAAGTAGAAGCGGATGGAGAACGGCAGCCAACTCCGGCTGCCCTTGCGGTGTTTGCCGTCGACGCGGAGGACGGCGCGGACCGGTCCCTCCTGTTCGACGGTGACCTTGTCGATGGCGCTCTCGAACCGTTCGTACTTGATGGTGCCCTGGTCGCCGTCCTCGATCTCGGGCTGCCGCAGCAGCACCAGGCGGCCGTTCCTGGCGATCTCGGTGGTACCGCGGGTCACCGATTTGACCAGGGTGGCACCGGAGTTGCCGAATCTGGCGGTGATGACCCCGGTCGCGACGGTGACGGCGCCGCCGCGCTTGTCGACGGTGACCTTCTGGGCGGGGGCGGTCGCGGTGCCGGCGCTGAGGCTGAGCTTTCCCTTGCCCGAACTGACGGCGTGCGCGGTCCACTTGAGGGAACCGTCGGGCCAGTAGGCGAGCGGCCAGGACTGTACGGGGACGGCCGCGCCGGTGGCGTCGGTGAGCGCGAAGGTCTGGTCGGCGGGGTAGGTGCCCTTGGGCCAGGGGACGCCGACGGTGGAGCCGGGCGCGGCGCCGAGACCGCCATCCTCCAGCCAGTCCAGGGTCACGGGGTCGCCGTCCGCGGCTCCGGCGCTCGGCGCGGCCTGCGCCTGCTTGGCGCCGAGTGCCCAGCTGAACTGGGCCGCGGCGCCCGCGACGGCCGCCGCCTTGAGGAGGGACCTGCGGGGGATCGAAGACATGAGAGGTCAGCCTTTCGTCCGTGCGGGAGTCGATTGCCAGGTGCATGACACAGCAGGACGCGGCGCCGAGGCGCCGGTCCGGTGGAAGAACCGCCCGTCAGCGGCGGCGGTGGCGCTCCTCGACAGCGAGCGCGGCCGCCGCGACGGCTCCCAGGACGGGAACCGCCAGCGGCGCGAGAAAGAGGGCCGACAGCGCCACGACGGCCAGCCCGCAGACGATCAGGAACGATCCGGCGGGATCGAGGACGGTACGGCGGCCGGCGTCCGCGAGCAGCCCCCGCCAGGAGGCGCCCGGCGTCCAGACGGCCGCCGCCCGCAGCAGCGCGACGGCCGAGCCGATCAGCGCGAAGAGGCCGACGGCGCCGACGAGCGGCCCGCCGGGCAGGCCGGCCCGCGCGGCCAGGACGTCCACCCAGACCGCGCCCGCCACCGCCCACCCGGCCAGCCCCACGGCCCATCCCGTGCGCCCGGCGGCACGGAAGTCCGCGACGAACTCCCGCCAGCCACCGGCCCTGTGGGTGGTGCGGCGCCGCAGGTGCCGGGCGCCCGCGGCGAACGCGGCGGGGTAGGTGACGATCCCCAGGCAGGCGAGGGCGATCCACACGCCGGTGAGCAGACATTCGGCGAAGACACCGAACCGTTCGGCGAACGCCGACTCCTTGCGGGCCTTCACCCGTGCTTGCGCCATCGTGACCGCCTCAGCCCTTGAGTCCGGAGGTCGCCATGCCGTCGATCAGATAGCGCTGGAAGGCCATGAAGAAGGCGATGACCGGCACCAGCGCCACCAGCGACATCGCGATCATGCTGCCGTAGTCGGAGATGCCCTCCTGGTCGCGGAACATCATCAGCCCCAGCGAGACGGTGTACTTGGAGGGCGTGTTGAGATAGATCAACGGGCCCATGAAGTCGTTCCAGGCGTTGATGAAGGTGAAGATGGCGCTGGTGATGACGGCCGGGCGGCACAGCGGCAGCACGATGGACCAGTAGGTCCGCAGATGACCGCAGCCGTCCAGCCGGGCGGCCTCGTCCAGCTCACGCGGCAGCGCGCGCATGAACTGCACCATCAGGAAGACGAAGAACGCCTCCGTGGCCAGGAACTTGCCGGCCACCAGCGGCACCAGCGTGTCGACCAGCTCCAGCTTCCGAAACAGCACGTACTGCGGGATCAGCAGGACGTGGTACGGCAGCAGCAGGGTGCCGATCATCATCGTGAACAGCAGGTTCCGCCCGGCGAACCCGATCTTGGCGAAGGCGTACGCGGTCAGCGAGCTGGAGACCACCACGCCGACCACCGCGAGCAGCGCGTACATCAGCGAGTTGACGAAGAAGCTGCTGACCGAGATCCCGGAGATCCCATCGGCGAGCCCCGAGAAGTTCGCCCAGACCGGCTTGGTGGGCAGCAGGTCGAGGCTGGCGACGATGTCCTTGCTCGGCTTGAACGAGGCGCCGAGCACCCAGATCACCGGGTAGAGGACGACCGCGAGGACGAGCAGCGCGCCGATGTGCCAGGCGAGCGATCCGGTGCGCCGCCGGGGACTCGTACCGCGCGCGACGGGGGTGGTGGCGGTGGTCACTTGGCGGCCTCCTCGTAGTGCACCCACTTCTTCTGCGACCAGAACAGCACCGCCGTGACGAGCGCCACCGCGACCACCAGCGTCCAGGCCATCGCGGAGGCGAAGCCCATCTGGGCCTCCTTGAAGCCCTTCTGGTAGAGGTAGCAGGTGTAGACGAGCGTGGCGTCGGCCGGCCCGCAGTAGGTGTTGGACACGACGTACGCGGAGCCGAACACCTGGAACGCGTGGATGGACTCCAGCAGCACGTTGAAGAACAGCACCGGGGAGATCATCGGCAGCGTGATGTTCCAGAACCGCCTCAGCGGTCCCGCCCCGTCCATCTCGGCGGCCTCGTACAGCTCCTGCGGGACCTGCTTGAGCCCGGCCAGGAAGATCACCATCGGGGCGCCGAACTGCCAGATGCTCAGCGCCACCAGGGCGTAGAGGACGTAGTCCGGGTTGCCGATCCAGCCGCCCACATCGATCCCGAAGACCTTCTGGGTGCGGTCCACGATCGCGTCGTCCGAGAAGAGGGCCCGCCACACGAAGCCCACCGAGACGCTGGCCCCGATCAGCGACGGCATGTAGAACGCCGCCCGGTACAGGCCCTCGCCGCGCCGCTTCTGCGCGAGCAGCAGCGCCACGCCCAGCGCGAGCAGCAGCTTCAGCGGGGTGGCCACGACCACGTACTTGAGCGTGACCTCCACCGACTTCTGCCAGCGCGGGTCGTGGAACATCGTGGTGAAGTTGTCGAGACCGATCCACCGCGGCGGGGTGAAGAGGTTGTAGCTGGTGAACGCGTAGTAGAGGGACGCGATCATCGGCCCCGCCGTGAGCAGCAGGAACCCCGCGATCCACGGCGACATGAAGAGATATCCGGCGAGGTTCTCGCGGCGCCGTCCGCGCCGTCCTGCGGGAGCGGCGGCCGGCCGCTTCCCCGCCGGACGCGCGGGCGCTTCCTTGACGAGCGTCATGGTGGTACGTCCCCTCAGCCCGCGAACGCGGCCTTGGCCTCGCTGAACAGCGTCTTGGCGGCGTCGGACGGCTTGGTCTTGCCCTGGGCGACCTCGCCGCCGATGCGCAGGAACGCCGCCTCGATGACGTCGGCGCCCGACGGGTGCGGTGTGATCTTCCCGAGGACGCCCTCGGCGGCGACCTTCTCCTCGTACGCCTTGACGCCCTTGTTGGTGGCCTCGGTGGGCGTGAAGGCGTCGTACTGCTCGGTGGTGGCGAGGATGCCCCGGTCGTAGCCCATGATCGCGCCGACCTCGGGGTCATGGACCATGAAGTCGATGAACTGGGCCACCTCCTTCGGGTGCTTGGTCCCGGAGAAGGCGCTGAGCATCAGCGAACCGAGGTACTGGCCGGTGTCCTTGCCGTCGGTGGTGGGGATCGGCGCGAGCCCGTAGTCCGACTCCCCCTCGCCCTCGTAGCGGATGGAGAAGTTGTCCCAGGTGAACTCGCTCGCGGCGAGCCCCGCCGAGAGGCCCGACTTGGGCTTGACCTGCTCGATCTTCTTCGGGTCGGCGACCAGCCCGGACTTCACGCGCTTGTAGCCGTCCTCCCACCACTGCGTCAGATCGTCCTCGGTGAAGCCGAGAGCGGTGTCGGTGAAGAACGCCTTGCCGTGCTGGCGCAGATACAGGTCGTACAGGTACATGATGCTGAAGTAACCGGTGTCACCGGCGATCTTCAGCTTGTCCTGGATCGTCTGGAGCGCCGCGAAGTAGTCGTCCCAGGTCCAGCCGAACTCCGGCGCCACACCGGCCTTCTTGAACGCCTTCAGGTCGACGACGAGCGACATGGTGTTGGCGCCGACCGGAATTCCGACCTGCTTTCCGTCGACCTGACCGTTCGCCAGAACTCCGTTGCGGAAGTTCTTCAGGTTCAGATTCCCGGAGTCCGCCTGGGACTTGAGGTCCATCAGCACACCGCGCTTGTCGTACTTGCGCAGGAACCCGACCGCATTCTGGAAAACGTCCGGGGGATTGCCGCCGGACGCCTGGGTCTGGAACTTCTCCCAGAACGCCTCATAATCCGTGAATTCGGGCTTGACCTTGATCTTCGGGAACTTCTTCTCGAACAGCGCGATCGTCTTCTTGATCGCGATGGCCCGCGGCTCCCCGCCCCACCACGCGTAACGGATCGTCACGGTTCCGTCGGCGGACGTACCCCCGTCGCCGCCGCATCCGGTCGTCGCGGCCAGTCCCAGGACGGCCGCGGAAGCCCCGGCCGCCTTGAGGATCGTACGCCTCTCAACATTCCTGCTGGTACCCACGTTCGGGCCCTCCCCTGGCGTCGTTGCCACATGCATGAATCGTTTCAAGTAAGCGCTTGCTGGCACAAGTTACGGAGGGGGCAAGGGTGCGTCAATGATTCGGACAAGAATTTCTTGCCGACCGGCCGCGCGCCCCGCCCGCCCGAGGCCGCGGCCCTGGTCGAAAGCCGCGACGACGGCGCAGGTGAGAGGCGTGCGATCGACCCGCCGAACAGCCCGTGGCACGACGGACTGAAGTGACCCCAGGCCGAAAACCGTCCGCCCGATCCGGTCCCGCGCGCCACCCGGCGCACGGACGGTCACGCATGGTCGAACGGCGGGACGGCGGGACGGCGGCGGTGACGGCTGCGGGGACGCGGGGCGCTGGGCGCTGGGCGCGGGGCGCTGGGCGAACGCACGGGCAAGGTCGGTGCGGGCGTCGAGGGCAGGGCGGCGTGGGGCCACGCAGGCGGAGACGGCAGCGCCCTGCGTGTGCGCCCAGGTCAGGTCGGCGCGGGCGGGCGCGGCTGAGACCCGGGCGGGCTCGGAGGACGGGCGGGCTCGGAGGACGGGCAGGCTCGAAGGACGGGCAGGCTCGAAGGACGGGCGGGCGCCGAGGCCGGGGCGGGCTCGGAGGACGGGCCGCACGGGAACCGGACACCGCGCTGTCCGCCGGGCCCGCGCTGCGATCCGCACGGCGCGATCGACACCGCGCCCGTCTTCCCGCCCCCGCCGGCGCTGCGGCGGCCCTCTCCGCGCGGTCGAGCACCGCACCCGCCGTCCCCGGCTCAGGCCGGTGCACAGCGTGCCAGAACGGCGACGGCCCCTCCGCTGTGAGGCGGAGGGGCCGTCGGTCCGGGTGGGCGATACTGGGTTCGAACCAGTGACCTCTTCGGTGTGAACGAAGCGCTCTCCCACTGAGCTAATCGCCCGGACGCAGGGAGAACATTACCCCATGTCAGCGGGTGCCTGTGACCGGCTGGAGCCGGTCGGCGACGCTCCCGTGGATCACTGGTCCGTGATGTTCCAGGGCATCTCCAGGCCGAACTTCCACACGTAGACGGCGATCAGCGCGCCCGCGATCACGCACCCGATCGCGGTCAGCGTGATGTTGCGCCGGCGGACCCGGGGGTCGAGCGCCTTCTGGGCGGCCTCGGTGACCTTGCGCTTGGTCCAGCGCAGCGCCAGCTGGGCCCAGACGAACTCGGTCGCCCAGATCGCCATGCCGGCGAAGATCACCAGCCAGCCGGGGCCCGGCAGCGGCAGCATGATGATGCCGGCGACGACCACCGCGAGGCCGATCAGGAAGACCCCGACCTGCCAGCTCAGATGCAGCGCCCTGCGGGCCTTGACGAACTCGGGCGCCCGCGATCCGAGCTTCTGCGGCTCGTCCGCGCCGCCGGTGTCGGCGCCCGTCAGGTCCGTCGCCACGGCGCTCTCGCCGGGCCGGTCACTCCCCGTATCCATACAGCCAAACTTTACCCGACGGAAACCAGTCACCGGAATGGGCGTACCACGCGAACCCATCCTCGGCCGGAAGAGTTACGTAAACACACGCAAAACACGCAGAGGGGTTTACAACGGCACCGTAGGTGGCATGTCGATTTCGCCGACGTGCGAATCCCCGAGCGCACACTGAGCGAAAGGCCCTGGCGCTTATGAACACCACGGTCAGCTGCGAGCTGCACCTGCGCCTCGTTGTGTCGAGCGAGTCATCCCTGCCTGTCCCCGCAGGCCTGCGGTACGACACGGCCGACCCCTACGCCGTGCACGCCACCTTCCACACCGGAGCCGAGGAAACCGTCGAGTGGGTGTTCGCCCGCGACCTCCTCGCCGAAGGCCTCCATCGCCCCACGGGCACCGGCGACGTCCGCGTCTGGCCGTCGCGCAGTCATGGTCAGGGGGTCGTCTGCATCGCCCTGAGCTCTCCGGAGGGCGAGGCCCTGCTCGAGGCCCCGGCGCGAGCCCTGGAGTCCTTCCTGAAGCGGACCGACGCTGCCGTGCCGCCCGGCACGGAGCACCGCCACTTCGACCTCGACCAGGAGTTGTCCCACATCCTGGCGGAGAGCTAGGCCGAGGTCGTACCAAGCCGCCCGGCGCCGTCGACTCGGGGTGACGGCTCGGGCTCGGACAACCGCATAGCACAGGCACCGGCGCCGCCGCCGCGACTCGTCGCGCGGCGGCGCCGGTGTGTCCGGCCTGGAATGCCCGGCCGTCCGCGGGGCAGGCGTTGTCACGGACGGTGAGCAGGGAGGGGCGTCGGTCCGGTCGGTCCGGTCACGCACGCCAGCGGCTCCACTACCATCGGCCAGCATCGGCGGGCACGGGCCCGACACCCAGGCCAGGGAGCGAAACGTGCTGATCACCCACGACACCCGGTGTGCCCTCGACACCGTGGTCGATCTGGTGAACACCGCGCCGGAGGACGCCACGGCCCAGGACGGGCTGCCGGACCTCCCGGCCCTCACCGAGTTCATCGCGACGCACGAGATCAGCGATGTCGGCTCCCTGACGGAGGCCGACCTCGCGGGGGTGCGGAAGATACGCGGTCTCTTCGCCGCCGTCTTCGCGGCGCCGGAGGCCAGGGCCGCGGCCCGGCTGATCAACGAGCTGGTCGCCGCCGCGGGCACCACGCCGCGGCTCACGGACCACGACGGCTACGAGTGGCATGTGCACTACTTCGCGCCCGGCGCCTCCGTCGCGGACCACCTGGCCGCCGACTGCGGCATGGCGCTGGCGTTCTTCGTGGTGGCCGGGGAGCAGGAGCGGCTGCGGCGGTGCGAGGCGCCCGACTGCCGGCGCGCGTTCGTCGACCTGTCCCGCAATCGCTCGCGCCGCTACTGCGACAGCAGGACCTGCGGGAACCGGCTGCACGTGGCCGCGTACCGGGCGCGGCGCAAGGAGGCGGCGGGCTGATCCGCGCGCGGCGGAGGCGCCGGGGAGAGGGTGTGACGTGGGCCCCGACGGATGGCGTCGGGGACCACGGGTACGGCTCACAGCAACAGCAGGTCGTGCAGAGCGGCCATGAGCAGCAGACTCCCGATCACCGCAAGGAAGATCATCAGCGGTGGTTGGGACAGGGCGAAGAGGCATCCACGCGGCTTTTCCTTCGGCGGCGCGGCCTCGCTCGGTGTCGTGTCCAGCATCTCGTCGGCGATGATGGCCCAGGCCAGAGCCGCTTCGCGATCTCACACCCGGAATGAGCGGGTGATCGCCGAAATCCTCGATGTCCGGTTCGGGTCGTGATCGATTACGGGCACGCAGGGGTCGGACTGTGTCGTTTCACCCGTTGTGACCCTGTGCGGGTCAGATGCCGTGCTTCTTCAGAATGGCCTCGATATCGCTGAAGTCGTCGCCGGACTGGCCGCCCGGGGCCTTCGCGGGCCGGGACGGGCGACTCGCGCCGGGGCCGAGGGAGGGCGCGGAGGCGCCCGGCGCGACCGGGTCGGCGCGCTGGGCGTCCCTCGCCTCCTTGCGCTGCTTGCGGGTGGTGCCGCGGCGTCGCTCCACCGCGCGGGTGGTCGCGAACAGCAGCCAGGAACCGCCGAGCACGCAGAAACCGGCCCAGGCCGTGGGGCTGAAGGCGGTGTGCGCCAGCCAGTTGACGACGCCCGTCATCACCAGGCCGATCGGGACGAGGGAGTAGGCGGCGATCCTGGTGGCCGTCAGATACCGCTTGCGGTACGCCGTGACCACCGCGATGCCGAGTCCGGCCACGGACACGGCGGAACAGACTGTCTCGGCAATCATCCGGTCCTCCAGGCGGGCTCGGGCGAGGTGGGCACTTCGTCCCTTCCATCCTGCACCGCCCGACCCCCGCCGGGCCACGGTCGGACCCGAGATCAGGGAGATCTCCGGGTCGAATCCTCCGCAGGTGCCGGTCGTCGGCCCGGCGGAGGCCGGGCCGGGCCCGCGCGGACGCCGGTTGGGCCGCGCCCCGGGCGGCTGGGAGACTGGGCGCATGAGCGACTCCTCCCCCGTGCCTTCCGCCACGCCCGCGAGCCCCGTCCGCCCCGTGCTCGACGTGTGGTGCGAACTCCAGTGCCCCGACTGCCGCACCGCCCTGGAGGACGTGCGTGCCCTGCGGGCGCGGTACGGCGACCGGCTCGAGGTGCGGCTGCGGCACTTCCCGCTGGAGAAGCACAAGCACTCCTTCGCCGCCGCGCAGGCCGCCGAGGAGGCGCTGGAGCAGGGCAAGGGCTGGGAGTACGTCGAGGCCGTGCTCGGCCGGGTCGAGCGGCTCGACCGCGCGGGCGAACCCTTCCTCGTCGAGGTGGCCGGTGAACTCGGCCTGGACGCCGAGGAGTTCGACACCGCGCTGATCGACGGCCGGCACATCCTGATCGTCGACGCCGATCAGGCCGAGGGCAAGGCGATCGGTGTGACCGGCACCCCCACCTACGTCATCGACGATCAGCGCCTCGACGGCGGCAAGAGCCAGGAAGGGCTGCGGGAGCGGATCGAGGAGATCGCGGACCGGCTGCTGGCGGCGGCCGACGCCTGAGCGCGGACCGCGTCACAGCAGGGGTTTCTGGAGTCCGTAGAGCGTGGTCAGGTAGCCGAGGGACGTGTAGAGCCGCTCGGCCGCGGTGTTCCCCGCGAAGACGTTCAGACCGAGGGAGGTCCGGCCCGCGGCGGCGGCCTGCCGCTCGGCGAGGAGCATGAGGGTTCGGCCGTGCCCCCGGCCGCGGTGGGCCGCGTCGGACTCGACGTAGTAGACGAACGCCTGCCCGTCGTCCCCCTCGCCGTCGCCCTCCCGGGCCAGGCACAGCCACAGGACGCCGACCACCACGCCCTCGTGCTCCACCACGCTGAACCGCATGTTCTCCGTGTCGAGCCCCTTCGGCAGCAGCACCTCGTGGTCGTGCCTGGCCTTCGCGCGGGCCGCGTCCTCGGGCACGCCCCGCGCCATCCAGTCGCGCGCGTACCGCTCACCGTGGTCGGCGTGCCAGCGGGCGAACTCGGCGGCGGTCATGGGCCGGGCCAGGCTGCCGTCGGGCAGGGCGGGCGGGGTGGCGGCGAGCCGTTTGCTCATGCCGCGGTTGCGCGGCTGATAGCCGAGCGCCTCGACGAGCCGCAGCGCGGGCACGGCGTCCGCGGGCACGGTGACCTCGATCACCCGGCAGCCCCAGCCGCGCGCCACCTCCTCCGCGGCGAGCGCGGCGACCGTGCCCCGGCCGCGGCGCCGGTCGGGTTCGTCGACGGTCAGGTCCTGGATACGGGCCACCGACGGCCCGAGGGACGGTGAGGTGTCGAGGTGGAGGGTGCCGACGGGACGGCTGTTCACGCACACCTGGTAGTGGCGCGAGCGCGTTCCGTCGGCGGCGCGCTGGAGCGGCTCGGTCGGCCGCAGAGTCGTGGTCATCAGGGGAGTTCTACCCGCGCCCGGCCGTCGAGTCAGCCGGTTTTCCGACGGTCACGGATCGAGGTCGGCGCCGGACCGCTCGTCGAAGATCCGCATGGCCTTGGCGGTCACCGGGCCGGGGGCGCCGGGCAGTTCGCGGCCGTCGACGCGGTGCACGGCCTGGATGTCGCGCAGGCTGGAGGTGAGGAAGACCTCCTCGGCCTGCTCCAGCACGTCGAAGGGCAGGTCGCTCTCGCGGGCGCCGGTCCACTCGACGGTCAGGGCGCGGGTGATGCCCGCGAGGCAGCCGGAGGAGAGCGGCGGGGTGTGCAGTTCGCCGTCGAGGACGACGAAGACGTTCGAGCCGGTGCCTTCGCAGAGCCGGCCGACGGTGTTGGCGAACAGCGCCTCGGAGGCGCCCTGTTGGCGGGCGCGGGCGAGCGCGACGACGTTCTCGGCGTACGAGGTCGTCTTGAGGCCGACGAGCGCGCCGCGTTCGTTGCGGGTCCACGGCACGGTGATCACGGCGGTGGAGTCGGGGCGGCGGGTGCTCTCACCGAGGGCGACGAGCAGGGTCGGGGGGTGCTCGCCGCGGTCCGAGCCGAGCGGGCCGAGGCCGCCGGTGTAGGTGATGCGCAGCCGGCCGAGGGCCATCGGCTCGGCGTCGAGGACGGCGGCGCAGGCGCGGCGCACCTCGTCGTGGTCGGGGTCGGGCAGGCCGAGGCCCCGGGCCGAGCGGGTCAGCCGGTCGAGGTGGCGGGTGAGGGCGAAGGGCTTGCCGTGCACCGCCTGGACCGTCTCGAATATGCCGTCGCCCACGGTCAGGCCGTGGTCGAGGGCGGAGACACGGGCCGCGTCGGCGTCCCGCAGCCCGCCGTCGAGCCAGATCTTCATGTCGGGTCTCCTTCAGCGTTCGCGTCGTACGTTCCCGACGCTACCGCGAGCAGCCGTGCGGCCTTCAGTTCGGTCTCCCGCCACTCGCCCTCGGGGTCGGAGCCCCAGGTGATGCCCGCGCCGGTGCCGAACCGCAGCGTCGCCGCGCCCCGCCGGGTCCGGTCGATCCAGAACGTGCGGATGCCGACGGCGAGTTCGGCGGTGCCCCGGTCGGCGTCGACCCAGCCGATGCCGCCGCAGTAGGGGCCGCGGGGCGCGGTCTCCAGGGCGTCGATCACCCGCAGGGCGCTCGACTTGGGGGCGCCGGTGACCGATCCGGGCGGGAAGGCGGCGCCGAGCAGCTCGGGCCAGCCGGCGCCGGCCCGCAGTTCGCCCCTGACCGTGGACACCAGGTGGACCAGGCCGGGGTGCTTCTCGACGGCGCACAGGTCGGGCACGGTGACGCTGCCGGTGGCGCAGACACGCCCGAGGTCGTTGCGGACCAGGTCCACGATCATCACGTTCTCGGCGTGGTCCTTCTCCAGCAGGTCGGCCTCGGTGCGTCCGGTCCCCTTGATCGGCCCGGACTCGACGACCCGGCCGTCCCTGCGCAGGAACAGCTCGGGCGAGGCGGTGGCGGTCTCCACGCCGTGCTCGGGCAGCCGGATCGTGCCCGCGTACGGTGCCGGGTTGCCGCGGGCCAGCAGCGCGGTCAGGGCGTCCACGTCGGCGTCGGGCGGCACCGGCGCGGAGAGCACCCGGCAGAGGTTGGCCTGGTAGACCTCGCCCGTCGCTATCCGCTTCCGGATCCGGCTGACGGCGCTCGTGTACGCGCCCCGGTCGAGGGACGACGTCCAGTCGGCGACGGCGGGCCCGCGCCAGGCACCGGGCGCGGGCGCCGGCACCGGCGTCTCGCGCACGTCGGCGAAGCGGGCGCAGGTCACCCGGCCCTCGAAGTCGAGGGCGACGGCCCAGAACCCGGCGGACTCCAGGGCCGCGGGGTCGTCGGTGACGTCGAGGAGCCCGGTGGCGAGGCGGTCGCCGAAGCGGGCGAGGGGCGGCAGATCGGGCAGGTCGGGCACGGGGTCGAGTCTAGGTCGGGTGTCCGAGCGGCAACCCCGGCGTGTCCGTGAGGAGGCCCTGGCCACGCGCGTGACCGGGCGCACGCCAGCACGCTGCGCAAACGCGTTTTTGTCCTGGCCCCGGAATCCGCTAGAGTTCAACACGTCGCCGGGACGCGGGAGCGGACCGAAACGACAGGCGGACGTAGCTCAGTTGGTAGAGCGCAACCTTGCCAAGGTTGAGGTCGCGAGTTCGAGCCTCGTCGTCCGCTCGAAGGAAGTAGGGGACCCTCACCGGTCCCCGCACTCCTGGTGGAGTGGCCGAGAGGCGAGGCAACGGCCTGCAAAGCCGTCTACACGGGTTCAAATCCCGTCTCCACCTCCAAGGACGATTAGCTCAGCGGGAGAGCGCTTCCCTGACACGGAAGAGGTCACTGGTTCAATCCCAGTATCGTCCACTGAAGCCTGATGGCTTCGACCCGCGCGATTAGCTCAGCGGGAGAGCGCTTCCCTGACACGGAAGAGGTCACTGGTTCAATCCCAGTATCGCGCACGCGGCAGTTCAGACGCACCACCCGGTCCTCGGACCGTGGTCCCGAGGACGATTAGCTCAGCGGGAGAGCGCTTCCCTGACACGGAAGAGGTCACTGGTTCAATCCCAGTATCGTCCACGCACCGAAGCCCCCGGCCCTGCGGCCGGGGGCTTCTTCGTGGTGCGGCTCAGCTGGAGAACAGCATGTGGCCGAAGCTCTTGTGCCGGTGGTGCCCGTGGTGGCCGCCGTAGTGACCGCCGTGGCCGCCCTGCGGCGCGCCCCAGGCGGGGGCGGCGGGCGCCGGGTACTCCTGCTGCGGGCCGGGGGGCGGCGGGGCGGGCTGGGACCACTGGGACTCCACCCGGGTAAGCGCCTCCAGTTCCCCGTAGTCGAGGAAGATGCCTCGGCAGCCACTGCACTGCTCGATCTGGACGCCGTTCCGGTTGTAGGTGTGCATCGGCGCATGACACTTCGGGCACTGCATGGTCGGCTCAACTCCTCGCCTGACGATCCTGATTGACCTGACTTCAGCACAGACTCCGTCCTGGCGCACCTGGTTGCACCTCACCCGGCGTGACCTCAGGTCAACTCCGGTGCGGTGGACGCCATACGGACACACGCGTCGATCACGGACAGCTCCACCTCGTCCGGCGGGCGGTCCTCGGCGGCCGCCTTGGTGAGGGCGCGGGCGGCGGTCTGGAGGGTGAGGGCGCGGGCCGGGACGTCCAGGGCGGGCCAGGGGTCGCCGTCGGCGGGGACGGCCGGGCCGCCGGCCGCGCGGTAGGCGGCGAGGAAGCGGGCCCACTCGTCGGGCGGGAGGAGTCCGCAGGCGTACCAGGCGGCGGGGCGCGCGAGATCCCAGGCGGGGACGCCGACCCCCACGTCGTCGACGTCGATGAGCAGCCACGCGCCGCCGCGCGCGGGCCGGCGGACGAGCTGCCCGAGGTGGAGATCGCCGTGGCAGAGGCCGGCGCGGCCGGGCTGGGGAGACTCGGCGCGGGCCCAGGCGGGGAGAGCGGCCCAGGCACGCAGGAGGTGGGGGACGGCGGGGTGCGCGGAGGCGGGGCGAGCGGCGGTGGGGCGAGCGGCGGTGGGGTGAGCGGGGCGCGGGACGGCGGGGGTTTCGAGGGCTGCGACGGCTCGGGCCGCCTTCCACGGGCCGCGCATGGCGGGCAGGGGGCCGGGCCCGGGCGGGGGTGGCGTCCGGTGGAGGCGGGCGAGGAGCGTGGCGACGGCTTCCCAGGGGGCCGCGTCGGGGTCGTCCGGGTCGACGGGGGTGCCGTAGGGCCAGAGCGTGACCAGCCGGCCGTCCACCGGGAGGGGGGTCGTGGCGAGCGGGGGCAGGAAGACGTCGGGGAGGGCGGCCGCGACGGCGAGGCGGGGGGCCAGGTCCGCGAGGACGGTGCCCGGGGCGTGCGCCTTGGCGACGGTGTCACCGTGCCGGACGACGGTGGCGTCGGGGCGGTCGGCGAGGGTGCGGGTCGGGCCGCAGGGGCAGTCGGGGTCCGCCGGGTGCGCGGCGGCCAGGACCCGGTCGCGGAGCCGGGCGAGCAGGGTGCCGCTTCCCGGGGAGGACGATGCGGCTGCCATGGGGCTCCCTGGACTGCGCGGGACGGGACGGGACCGGAGGGGACTGCTCGGGACGGGACGGGACGGGACGGAGTGAGGGTACGGGGTGGGGGCCTGGGCGCGGGCGCGGTGGTGCGGATGCGGGCTCGGGCAGTGCGGGGCGGGCGGCGGCGTTGTCTGTCGGGGCCGGTGTGTGGCCGGGGACGGCCGGGCGTGGGTCAGGGACCGAGGGTCGCCGTCCGTCGCTCGGGCGCGCGGCCCGGGTCGAGACGTCGCCGTCCGTCACCCCGGCACGCGGCCTTGATCGAGACGTCGCCGTCCGTCGCTCGGGCGCGCAGGTCGGTCGGTGGGACGGGCGCCGGGCCCGTGGAGTCCGCGTCGCGCCGCCGGATCGCCGGGCGGAAGGCGCAGGTCGGGTCGGGACAGGTCGGGCGGACCGGGTCGGTTGTGGCGGACCGGCTGGTGATGGTGGGTGGTCGGTCGGGGTTTTCGGGCAGAGCAATGCCGGCGCAGCTCCCCAGCTGCGCCGGCATTATTGCCGTCCGCCGCACCCCCGTCCCCACGGGGTTTCATGGGTGGATGTCCCCGCCCGGACCGCTCATCCGGGCCTGGGGTCGCCGCTCAGCGCCCCAGCATCACGCCCACGGACGACGCCTGTGTGGCCACTGTCTCCCAGCCGTCGAAGACGAGGAGCAACAGGGCCGCCAGGGGAAGGGCCATCAGCGTCGCCACCAGTGGGTGGCGACGGCCTTGCCGGCGCGGGCGGAACGCGGTTCGTGCCGTGCGATCCTTGCTGCGGACGGGTGTCCGCGGTGCCGTCAGGGCCATGGTCCCTCTCCTGACCGTCTCAGTTGTCGTTGCAGCGGCGGGTGTCTGACCTCGGGGGACGAGTGCTCGCACCCGCCGCTTGACTTCAAATCTAGGCGTCGGGAGCGCGGCGGGCGTCATGCCCTCGTACCGATTGCCTGGCCTCCGGGAGGATGAGCCGTCACCCGGTGCGTACTCCCCTGGGTGGAGAGATCGCCCCAGCTCTCAGGGTCATCCCGGAAGGGGCGCCCGGTCTGTCACGCTTCTTCCGAGCTGTCCTGCCGTGGAATCGGCTGTTCCACCAGCGCGAGGACCCGATTCGCCATGAAACGGGCGGTGCGGACCACAGAGCCGTTTCGGGTGACTTCGCTCACTTCCACCACACCTCGGCGTACCGCCGTCTCCACCCGGCGGCCCGCCCTCACGGCCACCACCTCGTAGGTCAGGGTCGTGTCACCCGCGTCCACCACTATCTCCACGCGATCACCCTTCACGTCCTCAATCCCCCTTCTGTGACGGATGGTTGGTAGCGCTCAGCGGTCGAAGTGCCGCTCCCCTTCCGCTCCCTGACCGCTCCTCAATTCTCCCACCGGGCACTGACAATCGATCGGGACGAGAGGGCGCGGCTCCTGCGCGCGGGCGGCCGTGGAAACGTAAGCTGTCGCTCGTCACACGGACCGGGCAGCGGGGATGAACATGGCGATGATGCGCCTGAGGCGCGAGGACCCGCGTGTCGTCGGCTCGTTCAGGCTTCACCGACGGCTCGGCGCGGGCGGGATGGGCGTGGTGTACCTGGGCTCCGACAAGAAGGGGCAGCGGGTCGCGCTGAAGGTGATCCGGCCCGATCTCGCGGAGGACCAGGAGTTCCGCTCGCGGTTCGCACGGGAGGTCTCGGCGGCCCGGCGGATCCGCGGCGGGTGCACCGCGCGGCTGGTCGCGGCCGATCTGGACGCCGAACGGCCGTGGTTCGCCACCCAGTACGTGCCCGGCCCGTCCCTGCACGACAAGGTCGCCGACGAGGGCCCGATGCTCGCGGTCGACGTCGCGTCCGTGGGCGCCGCGCTCTCCGAGGGGCTCGTCGCCGTCCACGAGGCCGGGGTGGTGCACCGGGACCTCAAGCCGTCCAACATCCTGCTGTCCCCGAAGGGGCCGCGGATCATCGACTTCGGCATCGCCTGGGCGACCGGCGCCTCCACCCTCACCCATGTGGGCACCGCCGTCGGCTCCCCCGGGTTCCTCGCGCCCGAACAGGTGCGCGGGGTCGCCGTCACGCCCGCCACGGACGTCTTCTCGCTCGGCGCGACCCTCGCCTACTCGGCGACCGGTGACTCGCCCTTCGGGCACGGCAGTTCCGAGGTGATGCTGTACCGGGTGGTGCACGAGGAGCCGCAGCTGCACGGCGTTCCCGACGCGCTGGCCCCGCTGGTGCGGGCCTGCCTCGCGAAGGACCCGGAGGAGCGGCCGAGCACCCTCCAACTGTCGCTGCGCCTCAAGGAGATCGCCGCCCGCGAGGCCCAGGGGCTCGCCGACGTGCGCCCGCCCGCGCCGCGCTCCGCCGAGCCTGACCGCGGTACCGGCGGGCGGCTGGCCGACACCTACCCGGAGCCGCAGCGCACCCTGCGGCGTCCGCAGGGCACTCCCCCGCCCCGGGGCACCACGCCCGCGCCGCGCGGTCCCGGTCCCTCCCGGGGTGGTGCTCCGTCCCGGGGTGGGGCGCCCTCGCAGGGCGGCGGCACGGCGCGCGGCGGTTCCGCGGCGCGGCCCGCAGACGGACGGTCCACCCGGGGCAGCCGGTCGGGCAGCCGGCCCGCGCCCCGCAGCGGTCCCGGCAGGCCGGGACCGCGCACCACGGGGACGAAGCTGCGTCCCGCGAATCCGCGGCTGCTGCGGCAGCGGCTGTTCGTGTTCGTCGTCGTCACCCTGCTCGTGGCGCTCGGTATCGCGCTCGCGCAGGGGTGTCAGGGGCCCTCGCGGGGGCTCGGTCCTGACGGGTCGGAGGGAACCGGCGGCAACGGCGCCGTCCGCAACCAGCAGGTGGATCCGCGGCCGGGCGGGGGCCCGTTGACGGGGCAGCGGTACGACGGGACGTTCACGGCGCCCGAGTAGGCGCGCGGCGGGTCAGGAGGATCGCCGGGCCCGCCGCGAGCAAGGGTTCAGGCGTTCGGGCGGCCGGTGGCCACCGCGTAGAAGGCGACCGCCGCCGCCGCGCCGACGTTGAGCGAGTCCACCCCGTGCGACATCGGGATGCGGACCCATTCGTCGGCGGCCACCAGGGCCTGGGTGGAGAGGCCGTCGCCCTCGGCGCCGAGCATCAGGGCGACCCGGTCCATCCGGTGCGGGGCGGCCTCGTCGAGGCTTCTGGCCTTCTCGTCCGGGGTGAGCGCGAGGAGGGTGAAGCCGGCCTCGCGGACCGACTCCAGGCTCTTGGGCCAGCTCTCCAGCCGGGCGTACGGCACGGAGAAGACCGCGCCCATCGACACCTTGACGCTGCGGCGGTAGAGGGGGTCGGCGCAGTCGGGGGAGAGCAGGACGGCGTCCATGCCGAGGGCGGCGGCCGAGCGGAAGATCGCGCCGATGTTGGTGTGGTCGTTGACCGACTCCATGACGACGACCCGGCGGGCGCTCTGCAACAGGTCGGCCGCCGTGGGCAGGGGCTTGCGCTGCATGGAGGCGAGGGCGCCGCGGTGCACGTGGTAGCCGGTGACCTGCTCGGCCAGTTCCGGGCTCACCGCGTAGACGGGGGCGGGGAGTTCGTCGATGACGTCGCGCATGACGTCGACCCACTTCGCCGACAGCAGCATGGAGCGCATCTCGTAGCCGGCGTCCTTGGCGCGTCTGATGACCTTCTCGCCCTCGGCGATGAACAGGCCCTCGGCCGGCTCGCGCTTGCGGCGCAGTTCGACGTCGGTCAGGCCCGTGTAGTCGCGCAGACGGGGGTCGTCGGGGTCCTCGACGGTGATGAGATCGGCCACAGGGTGATACTGCCTTGTCCTGGGTTCGGTGCCAACGGTTCGGAACGGGTGGGTTACCCGGGGTTACTTCGAGTGTGCGGGTTACTCGGGGTGCTTCGGCTGCCCGAGGGCCGCGCCCACGGACACCACCTCGCCGATGACGATGACCGCGGGCGGCCGTACGTCCTGTG
Source organism: Streptomyces griseoviridis (assembly GCF_005222485.1). NCBI lineage: Bacteria > Bacillati > Actinomycetota > Actinomycetes > Kitasatosporales > Streptomycetaceae > Streptomyces > Streptomyces griseoviridis. The sequence goes on from NZ_CP029078.1 coordinate 1,833,756, forward strand.
CGCGGACCGTCTCGGCGACCGTCGACAGGGTCGCGTCGACCCGGCGCTGGGCCGCCGTCGTGCCCTCCTGGACCAGGGCCACCGGGGTGTCGGGCGACTTGCCGTGCGCGACGAGGGTCTCGGCGATCCGGCCGATCTTGTCGACGCCCATCAGGATCACCAACGTGCCGGTCAGCGCGGCCAGGGCCCGCCAGTCGACCAGGGAGCGGGCGTCGTCAGGGGCGACATGGCCGCTCACCACGGTGAACTCGTGTGCGACCCCGCGGTGTGTGACCGGGATGCCGGCCGCGCCCGGCACCGAGATCGAACTGGAGATGCCGGGGACGACCGTGCAGGCGATGCCCGCCTCCGCGAGGGCCTGCACCTCCTCCATGCCCCGGCCGAAGACATACGGGTCGCCGCCCTTGAGGCGGACCACCGACCTGCCCTTCCTCGCGTGCTCGATCAGCGCGTTGTTGATGGCCTCCTGCGCCATGAAACGGCCGTACGGGATCTTCGCCGCGTCGATCACCTCGACGTGCGGGGGAAGTTCGGCGAGCAGATCGCGCGGGCCGAGCCGGTCCGCGATGACGACGTCGGCCTCGGCGAGCAGCCGGCGGCCGCGCACCGTGATCAGGTCCGGGTCGCCGGGGCCGCCGCCGACCAGGGCGACACCGGGGGTGCGGGTGCGGTGGTGGGGGGCGACGAGCGTGCCGTCGCGCAGGCCCTCGACGACCGCGTCGCGGACGGCCGCGGTGTGCCGGGGGTCGCGGCCGCGGGCGTCCGTGGTGAGGACGGCGACGGTGACGCCCTCGCTGTGCCCGGTGGCCGGGGTCCACGCGGTGGCCGCGTCGGCGTCGTCGGAGCGGACGCACCAGACCCGGTGCCGTTCCGCCTCGGCGGACGCGGCACGGTTGGCGTCGGTGTCGCTGGTGGCGATCAGCGCGTACCAGGCGTCCGCGAGGTCGCCGTCCCGGTATCCGCGGCGCTCCCAGGTGATCTCGCCCGCGTCCGCCATCGCCTCGACCGACGGGGTCGCCTCCGGGGAGACGAGGACGAGGTCCGCGCCCGCCGCGATCAGGGCCGGCAGGCGGCGCTGGGCGACCTGGCCGCCACCGAGGACGATCACTCGCCGCCCGGAGAGACGGAGGCCCACGGGGTAGGCGGGGTGGTGGGACATGAGGGGGCGCTCCTCGTGCGGGGCGGGTGCGGACGGGGGTGGGCTGACGTGGGCATTTTAGGCGGGGGTGAGTGAGGGTGCCTGCCTGCCCTCGCGCCGCCGGTGGCTGTCTGCCGGGGGGCGAACTCGCCCACGGGGGCGGTGTCCCGTCGGCGAGGGCGGTGTCTCGTCGGCGAGGGCGATATCTCGTCGGCGAGGGCGGTGTCTCATGGGCGGGTGCGGGTGGGTGGGTTCTCTGTTCCTCGCCCGCGCGCCGCCCGTCACGGTTCGGCGAGAAGCCGGTCCCGCCCGCGGCGGTGCTGTCTCGTCGGCGGGTGCGGGTGCGGTCCGCCTCGGGGAGGCGCGGGGCGGCCGGGCCTCACGCCTCCCCTCCCCTACTTCTCCGTCACTCCCGCCGAGTCGAACGTCGCCACCTCGTGCATCGCCCTCGCCGTGCTCTGGACCAGCGGCAGGGCCAGCAGCGCTCCGGTGCCCTCGCCCAGGCGGAGGTCCAGGTCGACGAGGGGGCGCAGGCCCAGTTTGTTGAGGGCCGCCACATGTCCCGGTTCCGCGCTGCGGTGGCCCGCGATGCAGGCCGCGAGGACCTCGGGGGCGATGGCGCGGGCCACCAGCGCGGCCGCTCCCGCGCTGACGCCGTCCAGGATCACCGGTGTCCGCAGCGACGCGCCGCCCAGGAGCAGGCCGACGATCGCCGCGTGCTCGAACCCGCCGACGGCGGCCAGGACGCCGATGGGGTCGGCCGGGTCCGGCTGGTGGAGTTCGAGCGCGCGCCGCACGACCTCGGTCTTGCGGGCCAGTGTCTCGTCGTTGATGCCGGTGCCGCGGCCGGTCACCTCGGCCGGTTCCGCTCCGGTGAAGACCGAGATCAGGGCCGCCGACGCGGTGGTGTTGGCGATGCCCATCTCACCTGTGAGCAGCGCCTTGTTGCCCGCCGCGACGAGGTCGCGGGCCGTCTCGATGCCGACCTCGATGGCCTTCTTGGCCTCCTCGCGGGTCATCGCGGGTCCGGTCGTCATGTCGGACGTGCCCGCGCGGACCTTGCGGGGCAGCAGGCCGGGGGAGGCCGGGAGGTCGGTGGCGACACCGACGTCGACGACGCAGACCTCGGCCCCGACCTGGCTGGCGAACGCGTTGCAGACGGCGCCGCCGCCCAGGAAGTTCGCCACCATCTGCGCGGTGACCTCCTGCGGCCACGGCGTGACGCCCTGGGCGTGCACCCCGTGGTCACCGGCGAAGACCGCGACCGCCGCGGGCTCCGGGATCGGCGGCGGGCACTGCCGGGACAGGCCGGACAGCTGCGCGGAGATGATCTCCAGCATGCCGAGCGCGCCGGCCGGCTTCGTCATCCGCTTCTGCCGCTCCCATGCCTCGCCGAGCGCCTTGGCGTCCAGCGGGCGGATCTGGGAGACGGTCTCGCCGAGCAGGTCGTGCGGGTCCTCGCCGGGCAGCGCGCGCCGCCCGTACGTCTCCTCGTGCACGACCCAGGAGAGCGGGCGCCGTTTCGACCAGCCCGCCTGCATCAGCTCGGGCTCCTCGGGGAACTCGTCGACGTACCCGACGCACAGGTAGGCGATGACCTCCAAGTGTTCGGGCAGTCCGAGGGCGCGGACCATCTCGCGCTCGTCGAAGAAGCTGACCCAGCCGACGCCGAGGCCCTCGGCGCGGGCCGCGAGCCACAGGTTCTCGACGGCGAGCGCGGCGGAGTACGGCGCCATCTGCGGCTGGGTGTGCCGGCCGAGGGTGTGCCGGCCGCCCCGGGTGGGGTCGGCGGTGACGACGATGTTGACCGGGGTGTCGAGTATGGCCTCGATCTTCATTTCCTTGAACTGCTTGGCGCGGCCCTTGGGCAGCGTCCTCGCGTACGCGTCACGCTGGCGCTCGGCGAGTTCGTGCATGGTGCGCCGGGTGTCGGCGGACCGGATCACGACGAAGTCCCACGGCTGCGAGTGGCCGACGGACGGCGCGGTGTGCGCCGCCTCCAGGACGCGCAGCAGCACGTCGTGCGGGATCGGGTCGGCGCGGAAGCCGTTGCGGATGTCGCGGCGCTCGCGCATCACCTTGAGGACGGCCGCGCGTTCGGCGTCGTCGTAGGCGGGCGCGGCCGGGCCGGTGGAGCGCGGGGGCGCCGCCACCGCCGTCTGGGGCGTGGGTACCGTCAGCACCTCGGCCGTGGTGTCGGGCCCGGTCTCGGGCTCGGCGGGGGTGTCGGTCTCCGGTGTCCCGGCGTGCCGGGGGGCGGCCTGCTCGGGCTCCCGGGGGCCGGGGACCATGGCCGTCCGCTCCGTGCCCTCCTCCACCGGCTGCGGCGCGAACTCGCCTTCAGGTGCGGCCTGTTGGGGCTGGGCGGCGACGGGCGGCGCGAACTCCGGCTGCGGTTGAGCCACGGCCACCGCCGGTGCGGGCGGGTGCCGCTGGTCGTCGGGGTCGGTCGGGAACCGGTGGTCCGCGTGGGGCTGCGCCGCCTCGGGCGCGGCGACCGGGTGCGGCCCGTCCTCGGCCGGCGGCTCGACGGGCACACCGTCGGCCCGCGGGACCTCTGCCCCGGCGTCGGCCTCGGGCTGTGCCTCCGCGACCTGCTCGGCCTGCGGCTCGGGCGCGACGGCGTCAGGGGCGACGACGGTGTCCTCGGCGCCGGCGTCCGGCACCGGTGCCTCGGTCCCGGCCTGCGGGGCGAACGCGATCGGCGCCTCGCCCTCCCCGGCGGCGGCGTCGGCCTCGGGCGCGACGGACCCGGCGTCCCCCTCGACGGCCGCGGGCGCACCCGGCACGTCCTGCGGACCCTGGGCCACCTCGGGGCCCGCGTCGGGCTCGGCGGGTGCCGCCTGCTGGACCGGGTACCCGGGTGCGCCGTCCGCTGCGGGCTCCCCGGGGTAGCCCTGCGGGGGCACGGCGGGCGTCTCGGCGGAGTGGGCGGTGGGCTCGGGGCTCCACGCGGCCTCTGTCGCCCAGGTGGCGTGCGGCTGGGGCGTCTGCGGGACGGGGCCCGCCGCCTCGGCGGCCTGCGCCACCCCGACCGGAACGCCGACGGGCACCCCGACCGGCAGCCCGGCGGACGCGCCGACCGGCACGCCCACCGACGTACCGACGGACAGCGCGACCGGTTCGGCGATCGGCCCGGCCGCCGTGTCGGTCGCCTCGGTCGCCGTTTCGGTAGCCGTCTCGATCGCCGGTTCAGGGACCGCTTCGGCGACCGGTTCAGCTATGGGTGCGGCGAGCGGCTCCGCGACCGGCTCGGCGGCCGGCGGCTGCGACTCGACGACCGGCTCGGCGGCCTGCGCGACGGCCGCGGGGACGCCGGCCTCCTGGACGGCGGGCTCCGCCGTAGCGGGCTCAGCCGTGGCGGGCTCCGCCGTGGCGGGCTCCGCCGTGGCGGGCTCAGCGACCGGCTCGGCCACGGCTTCCGGGACGGGCTCCGCGACCGGCTCGGCCACGGCTTCGGCCATCGGCTCCGCGACCGCTTCCGGCGCCGGCTCGGCGGTCGGCTCCGTCGCGACGTCCGCGACCGGCTCGGGCTGCGCCACGGGTGCGGCGATCGGCTCGGGCACCGGCTCAACGGACGACGCGGGCATCGGCTCAGCGGTCGGCTCGGTCGCCTGGGCGGCGGCCTGTTCGGGCACCGGAGCCGTCGCCTGCTCGGGTTCCGGCTGCTCGGCTCGCGCCTCGTCCATCGGGCGGCCGACCGGCTCGCTCACCGGCTGTCCGACCTGGCCGACCGTGGGGGCCGGCCATGTCTCCACGGCGACCTGGGTCGTGGCGGTGGCCTGGACCGGGGCCGGGGCACCCCAGGGGGCGCCGCTCTGCGGGGACGCGTCGAGGTACTCGGGGCCCGCGGGCGGCGGGACGACGGGCTGGCGGACCGGTGCCCCGGCGGGGCCGCGGTCGGCGAGGGAGCGGACCGGGCTCGCGGAGGCGTTCGGGATCGGCGGGCCGAGGTGCAGCGGGCGCCGGGTGGGGGCCGCGGCCAGGGTCGGGGAGGTGACGGGCGGCGGCTCGGGCAGGCGGACGCCGCCGAGGTCGACGGAGCCGGTGTCCCGGCCGTCCGTCTCGTGCGGGCCCGGCTGGTGGACGGCCTCGACGACCGGCTCGGGCGCGGGCGGCGCGACCTCGTTGCCCCACGGGCTCTGGGCGCCGGGCAGCAGCAGCTGGTCTTCGTCCTGGGCGGTGGTCTCGGAGAGGTAGGCGTACGCGGCGTGGGCGGGGACGCCCGGCTGCTCCGCCGTGCCTGCGTTCTCCGGCAGTCCCTCGCCCGGGACCTGGCCGGTGTCGGTCATGCGTACCCCTCGCCCATCGGTTAGTGCTTCTGCGACCAGCTCACCGGGGACGGCGCACCGACCGCCCCCCGTGAAGAACGAGCTTGCCTGTCCGGCGGCACGAACGATCCGCCGGGAAAGACGACAAAGCCATTAACTGGCATTGTCCCGGTCGTTCCCCGCCGCGTCAGCTTGATCGGCGACGGTCCGCTGTGGACTGCGCCACGTTGCGCGTCCTCCGGTTCCGCCGTACCACACTCACCCCAAAACGGGCGTCCTTTTGGGACATTGGCCGACGAAGCGCCGGGCAGCCGAGAGCGGTACAACGATCGGCCAGCCTACCGCGCGCCGTACGACAACAGGATCACCGGTAGGGCAGAAAACAGGATCACCGGGACACGGTCGGGGGTGTCCGGGGTCAGCGTTCGCGCTCGGCGAGCACACCGCTGAGCAGGAACGCGACGCTCCGTTCCGTCTCCGTCCAGGCCCTGGTGTCGAGTTGGACGGACTGGAGGAGGGCGCACTCCACCCGGTAGCCGTGCTCGGACAGGTCGCGGCCGATGAGTTCGGCGGCGTCGCGGGTGGCGGCGTGGGTGACGATCCGCTGCGGGCGCCGGTCCGCGACGGCGGAGACCACCGCCGCTCCCCCGCCGCCGACGCGCACGACGTCGGGTTCCTGGAGGTTCTCCAGGACGTGCGGGGCGAGGCCCTGGACGATCTGGAGCTGGACCCCGTGCCTGCGGGCGGCGGCGTCGGCGCGGGCGCAGGCGTCGAGGACCCGGTCGACGGCGATGACGGCGGCGCCGGCGCGGGCGGCCTCGACGGCGAAGGCGCCGCTCGCGCAGCCGATGTCCCACACCAGGTCGCCGATGCGGGGTCCGAGCCTGGCGAGTTGGGCGGCGCGCAGCAGATCCGTTTCGCCCTCGCCGAGGGGGCCGTCGTAGCTCTCGGCGGGCAGGGTCCAGCCGCGCGGTCCTGTGCCCAGGTCGCGGCCGGCCAGCCAGCCGGCGTCGGCCGCGGGGCCCGTGGTGACCGGGCCGCCGATGGCGATGACCACGTTGGGGTCGCGCCAGCTGCGGTCGGCGGCCTTGTCGGAGGTGACGACGCTGACCTGTTCGCGTTCGGTGCCGAGTTCCTCGCAGATGACGAAGGTGCGGTGGACGCCTTCGAGGAGCAGGCCGAGCTCGGCGGGGCCCGCGCCGGGCGAGGTGAGGACGGCGACCTTGGCGTGGGCGCGGCAGACGTTGACCGCGCGGCGCAGGGTGCGCGGGTGGGCGACGACGACCTGGGCGTCCTCCCAGGCCATGCCGGCCCGTGCGAAGGCGGCGGCGACGGAGGAGACGGCGGGCACGACCTCGACCTCGAGGCCGTACTCGGGGCCGCGCAGGGTGCGCACGACGCCGAAGAAGCCGGGGTCGCCGTCGGCGAGCACGACGGCGGAGCCGCGGTGGGCGGCGATCCGGCGGGCGGCCAGCGCGACGCTGCCGAGGCGGATGCGTTCGGCGCTCCTGGGCACCTCGGGGAGTTCGAGGTGGTGGGCGGCGCCCGCGACCAGGGTGGCGGCACCGAGGGCGGAGCGTGCGGCCGCGTTCAGGGGGGAGCCGTCCCAGCCGATCACCGTGACCCGGTCGGCCATCGTCGTCAGTCTCCAGGGTCTTCGCGGGTCGTCAGGGGCCGGGGCCCGTGCGGGCTTGGTGAGGGTATCCGGTGCGGTGGCGGGGCGGGACGCCGGGCGGCACCTCGCCGGTCAGTTCCAGCCCGAGTAGGGGCGGTAGCCGCCGCTTCCGGCGAGTTCCTCGCCCGCGCCCGCGAGGTCCTCGGGCAGCAGGCTCCACACGATGAAGTCGGAGCGCAGGTCGGTCCAGCCGCCGTCCTCGGTGCGGACGTGGACTATGCAGGCGTTGCGCAGCACGCCCTCGCTGATACAGCCGATCTTCTGGGCGACCTGCTGGGCGGCGGTGTTGTCGGCGGGGGTGCGCAGCTCGACGCGCTCGAACTTCTGCTGGCCGAACAGCCATTGAGCGGTGGCGAGGGCGGCCTCGGAGGCGTAGCCCTCGCCGCGGGCCCAGGGGGCGACGATGTAGGAGAGTTCGGTGGACCTGATCTGCCAGTCGGTCTTGGTGAGTTGGACGACGCCGACCAGGCGCTGGGTGAGGAACTCGGTGACGGCGAGGTCGACCCCGCGGCCCGCACGGCGGTGCGCGGGCGCGCGGTCGGTGACCCAGGTGCGGGCGGCGTCCTCGGTGACGGGCTGCGGGACGTCGGTCCAGGCGGCGACCTGTTCGTCGTTCATCATCTCGGTGAGCGCGGACACGTCGTCCTCGTCGAGGGGACGCAGCACCAACCGCTCCGTGCTGATGGAGATGTTGGGGAAGGTGCTCGTCATGCGCCGCTCCGTAACCTTCGGGAAATCCTTAGGGGACTGCGAACTGCCCAGCATGCAGCATGAAACCACCGGAACGCACGACGGGGTCCGCTCCCGGTGAAGGGAGCGGACCCCGTGCGCGGGCGCCGGGCCGCGCGGGCGGTGCGCGGCCCTGGTCGGGGCCGTGGGCGCGGTCAGAAGGAGGCGATGACCGAGCCCTGGTACTTGTCCTCGATGAACTTCTTGACCTCGGGCGAGGTGAGCAGTTCGGCGAGCTTCTTCACCCGCGGGTCCTTCTCGTTGCCCTTCTTGACGGCGAGGAAGTTGCCGTAGGGGCTGTCCTTGGCGGACTCCAGGACGAGGGCGTCCTTGGCGGGCTTGATGCCGGAGGAGATGGCGTAGTTGCCGTTGACCACCGCGGCGTCGACGTCGTCGAGGGAGCGCACGGTCTGGGCCGCCTCGACCTCCTTGAAGGTGAGCTTCTTGGGGTTCTCGGCGATGTCCTGCGGGGTCGCCTCGGAGCCGACGCCGTCCTTGAGGGTGATGAGTCCCTTGGAGGCGAGGAGCTTCAGCGAACGGGCCTCGTTGACGGTGTCGTTGGGGATGGCGACGGTCGCGCCGCTCTTGAGGGCGTCGACGCTCTTGACCTTGTGGGAGTAGAGGCCGAGCGGTTCCAGGTGCACCGTGACGACGGGCACGATGTGCGTGCCGCGCTTCTTGTTGAAGTCGTCGAGGTAGGGCTGGTTCTGGAAGTAGTTGGCGCCCACCGAGCCGTCCTCGGTCGCGGTGTTCGGCGTGATGTAGTCGGTGAACTCCTTGACCTCCAGGTCGAGTCCGGCCTTCTTCGCCAGGTGGTCCTTGACGTAGTCGAGGATCTCGGCGTGCGGGGTCGGGCTCGCGGCGACGATCAGCGGTCCGCTGTCGTCGGAGGCGGCGTCCTTGTCCGAGCCGCCGCAGGCGGAGAGCCCGAAGGTGAGGGCTCCGGCGGCGAGGACGACGGTGGTGATCTTGGCGGTGTTACGCACGAAAAGTGCCTTTCCTTCTGGGTGGGGCGCCCCGCGGCTGGTGGTGCGGGGAGTTCTGGGGGGTTGGGTCCGGCGCGGCTGCCGGGTCAGGCCGGCTCGGTCTCCGGCGCGGGGGACGTCTTCAGGAACCGCAGCCGCGGTCCCGGGCCCGATCGGCCGCCGCGGCGGTGCAGGGTGCGGGCGGCGAGGTCGCCCGCGAACTGGATGAGCGAGATGACCACGGCGAGGATCGCCACGGTGATCCACATCAGCTCGGTCTCGAAGCGCTGGTAGCCGTAGCGGATGGCGATGTCGCCGAGGCCGCCCGCGCCGACCGTGCCGGCCATCGCCGAGTAGCCGATGAGGGCGACGACGGTGGTCGTGGTGCTGGAGATGAGCGAGGGCAGCGACTCGGGGACGAGGACCTTGCGTACGATCGTCCAGGTGTTGCCGCCCATCGACTGCACGGCCTCGACGAGCCCGCCGTCCACCTCGCGGACGGCCGTCTCGACGAGCCGTGCGAAGAACGGGATGGCGCCGATCGCGAGCGGCACGATGGCGGCCTCGCGGCCGATGGTGGTGCCGGTGATCCAGCGGGTGAAGCCCATCAGGGCGACCATCAGGATGATGAACGGCATCGACCTGGCGATGTTCACGATCTGCCCGATCACCTTGTTGGCGACCACGTTCTGGAGCAGTTCGCCGCGGTCGGTGAGGACCAGCAGGACGCCGAGCGGGAGTCCGGCGACGACGGCGATGAGGGTGGACCAGCCGACCATGTAGAGGGTGTCCCAACACGCCTCGGTCAGCAGGGGCTGCATCTCGGACCAGGTCACTTGGCACCTTCCTTCACCGGCACGGGCTCCTGCCCGACGACGTCGATCTGGAGTCCCCGCTCGCGCAGGAAGCCGACCGGCACCACGTTGTCCTCGTAGCGGCCGGGCAGTTCGATGCGCATCCGGCCGATCTGGAGGCCGCCGACGGTGTCGATGGCCGCGCCCAGGATCGAGATGTCGATGTTGTAGGTGCGGGAGAGCTGGGAGATGACCGGCTGGGTGGCGGCCTCGCCCTGGAAGGTGACGTCGAGGACGGTGCGGTCGTCGCCGGTCGGCTCGCCGCCGACCGGGAAGAGCGCGGCGGCCAGCTCGGAGCCGGGGGTGGCGAGGAGTTCGCCGACGGTGCCGGACTCGACGATCCGCCCGTTCTCCATCAGGGCGGCGGAGTCGCAGACCGACTTCACGACGTCCATCTCGTGGGTGATGAGCAGGACGGTCAGGCCCAGCTGGCGGTTGAGGTCGCGCAGCAGCCGCAGGATGGAGCGGGTGGTCTCGGGGTCGAGGGCGCTGGTCGCCTCGTCGGAGAGCAGCACCTTGGGGTCGCCGGCCAGGGCGCGGGCGATGCCGACGCGCTGCTTCTGGCCGCCGGAGAGCTGCGCCGGGTAGGACTTCGCCTTGTCGGCGAGGCCGACCAGGTCGAGGAGTTCGAGGGCCTTGCGGGAGCGGTCCTTGCCGGCGTGGCCGAGGATCTCCAGCGGCAGCTCGACGTTGTCCTGGACGGTCCGCGAGGAGAGCAGGTTGAAGTGCTGGAAGACCATGCCGATGCGGCTGCGGGCCCGCCGCAGCTCGCGGCCGGCCCGCGGGCCGCGCCCGGCGAGGGCGGTGAGGTCGAGGCCGTCGACCGTCACGGTGCCCTCGGTGGGGCGCTCCAGCAGGTTGACGCAGCGGATGAGCGAGGACTTTCCGGCGCCGGACTGGCCGATCACGCCGAACACCTCGCCCTCGCGGACGTGGAGGTCGACGCCGTCGAGGGCGGTGACGTCTCGTCCGCGTGAGCGGTAGACCTTGGTCAGGCCCGTTGTGGTGATCACTGGGGTTTCCGTCACTGTCGAGGGGCGGGCGTGGGTGGGCCCGTTGCGGTCTCCCGTGCTCGACGCAGGTCGGGGCGCGGGGGCTTTCGGTCAGGGACGCGACACGGTTCTCGCGGTGGCGGTGGAACCGGGGGAGAACAGGTGCGCGCGGGCGGCTCGCGTCCGGCGGGGCCGCACGTCACGCCACGGCGTCTCGCTTCGGGGCGCGAGCTCGGGTGGTGCGGGGGCCCTCTAGAAGGCGCGCATTCGACCCGTACAACGAGCACCGGGCGTCAGGGTCGCCTCGGTCGCAAGGGTGCGGCTGCTCGTCGTGGTCATGCGGTCAGTAAACCAGACCGACGGTCCTGACAGCCCGCCGCTGTCCATATGCCGGACAGCGGCGGACAGGGGTCAGGGGCGGACGGAGATCTCCACTCCCCCGTCGGTGACCAGTGCGGACAAGGCCGACAGGTCGCGGACCACGAGGTCGGCTACGAGCTCGGCCGCGGTGTGGGTTGTGGTCAACGCCACGGTGGTCATCCCGGCGGCCCGGCCCGCGAGGAGCCCGGCGGGCGCGTCCTCGAAGACGACGCAGTCGGCCGGGTCGACGCCCAGGGCGCGGGCGGCGAGCAGATACGGCTCGGGGTCGGGCTTGCCGCGGCGGACGTCGTCGGCGGCGACCATCGTCTTGGGCAGGATGCCGACGGCGCCGAGCCTGGCCTCGGCCAGCCGCCGGGTGGCGGAGGTGACGACGGCCCAGCGGTCGGCGGGCAGCGAGCCGAGGAACTCCAGGGTGCCGGGCAGCAGCTCCACTCCCCCGCCCGGCACGTCGGCGACCTCCAGCTCCTCGATCCGCGCGACAGCAGCCGGGACGACGTCGGCGGGCAGCAGGTCGGCGGCTATCTCGGCGGCGGGCCTGCCGTGCAGTCCGACGCGGGCGAAGTCCTCCGCGGTGACGCCGTACTCCCCGGCCCAGCGGGTCCAGCAGCGGTCCACGGAGGCGAGGGAGGAGACGAGGGTGCCGTCGTTGTCGAACAGGAGTGCGTGTGCGCGGAGGGTCATGCCCTCGACCCTACGGGGCACGCCAGGGCCGACACCGTCGGGCCTTTCCGCCCGTAATAGGGTCGCGGCATGCTTGATGCCCTGACCGTGGTGACCGCCGTCACCGCGCTGCTGCTCGCCGTCTGGTGCGGCTGGGCCGCCTACCGCGACCAGCCCACGAAGGACTGGCACTTCATCGGGATGGCCGTGGTGTCGCTGCTCGCGACGGTCCAGCTGGTGGTCGGGGTGGTGCAGTTGGCGCGGGGCGAGAAGCCGGAGCAGGGCACGGCGATCTTCGTCGCGTATCTGCTGGGCGCCTTCGCGTGCGTCCCGGCGGCCGGTTTCATGTCGCTCGCCGAGCGCAGCCGGTGGGGTTCGGTGACGGCGGCGGCGGGCGGTGTGGTGCTCGCGGTGCTGGAAGTACGGCTGTACGACATCTGGGGAGGCTGAGATGACCGCCGTGGCGGAAGACAGGCGAAGGAGCCTCGTCACTGGCCCTGGCATGCTGCTCGTCTGGTTCTACGGGGTGATGGTGGTGGGCGCGCTGTCGCGCTCGGTGTACGAGATCGCCACCAAGTTCGACCACGCGCCGCTCGCCTACTCGCTGTCCGCGCTGGCCGGTGTGGTGTACGCGTTCATCGCGTACTCGCTGGTGCGCGGCGGTGAGCGGGCCCGCAGGGCGGCGCTGGTGTGCTGCGCCGCCGAGCTGGCGGGGGTGCTGGTCGTCGGCACCTGGACGCTGCTCGACCGGTCCGCGTTCCCGGAGTCGACCGTGTGGTCGGACTACGGGATGGGGTACGTGTTCATCCCGGTGCTGCTGCCGCTGTCGGCGCTGTACTGGCTGCGCAGGTCGGCCGCGGCGGACGTCCGGCGGGACTGAGCCCGCCCGGGTGCGCCGCGCGGGCCCCTCGGGTCGCGCGGCGCTCGGGCCGCGTCAGGCGGTGGCGGCGTAGGCGCCCGCGGCCTTCTCCAGGACGATCATCGGTACGCCGTCGGCGCCCTCGGCGGTGCCGACGGTCTCGTAGCCGACGCGGCGGTAGAGGCGGAGGTTGCCCTCGCTGCGGTGGCCGGTGTGCAGCCGGAAGCGGGTGGCGCCGCGCTCCCGCTCCAGGGCGGATTCGGCGGCCCGCAGCAGCCGGGCACCGATGCCGTGGCCCTGGAGGCGGGGGTGGACGCAGAGTTTGCCGATGGAGGCGGGGCCGTCCTCGTCGAGGTGGCCGCGGACCGAGCCGACGACCTCGTCGCCGAGCCTGGCCACGAAGACGCAGTCGGTGGCCACCTCGCGGCGGACCTCGTCCAGTGGTTGCACGAGCGGGTCGATGCGGTAGTTGCCGTACAGCGCGGCCTCGCGCTGGAAGCAGAGGTACTGGAGCCTGAAGATCTGCTCCACGTCCTGCTCGGTCGCCACCGAGATGGTCACGCTCATGCCCATGTGCGCACGCCTCCCGCTCACCTGATCGCCGGTTGTTCCCACTCCTATCCCCGCACCGGCCGGGCCGCAACCTCCGGATCCGGCTTTCCTCGCGGACAACCGCGGCATCGGGAACGTTCCGGGTCAGAGCCGCCCTGTGAGATGGCCGACTGCCGGGCTCCGGCGTCCCGTGGTACGCGTCCGGCCGCCCGGCGGTGGGCCGGGCGGCCGGTCGTCGGCGCTGACGGGCGGGGTGTCAGCCCTTGAGGAAGTCGGCGCGGGCGAGCACCCCGGTGTCGGCGTTGTCGGTGAAGACGCCGTCGATGCCGGTGGCGAAGTAGGCGTGGAAGGCGCCGAACGGGTCGCCGTAGCCGTCCGCGGCGGCGCCCTTGCGGTACTCCGTCGGCAGGAACGGGTTCTCGTTGCGCATCGTGTACGGGTGCAGGATCAGGCCGACCTTGTGGGCGTCCCTGACCAGGGTGCTGGGGGTGCCGAGGCTGCCGTCGGCCTTCCTCGGGATCACCAGGTCGAGGGTGGGGCCGATGCCCTGGGCGTATCCGGCGATCTCGCGCAGCCCGCCGGGGGTGATCAGGTCGTCGACGGTGCGCGGGTCACCGGTCTCGACGAAGTCCCAGGGGCGGGTGCCCGCGCCGGAGAGCAGGACCACCAGCGGGTTGTCGACCAGGGTGTTGAGGCGCTGGACGCCGGTGGGCTCGAACGACTGGAGGACGACCGGAGAGTTCCGCTTGTCCTTGCCGTGCTTGTGGAGGATTTTGGCGACCCGCTCCTCCAGGCCGAGGCCGAGCCCCCGGAAGTAGGTGGGGTGCTTGGTCTCGGGGTAGATCCACACCTGCCTGCCGCGCTTGCGGGTCTGCTCGTCCTGCCACTTCAGGACCTCTTCGAAGGTGGGGATCTCCCAGCGGCCGTCGTAGAGCCGGTTGTGCGGGCGGTTGGCCGGGATGCGTTCGGTCGCCCGCAGCGTCTTCAGTTCGGCGAGCGTGAAGTCCTCGGTGAACCAGCCGGTGGTGGGCACGCCGTCCAGCGTCTTGGTGGTCCTGCGGTCGGCGAACTCGGCGTGGTCGGCGACGTCGGTGGTGCCGCCGATCTCCGGTTCGTGACGGCACACCAGATGGCCGTCCCTGGTGGGCACCAGGTCGCCGGCCTCGACGATGTCGGCGCCCAGGTCGAGGGCGAGCTGGTAGGAGCCGAAGGTGTGCTCGGGGCGGTAGCCGCTGGCGCCCCGGTGGCCGATGATCGTCGGCCTGGGCAGGCCGGCGAGGCCGCCGCCGGGCCGCGGTCCCGCCGCCGCCGCGGTGCCGCCGAGCCCGAGGACCGCCCCGCCCGCGCCGAGGACCGCGGCGCCCAGCAGCGCCCGCCGTCCGGTCCCGCCCGTCCGCTCGTCCGACCCCTGCGTCGCCATCCCGCGCCTCCTGCCGTCGTCTTCACCGGTGCGCGCCGATCGTAGGGGCGCGCACATGACACGAGGGAGACCTCGGCGGGAACGCGCGGGTGGTTCGGGATGTCGGCTGGAAGCGGACCGCCGGTTCCCGCCGCGCCGCCCGGGGCTGGCGCGCGGACCGGGCGGCGCGGCGGGAACCGGCGCTGTGGGCACACCTGTTCACCCGTTCGCCGGAGGCGACCTCCGTCACATGCGGCGGGGCGCGCGAGGGCCGTGCCGCACGGTCGCGTCGCAGGTAAACCCGCGTCAACTTCACGTAAGACCTCGGTGAACCCGATGTGCGCGACCCGCTGATCCGCGAGTATCGTCCTCACCTGCACAGACTCATACTGCTTTCCTTGACTTTCGTTGACTTTCCTCGACACCGGAGGGCCCGTTGTCCCGCTTCGTGTTCATCAAGGCAGTGCTCGGACCGATCATGCGCCTGATGTTCCGCCCACAGGTGGAGGGCGCGGAGCGCATCCCGGGAGACGGCCCCGTCATCCTGGCGGGCAACCACCTCACGTTCATCGACTCGATGATCCTGCCGCTGGTCTGCGACCGTCAGGTCGTCTTCATCGGCAAGGACGAGTACGTCACCGGCAAGGGGTTCAAGGGCCGTCTGATGGCCTGGTTCTTCACCGGCGTCGGCATGGTCCCGGTGGACCGGGACGGCGCGGGCGGCGGGGTGGCCGCGCTGATGACCGGCCGGCGCATCCTCGAGGAGGGCCGGATGTTCGGCATCTACCCCGAGGGCACCCGCTCGCCCGACGGCCGGCTGTACCGGGGCCGCACCGGCATCGCGCGGCTGACGCTGATGACCGGGGCGCCGGTGGTGCCGTTCGCGATGATCGGCACCGACAAGCTCCAGCCCGGCGGCTCGGGCCTGCCCCGCCCCGGCCGGGTGACGGTGCGGTTCGGCGAGGCGATGGAGTTCTCCCGGTACGAGGGCATGGACCGGGACCGCTATGTGCTGCGGGCCGTGACGGACTCCGTGATGACCGAGGTCATGCGGCTCTCCGGCCAGGAATACGTGGACATGTACGCCACCAAGGCGAAAGCCGCTTAGGCTTCTCGAGCGGGTGCGGGCCGTGCGCGACCGACCGCGCGCGGCCCGCACCCGTGCTCACGCCTGCGGACGGTCGCCCTGGCCGCCGTCGAGGCGTTGGCCGCGCAGCATGAACCAGGCCGCGACCGCCGTCGCGAGCAGCACCACCGCGCCCGCGCCCGCCGCCAGGCTGAGGCCGTCCACGAAGGACTGCCGTGCCGACGTCAGCAGCGCCTCGGCCGGACCGGCGGGCAGCCCCGCCGCCGCCTCCACGGCACCGCCGAGCGACTCGTGCGCGCTCTCCGGTGTCCCGGCGGGCGACGGGAAGCCCCGGTAGACGCCCGTGACGATCGAGCCGAGGACGGCGATACCGAGCGCCGCGCCCAGTTCGTACGCGGTCTCCGAGACCGCCGAGGCCGATCCGGCCTCCTCGGTCGGGACGGTGGAGAGGATCACGTCGGCCGTCACCGTGAAGGAGAAGCCCGCGCCCACGCCGACGACCAACAGCGCGGCGCCCAGCACCGGATAGCCGGTCGACTGGTCCAGCGTCGTCAGGGCGCCCAGCGCGAGGCCGATCGCGGCGAGGCCGCCGACCACCACCGAGCGGACCGAGAAGCGCCGGGCCGCGCGCCCGGCGACCAGGCCGGCCACCACCGCGCCGACGGCGGCGGGCAGTTCGGCCAGGCCCGCCTCGAACGGGCGCCTGCCCTGGACGAGTTGCAGGTACTGGGAGAGGAAGAACACCAGTCCCGCCAGGCCGAAGATGGTCAGCAGGTCGGCGAGGACCGCGCCGCTGAAGCCGCGGTTGCGGAACAGCCGCATGTCCAGCAGCGGTGTCGGCAGGGTGAGTTGGCGGCGG
Source organism: Streptomyces griseoviridis (assembly GCF_005222485.1). Classification (NCBI taxonomy): domain Bacteria; kingdom Bacillati; phylum Actinomycetota; class Actinomycetes; order Kitasatosporales; family Streptomycetaceae; genus Streptomyces; species Streptomyces griseoviridis. Next base: position 1,850,177 of record NZ_CP029078.1, read on the forward strand.
ACGAACCAGTAGAGGGCCGCCGCGCCCAGCACGCCGATCGCGAGCGTGGCCCAGGCGAAGCCGTGGGTGGCGGCCTCCTTGACCGCGTAGACGACGGCGATCATGCCGACCAGCGAGAGGGCGACGCTGGCCAGGTCCCAGGGGCCCGGATTGGCGTTCTTCGACTCGGGCAGCAGCTTGACGCCGACCACGACCAGGACCGCCATCACCGGCAGGTTGATCAGGAAGACCGAGCCCCACCAGAAGTGTTCGAGCAGGAATCCGCCGACGATCGGGCCGACGGCGGTGCCGGCCGACGCGGCGGCGCCCCAGATGCCGATGGCGAGGCTGCGCTCGCGCGGGTCGTGGAAGAGGTTGCGGATCAGGGCGAGGGTGGCCGGCATCAGCGTCGCGCCCGCGACACCGAGCAGGGCGCGCGCCAGGATCAGCATCTCGGGCGTCGCCGCGTAGGCGTTGAGGACGGAGAGCCCGCCGAACGCGGTGGCGCCGATGAGCAGGATCCGCTTGCGGCCGATGCGGTCGCCGAGGCTGCCCATGGAGACCAGCAGTCCGGCGATGACGAACGAGTAGACGTCGCCGATCCACAGGAGCTGGGTGCCGGTGGGTTCGAGGTCCTCGCTGATGTAGGGGGTGGCGAGGCCGAGGACGGTCGCGTCGACGGCCACCAGCAGCACGGCGAGCACGAGGACGGACAGCGCGAGCCACCGGCCCGGACGCGGTGCCGCCTCGGTCGTGGCGGGCCGCAGGGTGCTGGTCATGATTCCTCTCCCGGTGAGGCGGAGTGCCTCAGTGCGCCGCCGAGCAGCAGCTCGACGGTCATGTGCGTGAAGTCCTTGGGGGCCACCCGGCCCTCGGTCACCGCCCAGGCGCAGGCGGCGAGCAGGCCGTACAGCGCCTCGGTGAGCCAGGCGGGGGTGAGGTCGATGCGGAACGCGCCGGCTTCCTGGCCGCGCCGGAACAGGGCGGCGATCCGGTCGTCGATGCGGGCCCAGCCGTCGTTGCGCTCGTCGCCCTCGAAGAGTTGGTTCTCGGTGTAGAGGAAGGCGATGAGCCCCGCGGCGGGTTCGATCTCGCGCACCAGGCGGCGGACGGCGTCGGCGGCCGGGCCGTCGTCGAGGCGGGCCGCGTCGAGGGCGGCCTCGCACTCGTCGATGCCGAGCGACTCGAGGGCCCTGACGAGCGCGTCGCGGCCGGCGAACTGGCGGTGCAGGGTGGCGCGGCTGATCCCCGCGGCCCTGGCGACCTCGTCCATCGTGGCGGTGGATTTGCGGGTCAGCAGGGCGGCGGCGGTGCGCAGGACGTGGTCACGGTCGACAGCCATGAGACGAGGGTAGCCCACGTGAGACACGAATGTCTCATCGTGGGCATGTACGCCTCATGTCCGGGAGGTGGAGCGGGGTGCGGTCAGTGCCAGGGCAGGGCGGAGCGCCGCTCCCAGTAGGCGCGCGGGTCCTCGACCAGGGCCGCGAGCCGGGCGAGGTGGTCCTCGTCGAGGTAGACGGCGGCGGCGTGCAGGTTGGAGGCGAGCTGCGGGCTGGTGGCGGCGCCTGACAGCACGACCCCGGCCCACGGCTGCTGGAGGACCAGCGCGAGGGCCACCGCGTCACAGCCGTACGACGTCTCCTCGGCGACCGCCTTCAGCGCGTCGGGCGCCTGCTCCCCCGCGAGCCTGCCGTTGGCCATGCCCTCCTTGACGATGACCGTGAGTCCGGCGTCGTGGGCCTCCGCGAGCGCGGGCCCCGCCGAGGTCTCCAGGGCGTTGTACGTCGACTGGACGGTACGGAAGAGGGGCTCGCCGTCGACCGTCACGGCGAGGGCCGCGCGGATCGCGTCGGCCTGCGCGGGGCCGCTGGTGGAGAAGCCGACGGTGACGCCGCGGGCGGCGGCCTCGGCCAGCCCGGCGTGGAGTTCCTTGTCGGTGAGGGCCGGGCTGTCCGGGGTCACCGAGTGGATCTGGTAGAGGTCGAGGCGGTCGCCGAGGAGCGCCTCCGTCTCGGCGCGCTGCCGCTCGTAGGTCTGCGCGCTGTGGTCCTTGACCTCGTGCCGCTCCGCGTCGGTGGTCCAGTTCGCGGTGTAGGTGTAGCCCCACTTGCTGCCGACGACGACGTCGTCGGCCTCGGGGCGGTCGGTCAGCCAGTCGGCGAGGAACTCCTCGGAGCGGCCGTAGGAGCGGGCCACGTCGAAGTAGCGCACGCCCTGGGCGTAGGCGGCGTCGAGGAGTTCATGGGTGCGGGCGCGCAGCGCGGCGACGCTGCGGTCGGCCGGCAGGTCCCGGTCCCTGCCGAGGTTGATGTAGCCGGGGCGGCCGACGGCGGCGAGACCCAGTCCGATGTGGCAGGTGGGGGTGGTGGCTGACGCCAGTCGGGCGAAGGGCATCACGGGCTCCCGTCGGTCGGCTCCTTGCGGCTGCTCGACCAACCTACCCGCGATGCCCGGTCCCTCACTTCTTGGCTTCGGCCCACCGGTGCTGCACTGCCAGATCGGCCTTGACCTCGGCCAACTGCACGGCGACCGCGCTCGGGGCGGTGCCGCCGCGGCCGTCGCGGGAGGCGAGGGCGCCCGGGACGTCGAGGACGGTGCGGACCTCGGGGGTGAGGTGGGCGCTGATCTTCGCGAACTGCTCGTCGGTCAGCTCGTCCAGCTCCTTGCCCTCGGCCTCGGCGGCCTTGACGCACTCGCCCGCCACCTCGTGCGCCGTCCGGAACGGGACGCCCTGCTTGACCAGCCACTCCGCGATGTCGGTGGCGAGCGAGAAACCGGCGGGGGCCAGTTCCTCCATCCGCGCGCGGTTGACGGTGAGGGTGGCCATCATGCCGGTGAAGGCGGGCAGCAGGACCTCCAGCTGGTCGCAGGAGTCGAAGACCGGCTCCTTGTCCTCCTGGAGGTCACGGTTGTAGGCGAGCGGCAGGGCCTTGAGGGTGGCCATGAGGCCGGTGAGGTTGCCGATCAGACGGCCCGACTTGCCGCGGGCCAGCTCGGCGATGTCGGGGTTCTTCTTCTGCGGCATGATCGACGAGCCGGTGGAGAAGGCGTCGTGCAGGGTCACGAAGGAGAACTCCTTCGTGTTCCAGATGATGACCTCCTCGGCGATCCGGGAGAGGTTCACCCCGATCATCGCGGTGACGAAGGCGAACTCCGCCACGAAGTCGCGGGAGGCGGTGCCGTCGATGGAGTTGCCGACGCTGCCGTGCTCGAAGCCGAGGTCACGGGCGACCGCCTCCGGGTCGAGGCCGAGCGAGGAGCCCGCGAGCGCGCCCGACCCGTAGGGCGAGACGGCGGTCCGCTCGTCCCACTGGCGCAGCCGCTCGGCGTCCCGGGACAGCGACTGGACGTGCGCCAGCACATGGTGGGCGAACAGCACCGGCTGGGCGTGCTGGAGGTGGGTGCGGCCGGGCATCGCCACGTCCGGGTGGGCCTCGGCGAGACCGACCAGCGCGTCCTGGAGGTCGGCGATCAGGGCGCCGATGATCCGGGCGTGGTCGCGCAGGTACATCCGGAAGAGGGTGGCGACCTGGTCGTTGCGGGACCGGCCGGCCCGCAGCTTGCCGCCCAGGTCGGCGCCGAGGCGCTCCAGCAGGCCGCGCTCCAGGGCGGTGTGCACGTCCTCGTCGGCGATGGTGCCGGTGAACGAGCCGTCGGCGACGTCCGCCTCCAGGCGGTCGAGTCCGGCGATCATGCGGGTCAGCTCGTCCTCGGTGAGCAGCCCGGCCGTGTGCAGCACGCGCGCGTGGGCGCGGGAGCCGGCGATGTCGTAGGGGGCGAGCCGCCAGTCGAAGTGGACGGACGCGGACAGCTTGGCCAGGGCCTCGGCGGGACCGTCGGCGAAACGGCCGCCCCAGAGCCGAACGTCTCCGCTGTTGCTGCTCACTCGCGTTGCTCCTCACACCGACCCGACACACTGACCCGACTACTCTGCATGAGTATGCAGAGGTTCGCATGATTCGTCAATCTGGCCCGCGGGCGCGGAGAGTGCGGAGAGTTCCGCGCGGAGTCTGAACAAACGAAACCGCTTTCCCGTACTCACCCCCGAACGCAGGCGCCGCGTCCGCACACCCACTCCTTGACCCAAGTGAGGCATCCCCATGTCCAGGGCCCTTCCGAAGTACAACAAGCGTCGCGTCGCCGTCATCGGCGGTGCCGCCGCCGTCGTCCTCTCCGGAGCGGTGATCGCGGGCAGCGCACTCGCCGGGGAGAGTTCCAGGAACGACAGCACGGCCGCCCGCACCCTGGCCGCCTCCCCCGGCACCATCAGCTGCCCGGACGTCGCCTCCCGGCTCCCGGCGGTCCCCGCCTCCGCGCAGGCCGAGATCGACCGCAACCTCACGCTGCTCCAGACCCAGATCGACGAGGCCAACAAGCGGCTCGTCGACACCGTCGGACAGGGCGGACCCAACTTCGTCAACAACGCGATCCTCGGTCCCTTGAAGGACAAGCGGGTGGCCACCGTCAACCGGATGGCCACCGCCATCGGCCGCACCGCCGCCAAGCCCACCGGCCTCGACGCGCTCGCGCCGTGCACTCTCAACGCGGGCGGCACCGGCGCGGACACGGGGGCGGGCGACGGAACGGGAACCGGAGCGGGCGGCGACGGCGCCACGGCCGCGCCCAGCGCGCCGGCCTCGACCCCGGCCGACACCGGCGCGGGCGGTGACACCGGCACCGGGAACACCGGCGCGGGCGCCATCAGCTGCCCGGACGTCGCCTCCCGGCTCCCGGCGGTCCCCGCCTCCGCGCAGGCCGAGGTCGACCGCAACCTCACGCTGCTCCAGACCCAGATCGGGGAAGCGAACAAGCGGCTCGTCGACACGGTCGGACAGGGCGGACCCAACTTCGTCAACAACGCGATCCTGGGCCCGCTGAAGGACAAGCGCGCCTCGACCATCGACCGCATCGCCATCTCCATCGGCCGCACCGCCGCCAAGCCGACCGGCCTCGACGCGCTGGCCGCCTGCACGCTCACCCAGTGACGTGACAGACGCTGTGGCCGCCCCGCTCCACACCGGTCGGGGCGGCCACGGCGGGGGCGGGCGCGTGAACGGAGAGGCCGGGGCGTGACCGGAGAGGCCGGGCGGCCATGGAGAGGCCGTCGCGTGACCGGAGCGCCGTCGCGAACGGAGGGCCGTCGCGTGAACGGAGAACGTGGCTGTCCGCCTGGGCGGCCCGCGAGTGGGCCGTCCGCCTGGACGGCCCACTCGCGCTGCCGGGGGCGGCCGTCGCGCCTACCGTCGAAGCCATGCGCCCCGTCGTCGCCGTCGTCCTCGCCGCCGCGTCCCTCCTCACGCTCGGCGCCCTGCCCGCCGCCGACACCGAGCTGCCCGAGCGGCTGGCCGACACCGGGGGCGGCAGCCAGCTGATCACCGCCGTGGCCGCCGACACCGACGCCACCACCGGCACCCTCACCTGGTGGGACCTGCGCGCCGGGCGCTGGACGCGGGCGGGCTCGGCGCCCGCCCGCTTCGGAGCGGGCGGACTCGTCGAGGGCACCGCCCGCGAGCAGGGCACGAGCACCACCCCGACCGGCCTCTACGACCTGCCGTTCGCCTTCGGCGTCGAGGCGCCACCGGCCGGCACCCGCTACACGTACCTTCCGGTCGGCGAGAGTTCCTGGTGGTGCCAGGACAACGCCTCGCGCTCCTACAACCGTTGGACCGACCCGCGTCCCGCCGACTGCCGGGCCGCCGAGTCCGAGCGGCTCGCCGCGTTCCCGACCCAGTACGCCCACGCGCTCGTCGTCGGCTTCAACTACGACCGGCCCGTGCGCGGACGCGGCGCCGGGATCTTCCTCCACGTCAACGGGCGGGCGGCGACGGCCGGTTGCGTGTCGGTGCCGAACGACGCGATGCGCGAGGTGCTGCGCTGGGCCGACCCCGCGCGGGCGCCGCACATCGCCATCGGCACCACCGGCGGACCCACCGCGATCACCGGCTACTGAGCGGACCGCGCGGGCCGCTCGCCGGCGCCCGCCCGTCGTCCTCACGGACTCGGCGCCCGGCTGAACGCACCCGCGCCCCGGCACGTACTCCAGGGCCAAGGGACCACGCCAACCCCCTTGCGCCCGTTCCCGGAGGAATCGTGACCACCACGCTCGCAGGCGGCCGGGCCGCCCGCCGCCAGACGATGCGCCGCATCCGCCCGCGCCGCTCCCCGGCGACCGTCCTGCTGCTCGTCGTCTGGGCGGGCGCGGCCGGTGTGCTGGGGCTGTGGTGGCACACCACCCCGTCGATAGCCGACGACAGCGGCAGGATCCTCAACGCGGGCCGGATCACCGGTCTGCTGGCCGGGTACCTGATGGCGCTCGTCGTGCTCCAGATGGCCCGGGTGCCCGCCCTCGAACGCCGGGTGGGCTCCGACCGGGTGGCCCGCTGGCACGCGATGTCGGGCCGCTACACGATCTGCCTGGTGATCGCGCACGTCTTCCTCACCATGTGGGGGTACGCGCTGCAGGCGGGCAAGTCGGTCTCGGACGTCGTCCAGCAGACCGTCGACAGCGTCGACCAGCTCCCCGACATGGGCAAGGCGGCCATCGGCACCGGCCTGCTGTTCCTCATCGCGCTGATCTCGATCGGCGGGGTCAGGAAGCGCATCCCGTACGACGCCTGGTACCACGTCCACCTGCTCACCTACGCGGCGGTGTTCCTGACGTTCTGGCACCAGATCTCCACCGGCAACGACTTCGCCGTCGAACCCGCCGCCAAGACGTTCTGGTACGGGCTGTACGGCGTGGTCACCGCGCTGGTCCTCTGGTACCGGATCCTCACGCCGATCCGGCTGAACCTGCGGCACCGGATGCGGGTCGAGGCCGTGATCGAGGAGACGCCCGGCATCGTGTCGGTGCTCATCGGCGGCCGGAAACTGCACCGGATGGGCGCGCAGGCCGGACAGTTCTTCCGCTGGCGGTTCCTCGCGCCCGGCATGCGGTTCAGCTCCCACCCGTACTCGCTGTCGGCGGCGCCGAGGCCCGGCATGCTGCGGATCACCGTGAAGGCGATCGGCGACCACAGCGCGCGCCTGCGTGAGCTGACGCCCGGCACCCGGGTGTGGGCCGAGGGCCCGTACGGCGCGATGACCGCGCAGCGGCGCAGCCGCGGCAAGGTGCTGCTGGTCGCGGGCGGGGTCGGCATCACGCCGATGCGGGCGCTGTTCGAGACGCTGCCGGGCGCGGCGGGCGACATCACGCTCCTGTACCGGGCCAACACCACCCAGGACCTGGCCCTCTGGGACGAGCTTGCGGTGATCGCCGAGGACCGCGGCGCCCGGCTGATGTACGCCGTGAACAGTCCGGACGGTGAGCGCCCGGACATCTCGGCCGACCGGCTGCGGCAGAAGCTGCCGGACATCGAGCAGCACGACGTGTTCATGTGCGGGCCCGCCGGGTTCGCGCAGTCCGTGTACGAAGCACTGCGCGGCGCGGGAGTGCCCGCCCGCCGCATCCATCACGAGTCGTTCGAGATGTGAGCGACGGGACCCCAGGAGCTCGAAACCGATGAGGAAGAGTCACCCCGTCAGGCGTGTCGTGCTGGCCACCGCTGCCACCGTCTCCGCCGTGGTTCTGCTGCTGTCGCTGAAGCCGTCGTCCGATCCGGGCGGCGCTCAGGCGGCGGGCGCGGTGCCGCAGCAGACCGCGGCGGCGCAGGAGTCGCCGCAGGGCGGAGCCGCCGCGGCCGGCCGGAGCACGGTCACCGGGGACGCGGCCCAGACCCAGTACGGGCCCGTCCAGGTCCGTCTGACGGTCAGCGGCGGGAAGATCACCAAGGCCGAGGCGGTCCAGGCACCGAGCGGCGGCACCAGCAGCCAGAAGACCGAACTCGCCGTCCCCCGGCTCAACCAGTCCGCCGTCACCCGGGGCAGCGCCGACATCGACTCCGTCTCCGGAGCCACCTACACCAGCACCGGCTACAAGCAGTCCCTCCAGTCGGCGATCGACAAGATGAAGGCGGCGCGGGGCTCGGACGCGGGCGCGTCCCAGGGGTCGGGCGACAGCGGCTCGGGCGCCGCCCAGGCGAAGACGGTGACCGGGGCGGCGGCGCAGACCCAGTACGGTCCCGTGCAGGTCAGGATCACGGTGAGCGGCGGGAAGATCACCAAGGCCGAGGCGGTCCAGGCACCGAGCGGCGGCACCAGCAGCCAGAAGACCGAACTCGCCGTCCCCCGGCTCAACCAGTCCGCCGTCACCCGGGGCAGCGCCGACATCGACTCCGTCTCCGGAGCCACCTACACCAGCACCGGCTACAAGCAGTCCCTCCAGTCGGCGCTGGACCAGGCCGGTGGCTGAGACGACGGCCGAGCCGGCTGAGACACCCGCCGCGGTACGGCACGCGGAGGAGGTCATGGGGACCGTGTTCTCCTTCGACGTCCGGGGCGGGGAGCCCGGTGCGGTGCGTGCGGCGCTGGAGGCGGCGGTCGCCGCGCTGCACCGGGCGGACGTTATGTTCAGCACCTACCGCGACGACAGTCAGCTCTCGCGCCTCGCGCGCGGTGAGCTGACGCTCCCCGAGTGCGATCCCGAGGTCGCCGAGGTGCTGGAGCTGGGCGCGGCGGCCGAGCGGGTGAGCGAGGGCTGGTTCAGCACGTCGTACCGTGGCTCGCTCGATCCCACGGGCATCGTCAAGGGCTGGGCGGCCGAGCGGGCGGCGCGGCTGCTGCGGGCGGCGGGCGCGACCGGCGTGAACGTCAACGGCGGCGGCGACGTCCAGCTGCTCGGCACGCCGGGGACGGGCCGCCCGTGGCGGGTCGGCGTCTCCGACCCGCTGCGCCCCGGGGGCCTGGCGGCGGTGATCTCGGCGGCCGGCGCGGACGAGCTGTCGGTCGCGACGTCCGGCACGGCGGAGCGCGGCGACCACATCGTGGACCCGCGCACCGGCCGCCCCGCGGTCACCGACCTGGTGGCGGTGACGGTGGTGGCCCCCAGCCTGACCTGGGCGGACTGCTGGGCGACGGCGGCCTTCGCGATGGGCTCCCGAGCGAGCCTGACCTGGCTGGAGTCCCTCCCGAACGTGGAGGCCCTCCTGATCACGACAGCCGACGAGATCCACTGCACAGAGGGCCTGCCCCACCACCTGACCTGAGCCCCCTCAACCTCTCAACACGGAGAGCCCCACCGGCCAAGGGGCGCGGGGAACTGCGCGACAAGCCCCCACAGCGCGGCACCCGAACAGGAATCCCGACCGCCCCTCACAAACACCGGGAGCCCACCCGCCCAAGGGGCGCGAGGAACTGCGCGACAAGCCCCCACGGCGCGGCACCCGGCACACCCCAGCAACCACCCCCCACCCCAGCCGCCCCAAGAACGGCCGCGCCCCTCAGTGGGTGTTCGCCGCCAACCGCAGCATGTGCTCCGCGAGCGCCTGCCCCCCGGTAGCCTCCCGGCTGATCAGCATCAGCGTGTCGTCGCCCGCGATCGTCCCGAGGATGTCGTGCAGCTCCGCCTGGTCGATGGCGGAGGCGAGGAACTGCGCGGCCCCCGGCGGCGTCCGCAGCACGACGAGGTTGGCGGACGCCTCCGCGGAGATGAGCAGTTCCTGCGACAGCCGTCGCATCCGCTCCTCCTTGGCCGACTCCCCCAGCGGCGCCCGCGGCGTGCGGAACCCGCCCTCGCTGGGCACCGCGTAGATGAGGTCGCCGTCGGTGTTGCGGATCTTCACCGCGTTCAGTTCGTCGAGGTCGCGGGAGAGCGTGGCCTGGGTGACGCTCAGTCCGTCGTCGGCCAGCAGCTTCGCCAACTGGCTCTGCGAGCGCACCGGTTGCCGGTTGAGGATGTCCACGATCCGCCGGTGCCTCGCGGTGCGGGTCTGCGGCACGGCGTGCCCCGCGTGCTGTGCGTCGTCCTGCGCCTGGCTCATCGTCGTCCCATTCTCCGGCTCATTCGTCCGCGTCCGCTGTGTCGAGGATGCCGGGCAGCGCCCGGAGAAACGCCTCCACCTCGTCGTCGCCGAGGTTCAGCGGGGGCATCAGCCGGACGACGTCGGGGGCGGGCGCGTTCACCAGGAATCCGACCTCCTGAGCCGCCTGTTGCACCTGGGGCGCGTGGGGCTCGGTGAGCACGATACCCAGCAGCAGGCCCGCGCCCCTGACATGAGCGACCTTCGGGTGGCCGAGGCCCTCGATCCCGTCCCGCAGGGCGCCGCTCTGCCGCTTGACGTTCTCGAGCAGTCCGTCGTTCGCGATGGTGTCGAGGACGGCGAGTCCGGCGGCGCAGGCGACCGGGTTGCCGCCGAAGGTGGTGCCGTGCTGGCCGGGTTCGAGCAGGTCGGCGGCGCGCCCGAAGGCGACGGTGGCGCCCAGCGGCAGCCCGCCGCCGAGGCCCTTGGCGAGGGTGACGACATCGGGCAGGACGCCCTCGTGGGCCTGGTACTCGAACCAGTGCCCGGTGCGGCCGACGCCGGTCTGGACCTCGTCGAGGACGAGGAGGGACCCGGTGGCGGCGGTGATCGCGCGGGCCGCCTTGAGGTAGCCGGGCGGCGGGACGACGACGCCGTTCTCGCCCTGGACGGGCTCGATGACGACGAGCGCGGTCTCCTCGGTCACGGCGGCGGCCAGCGCCTGCGCGTCGCCGTACGGGACGTGCGTGACGTCGCCGGGCAGCGGCAGGAACGGCTGCTGCTTGGCGGGCTGTCCGGTGAGCGCGAGGGCGCCCATGGTGCGGCCGTGGAAGCCGCCGTGGGTGGCGACCATGTGGCTGCGCCCGGTGCGCCGGCCGATCTTGAAGGCGCCTTCGTTGGCCTCGCCGCCCGAGTTGCAGAAGTAGACCTTGCCGTCCCGGCCGAAGAGTTCCAGGAGCCGTTCGGCGAGGGCGACGGGCGGTTCGGCGATGAAGAGGTTGGAGACATGGCCGAGGGAGGCGATCTGCCGGGTGACGGCCTCGACGATCGCCGGGTGGGCGTGGCCGAGGGCGTTGACGGCGATTCCGCCGACGAAGTCGAGGTACTCCTTGCCGTCGGCGTCCCAGAGCCGTGTGCCGGCGCCGCGGACCAGGGGCAGCCGGGGGGTGCCGTAGTTGTTCATGAGCGCGCCCTGCCACCGCTGGGTCAGCTCGGCGTTGCCGGTGGTACCGGTCGTGCTGCTCGTGCCCGTCATGCTGGTCGTGCTGGTCATCGGTGCGCCCCCTGCGAATCGTCGGGCACGACCATCGTGCCGATGCCCTCATCCGTGAAGATCTCCAGCAGGATCGAGTGCTGGACCCGGCCGTCGATGACCCGGGCGGTGGTGACGCCGTTGCGCACGGCGTGCAGGCAGCCCTCCATCTTCGGCACCATGCCGGACGACAACTCCGGCAGCAGCCGCTCCAGTTGGGACGCGGTGAGGCGGCTGATCACCTCGTCGGAGTGCGGCCAGTCCTCGTAGAGGCCCTCGACGTCGGTGAGGACCATGAGGGTCTCGGCGCCCAGTGCCGCAGCGAGTGCCGCAGCCGCCGTATCAGCATTGACGTTGTAGACATGTCCGTCGTCCTGACTGCGGGCGATGGAGGAGATGACGGGGATGCGGCCGTCGGCGAGCAGGGCCTCGATCGCGCCCGTGTCGATCGCGGTGATCTCGCCGACCCGCCCGATGTCGACCGACTCGCCGTCGATCAGGGGCCGGTGTTTGACGGCGCTGATGGTGTGCGCGTCCTCGCCGGTCAACCCGACGGCCAGCGGGCCGTGTTGGTTGAGCAGGCCGACGAGTTCGCGCTGCACCTGGCCCGCGAGGACCATCCGGACGACGTCCATCGCGTCCTCCGTGGTGACCCGCAGCCCGGCCTTGAACTCGCTGACGATGCCGTGCCGTTCGAGGGCGGCGCTGATCTGCGGGCCGCCGCCGTGCACGACGACGGGCTTGAGCCCGGCCTGCCGCAGGAAGACCACGTCCTGGGCGAAGGCGGCCTTCAACTCCTCATCGACCATGGCGTTCCCGCCGAACTTGATGACGACGACACGGCCGTTGTGCCGGGTCAGCCAGGGCAGCGCCTCGATGAGGATCTGCGCCTTCGGCAGCGCGGTGTGCTTACGGGTGCTCATGACGAGTACGCGCTGTTCTCGTGGACGTAGTCGGCGGTGAGGTCGTTGGTCCAGATGGTGGCCGTCTCGGTGCCGGCCGCGAGGTCGGCGACGATGTGCACCTCGCGGTAGCGCATGTCGACCTTGTCGCGGTCCTCGCCGACGCCGCCGTTCTTGCAGACCCAGACGCCGTTGATGGCGACGTTCAGACGGTCCGGTTCGAAGGCGGCGCGGGTGGTGCCGATGGCGGACAGGACCCGGCCCCAGTTGGGGTCCTCGCCGTGCAGGGCGCACTTGAGGAGGTTGTTGCGGGCGATGGAGCGGCCCACCTCGACGGCGTCGTCCTCGGTCGCGGCGCCCACCACCTCGATCCTGATGTCCTTGCTCGCGCCCTCGGCGTCCCGGATGAGCTGCTGCCCGAGGTCGTCGCAGACGGCGCGCACGGCGTCGGCGAACTCCGCCTCGGCCGGGGTGGTGCCGGAGGAGCCGGAGGCGAGCAGCAGCACGGTGTCGTTGGTGGACATGCAGCCGTCGGAGTCGACGCGGTCGAAGGTGACCTTGGTGGCGGCCCGCAGCGCGCGGTCGAGCGCCTCGCCGTCCACGACGGCGTCGGTGGTGAGGACGACCAGCATGGTGGCGAGGCCGGGGGCGAGCATGCCCGCGCCCTTGGCCATGCCGCCGACGGTCCAGCCGTCCCGGGTGACGACGGACGTCTTGTGGACGGTGTCAGTGGTCTTGATGGCGATGGCGGCCTTCTCGCCGCCGTGCTCGGAGAGCGCTCCCGCGGCCGTCTCGACGCCCGGCAGGAGCTTGTCCATCGGCAGCAGCACACCGATCAGGCCGGTGGAGCAGACGGCGATCTCGATGGCGCCGCGCCCGAGGACCTCGCCGGCCCGCTCGGCGGTGGCGTGGGTGTCCTGGAAGCCCTTGGGACCCGTACAGGCGTTGGCGCCACCGGAGTTGAGGACGACCGCGGAGACCTGGCCGCTGCCGATGACCTGCTCGGACCAGAGCACCGGGGCGGCCTTCACGCGGTTGGAGGTGAAGACGCCCGCGGCGGCGCGGCGCGGGCCGTCGTTGACCACGAGGGCCAGGTCAGGGTTGCCGTTCTGCTTGATCCCGGCGGCGATCCCCGCCGCCCGGAAGCCCTTGGCTGCCGTCACGCTCACTGCGTCTCCTCGTTCGCTTCGTGGCCCGCGGGGCGCGGTGCCGCGGCCGTCGTCGGCTGCGGCCGGCCGGCCGCGCGCGTGTCGCTCACGGCGCGACCCCGATGGTGGAGAGCCCGGTCGACTCGTCGAGTCCCAGGGCCAGGTTCATGCTCTGGACGGCACCGCCCGCGGTGCCCTTGGTCAGGTTGTCGATGGCGCTGATCGCGATGATGCGGCCCGCGGCCTCGTCCAGGGCGACCTGCACCTGAACGGCGTTGGAACCGTGGACGGACGCCGTGGCGGGCCACTGCCCCTCGGGCAGCAGGTGCACAAACGGTTCCTCGGCGTACGCCTTCTCGTAGGCGGCGCGCAGGGAGTCGCCGGTGACGCCGGGGCGGGCCTTGGCGCTGCAGGTGGCGAGGATGCCGCGGGGCATCGGCGCGAGGGTCGGGGTGAAGGAGACGGTGACGGGCTCGCCCGCGACCCCGCCGAGGTTCTGGATCATCTCGGGGGTGTGCCGGTGGCCGCCGCCGACGCCGTACGGCGACATGGAGCCCATGACCTCGCTGCCCAGCAGGTGCGGCTTGGGCGCCTTGCCCGCGCCCGAGGTGCCGGACGCCGCGACGATCACGGCGTCCGCCTCGGCGAGCCCCGCGCTGTACGCGGGCAGCAGCGCGAGGGTCGCGGCGGTCGGGTAGCAGCCGGGCACCGCGATGCGCTTGGACCCGGCCAACTCGGCGCGCGCGCCGGGCAGTTCGGGCAGCCCGTAGGGCCAGGTCCCGGCGTGCGGGGAGCCGTAGAAGCGTTCCCAGTCGGCCGCGTCGCGCAGCCGGAAGTCGGCGCCCATGTCGACGACGAGGACATCGGGTCCGAGCTGCTCGGCGACGGCAGCGGACTGGCCGTGCGGCAGCGCGAGGAAGACGACGTCGTGTCCGGCGAGGACCTCGGGGGTGGTCTCGGCCAGCACCCGCCCGGCCAGCGGAAGCAGGTGCGGCTGGAGCGCGCCGAGCCGCTGTCCGGCGTTGGAGTTGCCGGTCAGGGCCCCGATCTCGACCTCGGGGTGCGCGAGGAGCAGCCGCAGGAGTTCGCCTCCCGCGTACCCGCTCGCCCCGGCCACCGCCGCACGTACCGTCATGTCGCCTCCTCTAGATGGCATGACTATACGTAGAGCCGCAGGTTTATGCAATCCTCGGTCCGCGCCCGGCCTCAGCCCTCAGCCCTCAGCCCTCAGCCCTCAGCAGGATCCCCCGGGGCGCCCGGCCCGTCCGGAACGTGCGTCGCCCGTCGCCCCGGCGAGGCCCGGGGCGCCCGGAACGATCAGGCGGCTCTCGTAGGCGACCACGACGAGTTGGGCCCTGCTGGACACCTCCAGCTTGTGCATGATCCGGTTGATGTGCGACTTGACGGTCAGCGGACGCACGTCGAGCGCTCGGGCGATGGCGGTGTTGTCGGGCTGCGTGGCGATGAGGGCGAGCACCTCGCGTTCGCGCCGGGTCAGTGGCGTCAGCGCCCCGCGGGAGGCGGCGGCCTGGGGCGCCGGAGTGGGCGCGGGCGAGATGACCATGGCGCCGGCGAGGACGACGTCCAGCGCGGCGAGGAAGGCGTCGGGTTCGAGGTAGGGGCCGAGCACGCCGGTCACCCCGGCCCCCGCGAGGAGGGGCAGTTCGGCCGCGGGGACCTGCCCGAGCACGGCGACCCTGGTGCACGCGGCGGCGCGCCGCAGCCGTGTCCGGACCGCGGCGGACGGGCCCCGGACGAGTTCCCCGGCGTCGACCAGCAGAAGGTCGCGGGGGACCGGCGCGGTCAGGGCGTCGGCGAGGGTCGCCGTCTGGGCCGGGAGGGCGAAGGCGGGGGACGCGCCGATGACGCGTGCGCAGGCGTCCCGGACGAGGGCCGGGCCGCCCGCGAGGAGCACTCGGTGCATCGGCGTGTCCTTCGGACAGGGGCGGGCCCGCGGTGCCGTGGCGGCCGCGGGCCCGTGGGACGGTGGTGGTCAGTGGTCGCGGTCCGCGGGTCCCGCGTAGCTGGGTTCGCGGACGGCGGGAGCGGCGGGGGTGCGCCCCGCGAGCTTCTCGCCCTCGATGTCGACGTGGGGCAGGACGCGGTCGATCCAGGCGGGCAGGGCCCAGGCGCGCTTGCCGAGGAGGGCGAGGGCGGCCGGCACGATCGTCATGCGGACGACGAACGCGTCGAAGGCGACGGCGACGGCGAGGCCGAACCCGAGCGACTTGATCATGGCTTCCTGGGAGCCGACGAAGCCGGCGAAGACGCTGATCATGATGAGGGCCGCGGCGGTGACGACGGTGGAGCTCTGCCTGAAGCCGACCTCGATCGCGGTGCGGGCGTCGGCTCCGTGGACGTACGCCTCGCGCATCCGGGTGACCAGGAAGACCTGGTAGTCCATGGCGAGGCCGAACACGATGCCGACCATCAGGACCGGCATCAGGCTCATGACGGGGCCGGTCTGCTCCAGGCCGATGAGGTCCTTCAGCCACCCCCACTGGAAGACGGCGACGAGGGCGCCGAGGGAGGCCAGCACGGAGAGCAGGAAACCGAGGGCCGCCTTGACGGGGACCAGGATCGACCGGAAGACGAGGATCAGCACGAGGACGGCCAGGCCGACGACGAGGGCCAGATAGGGCACGATCGCCGCGCTGAACTTGTCGGAGATGTCGATGTTGAGGGCCGTGGTGCCGGTCACGAGGGAGCGGGTACCGGTGTCGGACCGCAGTTCACCGGTGAGACCGCGGATGTCGGCGACGAGGTTCTTGGTGGCGTCGCTGCCCGGGGCGCTCCGGGGGACGACGGTGATGATCGCGGTGTCGCCGCTCTCGTTGAAGACGGCCGGGGTGACGGCGGCCACGTCCCGGAGATCGGCGAGGGACGTGCCCAGCTTCTCGGCGCCGCTGCGGGCGGCGGCCGGGTCCCGGTCGTCGACGGTCACGGTGAGGGGCCCGTTGAAGCCGGGTCCGAAGGACTCGGACAGCATGTCGTAGGCCTTGCGCTGGGTGGACGAGGCGGCCTTGGAACCGTCGTCGGGCAGCCCGAGTTCGAGCTGGGTGGCCGGGAGGGCGACCACGCCGAGAGCGACCACCGCCAGCAGCAGCATCTGGGCGGGCTTGCGCAGGACGTGGGAGATCCAGCGCTGCCCCAGACCCGGCTTGACGGAGGCGGGCTTCTGACGTTTCCGGCCGCGGACGCGCTCACCCGCGAAGCCGAGGAGGGCGGGGACCAGCGTCGTGGCGACGAGGACGGCGACGACGACGGCTCCGGCGGCGGCGAGTCCCATCGCGGTCAGGATGGGCAGGTTCACCACCGCGAGCCCCGCGAGGGCGATGACGACGGTCAGTCCGGCGAAGACGACGGCGGAACCGGCGGTGCCGTTGGCGCGGGCGGCGGCCTCGCGGGCGTCGTGGCCGTCCGCGCGTTCGGAGCGGTAGCGGGAGACGATGAACAGGGCGTAGTCGATGCCGACCGCGATGCCCAGCATCGTGGCGAGGGCCGAGGCGTTGCTGTTGAGGTCGAGCGGGCCGCTGAGCGCCGTGATGGCGGCCATGCTCACGCCCACTCCGAGCAGCGCGGTGAGCAGGGGCAGTCCGGCGGCGACGAGGGAGCCGAAGGTGAGGAGAAGGATGACGGCGGCCAGGGCGAAGCCGATGGCCTCGGCCGTGTGGCTCTCCTCGGGGGCGGCCAGCGCGCTGCCGGATGCCTCCACCGTCAGCCCCTGGTCGCGACCGGACTCCAGGGCCTTGTCGAGGCCGGTGTGGTCGCCGTCGGTGAGGTCGGAGTCGGATGCGGTGTAGGTGACCTGGGCGTAGGCGGTGGTGCCGTCCGCGCTGACCGCCTTCGCGGCGAAGGGGTCGCTGACCTGCCCGACACGGGCCGAGGAGTCCTTGATCCCGGCCAGGGTCGCTTCGAGGGCCGCCTTGTTCCCCGAGGCGGTTATCTTCTCGCCGTCGGGTGCGCGCAGCACGACGCGGGCGGTGGCTCCTTCGGCGTTGGCCGCCGGGAACTTCTCCCCCAGCAGGTCGAAGGCGCGCTGGGCCTCCGTGCCGGGCAGGGTGATGCTCGAACTGGCGGGACCCGAGCCGGCGGAGGCGCCGATGCCCACGGCGCCCAGGACGAGCGCCCAGAGAAGGACGACCAGCCAGCGCCGCTCGAACGCGGCCCCGCCGATCTTGTGGAGGAAGGTGGCCATGAGGGAGACGCTCCGGATCGATGGTGTTTTCGGACGTGCGGTGCCCTGAGCCCGGCCGATGGCGGACCGGGCCCGAAGAGGGCGTACGGGAAGGGAACGAGCGGCGTCGGGCCGTCGTCAGGACGTGCGGGGTCGCCGGACGCGCCGGTGGGCGCGGCCGGAAGGCGGTAGGGGCCGGGGTCGTCGGGTCAGGCGGTGGCGGGCCGCGCGGTGAGAGCCGGCAGGAGCACCAACTCGACCACGGTCTCCATCAGTTCCTGGGTCGCCGGGGTCCCGTGGAGGATGTTCTGCGCGAGCCAGGGGCCGAGGAGGATCTGGTCCGCCAGGTCGATGACCGGGTTTCCGGCTTCGATCTCTCCCCTGGCCACCGCGCGTTCGCACAGCTGGGCCAGATCGCGCAGGATCGGGTGGATCAGCATCTCGCGGACGACCTCCATGAGGCCCTCGTCCTGGACGATGGCGGCCGGCATCGAGGTGAAGGTGCCCCTGGCCGGATCGTCGGCCACCAGGTACCGCGCGGCCTCCATCAGGTCGCCGCGCAGCGTCCCGGTGTCGATGCTGGACAGGTCCTTCCTGGTATCCGTGGTGAGGGCCTTCCACGCCGAGATCACCAGGCGCGGCTTGCTCTCCCACTGCCGGTAGAGCGTCGCCGTGCTGCACTTCGCCCGCTGCGCGACCGCGGCCATGGTCACCTGCTCGTACCCGACCTCACCGACGAGCTGAGCCGTCACCAGCAGCAGCTCCCGCTCCCGCTCCGCGGTGAGCTTGCGGCGGCGCGACGCCACAGGTGCCTCGGTCATGGCTGCTCCCCGGTCAGGTCCGTAGTCGACACCAGAACTGTAGCCACCCACTGAAGCGAAAATCAAGTTTTCGAAACTGGCGTTTTCGAAACGAGGGTTTTCGATCGCAGGAGCCTGTCTCCGGCCCTGCGGCCCCGCCCCGGCCGTGGGCCGCCCGACCGGCCGGTCGCACGGCCCCGGCTAACCTGGCCCCATGATCGTGTGGCTCAACGGAACGCATGGCGTCGGCAAGACGACGACCAGCGCGCTGGTACGGGAGTTGATCCCCGGGTCCCGGGTCCTCGACGCCGAGAAGGTCGGCGAGACGCTCATGGACATCGCGCCGTCGCTGCCCTGGACGGGCAACTTCCAGGACTGGCCGCCGTGGCGGCCGCTCGTCGTCGAGACCGCGCGGCACGTCCTCGACTACACCGGCGGCACCCTGGTGATGCCGATGACCGTGCTGGTCGAGCCGCACTGGCGGGAGATCAGCGCGGGCCTCGCCCACCATGGCATCCCGGTACGGCACTTCGTCCTGCACGCCGACCAGGACACCCTGCGCGGACGCATCGACGGGGACCTGGTCATGGGCCCGTCCGACTTCCGGCTGCGGTATCTGGAGCCCTACGCGGAGGCGGCCCGCACCTGGCTGCACACAGCGGCCGAGGTCGTCGACACCACCCGCCTGACGCCCGCCGAGGCCGCCCGGCGGATCGCGGAGTCCGTCGCCGTCACGCCGTGACCATGATCCGGCGGGAGACCAGGAACGTCACCGGGATCGCCGCCAGAGACGCGATCAGCGGGGCGTACCCGCTGCCGACGTGCGCGAGGTCGACGAGGACGTACACGCCCGCCGTCGTGACCACGAGATTCGCCGCGTTCGACAGCGGGAACAGCAGGAATTTCCGCCAGGTGGGACGGATCCGATAGGTGAACCGCGCGTTCAGGAAAAAGGATCCCGTCATGCTCAGCAGAGTGGCCAGAATATGCGCGACGAGATACGGGAACCAGGCCAGGAGCACCAGGTAGGGCCCGTAATAGGTCGCCGTGTTCAATACGCCGATCAGGGCGAAGACAAACATTTGCCGGGACATCAGGGAATGAGGTCCTTCGCCCGGTCGGCGCGGTGCACATTGCTCGCCTTCACCAGGAAGTGCGGGCGCCCCTTCACCTCGTAGTAGATGCGCCCGGTGTACTCCCCGATCACCCCGAGCATCACCATCTGCACCCCGGCGAGGCCCGTGACGGCGGTGACGATCGTGACGTAGCCGGGCGTCTGGACGCCGTTGACGAGCGCGGCGACCACGATCCACCCGGTGTAGACGCCCGCGCACAGCAGCAGCCCCATCCCGAGGTAGAGGGCGGCGCGCAGCGGCCGGTTGTTGAAGGACAGCACGCCGTCCAGGCCGTAGTTGAGCAGGCCGCGGAAGGTCCAGGAGCTGCGGCCGCC
The DNA here is from genome assembly GCF_005222485.1 of Streptomyces griseoviridis. Taxonomy (NCBI): domain Bacteria; kingdom Bacillati; phylum Actinomycetota; class Actinomycetes; order Kitasatosporales; family Streptomycetaceae; genus Streptomyces; species Streptomyces griseoviridis. The sequence goes on from NZ_CP029078.1 coordinate 1,869,724, forward strand.
CTCGCGGGCCGCGTTCTCGTAGGTGAAGGTGGTGGCGGGGAAACCGACCCAGGCGAACAGGCCCTTGGAGAAGCGGTTGTACTCGGTGAGGGCCAGCACCGCGTCCACCACCCGCCGGGACATCATCCGGAAGTCGCCGACGCCGTCGACGAGTTCGACGTCGGTGAGCCGGTTGACCAGCCGGTAGTAGAGGCGGGCCGCCAGCGTGCGGGCCATGCCGTCGCCGGTCCTGGTGCGTCGCGCGATCACCTGGTCGTAGCCCTGGCCGCGCAGCTCGACCATGCGTTTCACCAGGTCCGGCGGGTGCTGGAGGTCCGCGTCCATGACGACGACGGAGTCCCCCGAGGCGTGTCGCAGGCCGGCGAGCAGGGCGGCCTCCTTGCCGAAGTTGCGGCTGAAGGAGAGGTAGCGCACCCGTGCGTCGAGGGCGGCGAGGCGTTCCAGCACGGCGAGCGTCCGGTCGCGGCTGCCGTCGTCGACGTAGACGAACTCCAGGTCGTGGCCGAGCGGAAGGAGTTCCTCCGCGAGCCTCTGGAGCCGTTCGTGGAAGCGGTCGAGGACGTCTTCCTCGTTGAAGCAGGGTGCGACGATCGAGAGGAGCATGGTTTCCCCCAGGGGCGGGTTCGCGGAGCGCCGGTCATGCGCCCACGCGGTCGGGCGCGGTGGTGGTGGTCGACGGGAGGGGCGTGCGGGCCGCGCGCCGACCCCGTAGGACGGTGAACGCGCAGGTCAGGAGCGTGACGAGGAGCGCGGTCGCGCCGATGGCTGAGCCCAGCCGCAGTCCTGGCGGCCGGAACACGCAGCGGACGGTGGTCGCGGAGCCGTCGAGCGGGACGGCGATCAGGCCGTGGAATCCCCCGGCCGCCACGACGGGCCCGGCGCCGGCCGCGCACCGCCACCCCGCGATGCGCGGCGCCGCGACGACGGCGGTCCCGGCGCTGCCGGGCGGCAGACTGGCCTCGACGGTGGCGCCGGAGACGTGGACGCGGGTGGCGCCGGTGGCCGTCAGCCGCTGGACGGCGCCGCGCAGGCGTGCGGTGTCGAGGCAGCCGACGGCGCCGTCCGGGATCCGGCCGCGCAGGTCGGGGGTGAGGACGATGCGGACGCGCCCGGAGGCGGGGACCGTGCCCAGCGGCCGCATCGCGGCGATCTTGGTGACCCGGGCGTCCGTCCTGAACCATGCCTCGGGGCCGCCGTCCAGGCGCGCGGTGCCCGAGTAGTGCGGGGCCCAGAGGTAGACCTCGGTGCCGGCCCGGCAGCGGGCGGTGACCCTCACTCCGCTCGCGGTGCCCTCGGCGGGCACGCCGACGAACCGGCGGACGGGCGTGCCGTCGGCGGCGCGGACGGTGACGCGGGGCACGGTGTAGACGCGGGTGCCGAGCAGGAGTTCCTGGTTGCGGTACGGGGAGGGGCCGAAGCCCGACCGGGTGTCGGTGCCTGGCGGGCGGACCGTCACCAACGGCGGTACCTGGGCGCGGGTCACGGTCGGGGCGCCGCCCGGCGGGGCGGACCGGCTCTGGTGCGGGTCGGGCGGTGAGTGCACGCGGGCGCCGACGGAGAACAGCGCGTCGGTGACGTCGTTGTCCAGGCTCTGGACGCTGCGGCCCCGGGAGGTCCAGCCGTCGCCGAGGGCGGTGAGGGTGCGGCTGAGGACGTCCGAGGTGAGGCTGCTGTAGTACTGGGCGCCCTGGCCGCCGACGAGCAACGGGTCGTTGCCGACGGTCTGTTCACGCCCGGGTTCGGTGCGGTGGGCGGGCCAGTCGTCCACGCGGGCGATGGCGTCGGCCTGGGCCCGCTGCCTGGCGCCCCAGGGCGCGTAGTCGTCCATGTTCCCGAGCCTGAGCCGGGACGCGACGGCGGAGGTGGCCACCGTCTCCCCGAACTGCCCGCCGAACAGCAGGACGACGGCGAGCGGGACGAGCGGCGCGCGACGCGGACGGCGGGCCACCCGCACGGGCCGGCCGGAGGGGCGGCCGGGGCGACTGAGGCGGCTGAGGCGGCTGAACCTTCGTGTGGCGTCGCCGAGTTCGGCTCGCTCGGATCGTCCGGCTGCTTCGGATCGTCCGGCGGGTCCGGCTCGTCCGGCTGGTTCGGCTGGTTCGGATCGCTCGGCGGGTCCAGCTCGTTCGGCTCGTTCGGCTGGTTCAAATCGCTCGGCGGGCCCGGCTCGTTCGGCTCGGCCGAGGAGGATCAGGCCCCCGAGTGCGCCGGTCACGGCCAGCGGCAGGACCAGCCACATCACCGGGTGCACGACGACGCTGCGGCTCGCCACCGCGGTGATCACGGCGAGCAGTCCGGTCGCCGCGGCCAGCGCCCGCGCGTCGGGCGGTCCGTGGGAGAGCGTCTGCCAGGCGGCCATGACGAGGAGCGCGCAGAGCACGAACGCCTGCCGGTAGGCGCTGCCCTGCGGGGTGGCGAAGGCGTGCCAGAGCAGATGGGTCGGCCCCCACTGGAGGGAGAGCGCGACGGCGACGGCGAGCGCCGTCCAGCCGGTTCTGATCCGGCGCGGGACGCGGCGGTCGAAGGGCAGGGCGAGGGCGAGCAGGAGCGCGGCGGTGCCGACGTACAGGGCGGGGCTCGCGAAGGTGTACGTCGTCGGCAGCAGCCGCGCGAGCAGGTCCCGCGCGGGCACCGGGGCGAAGTCGACGACGCGGCCGGGGTAGGCGTGCCGGGTGCCGGCCCAGACGACGGTCACCAGGGGCGCGGCGAGTCCGACGCCCAGGGCGACGGTCCCGGCCGCGCGCCCCGCGACGGCCACCCGGCGCCTCGGGGCAAGGTCGCCGAGGGCGAGCCGCAGCAGCAGGAGGAGTCCGGCGGCGAGGGTGGCCATGTAGGCGGTGTAGAAGTTGGCGATCCAGCCGAGCGCGACGACGAGCACGCCGAGGAGCGGGCGCCGCCCGGCCAGGGTCCACTCGCCGACCAGGCAGAACAGCGGCAGCGCGAGGAGTCCGTCGAGCCACATCGGGTTGTAGGAGGCGACGGCGACGCTCCAGCCGCACAGCGCGTACGAGGTGCCGAGCAGCCCGGCGGCCCACCAGCGTCCGGGGCGCAGGGCGAGCAGCAGCCACGCCATGGCCGCGCCCGCGCAGGCGGTCTTGAGCCCGGTGATCACGTACACGGCGAGGTCGATCTCGTCGCGCGGGAAGAGGGCGACGAGGAGCGCGAACGGGCTGGAGAGGTAGGTGCCGAGGTCGGGCAGGAAGCTGGAGCCGTAGCCGGACCGCCAGTTGATGAGCAGGTTGCCGTCGGCGCGGCCGTGCAGCAGGTCCCAGAGGTGGGCGTGGAACGGCACGTACTGGTTGCCGAGGTCGTTGACGCTGCGGGTGCGCGGTCCGAACGGATAGCAGCGGGCGACGGCGTCGGCGGCGCAGAACAGAGCGGCGGTGAGCAGCGAGGCGAGGAGCGCCGCGGCCTGGCCCGGCCGTGAAGGGCCGCGCGAAACGGCTTTGCGCAGGGTCGGGCGTTCCATTCCTTATTACTCCCCGAAGATCATTGATTCGCGGAGTTAGACGGTCCGACTTTCCAAAGGGTTGCCCTTCCGCAGGTAATCATCAATACGGATGGCGGGGGCTTTGATCTCAAGGGAAAGTGCGGGTGAACAATCAGGAAACAGGGAATTCCCTGGGTGTTGTCGAGAAGTGAATTCCGTCGGTGTCTGATCCGCGGGAAGGCGACCGGGTCGGCGGGGAAGGCGTACGTGAACCGGTCGGTGACGCCCTTGGCGGTGGAGTGACCGGGGCGACGGCGGTGGCCGTCTCGCTGTGGACGGCGTCCGGCGCGGCGGCCAGGGACCGGTCATGCGCGCGTCAATGGGCTGGGGGTCGGGGACGACGTAGGGTCGGGGCATGGGCGAGTTCTGGCCGGTGGCCGACGTGTTGGGGTTTCTGCGCGGGAGTTGGCGCGTCCGGCGGGAGGTGCGGGACCTCACCAACGGCACGGACGGCCGGTTCGAGGGCGTCACCGTCTTCGGCGACCTGCCGGACGGCGGCGCTCGGGACGGCGGTCCACGGGACAGCGGGCCGCAGGGCGCCGGATCACCTGGCCACGGCCTGCTGCACGAGGAGCGGGGCACGTTCACCTGGCTCGGGGTGGCCCGGCCCGCCGAGCGGACCCTGCGCTTCCTGCCCGGCGCCGATCCCGGCACCGCCGACGTGCGCTTCGCCGACGGACGCCCCTTCCACGACCTGGATCTGCGCACCGGCCGGCACACGGCGGGCCACCCGTGCGCGGCGGACCTCTACCGGGGCGAGTTCACCGTGCCGGACGCGGACCACTGGCGCACCGTGTGGCGGGTCGGCGGCCCCGCCAAGGACCTGCTGCTGACCACGGACTACACCCGCGAGAGCTGAACACGGGCCAGCCCCACGGACCATCCCCGCGGGTCATCCCCACGGGCCATCCTCATGGGCCGGGCGACGGCCGCACCCGCGGGGGCCGCGCACCTTGCCCGCGCCCGCGCCCGCGCCCGCCTGGGCCGCACCCCGCCCGCCCCCGCGCCCCGCGAGAGCCGCGCCCCCGCCCCCGCTAAACCCCCGACGGCTGCGCCCGCACCCCTTCGAAGCGCAGGTTCCAGCGTCCGCCGCTGCCGATGAGCGCGACCGCCGACAGCGGGCGCACGTCGAGGCTCCAGTACGTCGACAGGGGCACCCTGAGGGCGTACACCAGGGCCGCGCGGATCACCGCCGGTTCGGCGACGGCGACGATCAGGCCGCTGTCGTCGACCGGGCGGGTGTCGAGCCAGCCGCCGACCCGGGCGATGAACGCGAGCAGCGACTCCCCGCCGTGCGGGGCGCCCCGCGGGTCGGCGAGCCAGGCGTCCACCGCCGACGGCTCGCGGGCCATCGCCTCGCCCAGAGTCAGCCCCCGCCAGCGGCCCATGTCGCAGTCGCGGAGGGCGAGTTGGACCAGGGGTGCGTAGCCGAGGGCGTCGCCGGTGGCGCGGCTGCGCGGGGTGGGCGCGCAGTAGCGCAGTTCGGCCGCGGCGAGCGGCAGCAGCGCGGGGGACGCGCCCAGCACCTCGTTCCATCCCGCCTGGTCCAGCGGACGGTCGTCCTCGAAGCGCTCCGCGCGCAGCGAGGAACTGCGCGCCGCGGCGACGAACGTGACCCGAAGAGGCATGCGGCGATGGTGAGCCGGGAGGGAGGGCGGGTCAAGAGGGGCAGCCGGGGGGTGACCGAGGGTGGCGGCGGGCTCACGTCGCGGTCAGGGACCGGCTCAGGGTTCCGGCTGGAACAGCAGCGCCATCCACCGCTCGGGCGCGTTGAGCCCGGCGAATCCGGCCTTCTCGTAGACGCCGTGGGCGTCGGCGGTGGCGAGCACCAGCCGCCGTGGCCCGTAGGGGCGCAGGTGTTCGCGCACGGCGACGACGAGCGCGGTGCCGAGGCCCTTGCCGCGGACGGCGCGGTCCACGTAGACGTCGCAGAGCCAGGCGAACGTCGCGAAGTCGGTGACGACCCGCGCGTACGCCACCTGCTGTCCCGAACTCTCCTCGTACACGCTGAAGTTGAGGGAGGACTCGATCGCCTTGTCCTGCTTCTCGCGGGGGCGGCCGAGCGCCCAGTAGGCGTCGGTGGACAGCCACTGGTGGACGCGTTCCGCGTCGACGCGGGCGGGGTCGGTGGAGAGCAGGTAGCCGTCGGGCAGGCTCGGGGTGTCGTTCATGCCGGGAGGCTGCCATCCCGGCCGGTGGACGTCGAACGGTTTTCGCCGCGCACCTCCGCCCAGGCGGCGCCCAGCCGCCGTACGCCTTCGGTGATCTCCGCGGGTCCCGCGACCCCGGCGAAGCTCAACCTCAGGTGCGGGGCGGGGGGTTCGGCGCTGAAGTAGGGGCGGCCCGGGGTGAGGGCGACGCCCGCGCGCAGCGCCGCCGAGGCGAGGGCCGTCTCGTCGGTGCCGTCGGGCAGCCGCAGCCACAGGTGGTAGCCGCCCGAGGGGACGTGCGGCAGGGCGAGTTCGGGCAGGTGCAGCCGCAGGGCTGCGGTCAGGGTGTCGCGGCGGGTCTTCAACTCGGCGGCGATGGACCGCAGATGGCGGGGCCAGGCGGGCGATCCGACGAGTTCGAGCGCGGCCTCCTGGAGCGGCCGGGGGACGAAGAAGGTGTCGACGACCTGGATGGCGCGCAGCCGTTCGAGGACCGGGCCCCTGGCGGTGAGCGCGCACACCCGGAAGCTGGCCGAGGTGGCCTTGGTGAGGGAGCCGACGTGGACGACGACGCCGTCCGGGTCGTCGGCGGCGAGCGGGCTCGGCAGCGGCCCCGCGTCCTCGTGGACGAGGCGTCGCACGACGTCGTCCTCGATGACGAAGGCGCCGGCCGCGCGGGCGATCCGCAGCACCTCGGGGCGGCGCCCGGGGGCGAGGACGGCGCCGGTCGGGTTCTGGAAGAGGGGCTGGCAGACCAGGACCCGGGCGCCGGTGGCGCGGAAGGCGTCGGCGAGCAGGGCGGGGCGGACGCCGTCCGTGTCGACCGGGACGGGCACCGGGCGCAGTCCGGCGGAGCGGGCGATGGCCAGCATGCCGGGGTAGGTGGGCGATTCGACCAGGACCGGGGCGCCGGGCGGGGCGAGGGCGCGCAGCGCGGTGGTGAGCGCGGACTGGCCGCCCGCGGTGACCAGCACCTCGGCCGCGGTGACGGCGCCGCCGATGTCCCGCGCGAACCACTCCCGCAGCTCGGGCAGCCCCTCGACCGGCGGGCGCCCCCAGGCGCCCGGCCTGCGGCCCGCCCTGGCCAGGGCCGCGGCCATCGCCCGCTCCGGCTGCAACGACGGGTGCAGATAGCCGCCGTTGAACTCGACGACGCCCGGCGGTGGCGCGGCCAGGGAGGCCAGCACCCCGGAGGCGTCCACGGTGCGCGGGACGAGGTCGGCGCCGTCGGCACTGAGGGCGACCTCCTGCCATGAGGTGTCGCCGTTGGCGGCGCGGGCGGCGGGCGGCTCGGCGCGGAACGCCCCGGCGCCCGGCCGGGTGACGACGAGCCCCTCGGCGGCGAGCTGGGCGAGGGCCCGGGAGACGGTGACCGGGCTGACCCTGAACCGCTCGACGAGAGCGCGACTCGACGGCAGCTTTCCACCCGGCGAGTAGCGGTCCAGCTCCTTTCGCAGCTGATTCGCCAGTTCACCCACACTGCTACTCTCGTACATGAGTACAGAGAGTAGCGCTACTGCGCCGACCGCGATAGCGGTGACCAGCCCGCTCCCGACACCCGCGACGGGCACCGCGCTGGCCGCCCTGGGCGTCGTCACCTTCTCCCTCACCTTCCCCGCCACCGCCTGGGGTCTGGAGAGCTTCGGCCCCTGGACGCTGGTCGCGCTGCGCTGTGTGCTGGCCGCGCTGATCGCGGGCGGCTGCCTGCTGGCGCTGCGGGTGCCGCTCCCGGCGCGGGCGCACCGGCCGGGGCTGCTGGTGGTGGCCGCCGGCGTCGTCGTCGGTTTCCCGCTGCTCACCACACTCGCCCTCGGCACTTCGACCACCGCCCACGCGGCCGTCGTGGTGGGGCTGCTGCCGCTGACCACCGCCGTCTGCTCCGCCCTGCGGGTGGGCACCCGGCCGTCCCGCGCCTTCTGGGCGGCGGCCGTCACCGGCGCCGCCGCGGTGATCGCCTTCACCGTGCAGCAGAGCGGCGGCGCGGTGACCGGCGCCGACCTCTACCTCTTCGGGGCGCTGCTGGTCTGCGCGGCCGGATACACCGAGGGCGGCCGGCTGGCCCGGGTGATGCCGGGCTGGCACGTCATCGGGTGGGCGCTGGTGCTGTGCCTGCCGCTCGCGGTGGCCGGCGGGGCCGTCGCGCTGGCGTACGAGCCGGTGCGGGTGACCGCGCACGGGGTGGTCGGTCTGGTGTGGGTGGCGGCCGTCTCGCAGTTCCTCGGCCTGGTCGTCTGGTACCGGGGCATGGCCACGATCGGCATCCCCAGGGCGAGCCAGCTCCAACTGGCCCAGCCGCTGCTGACCCTGGTGTGGTCGGTGCTGCTGCTCGGCGAGCACCTGCCGGTGGCGGCCCCGCTGACCGCCGTGGCGGTCCTGGTCTGCATCGCCGTCACCCAGCGGGCGCGGAGCTGACCCGCGGGCCGGGCCGCCGTAGACTGGGGGTGCTCCCGCACTCGTGAGGAGGCCCCGAGATGCATGCGATCGTGGGCGACCGGCTCGTCCAGCACGGCCGGGTGGTCGGCCAGGCGGACCGGGTCGGCGAGATCATCGAGGTGCTGGGCCCGCGCGGCGACCCGCCGTACCGGGTCCGTTTCGCGGACGGCCACGAACACCTCTGTTCCCCCGGGCCCGACACCGAGGTCCGCCACCCCGACTAGCCGTCAGCGCGGTGCCCGCGCCGGTCGTCGGTAGTGGTCGGCGACCACGCGGGCCATCGCGCCCGTCGGGTCCGCCGCGACGTCCTTCGCGGCGAAGTAGACGTGCCCGCGTGCCTGCGGGTACTTCTTCGCCAGGGTGAGGTGGCGGGAGAGTTCCGCCGGGTCCTGCCAGGCGTCGGGCTGGGCGGGGTCGCCCGCCTTGTAGAGCGCCTCGCCGATGTAGAGGCGGGTCGTCGAACCCGACGCGACCTCGGCCCACCAGTCGAGGAGCTTGGCGTAGTCCGCGGCCTGGAAGCCGATGTTCCAGTAGATCTGCGGGACGACGTAGCCGATCCAGCCCTTCTTGACCCAGGTGCGGGTGTCGGCGGCGAGGTCGTCGTAGGTCTGGACGCCCGCCGCGGTGTCCGAACCCCGCGGGTCCGTCGTCGCGTTGCGCCACACCGCGAACGGGCTGACGCCGAAGTCGGTGCCCGGCCGGGTCCGTTCGATCCTGGCCGCCGTCTCGCGCACCAGCCGGTCGATGTTGTCCCGCCGCCAGGCCGCCCGGTTGGGGAAGCCGGCGCCGTGGCGGTCGTAGGCGGCGTCGTCGTCGAAGGTCTGTCCCGCCACCGGGTACGGGTAGAAGTAGTCGTCGAAGTGGACGGCGTCGACCGGGTAGCGGCGCACCGCGTCCATCATGGCGTCCTGCACGAACGCGCGGACCTTCGGCAGCCCGGGGTTGTAGTAGAGCTTGCCGCCGTAGGCGACCACCCAGTCGGGGTGCTTGCGCGCGGGGTGCGAGGCGACCAGCCGGCCCGGGTCGGTGTGGTTGGCGATCCGGTACGGGTTGAACCAGGCGTGCAGTTCCAGGCCACGCGCGTGCGCCTCCCTCACCGCCGTCCCCAGCGGGTCCCAGCCCGGGTCCTTGCCCTGGGTGCCGGTGAGGTACTGCGACCAGGGCTCGTACGGCGAGGGCCAGAGCGCGTCGGCCGTCGGACGCACCTGGAAGATCACGGTGTTGAGCCGGTCACGGACCGCCCTGTCGAGCAGCGCGAGCAGTTCCGAGCGCTGCTGGGCCGCCGTGAGACCGGCCCTGGAGGGCCAGTCCCGGTTGGCCACGGTCGCCACCCACATCCCGCGCATCTCGCCGGTGGCGCGCCGGTGGCCGCGCGGGCCGCTGCCGCCCGCCGTCGCGTCCGGCGTGAACGCGAGCGTCGACAGCGCGGCCGCGGTGAACGCCCTACGGGTCACTCGCCCCATCTGCACACCCCCAGGAACCGTGCGGTTCCGCCCGTCACGGACCGCTTCCGGGCCCAGCATGCCCGACCCAGGCGATCGATCATCGATACTTGGGAGTAACGTGCACGATCGGAGCAGGTGTCGCGCGAGCGGCCCTGCCGCACCGGTGGAATCAGCGAAAGGGACGATGTGACGGACATCCCGGCGGGAGACATCGGGCGCGTCGGCGTGGTCGGCTGCGGCCAGATGGGAGCGGGCATCGCCGAGGTGTGCGCCCGGTCAGGGCTGCATGTGCGGGTCGCCGAGACGACCGGCGAGGCCCTGGAGATCGGCCGCACCCGGCTGCTCAACTCGCTGGCCAAGGCGGCCGAGCGGGGCAAGATCAGCGCGGCGGAGCGGGACGAGACCCTGGCCAGGCTCAGCTTCACCACCGACCTCGGCGAGTTCGCCGACCGGGACCTGGTGATCGAGGCGGTCGTCGAGAACGAGCAGGTGAAGACGGAGATCTTCCAGGTCCTCGACCAGGTGGTGACCCGCCCGGACGCGATCCTCGCCTCCAACACGTCGTCGATCCCGCTGGTGAAGCTCGCGGTCGCCACCTCGCGCCCCGACCAGGTCATCGGCATCCACTTCTTCAACCCGGCGCCCGTGCAGAAGCTCGTCGAGCTGATCCCGGCGCTCACCACCTCCGAGGGCACGATCGGCCGGGCGCAGCTGTTCGCCGAGAAGCTGCTCGGCAAACACGCGATCCGCGCCCAGGACCGCTCGGGGTTCGTGGTCAACGCGCTGCTCGTGCCGTACCTGCTCTCCGCGATCCGGATGTTCGAGTCGGGCATCGCCGGGCGCGACGACATCGACAACGGCATGGAGCTGGGCTGCGCGCACCCGATGGGCCCGCTCAAGCTCGCCGACCTGATCGGTCTCGACACCATCGTGTCGATCGCGCACTCGATGTACGAGGAGTACAAGGAGCCGCTGTACGCCGCTCCCCCGCTGCTGCAGCGGATGGTGGACGCGGGCCGGCTCGGGCGGAAGACCAACTCGGGCTTCTACAGCTACGGCTGACGGTTTCCGGCCACCCTGCGTCACCCCACGGGCCCGGCACCTGGTTCAGGTGCCGGGCCCGTCGTATTCACACGCCGTGTGCGCGCCGGGCTCGCATATGCCCGTCACACACGCTCCCCACGCGCCCACCAGGCGAGTTGACTCATCATGCGCATGCAAGGGATGTGTGACGACTACGGAAAGGAGTGGACCCGTGACCGCCGAACCCGAGCATCCCGTGGTCCATGGAGAACTCGCAGAGTTACGGCGCCGCCTCGATGTCGCGTACGCGCGCGTCGAGGGCGGACTGGCGTTGCTCAACCACCGTACGGAGGAGAGCGACAAGGAGATCGACGATCTGACGGCCAGGATCGGCGCACTGGAGCACGCCCGCTGGCCGCTGCCCGCGGTCGCGGCGCTGACGTCGTTGGGCGCGCTCGTCGTGACGGTCTGGCAGGCCCTGGGCCGCTGAGGCGCCAGGACCCGGTGGGAGGGCTGCGGGGGGTCAGGACACGGTGTCCTGTCCGAGCCTGAGATGGTGCAGGAGCAACAGTGCCGCCGCCATGTTGGCGGCCGGGACCTCGCCGCGGACGATCATGTCGGGGACCAGCTTGAGCGGGACCCACTCCCGACGGTCCGATTCGAAGTCGTCCACCGGGTGCCCGATGTACTCGCCCTCGTCGGCCCAGTAGATGTGGTGCCGGGCGTCGGTGAGCCCGTTGGACGGCTCCACGCTCATCAGGTGGCGCAGGGGTCCCGGCCGCCAGCCGGTCTCCTCCTCCAGTTCCCTGGCCGCCGCGTACGCGATGTCCTCGCCGTCCTCGACGACGCCTGCCGCGAGTTCCCACCCCCAGCTGTCGGTGATGAATCGGTGGCGCCAGAGGAGGAGGACCTCGTTGGCCTGGTTGACCACCGTGGCCACGGCGACGGGCCGCAGCCGGATGACGAAGTGGTCCAGGTGCCGGCCGTCAGGGAGTGCGACGTCCGCGAGATTGACCCTGAACCAGCGGTTTGAGTACACAGTTTGTTCGTTCTCTTTCGTCCACTGCACGGTTCTGCCACCTTCCGCCGAGTAAGTGGCAATATCGCAGCAGGAACGAGAACGCAGCAGGCGCACGAGGAGCCGCGCCCGGCGCAGCGGCGGGCGCAGCCGACCCCTCGGCCGCGCCCGCTACAGCGGCACGCGCAACGCCCCGTCGATCAGCTCGGCGGCCTCGGCGGAGCCCGTGCCACCACTGCGCACCAGATGCTCGCGCACCGCCCGCAGCCGGTCGCGCAGCCGCTGCGACTCCATCCCCCTGGCCTGCTCGGCCATCCGCACCGCCGTCGCCACCGCCTTGTCGGCATGGCCCTGGCGCAGCTCGATGGTGCTGAGCATCGCCAGCCGGTGCACCCGGCCCCGGTCGTGCGCCGGAGTGTCCACGGCGGCCGCCGCGTGCTCCCCGGCCGCCGCCAGCTCCCCCAGGCTCAACAGGGCCTCCGCCACCTGGACGTTGACCAGACCCGGCTGCACATAACCGGTCTCGTCGGGCTCGTACCCGCGCCTGATGCGCTCGGCGGCGACCTCCGCGCGCCTGATGCAGGACAGGGCGCTGGTGCCGTCGCCCAGATGCGCGTACGCCTTCGCCTGCATCGCGTACAGGTCGGAGGCGAGCGCCGGGGTGATGTGCTTGCCCGCGGCCCGCAGCGCGGCCTCCGCGAACGCGACGGACTGCCGGTACTCCCGCATGAACAGCGACTGGTTGACGAGCAGCGCTATCACATAGGCGCCAAGTCCCCTGTCCCCGCTGGCCTTCGCGAGCCGCAGCGCCTGGTGGAAGTAGCGCTGGGCCAGCCCGTGGGCGTCCGAGTCGTAGGCGCAGATCCCGGCGACGGCGACCAACCCGCCGGTGGCGCGGTGGAGTTGGCGTCCGGGGGCGTCGGCGTAGCGGCCCCGCAGCAGCGGCGCCGCCTCGGCGTTGAGGAAGCCGACGATCCGGGTGCGGGTCGCGATGCCGCCGGCCTTGCGGTACATCTGCTCGTAGTGCGCGCGGGCCGCGCGCAGCATCTCCAGGTCGGCGACGGTGACCCGGTGCCGGCCGCCGCGTGAGACGTCCACGTCCTCGGGCGGGTTCTCCCACTCCCACACCGGCATCACCGCGGGCGTGCCGGTGACGGCCGGTGCGCCCAGGACGTGCGGGCGCTGCTGCTCGTCGGAGCGCCACAGCGCGGTGGCCCGTTCGACGAAGCCGGAGAGCGAGGTGCCGTGCGGGGCGGACGGCTCACCGGGCACGCCGAGGCCGATGTCGTCCAGGGTGACCGGCCGTTGCAGCCGGACGGCGAGCACCTCGCAGATCAGGTCGGGCACCTGGCCCCGGGGCCGTTGGCCCTTCAACCAGCGTGCGACGGCGGTGTGTTCGTAGCGGAGGGCGAGCCCGCGCGCGCGGCCCGCCTGGTTCACATGGGCGGCGAGTCCCGCGTGCGAGACGCCCGCCTCGTCGAGGATCGCGTCGAGAAGAGAATTGGGCTGCATGGGTGCCCCCCGGTGCATCGATGCGGTCAGCGTAGTGCGAACGGGTTCACACGGGGTGTGAACGGAGTGCCCGCATCCGCAGGGTGTGCGCGCTGTCGCGGAGAGTTCCCCGCCGGTTGACTTGGCTTCCTCGCAAGAGGCCGGCCGGGCCGCCTGCTCCCCCTCGAACAGCGCGGCGGCCCGATCGCGCGCCGTCCGTCCGGTCGCCTGCCCGGCACTCCGAGGCCGGACGGACGGCCCGCCGGCGGCACCGCTACTTCCCGGACGCGGGCTGCGGGCGCTGACTGCCGGGCCTGGCCGCGGATGAGAGCGGCCGCTGCCGGTCGTTGCGCAGCACCAGCAGCGCCACGTCGTCGGCGGGCGAACCCCCGGTGTGCCGCAGCAGCGCGGTGAAGACCGCCCCGAGGAGGGCCTGCGGCTGTTCCTCGATCGCACCGGCCAGCACCTCGGGCAGCGGGAAGAACCGCCCGTGGGTGTCGCGGGCGTCCTCGGCGCCGTCGGTGTGCAGGAACAGCGTCTCGCCCGGCAGCAGCCGCCCGCAGCCCTCGACGACGAGGTCGGCGGGGAGCGGGAAGAGGCCGAGCGGCGGCAGCGGATCCGCGCGGGCGAGAGCCGTGACGCTCTCGCCGCTGAGCAGATACGGCGACGGATGACCGCAGTTGAGCAGGCGCACCGCGCCGTCCTGACGGATCTCCAGGAGCAGCAGGGTGACGAACTCCTCGGTGACGGGGACATCGGGAGTGACGGGGGTGTCGGGGGCGCCGGGGCCCTCCACCGCCGTGCCGGCCGCCGGGGCCGGCCGCTCGGCGCGGGCCCGCTCCCGCAGCCGCCGGGCCAGGGCCCGCTCCAACCGGCGCATCACGGCGGCGAGTTCGGGTTCGTCGTGGGCGGCCTCGCGGAAACTGCCGAGGACGGCGGCGACCGTGTCGAGACCGCCGAGCCCGTGCCCGCGCACGTCCCCCATGACGACCCGGACGCCGTACTCGGTGCCCACGACGTCGTACAGGTCACCGCCGATGGCCGCGCCCGGCTCAGCGGAGAGCTGGGCGGCGGCGACGTTCAACCCGTCGAGCCGGGCGGGCAGCGGGCGCAGCAGCGCGCTCTGCGCGACCCCCGCGACCCGGCGCACATCCCGCAACTCCCGCAGCAGCGCCCGCCGGACGTGCACGACGAGACCGGTGCCGACGGCGAAGAAGACGGCGCTGGTGACGATGCGCGCGCCCAGGCCGTTCTGCTGGGAGAGCGGGCAGGCCAGCTTGTAGGTGATGGCCATGGCGCCCCACATGGTGGGCAGCCCGAGCGACCGCGCCCGGCGTATCCCGGCCTTGATGCGGACCACATGAACCCCCGTGTCAGGCCCTGACAACACGATCGGACCGGCCCCGAAAGGCCGGTCCGATTGTGTCCACGCCATGACCCGGAAGAACCAGATCATCCCGGGAAGTCACCCCATCGAGTGAGATCGGGAGGGGTCGGGGCTACCCCCGCAGCACCGCTCCCGCCCGCTCCCCCGCGAGGGCCACGGCCGCGTCGCGGGCGGCGGACGCCTCGTCCACGGTGAGGGTCCGGTCACCGGCCCTGAACCGCAGCGCGTACGCCAGCGACTTCTTGCCCTCGCCGAGCTGCGCGCCGTTGTCGTACACGTCGAACAGCCGGATGGACTCCAGGAGTTCACCCGCGCCCTCGCGCAGCGCGGCCTCCACCTCGGCGTGCGGCACGGCCACGTCCACGACCAGCGCCACATCCTGCGTGGCCATCGGGAACGTGGAGATCCGCGGCGCCTGCGGGGTGTCGTTCCCGGCCGCCTGGAGGGCGTCGAGGTCCAGCTCCATCGCGCTGGTGCGGTCCGGCAGCCCGAGCGACTTCAGCACCCGCGGGTGCAGTTCGCCCGCGTGCCCGACGACCCGCTCGGTGCCGTCGACGACGACCGCGAGTTCGGCGGTGCGCCCCGGGTGCCAGGGCCCGTACTGGCCGCCCCTGACGACGAGTTCGGCTCCGGCCTCGCGGGCGACCGCGCGGGCGGCCTCGACCGCGTCGGCCCACTCCGCGGGACGGCCCTTGCCCCACCAGCCGGCCTGCTCGCGGGCGCCCGCGAGGACGACGGCGACGTGCCGGGGCTGGTCGGGGAGGGTGGCGTCGAGCGCGGCGATCTCCTCGGCGGTGGGCCGCCGGTCGACGGGCGGCGCGGCGGCCACCGAGCGGTCCTCGCGCGGGTGGAAGACCAGGCCGGTCTCGAACAGCGCGAGGTCGTGGGTGCCCCGGCCGTCGTTGCGGCGCAGCGCCCCGAGCAGTCCGGGCAGCAGCGACGTGCGGAGCGCGGGCTCCTCGTCGTTGAGCGGGTTGACCAGCTTGACGACCTCGCGGTCGGGGTCGTCGGCGTCGAGGAGCAGTTGGTCGAAGACCTGCTCGCCGACGAACGGGTAGCTCAGCGCCTCGACGTACCCGGCGCCCGCCAGTGCCCGGCCGACCCGCCGGTGCAGCCGCTGGCGCGGGGTCAGGCCGTGGCCGGAGCGGGGGCGGGGCAGCGTGGAGGGCAGGTTCTCGTAGCCCTCCAGCCGGATGACCTCCTCGGCGAGGTCGTTGGCCGCCACCAGGTCGGGCCGCCAGGACGGGACGGTGACGATCAGCTCGTCCTGCCCGTACACGTCGCAGCCGATCTGCTGGAGCCTGCGCACGACGGTCTCGCGCCCGTAGGTGACACCCGCGACCTTGTCCGGGTGGTCGGCGGGCGCGGTGATGGTGTGCGGCGCGGACGGCGCGACGACCTCGGTGACGCCGGCCTCGGCGGTGCCGCCGGCGAGCAGCACCAGCAGGTCGACGGTGCGCTGCGCGGCGGCGGCCGCGGCCTGCGGGTCGACGCCGCGCTCGAAGCGCCGGGACGCCTCGGAGGAGAGCTTGTGGCGGCGGGCGGTGCGCGCGACGGAGACCGCGTCGAAGTGGGCGGCTTCGATGACGACGTCGGCGGTCGCCCGCCCGGCGTCGTCGGCGATCTCGGTGTCGGCGCCGCCCATCACCCCGGCGAGCCCGATGGGGCCGCGGTCGTCGGTGATCACCAGGTCCTCGGCGTGCAGGACGCGCTCGACGCCGTCGAGGGTGGTGAGCTTCTCGCCCTGCTGGGCGCGGCGCACCCCGACGGTGCCCTGGACCTGCGAGCGGTCGTAGGCGTGCAGCGGCTGGCCCAGCTCCATCATCACGTAGTTGGTGACGTCGACGGCGAGCGAGATCGGGCGCATGCCGACCTTCTGGAGCCGGCGCTGGAGCCAGATCGGGGAGCGGGCCTCGGGGCTCAGCCCGGTGACCGTGCGGGCGGTGAAGCGGTCGCAGCCGGCGGGGTCGGAGACCCGCACGGGGTAGCCGTAGGCGTTGGGGCCTGGGACGTCGAGGAGCGCCGGGTCGCGCAGCGGCAGGCCGTAGGCGATGGCGGTCTCGCGGGCGACCCCGCGCAGCGAGAGGCAGTCGCCGCGGTTGGCGGTGACGGCGATGTCGAGGACCTCGTCGACCAGTTCGAGCAGCTCGACGGCGTCCTTGCCGACCTCGGTCTCCGGCGGCAGCACGATGATGCCCTTGGTGCCGTCGTCGCCCATGCCCAGCTCGTCGCTCGAGCAGATCATGCCGTGCGAGGTCTTGCCGTAGGTCTTGCGGGCGGCGATCGCGAAGTCGCCGGGCAGCACGGCGCCCGGCAGCACGACGACGACCTTGTCACCGACGGCGAAGTTGCGGGCGCCGCAGACGATCTCCTGCGGCTCGCCGGTGCCGTTGGCGGCGCCGACGTCCACGGTGCAGAAGCGGATGGGCTTCTTGAAGCCCTCCAGCTCCTCGATGGTCAGCACCTGGCCGACGACCAGGGGGCCCTTGAGTCCGTCGCCGAGCTGCTCGACGGTCTCGACCTCCAGGCCCGCGGACACGAGCTTGGCCTGTACGTCACGGCCGGTTTCCGTCGCCGGCAGGTCGACGTACTCCCGCAGCCAAGAAAGCGGGATCCGCATCAGATCTCCATCCCGAACGGCCGGGTGAAGCGCACGTCACCCTCGACCATGTCTCGCATGTCTTCGACGTTGTGGCGGAACATCAGCATCCGCTCGATGCCGAACCCGAAGGCGAACCCGCTGTACTTCTCCGGGTCGACGCCGCAGGCGGCCAGCACCTTGGGGTTGACCATGCCGCAGCCGCCCAGCTCGATCCAGCCCTCGCTCGAACAGGTGCGGCAGGGCCGGTCGGGGTTGCCGACGGACTCGCCGCGGCAGACGTAGCACACCATGTCCATCTCGGCGGACGGCTCGGTGAACGGGAAGAAGTTGGGCCGCAGCCGCGTCTTCATGCCCACCCCGAACAGCGACTGGACCATGTGGTCGAGGGTGCCCTTGAGGTCGGCCATGGTCAGGCCCTCGTCGACGGCGAGCAGCTCGACCTGGTGGAAGACCGGGGTGTGGGTGGCGTCCAGCTCGTCGGTGCGGTAGACGCGCCCCGGGCAGATCACGTACACCGGCAGCTCCCGCTCCAGCAGGGAGCGGATCTGCACGGGCGAGGTGTGGGTGCGCAGCACGACCCCCGAGTCGGCGGTGCCGTCGGGGCCCTCGACGAAGAAGGTGTCGGCCTCGCCGCGGGCGGGGTGGTCGGGGCCGATGTTCAGGGCGTCGAAGTTGAACCACTCGGCCTCGACCTGCGGTCCCTCGGCGACCTCGTAGCCCATGGCGACGAAGACGTCCTCGATCCGGTCGGACAGGGTGGTCAGCGGGTGGCGGGCGCCGGCCGGGACCCGGTCGTAGGGCAGGGTGACGTCCACCGCCTCCTCGACCAGCACCCGGGCGTCGCGCTCCGCCTCCAGCTCGGCCTGCCGGCCGGCCAGCGCCTTGTTGACGGCGCCCCTGGCCTGCCCGACGAGCTTGCCCGCTGCGGCCTTGGCCTGCGGGGGCAGCGCGCCGATCTCGCGGTTGGCGAGGGCCAGCGGGGAGGTGCCGCCGGTGTGGGCGACCTTGGCCTCCTGGAGCGCGTCGAGGGAGGGCGCGGCGGCGAAGGCGGCGAGCGCCTCGTCCCGCATGCGCTCGATCTCTTGCGGTTTCAAGGCCTCGACCTCGACAGGGTCGTACGACTTATTCGGTGCCGACATCTCTTCCCGTGCTTCCGGTTGGCTGGCTGAGGGTCCCGCTGCGACTCGGGGGGACGCGTCGTCCCTGAACGGGGACGCAAAGGTGCCAAAGGCCGAGTCTAACGGGGTGGGGAGGTGCGTCCGCGCCCGCGGGCCGCTCAGACCAGATAGGCCGGCAGGCTCGCGGGCAACGTAAATCGGAACTGCGCGCCGCCCTCGGGGGCGCGGCCGACGGTGATGGTGCCGCCGTGGGCCTCGACGATGCCCTTGACGATGTACAGGCCGAGACCGGTGCCGCCGCGCTTGCTGCCCCGCCAGAAGCGGGTGAAGACGCGGTTCATGGACTCCTCCGGGATGCCGGCCCCTTCGTCGCTGACGGTCACCGAGGTGGCCGCGTGCGCGTCGGTCTCCCCCTCACGCGGGGACGCCGAGGGCGTGACATCGATGGTGACGGTTCCCTCGCCGTGGCGCACGGCATTTTCCAGCAGGTTGCTGAGCACCTGGTCGATCTTGTCGGGGTCGGCCCACAGGGCGGGCAGCGGCAGTTCGAGGCGGAGCAGGAACTTGTCGGCGGGCTGCCCCGCGGCGACGTACGCCTGGATGTGCCGGCCGACGGCCGCCCCGATGTCGACGGGCTGACGGCGCACCTCCAGGCGCCCCGAGTCGATGCGGGAGATGTCGAGCAGCTCGGCGATGAGCCGGGTGACGCGGTCGGCGTCGGCGTCGACGGTCTCCAGCATCAGCCGCTTCTGGTCGTCGGTGAACCGCTCCCACTTGGCGAGGAGGGTCGCGGTGAAGCCCTTGACGGAGGTGAGCGGGGAGCGCAGTTCGTGGGCGACGGTGGCGATCAGCTCGGCGTGGCTGCGCTCGGTGCGGCGGCGGGCCTCGGTGTCGCGCAGCGAGACCACCACCCGCCGGACCGCTCCGGTGGGTTCGGCGCGCAGGTAGCGGGCGCTGACCAGGACCTCGCGTCCGCCGGGCAGCAGCAGGTTGCGCTCGGGCTGCCTGACCCGGGTGGCGAGGCCGCCGTAGGGGTCGGTCAGCTGCCACCAGCGGCGGCCCTCCAGGTCCTCTAACGGCAGGGCCTTCTCCAGGCGTCTGCCGAGGGCGTCTTCGGCGCGCAGCGCGGTGATGCGTTCGGCGGCGGCGTTGAAGCAGATCACCCGGCCGTGCTCGTCGGCGACCACCAGGCCGTCGGGCAGGTCGTCCGGGTCGATGTCCGGGGTCGTGGCCGCGGTCATGTCCGGGCCCGCCGGGAGGGGCCGCTCCCCGCGTGCCCCCGGTACGCTGCCCGTGCCGACGCTCATCCCCGTACCCCACCCTTCAGACGACGCAGTGGGCCGCCCCCCGAGCTGGTCACCCTACTAGCTCTCGGTGACGGAGCGGCACCCTCCGGAGGCACGCTGTGCACGGGCGGAGGCATAGAGACATACGGCCGCGGCGGTGGCGAGGTTCAGACTTTCCGCCTTCCCGTGGATCGGGACGCGCACGACGGCGTCCGCGAGCGCCCTGGTCTCCTCCGGCAGCCCCCAGGCCTCGTTGCCGAAGACCCAGGCGGTGGGGCCGCCCATGGTGCCCTTGTCCAGCTCGTCGTCGAGGTCGTCGGTGCCGGCCCCGTCGGCGGCGAGGATGCGCACACCGGCGTCCCCCAGCCCGGCGACGGCCCGCTCCACGGGGACGCCGACGGCGACCGGGAGGTGGAAGAGGGAGCCGACGGAGGCGCGGACGGCCTTGGGGTTGTACAGGTCGACGGAGGCGTCGGTGAGGACGACGGCGTCGGCGCCCGCCGCGTCGGCGCAGCGCAGCACGGTGCCGGCGTTGCCGGGGTCGCGGACGTGGGCGAGGACGGCGACCAGCCGGGGCGCGGCGGCGAGGATGTCCTCGAAGGGGGTGTCGACGAACCGGCAGACCCCGACCAGGCCCTGCGGGGTGACGGTGGTGGAGATGTCGGCGATGACCTGCTCGTCGGCGAGGTGCACCCGGGCGCCCGCGTCCCGTGCCTCGGCCACCAGGTCGGCGTACCGCTCGGCGGCCTCGACGGTGGCGAACAGCTCGGTCAGGGTGCCCGCGCCGTGTGCCGCCGCTTCCCGCACGGCCTGCGGCCCCTCGGCGAGGAACAGCCGCTCCTTGCCGCGGACGTTCCGCCGGGCGAGGCGCCGGGCGGCCGCGACGCGGGGGGAACGGGCGGAGAGCAGCTCGGGCATGGCGGGGGGCATGGTCCTCTTTCACCTCGGGTCAGACACAGGAACGGACCCGCGGGCCGAAGTCCACGGGTCCGTACAGTCACGTCCGCCGGCCCTGGGCCGGCGCGGCGTCACGCAGCCTTGGGCGCGTTGACGTCCGACGGCAGCGCCTTCTGCGCGACCTCGACCAGCGCGGCGAACGCGTTGGCGTCGTTGACGGCGAGCTCGGCGAGGATCTTGCGGTCGACCTCGACGTTGGCGGCCTTCAGACCCTGGATGAAGCGGTTGTAGGTCATGCCGTTCGCGCGGGCAGCGGCGTTGATGCGCTGGATCCACAGCTGGCGGAAGTCACCCTTGCGCTTCTTGCGGTCGTTGTAGTTGTAGACCAGCGAGTGGGTGACCTGCTCCTTGGCCTTGCGGTACAGGCGCGAACGCTGACCGCGGTAGCCGGAGGCCTGCTCGAGGATCGCCCGGCGCTTCTTGTGGGCGTTGACTGCCCGCTTGACGCGTGCCACTTTTTAACTCCTTGTAGCGGGGCCGTGGTGGGACTCACACGACCCGGAAACGATTGGGTCCCGGTCGGGGATCAGGCGCGCGGCGCGCGCCCGACGTCACTTGCCGAGAAGCTTCTTGATCTTCTTGGCGTCGCCCGGGGCCATCTCGGCGTTGCCGGTGAGGCGACGCGTCAGACGGGACGACTTGTGCTCGAGCAGGTGGCGCTTGCCGGCGCGCTCGCGCAGCACCTTGCCGGAGCCGGTGATCTTGAAGCGCTTGCTGGCACCGCTGTGCGACTTGTTCTTCGGCATAGCGCCGTTCTCTCCTCGTCGGTGGCGTTCCGGTGCCCGGTCACGAGAACCGGGCACGACGGAACGTCTCTTGTGTCGGAAACTGGGTCCTGGGACTCGCGTCCCGGGATCACGCCTCGGCGGGCTCCTCGGCGGGCGCCTCGGCCTCGACGCCGGTCTCGACGTCGGCGTCCTCGTCGGACGCGTCGGTCTCGGCGGCGTTCTGCGAACGACCGGGGTTGGCCTTCGCGTCGGCCTTGCGGGCCTCCTGCGCCTGGCGGGCCTCGGCCATCGCTTCGGTCTTCTTCTTGTGCGGACCGAGAACCATGATCATGTTTCGGCCGTCCTGCTTCGGGTTCGACTCGATGAACCCGAGGTCCTGGACGTCCTCCGCGAGCCGCTGGAGCAGCCGGTAGCCCAGCTCGGGCCGGGACTGCTCGCGACCACGGAACATGATCGTGATCTTGACCTTGTCGCCCTGCTTGAGGAACCGAACGACGTGACCCTTCTTGGTGTCATAGTCGTGCGGGTCGATCTTCGGCCGGAGCTTCATCTCCTTGATGACCGTGTGCGCCTGGTTCTTGCGCGCCTCACGGGCCTTCATGGCCGACTCGTACTTGAACTTCCCGTAGTCCATGAGCTTGCACACGGGCGGACGGGCGTTCGCCGCCACCTCGACGAGATCGAGGTCGTACTCCTGCGCAAGCTCCAGTGCCTTGGCCAGGGGGACGATGCCCACCTGCTCGCCACTGGGACCGACAAGTCGCACCTCGGGAACGCGAATCCGGTCGTTGATGCGGGGCTCGGCGCTGATGGATCCTCCTCGGTTAGCACCACACGGCGGTCTGGCGGACAGCCGCGTATGTTCTCTTTCGCTGGACCTAACCGCGCCGAGGAACGAAAAATGCCCCGGACGGTCACCTGCGGGGCTCCAAAACAACCGGAGCACCGCCGCGATGCCGCGGGGCGCGCTTTCGGGCGACTCCATCGTCCGTACGGAACGATGGCTGCCGCCTGACCGGGTGACCTGCTGTCCCTGGGGACGGTCAGGTGGGAGATCGGAGCCTCCACTTGTTGGCCGGGCTCGCGTGTTGCTGGGCGTGTCCGGCCGGTCGTCACACAAGGTTAGCAGCTACCCGGGGGTGGTGCTAACCGGCCGCGGACGGGGCCTATCGTGTGGGACATGAGTGACACCCCTGCCGAGTCCGCCGAGGCCCCCGCGGCCCCCGACGCCCTCGATCACCTCGACGGTCCCGACTTCGACGAGATGACCCGCGACATCGCCGAGGTCCCCGCCGTCGAGGTGATCGTCACGGTCGCCGTCAACCTGATGAGCGCGGCCGCCGTGAAGCTCGGGCTGACCGAGGAGGGTGACGCCTACAAGGACCTCGACGAGGCCCGCAAGCTGGTCACCGCGCTGGCCGGGCTGCTGGACGCCAGCACCACCGAGATCAGCTCCTTCCACGCGGCCCCGCTGCGCGACGGTCTGAAGTCGCTCCAGCTGGCCTTCCGCGAGGCGTCGCTCGTCCCGGACGAGCCGGGCCAGGGCCCTGGCGAGAAGTACACGGGCCCGGTCTACGGCTGAGCGGCCCCTTTTCCTCCATCCTCCTTCACGTACAAGGGCTCGCCAGGAGGCGTCGCCCCGGCCGGCAGCAGTGCCAGGTCGAGGCCGCGCACCAGGCGGGCCCTCAGTGTGTCGTCGGCCGCGAGCCGCTCGGCGACGGCCCTGGCGGCCTCGGGCTCGGAGAGGACCAGGGCGAGGGTGCCGTCGGCCCGGCCGGGTCCGAGGTGGGCGCGGAGCACGGCGGGCTCGGCGGCCACGACCGCCCGCACCGCCTCCCGCACGGCGGGGTCGGCGAGCGGGTCGGTGCTGACCCGCCCCTCGGCGAGGGCCAGCAGCACGGGCCCGGTCAGCTCGAACGGCACGGGACCCGCCAGATCGAGGACGACGGTGTCGGCCTTCTCGTGCGCGGCGGCCCGCAGCGCCTGGTGCAGCGGGACGGCGACGGGCCTGGCCCCGGGGTCCCAGCGGGCCAGCGCGTCGGTGCTGGTGAAGGCGGGCAGCGCGGTGCGGGTGCCGGCCTTGAGGGTGGGGACGGCCATGTCGCTGGTCTTCTCGCGGCGCAGCCCGTTCGCGTCCTCCTCGACCTCGCCGAGCACCGCCACCACGGGCACGAGCAGCCGGGCGCCCCCCAGCGCCTCGAGGACGGGTCCGACGGCGTCGTGGTCGGCGGACCAGGCGGCGAGCGCGGCGCTCAGCCGGGGGTCGGCCGAGCCGTCGTCGTCGGAGAAGCCGGGGTCGGGAATGTTCTTGTTCGCCACGGTCACCGAGCCTATCGGGGGCATGCCGCCGGGCCTGTGCGGGTCCGGAAACCCCGCTGTCACCGTATTGACCGGATTCTCAGGAATCCCTGACGCACTTTTCACTTCCGTCTAACGAACCGCACAGTCACCGCGCCGACGATCGGCGGCATGGAGTCTCCCGGAGCCCGCCGACACCGCGCCCGCCCCTCGCGCGCCCGCCCGCTGCTGTACACCGCGCTGGCGGCGCTGACCATCGTGGGCGGGACGGCGGCGGGGACCGTGTACGTGAAGGCGCAGGCGCACTCCGGGGCGGCGCCCGTATCGTCGGCGGGGACGCCGTCGGCCGACGGCGCGGTGACCGCGGACGGGGACGAGTCGATGGAACCGGTGGCACAGCCGACGGTGGACCGTGACGCGCTGCTGGCGAAGGCCATGACGTCGGTGGCGGTGCCCGAGGACGCCGAGGTGTCGGTGGCGGTCCTGGACGTCGCCTCCGGCGCCCGCGCCGGGTACGGGGACGGCGCGTTCGACACGGCGAGCATCGTCAAGGTCGACATCCTGGCGGCGCTGCTGCTCCAGGCGCAGGACGCGGGACGGCAGCTGACGGCGGCGGAGAAGACGTACGCCACCGCGATGATCGAGAACAGCGACAACGCGTCGGCGACCGCGCTGTGGGACGTGATCGGCGAGGCCGACGGTCTCGACGCGGCGAACAAGCGGTTCGGGCTGACGGACACGGCGGGCGGCGACGGCGCCCTGTGGGGCCTGACCCAGACCACCGCGGCCGACCAACTCACCCTGCTCGGCCAGGTGTTCGGGGACGACTCGAAGCTGAGCGCGGCCTCCCGGGCGTATCTCCAGGGGCTGATGGGGCGGATAGCGGCCGATCAGCACTGGGGGGTGTCGGCGGCGGCCGACGGCTCCGCGTGGGCCCTGAAGAACGGCTGGCTGGCCCGGAGCGGCACGGGGCTGTGGGACATCAACAGCGTCGGCCGGGTGACGGCGGGCGGCAGGCAGTACCTGGTCGCGGTGGTGTCGCGGGGCAGCACCACGCAGGCGGAGGGCGTCACGCTGGTGGAGTCGGCGGCGAAGGCCGCGGTGCGGACCCTGACCGAGGAGACGACGTCCACGACGTCCACGGCAGGCACGACAGCCAAGGCATCGGCGAAGGCACCCTCGACCTCGACCTCGTCGGACTGACACCGGACCGACCCGCGACGCGCCCCGGGGGAAGGGCAGGAGGTCAGCCGCCGACCCGCGACGCACCCGGAGGGGTCCGCCGCCGGCCGGCCGCCCGTGCGGCGCCCTCCGCTCAGAAGTCGCCGTCGAGGACGTGCCGCCGGTGGTCGCTCCGGTCGCGCCGGCCGCGCCACAGCACGACGGCCGCCACCAGCAGCACCCCGCCCGCAGCGCCGGCGAGCGGGGCGGCCCAGCCGGCGGTGCCGTCGTCGGACGGCGCGGTGTCGGGTCCCGGTCCGAAGTACTTGTCGCCGTAGGACGCCGCCCGGAGGCCCTCCGGCGTGATCGACCCGGCCGCCGTGATGGCCTCCGCGGGGTCGATGAGGCCGAAGCCGCGGGAGTCGTCGCGCCCGCCGACCGGGGCGTCCCGCGCGGTGTCCTCCAGGAGCTTCTTGATCTGCGCCGGGGTGAGCCCGGGGTGCGCGGCCTTGACGAGGGCGACGGCCCCCGACACGAACGCGGAGGCGGCGCTCGTGCCCCAGCCCTCGTAGTAGCGGTGGTCGGGGTCGGCGATGACGATGTCGACGCCGGGCGCGCTGACGGTGGCGTACCAGCGGCGGGTGGAGAAGGCGGCGCGGGTGCCGTAGCGGTCGACGGCGGTCGCGGCGATCACCCCCGGGTAGGCGGCCGGGTAGGAGACGTGGTCGCCCTTCTCGCCGCCGTTGCCCGCCGAGGCGACGACGGCGACGCCCTTCTTCAGGGCGTACTGGACGGCCGCGTCCTCGGTGGGTTCGGGGTGGGCGGACGCGGAGTCGTCGCCGAGGGAGAGGTTGATGACGTCGGCGCCGTGGTCCGCGGCCCAGCGGATGCCTTCGGCGAGGGCGTTGCCCCGGGTGCTGCGGGCCTTGCCGCGGGCGGTGTCGCCGTCTTCGAGGATGACCCGCACCGGCAGGATCTTCGCCTCGGGCGCGATGCCGAGGACGCCGTCGGCGCGGCCCGGTCCATGGCCGTGCCCCGCGATGATGCCGGCCATGGCGGTGCCGTGCCTGGCCCAGGACCTGTCGCCCTGCCTGGCCCCGAAGCCGATCATGTCCTTGCCGGTGAGGACGTTCCCGGCGAGGTCGGGGTGGTCGGCCTCGACACCGGTGTCGAGGACCGCGACGGTGATGCCGGCGCCCTTGGTGGTCTGCCACGCCTGCTGGGTGTGGAGGGCGTCGAGGGCCCACTGCTGGGCGCGGATGCCGTCGGCGTGCGCGGTGGCGGCGGGCCCGATGACCAGGGCGGCGGCGAGGAGCGCGCCGAGGGCGCCGAGGGCGGGCCGCCTCACGAGGACGCCTCCGGGCCGGCGCTGACGTCCTTGCGCAGAGCGCGTTCGACGCGGTCGGCGAGGCCCTTCGCCTCGTTGCCGAGGCCGGCCTGGGCGGGGGGCGTGGTGGCGCCGGAACGCATGGCTTCCTCGGCGGGCTGCGGGGTGTCGACGCTGCGGCCGTCGGCCCAGCCGGAGACGGAGTAGACGACGACGGGGGCGTCGGTGAGCACCGACACCGTCCAGGAGGCGCGCTGCGGGTCGCCGAAGCGGGCGGCGGCGGTGTCCTTCGCGGCGTAGGGGCGGGGCATCAGGTCGGTGCGGAGCGCGAGCTTCTCGCCGTCGAAACGCTGGGCGAGTGCGCGCATGGCGGGGGCGTCGGCCTTGGTGAACATCAGACCGACGGTGGTGACGAAACTCTGGGTGGCGTCGGTGTAGGTGGCGCGCAGCAGCCGCTCGCAGCCGACGGGCGCGAGGGCCTCGCGCAGCAGCGGGTCGAAGGCGCCCTGGCAGCCGCTGTCGGGCGCGACGGCGACCCGGGTCCAGGTCCGGTCGGAGCCGCCGGGTCCCGCGCCCCGCCCTTCAACGCTCGGCGGGAAGAGTTCGTCGACGGGCACGCTGTGCCAGATCCCGCCGGCGGTCTCGAACGAGCTGCGGCTCTGGTCCGCGCCCGGTTCGCCGGCCAGCCAACTCCCGGTGACGGCACCGCCGATGAGACCGAGCCCCAGCACGAGACAGGCGGCGACGGCACCGAGCCGAGGCCGCAGCCGTCCCCCGAGGGGCCGGGGCCTGGCCAGCGCGTCGTACCCCTCGGGCTCCCCGAACGACACGACGGGCCTGCCCGGAGCGCTCCAGGAGAACGCGGGATCGGGAACCCCTGACCCGCTGTCGCCGCCGGGACGGTCCGGATGCTGCGGAAGGGGAGCCCCGACAGGCCGCGGCGGAACCCCGCGCGCGGGCGCGTAGGGACCGGCGGGAGCGGCCGGTGCGTGCGGGGGAACGGGGGTGCGGGGCGCACCGGGCCGCGGCGAGGACGGCCCGGGAGCGGCACCCCGGAAACCACCGGGGTGCCGGGGCGCGCGCCCGGGAACGGGAGCGTGCGGACCGTCGCCCCGGGAGCCCGGCCGCCCGGCGAGCGGGGTGCGGGAGGAACGGGAGCCACCGTCACGGGCGGGGGCGACGAGCCCACCATCAGGAGCCGGGACGGGGTCAGGGGCGGAGGCATACCCACGACCGGGATCGGGCGGGTAGGCGTCGGCGGAGCGGGCGGGCCTGTGGCCACCGGCGGAACGCTGCCCGGTGCCGGAAGCGGGATCACTGCCCAGGTCGGGGGCGCGCCCGGAACGCGGGTCGTCGCCGCGTCCGCTGTCCGGAATCCGCCGGGTGTCGGGGGCCTCGGCGGACGTGGCGGCCGGTGGGGCCGTGGGCGCCGGACCGGGTCCCCGGGGAGGTTCCGTCGGGGTAGTGGCATCCCAAGGTTCCGCCGGACCCGGGGCGGTCGGGCCGGGCCGGTGCGACGGACGCGGTGGAACGGGCGGACGCCCGGCGTCCGGCCCTGGGCTGCGAGTGGGGTGCGGCGGCGCGGGCGGACGCGGAACGTTTCCGTCACCGGAAGCACCTGCCTCCGCCGACCGCCCGTCGGCGGGGACAGGGCCCGGCTGTCGGACGCTGTCGGACGCCGGGGCCGGCCGTCGGGCACCGTCGGCGGCGGAGCCTGACCATCGGCCGGCATCGGCGGCGGAGCCCGGCTGTCTCACGCCGTCGGCGGCGGAGCCCGGCTGCCTCACACTGTCGGCGGCAGGGCCCGGCGGTCGGCCGGCATCGGCGCCAGAGCCTGACCATCGGCCAGCGTCGGCGGCGGAGCCCGGCTGTCTCACGCTGTCGGCGGCAGGGCCCGGCGGTCGGCCGGCATCGGCGCCAGAGCCTGACCATCGGCCAGCGTCGGCGGCGGAGCCCGGCTGTCTCACGCTGTCGGCGGCGGGGCCCGGCGGTCGGCCGGCATCGGCGCCGGAGCCTGACCATCGGCCAGCGTCGGCGGCGGAGCCCGGCTGTCTCACGCTGTCGGCGGCGGGGCCCGGCGGTCGGCCGGCGGCGTCGGTAGCGGGGAGGGTGGGGGCCGTCTGCGGGTTGCCCGCGGCGGGCGTCCGCTCGGTGGAGGCGGGACGCGGGAAACCGGCCGTCGCGCCGGTGGCCCCGCTCTGGTGGCCGGGGCGGCCGGTCGGGCGCGGGGGCACCGGGCTCGCGGACCGGCTCGGTTCGGGGGCGTCCGGGGTCACGCCCCCGGGATCCTGGTCGCCGGACGGCCGGTGCCCGGACCCGGGCGGGCCGGAGGCGGACAGGCCGGACACATCCTGGCCGGAAGCGTCGCGATGATCGGAGGCGTTTCGGCCGAAGGCGTTTGCGTCGAAGGCATCGAGGTCGGACACATCACGGCCGGAGGCAGCGCGATCGGAGGCGTCGCGTTCGGCGCGAGGCTCACTCAGACCGCCGGGCCGCCGGTCCGGCCGAGGCACACCCCGCCCACCGTCATCGGCCCGAGCCACACCCCGCCCGCCGTCACGCCCGTCCGCACCAGACCCGCGCGGGCCCTGCCCGTCGTCGCCCCCAGACGTGCCCCCTGTTGGCGCTCCCCCGCTCCCCCCGTCCGGCGACGGAGCGGCCCCCCGTGTCCACGTCCACGGCAGGTCCGTCCGGCGGACGCTCGGAGCGTCGCCCTCGGTCCGCCCCTCGGCGCCCGTCGCCCGGGGCACCGCGCCGCCCACGCGAGGGGGCGCGTCGGGGAAGCGGGCCGACGCCTGGGGCGGGGCGGGGTTGTCGAAGGGGCGGCGGAGGTAGGGGAAGTGGGGGCGGGTGGGCGGGCGTTCGGGCGGGACAGGGCGCGCGGCACCACCGTCGCCCGACGTCCGAGCCGACCCGTCGCCACCGCCATCGCCACCGGACACACCGCCGTCGAAGGCCCCGCCACCAGACGCCCCGCCACCGAAGGCCCCGCCACCGGCAATCCCGTCACCGGACGCCCCGCCACCAGACGCCCCGCCGTCAGCCATACCGCCCTCGACGCCCCCGCCCTCGGCACGCCCGCCCATGAGGCTCCCGTCGGTGACGGTCCCGTTCACGCCCTGGCCCTCGCCGCGCGCCTGTTCGCCGCGTACCCCCTCGCCGCGCGTCCCCGCCTCGGGGCGTCTCCCCTGTCGGGTTCCGAACGCGTCGAAGGGGTCGTTCGCCGCGGGCCAGGGGGACCAGACGCCGGTCGAGGGGGCCGGGGGCCGCGGCGGCTCCTCGGCGGGCGGGGTGGGGGGCGTCGGTGGGTGCGGTGGGCGTGGCGGTACCGGAGCGTGCCGCGCTTCCGTACCCATGCACCCCCCGTTTCCTCGCGCCCCCGGGCCCGTCCATCTGTACGCGGGCCGTCGTCCTGGCGCTCAACGCCGGTCCGGGCGATGCGGTCAGCGCCGTCCCGGGCACGCATACCCGTACGCGCGGTGCGCCATCCCGGCGCGGCTGGGCGACCGGATCGTTTCCGCCGTACGTTCGCGTCACTCTACGGGTTGCCCCCGGCCGAACGGGAACCAGTCGGCGCACCCCGGGGCATCTGCCCGGAACGTCCCCCTACCCTGCGGTAATCCTGTCTGGCAGGCTTCGTTCATGACTGCGCTCGCCGCCGACAGGGCCCGTTACGACCGGGCCACCGCCCACCTCGACGCCCCTGTGGCCATCGTGGATCTCGACGCGTTCGACGCGAACGCGGCTGATCTGCGGCGCCGGGCCGCCGGGAAACCGATCCGGGTCGCCAGCAAGTCGGTCCGCTGCCGTGCCCTGTTGGAACGGGTGCTGGCGATGGACGGCTTCGCGGGGATCATGTCGTTCACGCTGGCCGAGTCGCTGTGGCTGGCGCGCTCCGGGTTCGAGGACGTGCTGCTGGCCTATCCGTCCGCGGACCGCACGGGTTTCGCCGAGTTGACCGCCGATCCGAAGCTGGCCGCCGCGGTGACGGTGATGATCGACGACCCGGCGCAGTTGCGGCTGATCGACGAGGCGCGCGGCGGCGGCCGTGAAGTGGTGCGGGTCTGCCTGGAGTTGGACACCGCGCTGAAGCTGTTCGGTGGCCGGGTGCGGGTCGGCGCCCGGCGTTCCCCGCTGTACTCGCCCGCCCAACTCGCCGATCTGGCGCGGGTGGTGGCCCGCAGGCCGGGGTTCGAGGTGGTGGGCATCATGGGCTACGAGGGCCATGTGGCGGGTGTCGGTGACGCGGTGGCGGGTCGGCCGCTGCGGTCGCGTGCGGTGCGGTTGATGCAGGCGGCGGCGCGGCGGGAGTTGGCGCAGCGGCGCGCGGAGGCGGTGCGCGCGGTGCGGGCGGTGGTGCCGGGCCTTGAGTTCGTCAACGGCGGTGGCACGGGCAGTGTGCAGCACACGGCGGCGGAGGACGCGGTCACGGAGATCGCGGCCGGTTCGGGGCTGTATGTGCCGCGGTTGTTCGACAACTACACGTCGTTCAGGGGCCGTCCGGCCGCTCTGTTCGCGCAGCCGGTGGTGCGCAGGCCGGGGGTGGGGGTGGTGACGGTGCTGGGCGGTGGCTACCCGGCGTCCGGTGCGGCGGGTGCCGACCGGCTGCCGGTGCCGTATCTGCCCGCGGGGCTGCGCTACGACCCCCAGGAGGGTCCGGGCGAGGTGCAGACGCCGTTGCTCGGTGCTCCGGCCGATGACCTGCTGATCGGCGACAAGGTGTGGTTCCGGCACGCGAAGGCCGGTGAACTGTGCGAGCGGTTCGACGCGTTGCACCTCGTCGAGGGCGACCGGGTGACGGCGACGGTGCCGACGTACCGGGGCGAGGGGCACACGTTCCTCTGAGGCGCGGGGAGTTGGGGCGGTTGCCGCGCCCGGGGTCCGTCAGCGGGCGGTGTCGGGCTGGTCGGGGACGGTGGAGCCGTCCGGGCGCAGCAAGGAGGTCAGGCGGCCGTCGGGGGCGTTGTAGGCGGCCGTGGCGCACGGGTAGGGGTCGGTCCTGCGGGGCAGCGGGTCGATGAACATGGGCTGGATCAGCCACCGTCCGTCGGTGTCGTCGAGGGCCCGGCACATCAGCTCGGGCTTGTGGCGGTCGATGACGAGGTGGACGCCGGTCGCGTCGGCGACGAACGTGGCGTCGGTGTCGGCGTCGCCCGCGGCGAGGGCGGGCCGCAGCGGCCAGGGCGCCTGCCGCCAGGCGTCCTGGCCGTGGACGCCGTTGATCTCCTGGTTGATCCAGCAGCGTTTGCCGTCGAGGTAGGGGATCGCGGTGCCGGGTCCCGCGGGGACGCCGCCGCAGCCTTCCGTGCGGGGGGTGATGCGGCCGTGGCGGTCGAGGACGGAGCGGATGGCGAGGGTGTGGGCGGCGTCGAGGCCGAGGGAGCGGGACCAGACCTGGGTGATGGGTTCGGCGCCCGCGGAGACGACGTGGACGTCGAACCCGGCGCGGCGCAGGGTGCGGATCAGGTCGCGCTGCTGGTCGTAGTAGCGGACGTAGCCGGGGACGGTGCGGGTGCCGAGGGTGCGGACGGCGCCGACCGGGGCGGCGAGGGCCTCGCGGCGGGCGGCGCGGGCGTATCCGGAGAGTTCGGCGGGGGTGCGGCCGGCGAAGAGGGCGGGCACCCAGGCGTACTGCGGGACCGTGCGGCGGTGGTTCCAGGTGCCGGCGAAGGCGGCGGCGCCGCCGGTGGTGGTGCCGCTCTCGCGGATCTCGGCGATCTCGTCGGTGCAGCGGGCGTTGCGGGAGGTCGGCAGGGGGGTGCCCGCGGGTGTGCCGGTGCCGCAGGCGGCGGTGAGGGCGTGGTCGGCGGTGTCGGTGAGCCAGGCGCTGGTGTCCTTCCAGCGGGCGGGGCGCAGGATGCGGTCGTGGCGCAGGGCCCAGGAGAGGGTGGCGTCGGTGACGTCGTTCTTGGTGACGGTGTTGTCCCAGTCGAAGGCGGCGACCGGGCGGGGTCCGCCGGGGTGTGCGCAGGTGCCGCGTTCGTCGATGAGCCGCTGGAGGTGGGTGCGGGCGTCGCCGTGCCAGCGGCCGGTCAGGCGGGGGCAGTCGGCGGTGGCGGCGGCGGGTACGGGGGCGGTGGCGGTGGCCGCGAGGGCGGCGGCCACGGCCAGGGTCCGGGCGATGAGGTGTCGCATACGCCCGGACCGTACCGGTTCGTACCTACAGAGGGGTGACGTACGCGCCCGCGATGCCGCCGTCCACGAGGAAGTCGGTGGCGTTGACGAAGGACGAGTCGTCGCTCGCCAGGAAGGCGACGGCGGCGGCGATCTCGTCGGCCTCGGCGAACCGTCCGACGGGGATGTGGACCAGGCGGCGGGCGGCCCGCTCGGGGTCCTTCGCGAACAGTTCCTGGAGCAGCGGGGTGTTGACCGGTCCCGGGCAGAGGGCGTTGACGCGGATGCCCTCGCGGGCGAACTGGACGCCGAGTTCGCGGGACATGGCGAGGACGCCGCCCTTGGACGCGGTGTAGGAGATCTGGGAGGTCGCCGCGCCCATCCGGGCCACGAAGGACGCCGTGTTGATGATGGAGCCCTTGCCCTGGCGGCGCATGTAGGGGATGGCGGCCTTGCAGCAGAGGTAGACGGAGGTGAGGTTGACCTCCTGGACGCGCTTCCAGGCGTCGAGGCCCGTCTCCAGGATGGAGTCGTCGTCGGGCGGTGAGATGCCGGCGTTGTTGAAGGCGATGTCGACGCTGCCGTAGGTGTCGAAGGCGGTCTTGAACAGCGCCTCGACCTGGTCGGCGTCGGTGACGTCGACCTTGACGAAGGTTCCGCCCACCTCGTCGGCCGCGGCCTTGCCGCGCGTCTCGTCGACGTCGCCGCACACCACGTGGGCGCCTTCGGAGGCGAGCCTGCGGGCGGTGGCGAGGCCGATGCCGCTGCCTGCGCCGGTGATGACGGCGGTGCGGCCGACGAGTCGTCGGCAGGTGTTCTCTGCGCTCACTGTGCGGGGCCTTCCGTGCTGATGAAGACGTTCTTGGTCTCGGTGAATGCGGTCAGGGCGTCCGGGCCGAGTTCGCGGCCGATGCCGGACTGCTTGAACCCGCCGAAGGGGGTCCAGTAGCGGACGCTGGAGTGGGAGTTGACGGAGAGGTTGCCGGCCCGCACGGCCTGCGAGACGCGCAGCGCCCGGCCGACGTCGCGGGTCCAGACGGAGCCGGCGAGGCCGTAGTCGGTGGCGTTGGCGAGGGCCACCGCGTCGGCCTCGTCGTCGAAGGGCAGGACGACGGCGACGGGTCCGAAGACCTCCTCGACGGCGACCCTGGCGTGCGGGTCGACGCCGGTGAGGACGGTGGGCGGGAACCAGAAGCCCGGACCTTCGGGGGCCTTGCCGCGGATGCCGGGGGCGTCCGGGTCGATGTAGGCGCGGACGCGGTCGAGTTGGGCCCTGGAGATGAGCGGGCCCATCTGGGTCTCGGAGTCGGAGGGGTCGCCGACCCGGACCGACTCGACGGCGGGGGCGAGGAGTTCGAGGAAGCGGTCGTGGACCGAGCGCTGGACGAGGATGCGGGTGCGGGCGCAGCAGTCCTGTCCCGCGTTGTCGAGGAAGGACATGGGGGCGGCCGCGGCGGCCGCTTCCAGGTCGGCGTCGGCGAAGACGATGTTGGGGCTCTTGCCGCCGAGTTCGAGGGTGACCCGCTTGAGGCGGGCCGCGCCCTTGGCGAGCACCTGGCGGCCGACGGACGTCGAACCGGTGAAGACGATCTTCGCGACGCTGGGGTGTTCGACGAGGGCGTCGCCCGCGACCGGGCCGTGTCCGGGGAGCACCTGGAAGAGGTGCTCGGGTAGCCCTGCCGTCAGGGCGAGTTCGGCCAGCCGCAGGGCGGTGAGCGGGGTGGTCTCGGCGGGCTTGAGGAGGACGGCGTTGCCGGCCGCGAGCGCCGGGACCGCGCCCCAGGCGGCGATCGGCATGGGGAAGTTCCAGGGCGCGATGACGCCGACCACGCCTAGCGGTTCGAGGATGGTCACGTCGAGGCCGCCGGGGACCGGGATCTGACGTCCTGTCAGGCGTTCCACCCCGCCGGCCGCGTAGTCGAGCAGGTCGCGGACGTTGCCCGCCTCCCAGCGGGCGTTGCCGAGGGTGTGGCCGGCCTCCCTGACCTCCAACCGGGCCAGTTCCTCCAGGTGTTCGTCGACGGTGAGGGCGAACCGGCGCAGCAGCCGGGCCCGGTCGGCGGGGGCCAGGGCGGCCCACCGGGCCTGCGCGGCCGTGGCGCGGACGACGGCCGCGTCCACGTCGGCCGCGGTGGCGGCGGGGACGGTGGCGACGACCTCTTCGGTGGCGGGATCGAGGACCCGCAGATCGGGGTGGTCGGACACGGGGGAGCCTCTCAACTGGTGCGGTGGATCAGTGGCGTTCGAAGGAGCGGCGCAGTTCCCAGTCGGTGACCGCGGCGTCGAAGGCCGCGAGTTCGACGCGGGCCATGTTGCGGTAGTGGGCGACGACCTCGTCGCCGAAGGCGGCCCGCGCGACCGGGCTGCTCTCCCACACCTCGGCGGCCTCCCGGAGGGTGGCGGGGACGTGGTCGTAGCCGCCGTCGTAGGCGTTGCCCGCGCACGGCTCGGGCAGTTCCAACTTCTGTTCGACGCCGTGCAGTCCCGCGGCGATCAGTCCGGCCACCGCGAGGTAGGGGTTGACGTCGCCGCCGGGCAGCCGGTTCTCGAAGCGCAGCGAGCGGCCGTGGCCGACGACCCGCAGCGCGCAGGTGCGGTTGTCGTACCCCCAGGCGACGGCGGTCGGGGCGAAGGAGCCGGGCTGGAACCGCTTGTAGGAGTTGATGTTGGGGGCGTACAGGAGGGAGAAGTCGCGCAGCGCGGCGAGCTGTCCGGCGAGGAAGTGGCGCATCAGGTCGGACATGCCGTCGGGTCCGGCCATCGCGTTGGCGCCGTCGGCGTCGGTGAGCGAGAGGTGGATGTGGCAGGAGTTGCCCTCCCGCTCGTTGTACTTGGCCATGAAGGTGATCGACACGCCCTCCTGGGAGGCGATCTCCTTGGTGCCGGTCTTGTAGACGGCGTGCTGGTCGCAGGTGACGAGGGCCTCGTCGTAGCGGAAGGCGATCTCGTGCTGGCCGGGGTTGCACTCGCCCTTGGCGGACTCGACGGTGAGGCCCGCGGCCGCCATCTCGTTGCGGATGCGGCGCAGCAGGGGTTCGATGCGGCCGGTGCCGAGGACCGAGTAGTCGATGTTGTACTGGTTGGCCGGGGTCAGCTCCCGGTAGCCGCGGTCCCAGGCCTGCTCGTAGGTGTCCTTGAACACGATGAACTCCAGCTCCGTACCGACCTGTGCGGTGAGGCCGAGTGCGGCGAGGCGTTCGATTTGGCGGCGGAGGATCTGACGAGGTGCGGCGACGACGGGTGTGCCGTCGTTCCAGGCGAGGTCGGCGAGGAGCAGGGCCGTGCCGTCGTTCCAGGGGACGCGGCGCAGGGTGCCCAGATCGGGGCGCATCGCGAAGTCGCCGTAGCCGCTCTCCCAGGAGGACATGGCGTAGCCGTCGACGGTGTTCATCTCGGTGTCGACGGCCAGCAGGTAGTTGCAGCCTTCGGTGCCGTTCTCCAGGACCTCGTCGAGGAAGAAACGGGCGGCGAACCGCTTGCCCTGGAGCCGCCCTTGCATGTCGGGGAAGGCCAGGACAACAGTGTCGATCTCACCGCTGTCGACGAGGGCGACGAGCGTCTCGACGTCGAGCGGGGGTGTGCGGTCTGCCACGGGTGAGCCTCCTCTGGCTTCTTCTGTCAGCCCGGAGTCATAAGGTATTGCGGAGAACCATTGCTTGGGAAGGGGGTGCGCCGGGATGTCGGTGGATCCGGACGGCGAGCTGCGGGACCGGCTGACTCCGGTCCTGCGTCCGGTGCGGGCGGGGAACGGCTTCGAGGAAGCCCTGGAGCAGATCCTCCAGGTGGTGCGGCTCGGCCTGGTGCCGGGCGGCGAACGGCTGCCCGCCGAGCGGGAGTTGGCGGAGCGGCTGGGGATCAGCCGGGTGACGCTGCGCGAGGTGCTGAAGGTGCTCCAGGACCAGGGGCTCGTGGAGTCCAGGCGCGGCCGCTACGGCGGCACGTTCGTGCTGGCCAGGGACGCGGGCGGGGAGGCCGAACTGCGCCGCCGGGTCAGCTCCGTCGACATCGAGGACCTGCTGCGCTTCCGGGAGGTGCTCGAGGTCGGGGCGGCCGGGCTGTGCGCCGCGCACGGTCTGGACGCGGCCGGTGCGGCACGGCTGCGCGAGGCGCTGGCCCGCACCCACGACGCCCCGCTCACCGAGTACCGGCGGCTGGACACGCTGCTCCACCTGACCCTCGCCGAGCTGTGCGGCTCCCCGAGCCTGACCGGCCAGTACGCGGCGGTCCGGGCCACCGTGAACGACCTGCTCGACTGCATCCCGCTGCTGGTGCGCAACCTGGAGCACTCGCAGCGCCAGCACACCGCGCTGGTCGAGGCGGTCCTCGACGGCGACGCGGACGGCGCGCGGGAGATGATGCGGGAGCACTGCGGGGGCACGGCGGCCCTGCTGCGCGGCTTCCTCGCCTGACGCCACAGGGACGGCCCGACCGCCACATGGACGGCCCGACCGCCGCAGGACGGACGGGCCCCCGGCGGCGACCGACAGCCGGGACCGACCGGACCCACCGGCCGGGACCGACCGGGACCGGCGGCCGGCACCCGGCCCGGACCGGGGGCGTCGAACACACCCGACGGCATCGGCGCCCGCCCGACCGCATCCGCGACGGCCTCCCGGCCCGAAGATCTCGAACCGCCTCCCGGCCGGGAGGTCTTGCGGAGACCCCACCCCGCCAGTTAAAGGTATGTGACTACACCTTTGAGGGAGGCGCGGTGACCCGACGGCCGCTGATCGGCGTGAGCACCTATCTGGAGTCCGGCGCGCGCTGGGGCATCTGGGAGCTGGACGCGGCCCTGCTGCCGGCCGGCTACCCGCGGCTGGTGCAGCGCTCGGGCGGGCTCGCCGCGATGCTCCCGCCGGACGCGCCCGCGCACGCGGCGGCGGCCGTGGCCCGCCTCGACGGGCTGGTGATCGCGGGCGGCCCCGACGTCGAGCCCGCCCGCTACGGCGCCGAGCGCCAGCCCCGCACGGGACCGCCCGCCCTCGCCAGGGACGCCTGGGAACTCGCCCTGATCGACGCGGCCCTCGCCGCCGGGCTCCCGCTGCTGGGCATCTGCCGCGGCATGCAGCTGCTGAACGTCGCCCTCGGCGGGACCCTGGTCCAGCACATCGACGGCCACGCGCGGGTACCGGGAGCCTTCGGCCGGCACCCGGTGCGGCCCGTGCCGGGCACCCGGTACGCGGCGGCGGCGCCCGAGGAGACGTCCGTACCCACCTACCACCACCAGGCCGTCGACCGCCTCGGCGACGGCCTGCTCCCGTCCGCCCACGCACTCGACGGCACGGTGGAGGCGATCGAACCGTCCCTGTCGGCGCCCTGGACCCTCGGCGTCCAGTGGCACCCCGAGATGGGCGACGACCTGCGCGTGATGCGGGCCCTGATCAACGCGGCGACCTGACCCGGGCCACCGCCCTGCGCGCGACGACGGGAATCGCCAGACACCCCCTACCCCCGCGTCAGCGACAGCAGCTCCCTGGCCGGACCCACCGGACGGTGGCCCGTCGGCCAGACCGCCCGCAGGTCACGGGCGAGCGTCACGCCCTCGACCGGGATCAGGACCAGCCTGCGCGTCGCCAGTTCCTCGCCGACCGCGAGTTCGCTCAGCACGGCGGGGCCCGCCCCGCTGACCGCCGCCGCCTTCACCGCCGTCGTGGAGGACAGCTCGATCAGCGGGCGGGCCAGACCGCCGAGCGCCGCGTCCAGGACCTGCCGGGTGCCCGAGCCCTCCTCGCGCAGGATCAGCGGGGTCGCGGCGAGTTCCGCGGACTTCAGCGGGCGGGAGCGGCGGGCCCAGGGGTGAGCGGGCGCGGTGACGACGATCAGACGGTCGTGGGCGATGACCGCGGAGTCGAGCCCCGCCGGGACGCTCACCCCCTCCACGAAGCCGAGGTCGGCCTGGTCGGCGAGGAGCCGCTCGGCGACCACCGTCGAGTTGCCCGCGTGCAGCGAGACCGCCGTGTCGGGCCGCTGAGCGCGCAGCGCGAGCAGCCACCCGGGCAGCAGGTACTCGGCGATGGTCATGCTCGCCGTCACCCGCAGCCGCGAGTCCCGCCGGTCCCGCAGCGCCTGCGCCCCCACGTCGAACGCCTCGGCCGCCTCGACGATCCGCCGGGCCCAGTCCGTCACCAGTGCCCCGGCGTCGGTGAGCCGCGATCCGCGCGGCGACCGGTCGACGAGGGCCACCCCCAGCTGCCGTTCCATGGACCGGACGCGGCTGCTCGCGGCCGGCTGGGTGATGCCCAGCTCCCTGGCCGCCGCCCCCAGACTGCCCAGCCGCGCCACCGCCAGCAGCAGTTCGAGCGCGCCCAGGTCGGGCACCCGGTGCGCGAGCGCACCGCCGGGCGGGACACGCCCCTCCTTCTCACTCATAAACCCAGCTTATGCCCTCATAGGACGGTGCTCCCTGGTCCCCCTCCCCCGGCGGCGGGACCGTGGAGCCATGGTCACCGTCGCCCCCGCCCTCCCCCGCGCCACCGCACGCCCACCGCACGTCCCCGCGGTCCGTCACCTCGGACCGAACTGGTACGCCACCGTCATGGGCACCGCCATCGTCGCGGGAGCGGGCGCCGCCCTCCCCGCCCCGCTGTCGGCGCTGCCGGGCCTGCGCACCGCCTGCGCCGCCGTCTGGACCCTGTCCGCGCTGCTGCTCGCCGCCCTGCTGGTGGCCCGCGCCCTGCACTGGACCCACCACCGCGACCAGGCCCGCGCCCACCTCCTCGACCCCGCGACCGCGCCGTTCTACGGCTGCCTCGCGATGGCCCTCCTCTCGGTCGGCGGCGGCGCGCTCACCGTCGGCGCCGACTGGATCGGCGCCCGCGCCGCCGTCGCCCTCGCCGCCGCGCTGTTCTCCGCGGGCACCGTGATCGGGCTCGCCGCCGCCGTCGCCGTCCCGTATCTGATGGCCGTGCGGCACCGGATCGAGCCCGGGTCCGCGACCCCGGTGTGGCTGCTGCCGCTGGTGGCGCCCATGGTGTCCGCGGCGTTCGGCCCGTCCCTGGTGCCCCACCTGCCCGCGGGGCAGCCCCGGCAGACACTGCTGCTCGCCTGCTTCGCCCTGTTCGGGCTCAGCCTGCTGGCGGTCCTCGTCACGCTGCCCGTGGTGTTCGCGCGGCTGCTCACCGGCGGGCCGCTGCCGCTCGCGCTGACACCGACCCTGTTCCTGGTCCTCGGCCCGCTCGGGCAGTCCACCACCGCCGTCGGCCGGTTCGCGGAGCTGGCACCCGGTGTCGTCGCCGCGCCGTACAGCACGGGCTTCCAGGCGCTCGCGGTGCTCTACGGGGTGCCGGTCATGGGGTTCGCGCTGCTGTGGCTCGCGCTGGCCTGCGCGCATGTGGTGCGGGCCGGCCGCGAGGGCATGCGGTTCACGATGACCTGGTGGGCGTTCACCTTCCCGGTCGGCACCTGTGTGACCGGCGCCGCGTCCCTCGCCCGGCACACCGGGCTCGACTGCTACGCCTGGCTCGCGACCGGCCTGTACGTCCTGCTGGTCGCCGCCTGGGCCGTCGCCGCCGCGCACACGGCCCGCGGCCTGGTCAGCGGCGCGCTGCTCGCAGCGCCCCGGCCAGCACCCGCGGCGCCTCGGCCAGCGACGGCCCGTACCACGTGAGGTGCCGCCCGCCCACGAACGCGCAGGGCAGCCCGGGGAAGGCGTCCGGCCCGTCGTCGGGCGTGAAGCGGTACGGCTCGTCGGGCAGCACCACCAGATCGGGGGCGGCCGCCACCAGCTCGGCCAGCGCCACCCGGGGGTAGCGCTCGGCATGGCCCGCCCAGAGGTGGTCGACCCCCAGCCGGGCGAGGACGTCACCGGCGAAGGTGTCCCGGCCGAGCACCATCCAGGGCCGCCGCCACACCGGGACCACCGCGGTCCGCCGGACACCGGGGACGGGCAGCTCCGCCCAGACCCGCTCGGCCTCCACCAGCCACGCGGGCCGGGACCCGGCACCGCACGCCGTGAGCGTCCTCGCGAGTTCGGCGAAGCCCTGCTCCACGCTCCGCACCTCGGTCACCAGCACCTCGACGCCCGCGGCGCGCAGGGCGGCGAGATCGGGGGCGCGGTTCTCCTCCTCGTTGGCGACCACCAGGTCGGGGGCGAGCGCGAGGATCCGCTCGACGTCCGGGTTCTTGGTGCCGCCGACCCGCGCCACGTCGAGACCGGCCGGGTGCGTGCACCAGTCGGTGGCGCCGACCAGCGCGCCGGGCACCGACACGGCGACCGCCTCGGTGAGCGACGGCACCAGGGACACCACCCGCGGCGCCACTACCGCGTCCGGTCCCCGACCGCCTCGAT
The DNA here is from genome assembly GCF_005222485.1 of Streptomyces griseoviridis. NCBI lineage: Bacteria > Bacillati > Actinomycetota > Actinomycetes > Kitasatosporales > Streptomycetaceae > Streptomyces > Streptomyces griseoviridis. The sequence goes on from NZ_CP029078.1 coordinate 1,910,039, forward strand.
GTGCTCGGAGACGGCGACGACGACCACCCGGGTGTCCGAGACCGTCGCCCGCCACCTGTGCCGCACCCCGCCGGTCAGATACAGGGTGTCGCCCCGGCCGAGCCGGTAGGCGCGGCCCTCCGCCTCGACCTCCACCGCGCCGTCCGCGACGTACATCAACTGGTCGTTGCGGTACTGGAATTCGCGGCCCGCGTCCTGGTCGCCCGTGAACTCCGAGGCGTGCATCTGGTGATGGCCGCGCACCAGTGAACGCGCCCTGGGCGCGGCGGACTCGACGGGCTCGGCCCGCACCACGTCCACGCTGCACGCCGGATCGGCCGCGGCCAGCAGTTCCACGGCGGTGGTCCGCAGGGCGTCGGCGACCTTCTCGAGGGAGGTACGGCTGGGCCGCGCGCGGTCGTTCTCGATCTGACTGAGGAACGGCACCGACAGTCCGCTGCGCTCCGCGACGACGGCGAGGGTGAGCTGCAGCGAACGGCGCCGCCGTCGCACGGCCGCGCCCACGCGCAGCGGCTGGTCCTTGTGATCGCCCATGGCTCCGGCTCCCTCCTTCACCCGTCGGTCCGTACGGCACGCACCGTCGTGCGGTGCGCGGAACTCCTGTGGAGTTCTCTGCACCTTACGCAGGTTCGGCAAACTGTTTCATGCGGGCGTCACATACCCGTAAACACGGTGTGCCGTCAATTCGCCACCTCCCGCCCGCGGATGGGTTCCGGGCACGTGCCTCGCCCTGCTCCCGCCATCGGGACGAACCCGCTGACCAGAGCGTCGGGAAGGCCCTTCGGGCCACTGTGGGCCGCCGTCGGCGCTCGCGCCACCGGGCGCCCGCCTCCCGAGGGCGCGCGGGGCCCGTCGAACGGCCCGGCACCGGCCGGTGCGACGGGCGGGACGGCGCCGGCTCCCGATGCCGTCGCGCCGCGCCTGCCCCCGGCGAGGAGCGGACGTCGACCCTTCACTTCAATGCGCGGCCGGTCCCCTGTGTTCCCTCCCGCACCGCCCGTCCCGGCAGCCCCGGCAGGGCGGTGATCAGGCACGGAGTGCCACGTGCCGCAGCGGGTCGGCGCGTGGCCCGGTCGCCCCGCGCCCGCACGGCGCCCCGGCGCACCGCCGGTGCGTGCGCGGCCGTCGCCGCCCACCTCGTCGCGGCCCTCAGTGCCTCGGCGCGGCGGCGCGGCGTACCCGGCGCGGCACGCTCGCGCCCGCCGGGGCCGGCCCCGCACCCCCGAGGTCTGGGCAGGGATGTAGCGCTATGTGGTTGGCCGGATCCTTGTGGTGCCCGAGGGGGTGCGCCGTCCCGGCACGCCGGAGGGGTGGGCCCGGCCCCACGCGGTCAGGACGCGTGGGGCCGGGCCCACCCCTCGGGTGGTACCGCTGTCGTACGGCGGGTTACCGCGGAGTCATGCGCTCGGCGACGTCCGGGTGCTCCTCGACCCAGGCGGCGACCGCTTCCTCCACCTTGCCCTGACCCTTCGCGTTGATCTCGCTCTCCAGGCTGCCGAGTTCGTCCTCGCTCATCCTGAACTTCTTGATCCACTCGGTGAGTCGGGGGTACTGCTCGGGGAACTTCTCGTTGGAGATGGTGCGGATCGTGTTGCCCTCGCCGAAGAGTTTCTTGTCGTCCTTCAGCTTGGTCAGCTCGTAGCGGCTGTAGGCCCAGTGCGGCGACCACAGCACGACCGCGACCGGCTCCTTCTTGGCGACGGCCCGCTTCAGCTCGGCCAGCATCGCCGGCGTGGAGCCGTCGACGACCTTGTACTCCTTGTCCAGGCCGTAGCCGGGCAGCACCTTCGTCTTCAGCAGGTTCATCTCACCGGTGCCGGGCTCGATCCCGATGATCTTCCCGTCGAAGGTCGACGCCTTGCCCTTGAGGTCCTCCAGGGAGTCGACGCCCTTCACATAGGACGGGACGGCGACCTCGAGGGACGTCGGCTCGTACCAGGTGCCGAGATCCTTGAGCTTGTCCTTGCTCTTGTCCCAGTAGTTCTGCTGCGCGTACGGCAGCCAGGCGTCGAAGTTGAGATCGAGGTCACCGGCGGCCAGCCCCGTGTAGACGGGACCGACGTCCATCTGCTTCAGGTTCAGCTTGTAACCGCGCTTCTCCAGCACGTTCTTCCACAGATACGTGACGGCGACGTCCTCGTCCCACGGGAACCAGGCGACGTTCACGGTCCGCTTGGTCTCGGCGCCCGCCTTGGCGTCCGCCACCGGGGCGAGCTTGTCGACAAGGCCCGGGTTCTTCTTCAGCCAGGTGCGCACGGCGTCCTGCTGCTTGCCCTTGCCGACCTTGTTGATCTCGGCCTCAAGACTGGTCAGCTGCTTCTCGTCCAGCTTGAAGTCCTTGAGCCAGCCGCCGAGGACCGGGTTCTCGTCCGCGAGCCCCTTGCGGGACAGCGTGTGCACGCCGTCACCCTCGCCCCAGGCGCCCTTCGGGTCCTTGAGCTTCTTCAGGTCGTAGTCGTTGTACGCCCAGTGCGGCGACCACAGCGGAACCACGATGGGCTCCTTCTTGCTGATCGCGCGCTTCAGCTCGGCCAGCATCGCCGGCGTGGAGCTGTCGACGACCTTGTACTCCTTGTCGAGGCCGTACTCCTTGAGGATCTTGCTCTTGAGCAGACCCGTCTCACCGGCGCTCGCCTCGATACCGGTGATCTTCCCGCCGAAGGTGGCGCCCTTGCCCTTGAGGTCGGCGAGGGAGTTGATGTCCTTCATGTACGCGGGGACGGTCAGCTCCAGGGACGTCTGGTCGTACCAGGCGCCCAGGTCGTCGAGCTTGCTCCCGTACTTCTTCCAGTACTCCGCGTGCGTCGTCGGCAGCCAGGAGTCCGTCTCGAAGTCCACGCTGCCCTGCGCGAGCGCGGTGTACAGCGGACCGGCGTCGAACTGCTTGGCGTCCACCTGGTAGCCGCGCTGCTCCAGGATCTCCTTCCACAGGAACGTGGAGGCGACGCCCTCGTCCCAGGGGATGTAGCCGATGGTCAGCTTCTTGCCCTGGCCGACGTTCTTGCCGTCGGCGACCTCCGAGGAGTCGCCCGAGCCGCCGAACATCCCCATGCCGCCGGCCACCAGCGCCAGCACCACGACACCGATCACGGCGATCTGCGGGCTCGGCCGGTACGACCAGAGCTTCACGCCCTTGGCGGCACGGGCCCGCGCCGCGGCACGCCGGCCGAGCGGGGAGACCTGGGTGCCGAGCGCGCCCGTCATCCGGTCGAGGTAGATCGCCAGGATCACGATGGCGACACCGGCCTCGGAACCGAGGCCGACGTCCAGCTGGCCGATGGCCTGGTTGACGTCGCCGCCGAGGCCGCCGGTGCCGACCATGCCGGCGATGGCGGCCATCGAGAGGCCGAGCATGATGACCTGGTTGACGCCGGCCATCACGGTCGGCAGCGCCAGCGGGAGCTGGACCCGCAGCAGGGTGTCACGGGGCGAGGTGCCGAACGCCTCGGCGGCCTCGACCAGTTCCTTGTCGACCTGCCGGATGCCCAGCTCCGTCATGCGCACGCCGGGGGCGAGCGCGAAGATCAGGGTCGCGACGATGCCCGCGGAGGCGCCGGTCCCGAAGAACAGGATCGCCGGGATGAGGTAGATCATCGCGGGCAGGGTCTGCATGAAGTCGAGGACCGGCCTGACCAGGCCGGAGACCCGGTCGGAGCGCGCGGCCCAGATGCCCACCGGCACCGAGACCACCAGCGCGATGATCGTCGCCACCAGGACGAGCGACAGGGTCACCATCGCGTCGTCCCACAGTTCGAGGGAGTCGATGAAGGCGAATCCGACGAAGGTGAGGACACCGGCCAGGGTGCCGCGCAGCCAGAACGCGAGGACCGCGAAGATGCCCGCGAGCAGCAGCGGTTCGGGCGCCTGGAGGACGGCGTTGATGCCGTCGTAGGTGCCCGTGCAGATGGTCTTGAAGAACTCGAACAGCCAGTTCACATGGGCGAGCAGCCAGTCGACGGTGTCGTTGACCCAGTCGCCGAGCGGAATCCTAGGCACGGGCCACCACCTTGCCGCCGCCGCGCGGGGAGTCGCAGGCGGCGGGACCGGCCTGTTCGTCGCCGATGAAACCGACCAGCCGCTGCCTCGGGACGACGCCCACGACGTGGTGCTCCTCGTCGAGGACGGCGACCGCGTGGGTCAGCCGGGCGCTGATCGCGCAGAGTTCGGTGAACGGCGTGTCGGGCGTCGCCGTCTCGCAGTCGCAGTCGGCCTCGTCGCCGCGCAGCTCCGTCTCCATCACGGCGCCCGCGGTGAGCACCCGGGAGCGGTCGACGTCCTGGATGAACGAGGCGACGTAGTCGTTGGCCGGGCGGATCAGGATGTCCTCGGCGCTGCCGGTCTGCACGATCCGGCCGTCCCGCATGACGGCGATGCGGTCACCGAGCCGCATGGCCTCGTTGAGGTCATGGGTGATGAACACGATCGTCTTCTTCAGGCTCTGCTGGAGCTGGAGGAGCTGGTCCTGCATGTCACGGCGGATCAGCGGGTCGAGCGCGCTGAACGACTCGTCCATGAGCAGCAGGTCGGCGTCGGTGGCCAGCGCCCTGGCCAGGCCGACGCGCTGCTGCATGCCGCCGGACAGCTCGTCGGGCCAGGACTGCTCCCAGCCTTCGAGTCCGCACAGGGCCAGCGCCTCGCCGGCGCGACGCTCGCGCTCGGCGCGGGGCACGCCCTGCACGGCCAGGCCGTAGGCGGCGTTCTCCAGCACACTGCGGTGCGGGAAGAGCGCGAAGTGCTGGAAGACCATGCTGATCTTCTTGGCGCGGACCTCGCGCAGGGCGCGGTCGTCGAGCCCGGTGAGGTCGTCCCCGTCGAAGCGGACCTGCCCGGAGGTGGGCTCCAGCAGGCCGTTGAGCATGCGCAGGAGCGTGGACTTGCCGGACCCGGACAGCCCCATCACGACGAATATCTGGCCCGGTTCGACCGTGAAGGAGGCGTCGATCACGGCGGCGGTGGTGCCGTCGGAGCGCAACTCCTCGCGATCCGCTCCTTTCTGGAGCCGTTCTACTGCTTCGTCGGGACGTCTGCCGAACACCTTGTACAGGTGCTGGGCCTCAAGTCTGGAGGACACGCGAACCTCTCGTCTCGGCGGCAAGGAAGGGAGACGACAGCGCCGCGCACCACTGGTCAGTTGAATGAGCAACCGGTATCGCTCCGAGGCGGCGCCTGCCCTGACCGGTCCGGACCAAACACATGAGTGATTCAGGTCACATTGCAGGGGAACGGAGCACGTCACACGCCGTCCGTCGCCGGGGGCGGTGACTGTCAGTGGTGTGCGGCATGATGCGGGACGTGACCGGACGATTGATGCTCCTCGACACCGCCTCGCTCTACTTCCGCGCCTACTTCGGCGTCCCGGAGTCCGTGAAGGCCCCCGACGGCACCCCCGTGAACGCCGTGCGCGGACTCCTCGAATTCATCGACCGCCTGGTCAAGGACCACCGGCCGGACTCCCTCGTGGCCTGCATGGACGCCGACTGGCGCCCCCAGTGGCGGGTCGACCTGATCCCCTCCTACAAGGCGCACCGGGTCGCCGAGGAACAGCCGTCGGGCCCGGACACCGAGGAGGTCCCCGACACCCTCTCCCCGCAGGTCCCGATCATCGAGTCGGTCCTCGACGCGCTGGGCATCGCCCGGGTGGGCGTCGCCGCCTACGAGGCCGACGACGTGATCGGCACCTTCACCGCGCGGGCCACGGGACCGGTCGACATCGTCACCGGCGACCGCGACCTCTACCAGCTGGTCGACGACGCCCGCGGGGTACGGGTCCTGTATCCCCTCAAGGGCGTCGGCAGCCTCCAGCTCACCGACGAGTCGACCCTGCGCGAGAAGTACGGCGTGGACGGCCGCGGCTACGCGGCCCTCGCGACCCTCCGCGGCGACCCCAGCGACGGCCTGCCCGGCGTCCCCGGCATCGGCGAGAAGACGGCCGCGAAACTGCTCGCCGAGTTCGGTGACCTGGCCGGGATCATCGCCGCGATCGACGACCCGAAGGCGAAGCTGACACCGTCGCAGCGCAAGCGCCTCGACGAGTCCCGCCCCTACCTCGCGGTGGCGCCGAAGGTCGTCAAGGTCGCCGACGACGTCCCGCTCCCGGACGTCGACCCGGCGCTCCCGCACACCCCGCGCGACCCGGCGGCGGTGGCGGAGCTGGGCACCCGCTGGGGCCTGGGCGGCTCACTGCACCGCCTGCTCACCACCCTCGACGCGTAGCAGCGGCGCGGTCGAAGCGGAGGGGCGGCACGGACCACACGCAGGGGCGGCACGTTCGTCGCGGAGCGACGCAGTCGGCACGGAGCGTGTCTCCCCAGCCCCCGGCGGGGGCGCGTGCCTCCCCCGCCCCGGCAAGGGCGCGCGCCTCCCCCGCTCCCGACCGGAGAATGGCATTCTCATCAGCCGGAAAAGGGCCTCTTCCCCCGGTAGGGATTCATCTCCCGCACCGAGGGGGACTCGGCCGGAGAGTAGGGGAAGATGCTAACTTAGGTTTACCTAAGCAAGGCAACAGGGAGGCCGCCATGGCAGAACGCCCGGCACGCAAGCCGCGCACACCCCACTCCGCGCAGGTCGTCCGCACCGAACGGCTGACACCCCACATGCAGCGCGTGGTGCTCGGCGGCGAGAGTCTGGGCGGGTTCGCGGCGGACACCTGCACGGACCACTACGTCAAACTCCTGTTCCCGGCCGGGGGCGCCGTCTACCCCGAGCCCTTCGACATGGAGCGCATCCGCGCCGAGTTCCCCCGCGACCAGTGGCCGGTGACCCGCACCTACACCGTCCGGGACTGGAACGCCGAGCAGCGCGAGATGACCCTCGACTTCGTCATCCACGGCGACGAGGGCCTCGCCGGACCGTGGGCGCAGCGCGTCAAGCCCGGCGAAACGGTCCTGTTCATGGGCCCCGGCGGCGCCTACACCCCCGCACCCGACGCCGACTGGCACCTCCTCGTCGGCGACGAGAGCGCCCTGCCCGCCATCGCCCGCTCCCTCGAAGCGCTGCCCGCCGGCGCACGGGCCCACGCGTTCGTCGAGGTCTCAGGACCCGAGGAGGAGCAGAAGATCGACTCCGACGTCGAGGTCACCTGGCTGCACCGCGGCGACCGCCCGGTCGGCGAGCCGCTCCTCGACGCCGTGCGGGCACTGGAATTCCCCGAGGGCCGGGTGCACGCGTTCGTGCACGGCGAGGCCCACTTCGTCAAAGAACTCCGCCACCTGCTGCGCGTCGAGAAGGCGTTGCCGCGCGAGGACCTGTCGATCTCCGGCTACTGGCGGCTCGGCCACAACGAGGACGGCTGGCAGGCCTCCAAGCGGGAGTGGAACGCGCGCATCGAGGTGGAGCAGGAGGGCGCGGCGCCCGCCGCGTGACCCGTCGAGAGCGGCGGCGCCCCGACCGGCCCGCCGCCGCCTCCGCAGGCCGGGGGTGCGCGGGCCGCGGCACGGACGCCTGACGCCGTCTGAGCCCGCCCCGCACCTCGTACGCTGACCGCCATGACCCGCAGCCGCCGTGTGCCGCCCGCTCCCCTGCCCCAGCGCGAGGGCGTCGACCCGGTACGGGTGCGCCTGCCGGGCGACGGCGCCTGGGCCACCGTCCGGGAGCACCTGACCCATCGGCTGTCGGCGGATGCGGCCGTCATCGCGGAGATGTTCGAGCAGGGGCGGATCGTCGCGGCGGACGGGCGGCCCGTGGCCTCCGACGCCCCCTATGTGCCCGGCATGTTCGTGTGGTTCCACCGCGATCTGCCCACCGAGGTGCCCGTCCCCTTCGCCATCGAGATCGTCCACCGCGACGACCACCTCGTCGTCGCCGACAAACCGCACTTCCTGGCCACCGTCCCGCGCGGCAGCCATGTCACCGAGACCGCCCTGGCCCGGCTGCGCCGCGACCTCGGCCTGCCGGCGCTGGGCGCCGCGCACCGCCTCGACCGGCTCACCGCGGGACTGGTCCTGTTCACGGTTCGGCCCGAGGAACGCGGCGCGTACCAGTCGCTCTTCGCCGACCGGCGGGTGCGCAAGGAGTACGAGGCGATCGCACCCCACGATCCGGGGCTCGCGCTGCCCAGGACCGTGCGCAGCAGGATCGTGAAGGAGCGCGGGGTGCTCGCCGCCTACGAGACGGACGGCGAGCCCAACGCGGTGACCCGGGTCGAACTCGCCGAGCACCGGCGGGCGGACGGGCTCGGCCGCTACCGCCTGACCCCGACGACCGGCCAGACCCACCAGCTGCGCGTCCATATGAACGCCCTCGGTGTGCCCCTCCTCGGTGACCCGCTGTACCCCGTGGTCACCGGCCCCGTACCGCCCGGCGACTTCCGGCGTCCGCTCCAACTGCTGGCACGGACACTGGAGTTCACCGACCCCATCACCCGGACCGAGCACCGCTTCCGCAGCACCCGCACGCTCGACGCCTGGTCGTCGTACCCGCGCTGGGCCGGTCAGTAGCCGCGCCACCAGCCCACGAGCCGCTGCCAGAGCCCGAGTCGCGGCTGCGGCTCGGGCGCCGGCTCCCGCGGCGGGACGACGGGCTCGGGCGGTTCGGCCGGCGGGCGGGGCCGCGCGGCGGCAGGCACCCCGACCTGCCAGGTGGCGCGCGGCGCGGGCAGCGGCTTCTGGCTCGGCCTGGCCAGGACGTCCTGCTCCGGTTTCGGCGCGAAGAACACCGGCAGCTCCACCAGGTGCCGGGAGGCGATCGACTGCGTCCACCGCAACTCGTCCTCCGGGACGGCGAGTTGCACATCGGGCAGCCGCATCAGCAGCGCGTCCACCCCGGTGCCGGCGATCCCGCGGGCGATGTCCTGCCCCGGGCACTCGTGCGCCCCGCCACCGAACGCGAGATGCGAACGGTTGCCCTGCATACCGGCGTCGAGGTCGGGCCTGACCCGCGGATCGACGTTGCCGGGAGCGATCCCCAGGAGCAGCCCGTCACCCTTGCTGATCCGCTGACCGCCCAACTCGGTGTCGTGCTTGGCGAAGTAGGCGAAGATCGTGCTGAACGGCGGCTCGTCCCACAGCGACTGCTCGACCGCCTCGGGCACCGTCATCTGGCCGCCGCTGAGCTGCGCGCGGAACCCGGGCTCGGTGAGGACCACCCGCAGGACGTTCGCGAGCAGGTTGACGGTGGCCTCGTAGGCGGCCATCAGCACCAGCCAGAGGTGCTTGGTGACCTCGTCGTCGGTGAGGGCCGCCGGGTCGGTGACGAGCCGGCTCGCGAAGTCCTCCTCGGGGTGCGCACGGCGCCGGGCGGTGAGCCGTTGCAGGGCGTCCAGCACATAGCCCTGGCTGGCGATCGCCGTCTCGGTGCCCTTGAGCATGTCGCGGGCGGCCTCCACGATCCGGTCGTTGTACTCCTCGGGCATGCCGAGGATCTCGCACAGCACGGCCATCGGCAGATGCTCGGCGAACTCACCGACCAGATCGGCGGTGCCCCGCTTGCAGAACGCGTTGACCAGGCGCTGGGTGGCGCGGTTGATGTACCGGCGGATACCGCGGTGGTCGATGGTCGCGATGGCACCGGTGACCGCGCCCCGCAGCCGCAGATGCTCGTCGCCCTCGGCGTGCGAGCAGATGGGCTCCCACGCGATGTGCGGCATCAGCGGGTGGTCGGGCTTGACCGTGCCGTCGAGGAGCGGACCCCAGATCCGGCTGTCGCGGGTGAACTGCGAGGGCGTGCGCACCATGTGGAGGTTCTCGGCGTGACCGAGGACCACCCAGGCCGGCACATCGTCGTGGAGCAGCGCGGGCGCCACCGGGCCGTGCTCCTCGCGCAGCCGCTCGTACAGGGCGTCCAGGTCCTCCGCCTCGGGCCCGTAGAGCCGGTGCAGCCCGCCGGGGCCCGTGCCGTGGGCGGGGCAGCCGGGCGGCGGGGCGAGCGCGAGGTCGTCCGTTCCGGTCGGGGAGGTGTGTTCAGACGTCACGGGGGTCACTCCGAGGAAGATCCGGTGGGGCGGTGGTCAGGTGAGCGCGCCGGTCAGGGCGAGCGAGTGCAGGAACCGCGTCAGGGTCAGCAGGACGTCCCGGCTCGATGCCCGGCGGCGCGCGTCGCACTCCACGATCGGGATCTCCTCGGCCAGGTCGAGCGCCCTGCGCAGATCCTCGACGGGGTAACGGGGCGCGTCGGGGAAGGAGTTGACGGCGACGACGAACGGCACCCCGCGTTCCTCCAGGCGCCCCATGACGTCGAAGCTGACTTCGAGACGCCGGGTGTCGATCAGCACGACCGCGCCGAGGGCGCCCTCGAACAGGCCGTTCCACAGGAACCAGAAGCGCTCCTGGCCCGGGGTGCCGAAGAGGTAGAGGACGAGTTGCTCGGTGATGCTGATGCGGCCGAAGTCCATGGCCACGGTGGTGGCGGTCTTCGTCTCCGAGCCGTAGTCGTCGTCGATGCCGAGACCGGCCTGCGTCATGGTCTCCTCGGTGGTCAGCGGCCTGATCTCGCTGACCGCGCCGACCATGGTGGTCTTGCCCACGCCGAACCCGCCCACGATGACGATCTTCGCGGCGGCCTCCGCGGTGTGCGGCAGCCGGTCCGGGGTGCGCGGTCCGTGGAGGGTGTCAGAGCCGTTGAAGTCCATGCATCACCGCTTCGAGGAGGGAACGGTCGGGGAGCGCCTGCCGGACGATCGGGGAGCGCGCCTGCACCAGTTCGGCCATGAGCAGCTCGGTCAGCAGGACGGTCACCGAGCTGTACGGCAGGCTGAGGTACGCGGAGAGCTCCGCCACCGAGAGGGGAGCCGCGCAGAGCCGTATCACCGTGGACTCCTCCGGGGTGGCCGAGGGCGACGGCCTGCCGTTGGCCACGATCAGGGTGACCAGGTCGAGGTCGGCGCGGTCACCCGCAGGGCCCGCCACCACGTACAGCCGCTCCGGGATCTTCCCCTCGCCCTCCGCGGCGGCCGAGGGCGGCGGCTTCGGCACCGGGTGTCGCCGCTGGCGTCGCGGAGGAGTCATACGGTCTGCCCGTTGCGCCTGGGCGGGCTGGTCAGATGGGCCCCGATCCGGATGACGAGGTCACGCATGCGGTTGCTCATCAGACCGGGCTCGGCGACCATGTCGGACAGGACCGCGAGGTAGGCGTTGGCGCCCGCGGCCATCAGGTAGAAGTAGCCGCCGTTGATCTCGATGACGACCATCTTCATCCGGCCGTCGCTGCCCGGGATCTCCTGGGCGACGGCTCCCGCGAGGCTCTGCAGGCCCGCGCAGGCCGCGGCGACCCGGTCGGCGGCGTCGGGGTCGCCGCCGAAGCGGGCGATCCGCAGGCCGTCGGCGGAGAGCACCACGATCATCTCGATGCCCGGTACGCCATCGGCGAGATCCTTGAGCATCCAGTCGAAGTTGGCTCGCTGCTGGATCACGTGCGGTCCCTCTCGTCGTCGGCCTCGGCACGGGCCGGCTCGGTCTTCGGCTGGGTGAGAACGGCGGGGTCCTGGTCGCCCTTGAGACCGCTCATGAACGAGTCGACCCAGAGGCCGGGTTGCGGCTCGTCGGCGCCGGGCGCGGCGGGCGGCGGCGATCCCCAGGCGGACCGGGAGTGCGCCTCCAGGACCTCCCGCTCGGCCTGGTCCATCGCGGCCTGCTCGGCGAGCCGCCTGCTGAGCGGCGTCTTGACCCGGCTGCGGCGCTGCGGCAGCCCGCCCGCCGTCCACTCGGTGACCTCCGGGACCTCGTCCACCATCGAGACGCCGGCCGGGATCCGCGGGCTGGTCGGGCGCCGCTTCTTCGGGGGCCGCTTGGGGCCTTCGAGCGCGCCGAGTTCGGCCTTGGGCAGCGCGGTGACCCCCACCCCGTGGGCGACGCCGGGCGCGGGACCGTCGGTCATCATCGCGCGCGGCACGATCAGCACCGCCCGGACCCCGCCGTACGCGGAGGTGCGCAGCGAGATCTGCATGTCGTACGTCTTGCACAACCGGCCCACGACGGCGAGGCCCAGGCGCGGCGACTCACCGAGGTCCTGGAGGTCGCCGCCGGCCATGGCACGCTCCAGCATGCCTTCGGCGCGGGCGCGGGCCTCGTCGCTGAGGCTGACACCGGCGTCCTCGATCTCGATGGCGACGCCGGTCTGCACCTCGGTGGCGGTGACATGCACCTTGGTCTGCGGGGGCGAGTAGCGGGTGGCGTTGTCGAGGAGTTCGGCGCAGGCGTGGATGACGGGCTCGACGGAGACGCCGTCGATGTTGACCTTGGCGATGACGTCGAGCGAGATGCGCCGGTACTCCAGGATGCGGGACATCGCACCGCGCAACACGCTGTACAGGGGGACGGGCTGCGGCCACTGGCGTCCTGGGCGCCCGCCGCCGAGGACGGAGATGGAGTCGGCGAGACGGCCGATCAGGGCGGTGCCGTGGTCGAGGCGGAGCAGGTCGTCGAAGACCTCGGGGTTGCGCCCGTGGTCCTCCTCCATCTCCCGCAGCTCCTTGGCCTGTTGGTGGACGATCGCCTGGACGCGGCGGGCGATGTCGACGAAGGAGCGCTGCGAGGAGTCCCGCAGGGCCTCCTCCCGGTCGATGGTGACGAGGACGGTCCTCAGCAGCCGCAACTGCGCCTCGGGGAGGTCCCGGTAGGACGGGTCGATCTCACCGATGCGGCGGATCACCTCTGCGGGGGAATCTCCGCAGTGCAGCCGGTCGAGCGCGGCGGGCGTGATCTCGCGGGCGAAGCGGAGCATGTCCTCCTCGTGGGAGGCGATCCGCCGTTCCAGTCGCGCGGTGTGACGGTCGCTCTCGGCACGCCACGCGCGCTGGGCCCGGCCGCGGCGTACCGCCTCGGCGGCGGTGGCGATCACCAGAAGGGTGGCGACGGCGCCGCACCAGCCGACGGCCGCCCTGGCCGGTTCCGCCACCGCGGCGACGGCGCCTCCGGTCGCCGCGGCCATCAGTATGGCGGGCAGCAGCAGCACGCGCGCATAAGGGAGTTCGCGGTGCACGGGAGGGGTTTGAACACTCACCATGTGGGCCTTCTGGGACGAATCGGCTGGAAGTCGATGAGGGGTGGGGTGCTGAGGGGGCGATGGGCGGGGCGAGAGGGGCGGGGCAGGGACGGCGGAGGGCCGCCGGGGGTCGGACACCTCGGAGTCGAATCTCGGGGTGGAATGTCGGGTTTTCCGGATAGTCCGGAGACTTCGGGAACAAGCGCCCGATTCCACCTCAACTCGGTGCGCTGCGGGCGAGCTTAGTCCGACCGGATCATCGCCGTGTCATATTCAGCAAGTGCCTGAAACCGGGCGCGCGAGGGAGGTAACCTCGACCTATTTGCACGCTGTGACGTCACTCGCACACCGCGCGTCACAGAGTACGGGCGTGCGAAAACCACTCACCGTGACGAGTGAAGATTCTCAACAGCTCGGTTCCGGCGCCGAGCCGACACCGCCCAGACCCCGCGCACCGACCTCCACGCGTGCGCAGGCGAGGAGCCGGGCACAGCCCTCACGCCCGCAGGGCCACGACCGTCGTCACGCTCACGCACATCCCCGCGCGCTCACGCCCCTCCGCGGAGTCACGCACCTCCGCCGATGTCACGCACGCCCGCGCGGTCACCCGCGTCCGCCGACTCAAGGCGAACGGGGCAGACAGGGCGAATGGAACGGACGGCATGACCACGCCCGCTCCCCGTCCCGCCCGCCCCGCTCCCTCGTTGCTCACTCCCCCGCGCCCAGAGTTCCCCCATGCCCAGGCGCTCCCCCGCCCCCTCGACTCCCCCGGCCTCTCGGCTCAGCCGCCCGCCCGCCTCACTGCACGGACGAGTACGCGACCACCCCGCGCAGCACCTGGTCCACGGCCCTGCGCGCCGCCTTGCCGACCGTGGAGCCCTCCGTGGGAGCGGCCGCCGCGATCTGGCCCAGGACGTCGATCACCTGCTTGCACCAGCGCACGAAGTCCCCCGCGGGCATCTCCGCCTCCCGCAGCACCTCGTCGAGCCCCTTCCCCGAGGCCCACATGTACACGGCCCAGGCGAACCCGAGGTCCGGCTCACGCTGCCCGACCCCCTCGGTCTGGGAGATCCGGAAGTCCTCCTCAAGGGCGTCGAGCCGTCCCCAGATCCGCACCATCTCACCGAGCGCGGCCTTCGCGTTCCCGGCCGGCAGCTTCGGCGCCATCGCGTCGTCGCTGACCCGCGCCTCGTACACCAACGCCGAGACGCACGCGGCGAGTTCGGCGGGGCCGAGCCCCTCCCACACGCCCGCCCGCAGGCATTCGCTGGCGAGCAGGTCGAGTTCGCCGTAGAGCCGGGCCAGCCGCTTGCCGTGCTCGGTGACCTCGTCGCCCCGCAGATAGTCCAGCTCGGTCAGGAGCGCCACGATCCGGTCGAAGGTCCGCGCGATGGTGTTGGTGCGGCCCTCGATGCGCCGCTCAAGCTGCGAGGTGTCCCGCAGCAGCCGGTGGTAGCGCTCGGCCCAACGGGCGTGGTCCTCACGGTCGTTGCAGCCGTGGCAGGGGTGGGCGCGGATCGCCGTGCGCAGCCGTGCGATCTCCCGGTCGTCGGCGGCCTGCGAGCGCTGCTTGCGGGCCCGCTCCGGCGGGATGTGCCCGGCCTTGGTGCGCAGCGCGGAGGCGAGATCGCGACGGGACTGCGGGGAACGCGGGTTGAACGTCTTCGGGATGCGCATCCGGTCCAACGCCTCGACGGGCACCGGGAAGTCCATCGTCGCGAGCCGCTTGACCTGCCGTTCGGCGGTGAGCACCAGCGGACGCGGCCCGTCGTGCTGCTCGAACCCGCGGTGGCCGTTGGACCGCCCGGCGGGCAGCCCCGGGTCGAGGACCAGGGCCAGGCCCGCGTACTTGCCCGTCGGGACATGGATGACGTCACCCGGCTTGAGCTTCTCCAGGGCGACGGCGGCCTCCGCGCGCCGCTGGTTGGCGCCCTGCCTGGCCAGCTCCGTCTCCCGGTCCTTCAGCTCCCTGCGCAGCCGCGCGTACTCCTCGAAGTCGCCGAGGTGGCAGGTCATGGAGTCCTTGTAGCCGTCCAGGCCCTCTTCGTTGCGCTGCACCTGCCGGGAGATCCCGACCACCGACCGGTCGGCCTGGAACTGCGCGAACGACGTCTCCAGCAGCTCACGCGAACGGTGCCGCCCGAACCCCTCGACCAGATTGACCGCCATGTTGTACGACGGCTTGAAGCTGGAACGCAGCGGATAGGTACGGGTACCGGCGAGACCCGCGAGGTGCTCGGGGCTGAGGCCCCGCTGCCACAGCACGACCGCGTGCCCCTCGACGTCGATACCGCGGCGCCCGGCCCGGCCGGTCAGCTGCGTGTACTCGCCGGGGGTGATGTCGGCGTGCTGCTCGCCGTTCCACTTGACGAGCTTCTCCAGCACCACCGAACGGGCGGGCATGTTGATGCCGAGGGCCAGCGTCTCGGTCGCGAACACGGCCTTGACCAGACCGCGCAGGAAAAGCTCCTCGACGACCTCCTTGAACGTCGGCAGCATGCCCGCGTGGTGGGCGGCGATCCCGCGCTCCAGGCCCTCGAGCCACTCGTAGTAGCCCAGGACGTGCAGGTCCTCGTGCGGGATGGACGCGGTGCGCTCCTCGACGAGCGCCCGCACCCTCTCCCGCGCGTCGTCGTCGTTGAGCCGCAGGCCCGCGTACAGACACTGCTGGACGGCGGCCTCGCAGGCGGCGCGGCTGAAGATGAAGGTGATGGCGGGCAGCAACCCCTCGGCGTCGAGGCGCTCGATGACCTCGGGGCGTCCCGGCGTCCACACCCGGGAACGCTGCCGGCGCTCCCGCTCCCGGTCGGCCTCACGCATCGCCTTGCCGCGCCTGCGGTCCTGGAAGGCGGTACGGCCCGCCTCCATCCGCGCCAGCCGGGTGAGGTCGGGGTTGACGGCCTTCTTCTGGCCCTCGCCCTCCTCGAACAGGTCGTACATCCGCCGCCCGGCGAGCACGTGCTGGAACAGCGGCACGGGCCGGTGCTCGGAGACGATCACCTCGGTGTCGCCGCGGACGGTGTCCAGCCAGTCGCCGAACTCCTCCGCGTTGGAGACCGTCGCCGACAGGGAGACCAGCGTCACCGACTCCGGCAGATGGATGATGACCTCCTCCCAGACGGCACCGCGGAAGCGGTCGGAGAGGTAGTGCACCTCGTCCATGACCACATGGCCGAGGCCCAGGAGCGTCTGCGACCCCGCGTACAGCATGTTCCGCAGCACCTCGGTGGTCATCACGACCACCGGGGCGTCGGAGTTGACGCTGTTGTCACCGGTCAGCAGACCCACCTTGTCGGCGCCGTAACGGCGACACAGGTCCGCGTACTTCTGGTTCGACAGCGCCTTGATGGGCGTCGTGTAGAAGCACTTCTTGCCCTGGCCGAGAGCGAGGTGGACGGCGAACTCGCCCACGATCGTCTTGCCTGAGCCGGTGGGCGCCGCGACCAGCACACCCTTGCCCGCCTCCAGGGCCCGGCAGGCCTCGATCTGGAAGGGATCGAGGTCGAAGTCGTACATCTCGCGGAAGGCGGCGAGCGCGGTGGCCTGCTCGACAGCGCGCCTGCGGGACGCCGCGTAACGCTCGGCAGGTGAGAGATCCTCTGTCATCGTGCTTTCGAGCGTACCGGGCCGCACTGACAACAGGACGATCATTATCCGGATCCGGTGTCCGCGGACCCCGGATCCGCCCAGCTCACGGCCGCACGGCGACGGCCCGCCGGTCGCGTGGGCGACGGGCGGGCCGTGACGGGTTTCAGCGGCGGGAGCGGGTCGGCGGACGTCAGGTCACGTCGTCGTAGCCGTTGACGCGCTCGGGTCCCGACGACTGCTCGGGCAGGGCACGGGCCGCGGGGATCCGCTCGATCTCGCCGATGTCCTCAGGGGTGAGATCCAGCTCGGACGCCTCGTCGTCACCTGGGCCCTCGGCCGCGCGGCGCCTCTTGCGGCGGTCGTTCATCAGGGAGAAGCAGGCGGCGCCGAAGTACAGCACGCAGATCGGTCCGGCCAGGATCAGCATGGACAGCGGGTCGGTGCTGGGCGTGGCGACGGCCGCGAAGACCGTGATGCCCATGATCATGCCGCGCCACCAGCCGATCATGCGCTTGCCGGTGAGGATGCCGGTGAGGTTCAGCATGATCAGGAGCAGCGGCAGTTCGAAGGAGAGCCCGAAGACGACCACCATGCGGGTGACGAACTGCAGCAGATCGTCCAGCGGCAGCAGGTTGTCGACACCGACCGGGGTGAAGTCCATCAGCACCTTGGCGGACTTCGGCAGCACCTTGTACGCGAAGAAACCGCCCGCGAAGAAGAGGGGGGCGCCGGTGGCGACGAAGCCGTAGGCGTACTTCTTCTCGTGGCGGTGCAGACCGGGCGCGACGAACGCCCACAGCTGGTACAGCCAGACCGGCGAGGCGATCACGATGCCGGCCATCAGCGACACCTGGAGAGCCAGCGTGAAGGGGGCCAGCAGACCGTTGATGGTGATGCGCGCGCACTGCTGCTTGGATTCCTCCGACGTCATCAGCTCTTCGAACGACTTCGCGCATCCGACCGAGTCGAGGATGGGCTTCGTCAGAATGTTGATGATGTCGTTGTAGAAGAAGGCGGCCACGATCGTGACGACGACGATGGCGAGCATCGCCTTCGCGAGCCGGTTGCGGAGCTCACGAAGGTGATCCGCGAGGGGCATCCGCCCCTCTGGGTCCTTCTCCTGTGTGCGGGCAGACTTGGGCAACCCACGTCCTCATCTCGTGCGGCGGGCCGGGAGCGTCCGGCCCTGCGTCAGCGCTTGGTCGTGTCCGTGGTCTCGTTCACCGGGCGGGAGCTGGTGACATCGCCCGGAGCAGCCTGGATGGTGCGCTGCGCGTCGCCGGTGGTGGGCGGGTCGGCCGGAGTGGCGGCGTTGTTGCTGCCCTCGTCCTTCATCGCCTTGGCCTCGCTCTTGAGGATGCGCGCGGACTTGCCGAGCGAGCGGGCCATGTCCGGAAGCTTCTTCGCGCCGAACAGCAGGACGATGACGACGAGGATGAGAATGATCTCGGGAGCGCCGAGCCTTCCGAACATAATTCTTTACCTTCTCACCGAGGCGGCTGGGTGGGGTGCCGTCCGACCGGTCGGACATCTGTCCGATCGATCGCGTTGACAGCGATCGTAACGCTCAGGGGTGAACGTGAGGCAATCCCCGTGCGTACTCCCGGTCCGCGGCCAGGGCCTCGTTCGCCGGACCGCGACCAGCAGCGTACCTGCCGGGGTGGCCGGGATGACAGGCCGAAGTGACGCAAAACGCCTGCGGCCCACGACTCACACGCCCCCCACAGCACCCCTCACCGCGTGCCCGCCGAGCGTGCGGCGCTCTCCGCGGCCCGCTCCAGCTCCTCCGCGGCCCGGTTGATACGCCGTGTCGCGTCCGTCACCTGCGCGCCCAGACGCCGTGCCGCCACGAAGACCTGGACGGCGCACACCCCGAGCACCACCAGACCAAGGAACCCCAGCACCACCGCGAGCATCGGCCAGAACATACGGTGAGCCTAGACGGTCGGAGTCAGACGCAGCGTCCTGACCCCACCACCGGTCAGCAGCTCCACGATCCGCTCCCCGGCCGGCTTGCGGACCGCGGCACCGCACTCGGGACAGGTGAACGAGTAGAACGTGGTACGGCTGGTGGCACCTATCGCCAGGCGCAGCGCGGGCGCCGCCAGCTCGAAATGCCCCCGGCACTCCGGGCAGCCCGCCCGGAACACGACCGGCGCGACACTCCGCATCCCGGCGAACGCCGCCGCCACGGACATCCCCGGCGCCTCGG
Organism: Streptomyces griseoviridis; assembly: GCF_005222485.1. Taxonomy (NCBI): domain Bacteria; kingdom Bacillati; phylum Actinomycetota; class Actinomycetes; order Kitasatosporales; family Streptomycetaceae; genus Streptomyces; species Streptomyces griseoviridis. The sequence goes on from NZ_CP029078.1 coordinate 1,928,754, forward strand.
ACGTCGTCGACTCGCTCACAGCCCCTGCTCCCGCCTGCCGTACTGCCCGTCGTGAACCCCGCCCGCCCCCGCCGCACCGGCCGGGACCACTCCGTCCGCGTCGTACGCCGCCAGCGCCTCGCGGGCCGCCCGCCGGGCACTGTCGGCGAGCGCGGACGGCGAGACGATCCGGCCGTCCCCGCCCAGCCGCAGCGCCAGCCGGCGCAGCGACGCCGGGTCAGGCGTCCGCAACGTGATGCGCAACCCGCCGTCCGCCAACTCCTCCGCGCTGTCGTGCGGGTAGTACTCGGCGACCCACCGGCCCCCCGGCCCCACCTCGACGACCACCTCGGGATCCTCCGCCGCGGGCTGCACCAGCCCCTCCGAGAGATCCCGCAGCTCCACCTCGGGAGGCGCCGACGGCTCGTCCAGGATCTTGATCTCGGCGACCCGGTCGAGACGGAACGTGCGCCGCGCCTCCGAACGCCGGCACCACGCCTCCACATAGGTGTGACCCACACTGACCAGGCGGATCGGATCGATCTCGCGCTCGGTGACCTCGTCCCGCGCGGGCGAGTAGTAACGGATCCACAGCCGACGGCGCTCCGAGATCGCCCGGTCGACATCCGCGAAGACCCCGCCCTCGGACTCGAACGTCACCGACAGACGGGAACTGGCACCCGCCGCCTCCCCCGCCGACGTCTCCACCTTGGCCGTAGCCCGCAGCAGCGCCTGCCGGTCGCTCTCCCGCAGGCCCGGCAACGTGGCCACCGCGCGCGCGGCCACCAGCAGCGCCGTCGCCTCGTCGGCGGCCAGCCGCAGCGGCTCGGCCGCCTCAGCGGCCAGCGCGGCCGGGTTGTGCCACCAGATGCGCTCACCGTCGGTGTCGATGTCCAGGAGGTCACCACCCCGGAAACTCGTACCGCACATCGGCAGCACGTCCAGATCCGAGACCAGCTCGTCCTCCGTCACACCGAAGGCGCGCGCCACGTCCTCGATGCGGGCGCCAGGACGCTCCCTCAGATACGTGACCAGCGAGAGCATCCGCCGGGTCTGGTCGATGGCGTTGACGGCCCTGACCGGTTTGCCTGCCACTGTGTTGTCCGCTCCCCCTCAGCCCTTGGCCACGGCCCGCAGCCGGTCCACCACGTCGGCCCGCAGCTCTGCGGGCTCGATGACCACCACGTCCGGACCGAACTCCGCCAGCCACGCGTCGAGCCCATGGCCGTACGGAACCTCCAACTCGTCCCAGCCGTCACCGAGTTCCCGAACCGCCGACGCTTTCGCCCGAAGGGGGTACCCGGCACCCGCCCGCAGCCGGATCAGCGCGGACCGGTCCGCGGTCTCCCCCGCCCACCCCGCCACCGTGTCCCGCACGGTGACCACATCGGGCACCTCCGCCGTGAACAGCCCGTTGCGGCTGCGCACCCGCCCGGTGATCCGCGACAACCGGAACACCCGCTCGGCACCGCGGTCCCGGTCCCAGCCCGCCAGGTACCAGTGCCCCCGCCAGCACTCCAGCGCCCACGGCTCCACCTGCCGCGGCTCGGGCCGGGCAGCGGTCGCCTTGCGGTAGTCGAACACGACAGGCCGACGGTCACGGCACGCCAGCATCAACGGCTCGAACGCCGCCTCGTGCACCGGGATGCGCGGCTCCAGCGCGCCGTGCGCCTCATACGGATCGACGTCCTCGGGCAACCCCGCCGCACGCAGCTTCTGCAACGCCCCACTGGCGGCACCCGCGAGCCTGGCCTGCTGCCACACCTTCGCGACCAGCCCGAGCGCGGCGGCCTCCTCGGCGTCCAGGGAGATCGGCGGCAACCGGTTGCTGTCCCGGCGGGCCCGGTACCCCGTCTCGCCGTCCAGGTTCTCCACGGTCTCGATGACCAGACCCAGTTCGCGCAGATCGTCCTTGTCCCGCTCGAACATCCGGTTGAAGGAGTCGTCGCTGCCCGCCTCCAGATAGGCCTCGAGCGACTCGCGCAGCTCGCGCTTGCTGAGGGGCCGCCGCGTCCCGAGCAGACACAGCGCCAGGTTCATCAGCCGCTCGGCCTTGGCAATGGCCATCGACGCCCTTCGCCTTCCCTATGGTGCTTATCAGCGTCGACCGTACCGCCCCGACGAGGCAGGACAAAGCGGAGGGCCCATGCCTGGTCAGGCATGGGCCCCGGGTGATCGCACGCGATCGGATCCCGCTCAGACTCCGAGCAGGTCCACCACGAAGATCAGCGTCTCACCGGGCTTGATCAGCGGGGTGGGGCTCTGGTTGCCGTAGGCGAGGCGCGCCGGGATCGTCAGCTGACGACGGCCACCGACCTTCATGCCCTGCACGCCCTGGTCCCAGCCGGCGATGACCCGGCCACCACCGAGCGGGAAGCGGAACGGCGCATCGCGGTTCCAGCTCGCGTCGAACTCCTCGCCGGTGCTGAACGCCACACCGACGTAGTGGACGGTGACGGTCTGGCCGGCCTTGGCCACCTCGCCGTCGCCCTCCCAGATGTCCTTGATCTCGAGGTCCGCCGGCGGCTCGCCGCCCGGGAAGTCGATCTCGGGCTTCTCGATGCTCACGTCTCTAGCTCCTGCTTGGTCTGCGGTAAGGCAACGGTCACAGTCTTACATCCCCACGGCCTCACATCTTCGCGAGGATGTCCACCGAGAACACCAGCACCGAGTCCTTCTTGATGCCGCTGCCCGACGGCGGGCTGTCGCCGTAGCCCAGCTTGGGCGGAATGACGATCAGCACCCGGCTACCCACCTTCTTGCCCGTCAGACCCTGCGCCCAGCCCTTGACGACCTGCTGGAGCGAGAACGACGTCAACGCGTTCCTGCTGTACGTGGAATCGAACTCCTTGCCGGTGTCCCACAGCACGCCCTTGTACTGCACCAGCACGGTGCTGTCGGCCCCGACCTCCTCGCCGTCCCCCTCGATCACGTAGTCCGCCACCAGCTTCGTCGGCGCGTCCGTCTTCGGGACATCGATCGAGGGCGCCTTGCCGTCGGTGTTCGTCCCGACCTTCGGCAGCTTCGCGTCGCCCTGCGCGACGTCCTTGCCCTTCGCGGAACTCTTCGAGTTGAACGCGTCCTGGATGTCGACCACGAACACCAGCGTGTCCGTGCCCTTGATCCCCGCCTGCGTGTTGCCCTGCGTGCCGTAACCCCACGTCGGCGGCACCGAGAACTCCACCCGGCTGCCCGCCTTCTTGCCCGTCAGCGCGTAACGCCACCCGTCGATGATGGTGCCCTGCGCCAACTGGATCAGCAGCGGCGTCTTCCGGTCGTAGGAATTGTCGAACACCTTCGCCGACGACCACACCTGCCCCAGGTAGTTGGCCTGGATGTAGTCGTTCTCCGCGACCGCCTTCCCGCCACCCGCGATCACCGTCTTCACCGCGAGCTGCTTCGACGGATCACCCGAGCCCTTCGCGACCGTCGGCTTCTCGTCGAACTTGGCACCCGCCGTGATGGCCGGCAACGGCCCGTCGACGATCTTCGGCGGCGGCGCCGCGGACCCCGACGCGGAAGCGGAGGGCGACGCGCTGTCGGCGGCCTTGCTCGTGTCGGACTTGTCGTCACCGCACCCGGCGAGAGCGACAAGTCCGGTGGGAACGGCAATCAGGAGTGAGCGTCGGCGCACGGTGGGGGCCTCAATCGATTCGATCTTGCGGATGACGTGCGCGCAACTCTACGACGTGAGAAGGGCGCCGCACGGAAAACGTGCGACGCCCGTGTTGCGTTCCGGTCTTTCACCGGAACGCGTTGCCCACCCGATCACATTCCCGCGATCAGCTTCTCCACCCGGTCGTCCACCGACCGGAACGGGTCCTTGCACAACACCGTGCGCTGCGCCTGGTCGTTGAGCTTCAGATGCACCCAGTCGACGGTGAAGTCCCGACGCTGTTCCTGCGCCCGCCGGATGAAGTCACCCCGAAGCCGCGCCCGAGTCGTCTGCGGCGGAACCGACTTGCCCTCGAAGATCTTCAAGTCGTTGCAGATCCGCGCGGCTTGACCCTTCCTCTCCAAGAGGTAGTAAAGGCCCCGACGACGGTGGATGTCGTGATACGCGAGGTCTATCTGCGCGACCCGCGGATGCGACATGGTCATGTTGTGCTTGGCCCGGTACCGCTCGATCAGCTTGTACTTCATGACCCAGTCGATCTCGGTGCCGATCCGGTCGAGATCCTCCGCCTCGATCGAGTCGAGCGTCCGGCCCCACAGCTCGAGGACCTGCTCGACCGTACCGGTACGGATACCGCGGCGCTCACAGAAGTCCACGGCCTTCTCGTAGTACTCGCGCTGCACCTCGAGCGCCGACGCCTCCCGGCCACTGGCCAGCCGCACCTTGCGCCGCCCGGTGATGTCGTGACTGACCTCACGGATCGCCCTGATCGGGTTCTCCAACGTCAGATCCCGCATCACCGTGCCCGCTTCGATCATGCGCAGCACCAGATCGGTCGCACCGACCTTCAGAAGCATCGTCGTCTCGGACATGTTCGAGTCGCCCACGATCACATGCAGCCGACGGTACCGCTCGGCATCGGCGTGCGGCTCGTCACGGGTGTTGATGATCGGCCGGGAACGCGTCGTCGCCGACGAGACACCCTCCCAGATGTGCTCAGCACGCTGACTGACGCAGTACACCGCGCCCCTCGGCGTCTGCAACACCTTGCCGGCCCCACACAGGAGCTGCCTCGTGACGAGGAACGGAATGAGGATGTCCGCGAGTCGGGAGAACTCCCCGTGCCGCGCCACGAGGTAGTTCTCGTGACACCCGTAGGAGTTGCCAGCCGAGTCGGTGTTGTTCTTGAAGAGGTAGACGTCGCCCGCGATTCCTTCCTCGTGCAGGCGTCGTTCGGCATCTACCAGGAGTCCTTCGAGAATGCGCTCGCCGGCCTTGTCGTGGGTGACCAACTCGGTCACGTTGTCACATTCGGGTGTGGCGTATTCCGGATGTGAGCCCACGTCGAGATAGAGGCGGGCGCCGTTTCGCAGAAAGACATTGCTGCTGCGGCCCCATGACACGACACGGCGGAAGAGGTACCGCGCCACCTCGTCAGGCGACAGGCGGCGCTGTCCCCTGAACGTGCACGTGACGCCGTACTCGTTCTCCAGCCCGAAAATGCGGCGGTCCATGACTGAACATTACGCCCGATCACCCGAGCTGAAACGGGGTTCGACAGCACGGTTTGGATCATTTTCCGATGAAGCCGCGACAACCGCCCGCCCCACAGGACCCGACAGCACCCGCGTCGTGACCAGCAGGACCAGCAACGACACACCCCCCGCCACCCCCGGCACCACGAAACCCCACCGCGCCCCGCCCGCCTCCACCACAGGACCCGCCAGCCCCGTCCCCACCGACGCACCCACCGTGAACGTCGTCACCAGCCACGAGAACGCCTCCGTCACCGTCCCCGCCGGCGCGTGCCGGTCCACCAGCACGAACGCACACGCGATCGACGGCGCCAGGAACACCCCCGCCAACGCCGTCAGCAACACCATCGGCACCGCGCCCGGCATCAACACCAACGGCAGATAACACACCGCCAGAAGCGCCACCAGCACCTGCAACCGCCGCGCCGGACCACCCGTCCAACGCCGCGCCCCGTACACCCCGCCCCCCACCAGCGCGCCCAGACCCAGCGCCGCCATCAGCCAGCCGTACACCACATCGCCCCCGTGCCCGTCCGCGTACGGCACCGCCGCCACCGTGATCGAACCGAGCGCGATCCCCACGAACAGGAACGCCCCCAGCAGCGCGACCAGCCCCGACGACCGCAGCGCCCCCAGCCAGTGCGCCTCCCGCGGCGCCGAACGCCACGCGCGCGAAGGCGGCGACAGCACCACCGAGAGCGCCCCGACCACCCCGACCGCGTTCATCACCAGCAAGGCCGCCTGCGCCGACCACAGCGACGTGCACAAGGTCACCAGCAGCGGCCCGACCGTGAACATCACCTCCTGGGCCACGGCGTCCATCGCGTACGCCGTGTGCACCTGCTCCTCCTCGCCGAGCACCCCCGGCCACAGCGCCCGCAGACCCCCCTCAAGAGGCGGCGTGAACAGCCCGGCCGCCGCCACCGTCAGGTGCGCGAGCCAGAGCCGGTCGGTACCGAAGAACGCGAACCCGGCCATCGCCACCGCCGACAGCACCGCCGCGGGCAACTGCACCCGAGGCTGCCCCCGCAGATCCACCAGCCGCCCCAGCAGCGGCTGCCCCACCGCGTTCGCCACCCCGTAGACCGCCGCCAGCGCGCCCGCGAGGCTGTAACCGCCCCCCTCCGCGCGCACGAACAGCACGATCGCGATCGCCGCCGTGGCGTTCGGCAACCGGCCCACCAGCGTCCCGACGAGAAGCCGGGCCGCGTGCCGCGCCCTGAGGATCTCCAGATACCCCGTGGCCATGTCCCGACCTTCCCGATCACCGCGCGCACCCGCCCCGAGCACCGCACGTGTTACGTATAACTTCGGCGTCTATACGTACCATGTGCGCTGTTCACGAGTCCATCCGAAGGAGCGTCCCGACGGTGCCACCCAACAGCACCCGACCCACCAGCCGGGACGTCGCACAGGCCGCCGGCGTCTCCCAGGCCGCCGTCTCCCTCGTCCTCGGCGACAAATGGCGCGGCCGCGTCTCCGAACCCACCGCCGAACGCGTCCGCGAAGCCGCCCGCGACCTCGGCTACCGCCCCAACCTCGCCGCCCGCAACCTCCGCCTCGGCAGCACCCGCACCGTCCTCCTCGTCGTCCCCGCCCTCACCACCGAGTTCTTCGCCGGCGTCTACACCGGCGCCGCCCGCGTCGCCGCCGACCACGGCTTCGGCGTCGTCCTCTACCCCTCCCCCGAAGGCGTCGGACCCGCCCGCGACCCCTTCGCCTCCGCCCAGGCCGCCCTCGACGGCGTCCTCGCCTCCTCCATGGCCGCCGACGCCCTCACCGCCATCCGCGGCGACCAACTCCCCCTCGTCATGCTCGACAGCGACCCCGCCGGCAGCCTCGGCGCCGCCACCGTCAACCTCGACATCGCCGACGGCGTCCGCCAGGTCGCCGACCACCTCCTCGCCCTCGGCCACCGCCACTTCCTGCACCTCGCCGCCGACATCCCCTCCTGGACCTTCGCCGCCCGCGCCCACGCCCTCACCGCCCGCCTCGCCACCACCCCGGGCACCACCATCCGCACCGCCGCCGCGCCCATCTCCATCGAAGGCGCCCTCACCGCCGCCGAAACCGCCCTGCGCACCCCGGGCCCCCGCCCCACCGCCCTCGTCTGCGACGACGACAAACTCGCCGCCGGCGCCTACAAAGCCGCCCGCCGCCTCGGCCTGCGCATCCCCGACGACCTCTCCGTCACCGGCCTCGACGACCTCGCCCTCGCCACCGCCCTCGACCCCGAACTCACCACCGTCCGCCTCGACTCCGAACTCTTCGGAGAAGCAGGCATGACAGCCCTCCTCGCCGTCCTGGAGGGCCGCACACCCGCCGCCGGCGACATCCCCGTCCACCTCGTCGTCCGCGGCTCCACAGCGCCCCCTGGCGCCCCCTGAACAGCCGAATGCCCCGGCCGTTTCCCCCAGCCGGGGCACCACATCGACGAACGCGACGGGAACCGTGCCCCGCCACCGCTCACACTCCTACGCGTCGTCAGAACCCTCGACGTCGCCCTCCTCGGCCTCCGCCGCCGTCGTCGCGCCACCCGCCTCCAGGAGCCGGTCGAGCTGACGACCCGTGATCCGCCGGAACTTCCGCTTCTGCGGCCGCGTACGGTCGAGCACCGCCACCTCGAGACGCTCCGTCGGAATGTCCCGCTGCGACCCGTTCGACTCACGCGACAGCGCCTGCACCGCCAGCTTCAGCGCCTCCGCCAGACTCATACCGTCCTGGTGCCGCTGATCCAGATAGGTACTGATCAGCTCCGCGTTACCACCCACCGCGACCGAACCGTGCTCGTCCACGATCGAACCGTCATGCGGCAGCCGGTAGATCTGATCACCCTCGGGGGTGTCCCCCACCTCGGCCACGACCAACTCCACCTCGTACGGCTTCTCGGCCGCACTGGAGAAGATCGTGCCCAGCGTCTGCGCGTACACGTTCGCCAGACCACGGGCCGTCACATCGTCCCGGTCATAGGTGTAACCCCGCAGATCCGCGTAGCGCACACCACCGATCCGCAGATTCTCGTACTCGTTGTACTTACCGGCGGCCGCGAAACCGATCCGGTCATAGATCTCGCTGAACTTGTGCAGCGCACGGGACGGGTTCTCACCGACGAACACGATGCCGTCGGCGTACTGGAGCACGACCAGGCTGCGACCACGCGCGATGCCCTTCCGGGCGTACTCCGCCCGGTCCGCCATCGCCTGCTGGGGTGAGACATAGAACGGCGTCGACACCGGTTATCCGTCCCTTTCTGTCTGAGTCACTTGATCACCTTCACACGACCGGCGGGAACTAGAGCAGCGCGGCCCGAGGACCATCGGGCTGCTCAAGGCGCCGCTCCAGGATCGAACGCGCGATCTCGGACGACTCGTCGTCGTTCAGACGGCGGAAGCCGTCCTCGGTGATCACAGTGACGATCGGGTAGATCCGGCGCGCGACATCGGGACCACCGGTCGCCGAGTCGTCGTCAGCCGCGTCGTACAGGGCCTGCACCACCAGCGTGGTGGCCTGGTCCTCGGTCAGGTCGTCACGGTAGAGCTTCTTCATCGCACCACGCGCGAAGATCGACCCCGAACCCGTCGCCGCGTAACCGACATGCTCCTCGGAACGGCCACCCGTGACGTCGTACGAGAAGACCCGGCCCTTCTCACGGTCCACGTCGTACCCCGCGAACAACGGCACCACCGCCAGACCCTGCATGGCCATGCCGAGGTTGGAACGGATCATCGTCGAGAGCCGGTTCGCCTTGCCCTCCAGCGAGAGCTGCACGCCCTCCACCTTCTCGAAGTGCTCCAGCTCCAACTGGAACAGCTTCACCATCTCGACGGCGAGACCCGCGGTGCCGGCGATACCCACCGCCGAGTACTCATCGGCCGGGAACACCTTCTCGATGTCCCGCTGCGCGATCATGTTCCCCATGGTCGCCCGCCGGTCACCGGCGAGCACGACCCCACCCGGGAAGGTCACGGCGACGATCGTCGTACCGTGCGGCGCCTCGATGACCCCCTGCACCGGCGGCAGCTGCCGCTTGCCGGGCAGCAGCTCGGGCTGGTGATCGGAGAGAAAGTCCATGAACGACGAGGACCCAGGCGTCAGGAAGGCAGCTGGTAGACGCCCGGTGCTACGAGTGTTGGCTTCCACGCGTTTCCTTCCACGTATGCAGCAGCCCGCCTTATGGCATCGGGCCGATCCTTGAACTGCCCCAGCGCGGCATTACAGCTGAAGCACAGTACGCCACGGACCCTACCCGTCTTGTGGCAGTGATCCACATGCTCTGCGGGAGCGGCAAGACATACGCAGCAAACTCCACGCTGCTCCGCCATGAGGGCGTCCACCTCGTCCGGTGACAGACCGTATTTCCGCTTGAAGTAGCCGATCCGATTCCGCTCGGCCCGGCACTCCCTGCAGTAGCTCGCCCAGCCGTCCGACGAGGACTTGCTCAGCTCCCACTCCAGGTGCGGCTTGACCTCGCTGCACCCCGGACATCGCTTGTGCCCAGGCGGCACAGCGACCTTGACGCGGACCTTCTTGCCTCTGGCCTCCTGGCGTTGCCGGTAGTACTCGGCCGAGCACTCTCGGCAGTACGCCTGGAGGCCGTCCCGCATGGCCTTGTTGCTCGCGAAGGCCGAGCGCGGCAGACACTGCTCACACCGCGGGCAGCGTCGCCCTTCTGCCGCTTGGGTCACTGAAGGATTCCCCCGTCCAACCTTCACTTCGAAGGCAAAATCACTCTCCACCCTTCTGAACGAAGGACCTCACGAAATCTTCTGCGTTCTCTTCGAGCACGTCGTCGATCTCGTCCAGCACCGAGTCCACGTCGTCGCTCAGCTTCTCCTGGCGCTCCTTGAGGTCGTCCGTCGCCTGCGCGTCCTGCGCCTGCTCCTCGACCTCCTCGGTGGAGCGCGTCGCCTTCTGCTGGCCGCCGCCGGTGTCCTTGGTTGCCATAACCCTCACCCCGCTCAGTTCGCCCGACATGGTCGACAGGTCGGCATTCCTGCCGATCGGTGATGATCAGACCCTACAAGCCCGGTCCGACATCGGCCCCGCAGTTGCGTCAACGTACGGAGGCCACCTCGATGATTCCCGGCCGCCGGGGTTTCCACCCCGGCGCGGGCCCCGCGTCTCGGGGCCGGGTCAGCTGCCCGACAACACCTTGACCAGGTCTTCCGCGGTGCGGCACCGGTCCAGGAGCTCCTTGACGTGATTACGCGTTCCGCGAAGCGGTTCCAGGGTTGGGACCCGCTGGAGCGAGTCCCGGCCCGGCAGGTCGAAGATCACTGAGTCCCAGGACGCCGCGGCGACGTCGTCGGCGTACTGCTCGAGACAGCGGCCGCGGAAGTACGCCCTGGTGTCCTCAGGCGGCTTCGTACGGGCCCGCTCGACCTCGTTCTCGTCCAGCAGCCGCTTCATCCGCCCCCGGGCCGCGAGCCGGTTGTAGAGGCCCTTCTCCTCCCGCACATCGGCGTACTGAAGGTCGACGAGGTGCAGCCTGGGGGCGTCCCAGTCGACGCCGTCGCGGCGCCGGTAGCCCTCCATGAGTTCGCGCTTGGCGACCCAGTCCAGCTCGCCCGCGAGGCTCATCGGATCGTTCTCGAGCCGGTTGAGGGTGTCCTCCCAGCGGGCGAGGACGTCCTTGGTCTGTTCGTCGGCGTCCGCGCCGTACCGCTCCTCCACGTACTTCCTGGACAGCTCGTAGTACTCCATCTGGAGCTGGACCGCGGTGAGTGTCCGGCCGCTGCGGAGCGTGACGAGCCGCTTGAGGCCCGGGTCGTGGGAGACCTGGTGGAGGGTGCGGACCGGCTGGTCGACGGCGAGGTCGACGGCGATGAAGCCGTCCTCGATCATGGAGAGGACCAGGGCCGTGGTGCCGAGCTTGAGGTAGGTGGAGATCTCGGAGAGGTTCGCGTCGCCGATGATCACGTGCAGGCGGCGGTACTTCTCGGCGTCCGCGTGCGGCTCGTCGCGGGTGTTGATGATGGGCCGTTTGAGGGTGGTCTCCAGGCCGACCTCGACCTCGAAGTAGTCGGCGCGCTGGCTGAGCTGGAAGCCGTGCTCGTGGCCGTCCTGGCCGATGCCGACACGTCCCGCGCCGGTGACGACCTGGCGGGAGACGAAGAAGGGCGTCAGGTGGCGCACGATGTCCGAGAAGGGGGTCTCCCGCTTCATCAGGTAGTTCTCGTGCGTGCCGTAGGAGGCGCCCTTGTTGTCGGTGTTGTTCTTGTAGAGGTGGATGGGCTGCGCGCCGGGCAGCTGGCCGGCCCGTTCGGCGGCCTCCGCCATGATGCGTTCGCCGGCCTTGTCCCAGAGGACGGCGTCGCGGGGGTTGGTGACCTCGGGCGAGCTGTACTCGGGGTGTGCGTGGTCGACGTAGAGCCGTGCGCCGTTGGTGAGGATCACGTTGGCGAGGCCGATGTCCTCGTCGGTGAGCTGGCTGGAGTCGGCGGCCTCGCGGGCGAGGTCGAAGCCCCGTGCGTCCCGCAGCGGGTTCTCCTCCTCGAAGTCCCAGCGGGCCCGTCGGGCCCGGTGCATCGCCGCCGCGTAGGCGTTGACGATCTGGGACGAGGTGAGCATGGCATTGGCGTTGGGGTGGCCGGGGACGGAGATGCCGTACTCCGTCTCGATGCCCATTACTCGCCGTACGGTCATGCGGCCCTCCTTGCCCGGCGGCGTCCCCGGTCGGGGACTCCGCTCAAGTACCGCCGGCGCTCCGGTGCGTGTGCGGTGCCCGTCCCCGCACTGCGCGACTCGGCGGTACCGATGAGCCTAGAACGCCTCTGCGCTGGTGTGGAGATCATTTGCGTCATTGCCTTGCTCCGGCCGGGTACTGAAAAGCAGTCGGCTGCGGGTACCCGGTGACGGGACCCGCAGCCGTCCTGTGTTTTACAGGTACTGCCCGGTGTTCGCCACCGTGTCGATGGAGCGTCCGGTGTCCGCGCCCTGCTTTCCGGTGATGAGGGTGCGGATGTACACGATCCGCTCGCCCTTCTTTCCGGAGATGCGGGCCCAGTCGTCCGGGTTGGTGGTGTTGGGCAGGTCCTCGTTCTCCTTGAACTCGTCCACGCACGCCTGGAGGAGGTGGGAGACCCTGAGGCCCTTCTGCTGGTGTTCGAGGAAGTCCTTGATCGCCATTTTCTTGGCCCGGCCCACGATGTTCTCGATCATGGCTCCGGAGTTGAAGTCCTTGAAGTAGAGGACTTCCTTGTCGCCGTTGGCGTAGGTGACTTCCAGGAAGCGGTTCTCCTCGGATTCGGCGTACATGTGCTCGACGGCCGTCTGGATCATGCTCTGGACGGTCGTCTCGCGGCTGCCCGCGTGCTCTCCGAGGTCGTCGGAGTGGAGCGGGAGGCGTTCGGTGAGGTATTTGCCGAAGATGTCCTTGGCGGCCTCGGCGTCGGGACGTTCGATCTTGATCTTCACGTCCAGGCGGCCGGGGCGCAGGATGGCCGGGTCGATCATGTCCTCGCGGTTGGAGGCGCCGATGACGACCACGTTCTGGAGGCCTTCCACGCCGTCGATCTCGGCGAGCAGCTGGGGGACGATGGTGTTCTCCACGTCCGAGCTGACGCCTGATCCGCGGGTGCGGAAGAGGGATTCCATCTCGTCGAAGAAGACGATGACGGGGGTGCCCTCGCTGGCCTTTTCGCGGGCTCGCTGGAAGACGAGGCGGATCTGCCGTTCGGTCTCGCCGACGTATTTGTTGAGGAGCTCGGGTCCCTTGATGTTGAGGAAGAAGCTCTTGCCCGCGGCTTGGCCGGTGACCTCGGCGACCTTTTTGGCCAGTGAGTTGGCGACGGCTTTGGCGATGAGTGTCTTGCCGCATCCGGGGGGTCCGTAGAGCAGGACGCCCTTGGGTGGGCGCAGTTCGTGCTCTTTGAAGAGGTCCGGGTAGAGGTAGGGCAGTTCGACCGCGTCGCGGATGGCCTCGATCTGGCCGCCGAGGCCGCCGATCTGCTCGTAGCCGATGTCGGGGACTTCTTCGAGGACGAGTTCTTCGACCTCGCTCTTGGGGACGATCTCGTAGACGTAGCCGGAGCGCGGTTCGAGGAGCAGGGCGTCGCCGGGTCGGATGGTGACGTCCAGCAGCGGCTCGGCGAGCCGTACCACCCGTTCCTCGTCGGTGTGCCCGAGCACCAGGGCGCGTTCGCCGTCCTCGAGGATCTCCTTGAGGGTGACGATGTCGCCGACGCGCTCGTACTTCATGGCTTCGACCACGTTGAGCGCTTCGTTGAGCATGACTTCCTGGCCGCGTCGGAGGCCGTCGATCTCGACGCTGGGGCTGACGTTCACCCGGAGTTTGCGGCCGCCGGTGAAGATGTCGGCGGTGCCGTCCTCGTTGGCCTGCAGGAAGACTCCGAAGCCGGCCGGGGGCTGGGCCAGCCGGTCGACCTCCTCCTTGAGGGCGACGATCTGGTCGCGGGCCTCGCGGAGTGTGTTGGCGAGTCGCTCGTTCTGGGCTGAGACGCCGGCCAGGTTGGTCTGGAGTTCGACGATCCGCTCTTCGAGAATCCTCGTGTGCCGCGGAGAGTCGGCGAGCTTGCGCCGCAGGACGGCGATCTCCTGCTCAAGGTAGGCAATCTGCCCGGCAGGGTCGTCGGACCCTCGTCCCGGGCGGATGCCGCGGTTCATGTCGTCGTCGTGGGCTGCCACGGTCCTCACCTCCTCCAAGGGGAGCTGGACGCTTCCAGACCCTACCTGGGTGGGTGTCGATTGAAACCCCTAGATCACAAAGACTGTCGGGGTGTGTCCGATCTTCACCCTTGCGCTCTCCCTCACGCCAAGGGGATACCCACCGGAGGTGAGGGGGAAGCGGGCGGAGGTAGGGTCGAAGTGTTCAACACCCGTCAGTGCTGGCCGGATTCCCGGTCCGCGAGGGGGAGAAACGGCAGGAGACATGAGCGTGCAGCAGGAGGCCGGGGTCGACGGTGAGGCGCTGGAGGTCTGGATCGACCAGGATCTCTGTACCGGCGACGGGATCTGCGCGCAGTACGCGCCGGAGGTCTTCGAGCTGGACATCGATGGTCTGGCGTACGTGAAGAGTCCTGGGGACGAGTTGTTGCAGGACAAGGGCGCGACGACGCCGGTTCCGCTGACGCTTCTCACCGATGTGGTCGACTCCGCGAAGGAGTGTCCGGGCGAGTGCATTCATGTGCGTCGAGTTTCGGACAGTGTCGAGGTCTTCGGTCCGGACGCGGAGTAATCAGATTGTTGCTTTGCGTGGTGGCTGTGTGAGGTCGCGGGCTCTGCCGGGGCGGGTCACACGGTGTGGGCTCCGGCGGGTGTGGAGCGGAGGAAGGTGCCGTTCTTCCACTGCCAGCGCGCGGGTTCGGTGACGTCGGGGCAGCAGCGGGGTATGTCGCTGGTGGAGTAGCCGAGCAGGGTGGCGAGGACGGATCCGTCGCGGATGGAGAAGTCGCTGACGGTGGTGCCGTCCTTGGGGTCGACGAGGGTCGCGACGACGCGCGGGGTGCCGTCGGCGGATCGGGTGATGACGTAGACGCCGTCGGGCGGGGTGCCCATGGGGGCGTCGCAGTGGACCACGGCGACGGTTTCGGGGGTGCCGTCGCCGTCGAGGTCGCCGGTGGCTTTCTCCTTGACGACGGTCTTGACCGGTCCGCAGGTGAGGGGGTAGTCGATGCCGGCCGGGTCGGGGGCCGCGGCGTGGGTGGCGCGCGGGGTGGGGTCGGCGGGTTGGGCCGCGGTCGCGGAGTTCGGCTGGAGGACCGAGGAGAGGGCCATGACTCCGGCGACGGCCGTCGCGGTGGCGACCCAGTGGATCGGACGGGTGTGCGTGTGTGCCAGTTCCGGGACGGCGGGGTGCTGCACGAGGAGTGTCTCCTGTGAGGGCTGTGCCGGTGGGGGTGGGGTGGCCAGCATCGTGCCACACGTCACAGGTGGGGGGAACGGCGGGGTGGGCTCGGGTGCGGGTGGGCTTGTCGGTTTGTGGCGTGGTGTCAACAGATGGGCGGCGCGGCCGGGTTCCCGAGTGGTCGGGGAACTGGGCCGCGCCGCCTGTGCGTTGTCCGCGGGAGGGGCCGTCTCAGCGGCGGCCGGCGCCTCCGTCGGCGTTCGGTCCTTCGTAGTCGTCGCCGTAGGCGCCCTTGGCGGGGCGGCGGCGGCGCATGGGGGGCTCGACGCCGTCGGCGAGGCGGCGGGCGGTGAGGAGGAAGCCGGTGTGGCCGATCATGCGGTGGTCCGGGCGGACGGCGAGGCCCTCGACGTGCCAGTTGCGGATCATCGATTCCCAGGCGGTCGGTTCGTTGAAGGAGCCGATCTCGCGGATGGATTCGACGGTCCTGGCGAGCTGGGTGGTGGTGGCGACGTAGCAGCAGAGGATGCCGCCGGGGACGAGTGCCTTGGAGACGGCCTCCAGGCACTCCCAGGGGGCGAGCATGTCGAGGATGACGCGGTCGACCTCGGTGTCGGACAGGTTGTCCTGGAGGTCGCCGACGGTGAGCTGCCAGGCGGGGTGGGGGCCGCCGAAGTAGCGCTCGACGTTCTGCTGGGCGATCTCCGCGAAGTCCTCGCGGCGTTCGTAGCTGTGCAGCATGCCCTGGTCGCCGATGGCGCGCAGCAGGAAGCTGCTGAGGGAGCCGGAGCCGACGCCTGCCTCGACGACGCGGGCGCCGGGGAAGATGTCGGCGAAGGCGAGGATCTGGCCCGCGTCCTTCGGGTAGACGACGGCTGCCCCGCGGGGCATGGAGAGGACGTAGTCGGGGAGCAGGGGGCGCAGCGCGAGATAGGCGACGTTACCTGTGGTGCGGACAACGCTGCCCTCGGGTGCGCCGATCAGCTCGTCGTGCGGGAAGGAACCTTTGTGGGTGTGGAAGTTCTTTCCGGCTTCGAGCGTGAACGTGTAGTGGCGGCCCTTGGGGTCGGTCAGCTGAACCTGGTCCCCGACCTTGAAGGGCCCGCGCCTGCGGGCGGCACCGGTCGGTTCGGACATGTGACCAGCCTACCGGCCTTTGCGGGGGGCGCCGACCACGGGCGGGGGCGGTTCAGGAGGGGCGGGCCATGGCTTTGACGAAGGCGCGTTCGACGTCGGCGGCGGAGAGGACTCCGTAGATCGCGCCGGTTTCCTCGACGACGAGGTACTCGGTGGCGGGGGTGGCGCGGAGGGCGTCGAGGAGGTCTTCGCCGGCGAGTTCGGCGGAGACGCGCATGCCGTCGGTGAGGTCCTGGGCGAGGCCGCTGACGGCGACCCAGGGGCGGCGGTGTTCGGGGACGCCGACGATGGCGGCTTCGCGGACGAGGGAGAGGGGGGTGCCGTCGGGGTCGACGACGACGAGGGCGCGGGCGCCTGCGGCGTTGGCGCGGCGGAGTGCTTCGGAGAGGGGGGTGTCGGTCTCGACGGGGACGGCGCGGCGGGTGAGGTTGCGGGCGCGCAGTTCGGGGAGGTGTTCGCGCAGGCGGGCCATGCGGAGGCTGTTGCCCGCGCCGGTCCAGATGATGGCGGCGAGGATCGCGGCGAGCAGGGCGTCGAAGACGGTGTCCATGCCGACGTTGTCGACGGCGGTGGAGCCGAGGGCGCCGGACTGGGTGAGCAGGGGGAGGCCGATGAGGACGGTGACGGCGAGGGCGCGGCCGACCCAGGCGGCGGCGATGGTGCCGCTCATGGGTTTGCCGGTGATCTTCCAGACGACGGCGCGGAGCATGCGTCCGCCGTCGAGGGGGAGGCCGGGCAGGAGGTTGAAGGCGGCGACGATGAGGTTGGAGATCATCAGTCCTGCGAGCAGGACACCGGGGACGGTGCCGGGTCGGACGGCAAGGAGGCCGAGGTAGAAGACGCCGGAGAGGACGAGTGAGAGGAGGGGTCCGACGAAGGCGAGGACGAATTCGCGGCCGGGGGTCTCGGCTTCTTTCTCGATCTCGGAGACGCCGCCGAAGAACTGGAGCTGGATGCGGCGGACCGGGAGTTTGAAGCGGAGGGCGGCGACGGTGTGGGCGAGTTCGTGGATGAGGACGGATCCGTAGAAGGCGACCGCGAAGAAGAGGGAGACCAGGTAGCGGGCGGCGCCGAGTTCGGGCAGGACGCGTTCGAGCTGGCCGCCGAAGACCCAGGTGATGAGGGCGGCGACGAGGAACCAGCTGGGGGCTACGTAGACGGGTACGCCGAAGGGTCGTCCCATGAGGAGCCCGCCTCGGGGCTCGGGGGGTTTGCGCGGCGGGCGCTTGCCGCCACCGCCGCCGCTTCCGTCACCGCCGGTGCCGCTGCCTCCGCCGTTGCCTGAGTGGGCGAGGGTGCGGTGTTCCTCGTGGGTGGGCTCGGGGGTGTGGTGCGGCCGGGGGGCGGCGGGCCGGGCGGGGTCGCTGCCCTCGGGCGGGGTGGGGCCGGGGGTGCCCGTGCCGCTGGAGCCGGCATCCGTGCCGAGGGGCCCGGGGGTGCCCGTGCCGCTGAAGCCCGGGGTGCCCGTGCCCGTGGGCGTGGAGGGGCTCGGGGTGGGCGGTGGGGTCGTGCCCTCGGGGGCCGGGGTGTCGTCGGCGCGGTCGGTGGGTGCCGGGGGCTCGGGGGTGGGGGTGGTCGTCGGCTGGACGCGCGGCTCGGGGTCGGTGTGGGGGGTGGGTGGGTGCGGGCCGTTGCCCATCGCGGCGTCTCCCTTGGCTTCGTCGTCCGGCGCCTGGGGGCGCGGGGCGTCCGTGGGGTGGTCGTCGGTGGTGCCCGGGGTCTGGGGCCGGGTGGCCGACTCGTCGGTGTCGGACCGCGGCTGCCGGGCCCCGCCGGTCTCGCCGGTCTCGCCGGTCTCGCCGGTCTCGCCGGTCTCGCCGGTCTCGCCGGTCTCGCCGGTCTCGCCGGTCTCGCCGGTCTCGTCCACGGTCTCCCCTTGGTCCCCTCGTTCGAAGCGGTCTTCCACGCCGGGTGGGCGGAAGGGTCTGATGTCGATGGTATGCGGCCGTCGTGGCGCGTTTCGCCCCGGCACCCCCTGTGTTCCCCGGGTCGTCGCACGGTTCGGTGGCTGGGGTGGGGTGACTGTCAGTGGCGGGCCGTATGGTCTGGGGCATGGAGACGAGCACGGAGGGCGCCGGGACGGCGTCGGGGGCAGTGGTGGAGGCGGCGGGCGCGGGCGGTCGGGCGGCCGTGGCGCCGGCGAGTCTGTCGCCGTCGCGGGCGGGTGACTTCATGCAGTGTCCGCTGCTGTACCGGTTCCGGGTGATCGACCGGTTGCCTGAGAAGCCGAGTGCGGCGGCGACCAGGGGCACGCTGGTGCACGCGGTGCTTGAGCGGTTGTTCGACGCGCCGGCGGCGGAGCGTACCGCGCCGCGGGCGAGGTCGCTGGTGCCCGGTCAGTGGGAGCGGTTGCGGGAGTCGCGGCCCGAGGTGGTGGAGCTGTTCGCGGACGATCCGGAGGGCGAGCGGCTCGCGCGCTGGCTGGACGAGGCGGAGGCGCTGGTGGAGCGCTGGTTCACGTTGGAGGATCCGACGCGTCTCGAGCCGGCCGAGCGTGAGTTGTTCGTGGAGACGGAGCTGGATTCGGGGCTGCGGCTGCGCGGGATCATCGACCGGGTGGATGTGGCGCCGACCGGTGAGGTGCGGATCGTCGACTACAAGACGGGGAAGGCGCCCAAGCCGCAGTTCGCGGAGGGCGCGCTGTTCCAGATGAAGTTCTACGCGCTGGTGGTGTGGCGGCTGAAGGGGGTGGTGCCGCGCCGGCTCCAGCTGGTGTATCTGGGCAGTGGGGATGTGCTGACGTACGACCCGGTGGTGGCGGATCTGGAGCGGGTGGAGCGGAAGCTGCTCGCGTTGTGGGAGGCGATCCGGTCGGCGACGGAGACGGGTGACTGGCGGCCGCGGCCGACGAAGCTGTGCGGTTGGTGCGATCACCAGGCGCACTGTCCGGAGTTCGGGGGCACTCCCCCGCCGTATCCGCTGCCGGTGAGGGTGCCCGATCCGCAGGCGGGTGAGCAGGGCAGAATGGGGCCGGGCTAGCTAAGGAGTTTCACGTGGCCATCCGTGTCCTACTGGTCGACGACCAGCCGCTGCTGCGTACCGGCTTCCGGATGATTCTGGAGGCGGAGCAGGACATCGCGGTCGTCGGTGAGGCCGGAGACGGTCTTCAGGCTCTGGACCAGGTGCGGGCGTTGCAGCCCGATGTGGTGCTGATGGACATCCGGATGCCGCGGATGGACGGGGTGGAGGCGACCCGGCAGATCACCGGTCCCGGGCGGGACGGTCCTGCGAAGGTGCTGGTGCTGACGACGTTCGATCTGGACGAGTACGTGGTGGAGGCGTTGCGGGCGGGGGCCAGTGGCTTTCTGCTGAAGGACGCTCCGGCGAACGAGTTGGTGCAGGCGATCCGGGTGGTCGCGGCGGGTGAGGCGATGTTGGCGCCGAGCATCACGCGGCGGTTGCTGGACAAGTACGCGACGCATCTGCCGTCGGGGGACGAGCCGGTTCCGGACACGCTGCACACGCTCACCGACCGTGAGGTGGAGGTGTTGAAGCTGGTGGCGCGCGGGTTGTCGAACGCGGAGATCGCGGCGGATCTCTTCGTGAGCGAGACGACCGTGAAGACGCATGTGGGTCATGTGCTGACGAAGTTGGGGATCAGGGACCGGGTGCAGGCGGCGGTGTACGCGTACGAGAGCGGTCTGGTGCGTCCTGGCGCGCAGTGAGGCGCGGTGGTCGCGGGCTCTTTGAGGGGCGCGTGATCGTGGATGAGGGGCCCCACCCGGTCGGGTGGGGCCCCTCATGTGTCAGGCGTGGTGGTGCGGGTGGCGGGTCAGCCGGCGACGCCTCGGCCCAGCTCCCAGAGCTGGAGCGTGGAGGAGGAGTTGAGGGCGTAGGCGGTGCCGGTGATGTCGTCGCGGGCGGCGACGTACTGCTTGCCCTGCCACAGCGGGAGGAAGGGGATGTCGTCGGCGACGAGGTCCTGGATCTCGGTGAGTGTCGTCGAGGCCGAGAGGCGGTCGGCGGCGCGGCGGGACTCGGGGATCAGGTTGTTGATGATCTTGTTGTTGCGGTAGGGCGAGTTGAGGAAGTTGTCCTTGTCGAGGAAGGGCGCGACGTAGCTGTCGGCGTCGGGGAAGTCGGGGAACCAGCCCATGCCCCAGACGTCGTACTCGCCCTTGCGTTCGGCGGGGACGAAGGTATCCCAGGAGGTGCCCTTGATGGTGATGTCGAAGAGGCCGCTGCTGTTGAGCTGCTGCTGGAGCTGCTCGAACTCCTTCTTGGTGACCGCGCCGTAGTGGTCGGTGGTGTAGTTCAGGGTGAGCTTGACCGGCGTGTCGATGTTGGCGGCGGCGAGGGTGTTCTTCGCCTTGGTGGCGCTGGGGTCGCCGTACTTGTTGAAGAAGGAGTTGGAGTGGCCGGTGATGCTCGCCGGGACCATCGAGTAGAGCGGCTCGGCCTGTGATCCGTAGACCTTGGCGACGAGTTCGGGCCGGTTGATGAGTTCGGCCATCGCCTGGCGGACGGCCTTGTTCTTGACCGTGGGCGCGTTGGTGTTGAAGGCGAGGTAGCGGATCTCGAGGCCGGCCATCTCGACGAGGTCGACGTCGCCGTCGGTCGAGGTGGAGAGCTTCTGGACCTGTTCGGGCGTCATGCTGCGGGTCATGACGTCGACGTCGCCCTTGTTGAGGGCGGTGCCCATGGTGTCGGCGTCCTCGAAGGACACCATGTCCACCTTGTTGTTCTTGACCTTCAGGGCGCCCTTGTAGTGGGGGTTCTTGGTGAAGGTGGCCTTGACCATCACGTCGCCCTTGACCTCGGCCTTCATCGTGTAGGGGCCGGAGCCGTCGATGTCGAAGCCGTCGCGGAGCTTGTCCTTCTGGTAGTCGTCGGGGTTCACGATGCCGGCGACGGGGGTGGACAGCTTGTACGGGAACGTCGCGTCGGCGGTCTTGAGGTGGAAGACCACTTCGCGGTCGCCGGAGGTCTCGACGGTGTCGATGGTCGACAGGAGCGCGAAGACGCCGGAGTCGGACTTGATGGCCCGTGCGCGGTCGATGGAGAACTTCACGTCGGCCGCGGTGATGGCGTTGCCGTCGGAGAACTTCAGTCCTTCGCGGAGCTTGCAGGCGTAGCGCTCGTTGCCGGTGTCGGTGAAGCCGCAGCTCTCGGCGGCCTCGGGGACCGGGTCGCCGTCGCCCTTGGGCTGGACCATGAGGGTCTGGACCGTCTGGCGGAGGATGTTCCAGGTGCCGACGTCGTACGAGTACGCGGGGTCCACCGGCGCGGGGGCGTCCTTGGTGGCGGTGAACCGGTCCGTGGTGCCCACGACGATCGCATCGCCGCCACCGCTCCCGCTGCCGGACCCGCCGCAGGCTGCGAGCACCGGCGCGAGCAGACCGACCACGGCCGGCAGCACCAAAGTCTTGCGGTTCATGCTCGTTTTTCTCCAGAGCTGTCGAGTCCGTGTATCCGGCATGCAAGGGGTGTCGCGGGCGGATCACGGGGTAAGGGCGATGTTCTCGCGTCGAGATTAGTCGGCGGCGGCGCGGGGTTCGGCGGGGAGTGGACTTGAGCTGCCATCACGCTGCGGAACCGGCCGTGGACGGACTGAAAACCCGTCAGCGGAAGGATTAGTGCAGCGTTCCATCAATCGGGACACAAGGGCGTGTCGGCGCTGCCCGAATCGGGGTGAACAGCACATGCCTCCGCGGCTGTCGACCCCCAGGAACGTGGGGAAGCTCACAAGAACCAACGCCGTTGCGGTGTACCGGAATTCAGCCATCCGTCGGGATTCGAATTCCGGTGAGCCCGGGTGCGGGAATTATCTCGCTATCGGCGCCGCACGCTGGGTGAACGCTCGGCGCATTTCCGTCATGGGGCGGCGATCAGACCGCGCAGAAAAGCCAGGTCGACCTGTTCGAGGGAGGCGACGACGGTGCGGCGCGCGGCGGGGTCGATGGGGGCGAGGGACGGTACCGCGACGACGTGGCAGCCGGCCGCCTCGGCGGAGGCGACGCCGGTGGCGGTGTCCTCGATGACCGCGCATCTGGCCGGATCCACTCCGAGCCCGGCGGCAGCGGCGAGGTAGGGGTCGGGGTGCGGTTTGGTGCGGGGGACCTCGTCGCCCGCGACGGTGAGGGTGAAGTGGCGGGCGCCGAGGGAGCTGATCACGCGGTCGATGATGCGGCGGTGGGAGGCGGAGACCAGGGCGGTGGGGATGCCGTGTCCGGAGAGTTCGGCGAGCAGCCGGGCGGCGCCGGGCATGAGCGGCAGGGTCCGTCCGATGCGGGCCTCGAATCCGTCGTTGAGGAGCACGGACAGTTCGGCGAAGGTGATGTCGGCGCCGGTGGCCTCGATGAGGAAGCCGGCGCTGCGGGTCATGGGGCCGCCGACGACGATGTGGCGCCATGCCGCGTCGAGGGTGTGGCCGAGCCGGCGGAAGATCTCCACCTCGACGTCCCACCAGAAGCCCTCGGTGTCGACCAGGGTGCCGTCCATGTCGAGGAGGACGGCCTGGAGTGCCGAGCCTTCGGCTGTTCGGGTGACGGGCGCGGGGACCGTACTGGTCATCCTGGCGCACCTCCTCGGGGGGCGGTCAGGCCGGTTCCCGTGCGGGAACCGGCCTGCGGTGGACCGACCAGTGTACGGCGTCGCCGGGTGCGGCGCCCGCTGTGTGCGGGGCGCCGGGGTCCTGGCGGGGTCAGCGGGCGTTGAAGTACTTGGCCTCGGGGTGGTGGATGACGATGGCGTCGGTGGACTGCTCGGGGTGGAGCTGAAACTCCTCGGAGAGGTGGACGCCGATCCGTTCGGGTTCCAGGAGGGCGGCGATCTTGGCGCGGTCCTCGAGGTCGGGGCAGGCGCCGTAGCCGAGGGAGAAGCGGGCGCCACGGTACTTGAGGGCGAACATGTCCTCGATGCCGGCCGGGTCCTCGCCCGCGAAGCCGAGTTCGGAGCGGACCCGGGCGTGCCAGTACTCGGCGAGTGCTTCGGCGAGCTGGACGGAGAGGCCGTGCAGTTCGAGGTAGTCGCGGTAGGCGTCGGCTTCGAACATGCGGGCGGTCTCTTCGCCGATGCGGGAGCCGACGGTGACGATCTGGAAGCCGACGACGTCGGTCTCGCCGGACTCCTCCGGGCGGAAGAAGTCGGCGAGGCAGAGGCGGCGGCCGCGGCGCTGGCGGGGGAAGGTGAAGCGGGTGCGTTCGTTGCCCGCGTCGTCGAGGACGATGAGGTCGTCGTCCTTGGAGACGCACGGGAAGTAGCCGTAGACGACGGCCGCTTCGAGGAGGTTGTCGGTCTGGAGGCGGTCGAGGAGGCCGCGGAGGCGGGGCCTGCCCTCGCTCTCGACGAGTTCCTCGTAGCTGGGGCCCTCGCCGGTGCGGGCCTGCTTGAGTCCCCATTGGCCCTTGAAGAGGGCGCCTTCGTCGAGCCAGCTCGCGTACTCCTTGAGCTGGATGCCCTTGATGACGCGGGTGCCGCGGAAGGGCGGCTCGGGGACGGGGTTGTCGGTGGCCACGTCGGAGCGGACGTGTCCTTCCTCGGGGCGTTCCTCGGTCTGGACGGTGGGGGTGGCGCGGACCCGGCGCTGCTTCAGTTCGGGGAGTTTGGCGCCGGGCAGGCCGCGCTTGACGCCGATGAGGGCGTCCATGAGGCGCAGTCCCTCGAACGCGTCGCGGGCGTAGCGGACTTCGCCGCCGTAGAGCTCGTGGAGGTCCTGTTCGACGTAGGCGCGGGTGAGGGCGGCGCCGCCGAGGATGACGGGGTAACTGGTGGCGAGGCCGCGCTGGTTGAGCTCCTCCAGGTTCTCCTTCATGATCACCGTGGATTTGACCAGGAGTCCCGACATGCCGATGACGTCGGCGCGGTGTTCCTGGGCGGCGTCGAGGATCGCGGAGACGGGTTGTTTGATGCCGAGGTTGACGACGTTGTAGCCGTTGTTGGAGAGGATGATGTCGACGAGGTTCTTGCCGATGTCGTGGACGTCGCCGCGGACGGTGGCGAGGACGATGGTGCCCTTGCCCTCGGTGTCGGACTTCTCCATGTGCGGTTCGAGGTGGGCGACCGCGTTCTTCATGACCTCGGCGGACTGGAGGACGAACGGCAGTTGCATCTGGCCCGAGCCGAAGAGTTCGCCGACGACCTTCATGCCGTCCAGGAGGGTGTCGTTGACGATGTCGAGGGCTTTGCGGGTCTCGAGGGCGGCGTCGAGGTCGGCTTCGAGGCCGTTGCGTTCGCCGTCGATGATGCGGCGCTTGAGGCGTTCTTCGAGGGGGAGGGCGGCGAGTTCCTCGGCCTTTCCGGCCCGCAGGGACTTGGCGGTGGCGCCCTCGAACAGGGCCATCAGTTTCTGAAGCGGGTCGTAGCCCTCGGAGCGGCGGTCGTAGACGAGGTCGAGGGCGGTGGTGACCTCTTCCTCGTCGAAGCGGGCGATCGGGAGGATCTTGGAGGCGTGGACGATCGCCGAGTCGAGTCCCGCCTTGACGCATTCGTCGAGGAAGACGGAGTTGAGGAGGATGCGGGCGGCGGGGTTGAGGCCGAAGGAGATGTTCGACAGGCCCAGGGTGGTCTGGACGTCGGGGCGGCGGCGCTTGAGTTCGCGGATGGCCTCGATGGTGGCGATGCCGTCGCCGCGGGACTCCTCCTGGCCGGTGCAGATGGTGAAGGTGAGGGTGTCGATGAGGATGTCGGACTCGTGGATGCCCCAGTTGCCGGTGAGGTCGTCGATGAGGCGTTCGGCGATGGCGACCTTCTTCTCGGGGGTGCGGGCCTGTCCCTCCTCGTCGATGGTCAGCGCGATCAGGGCGGCGCCGTGTTCCTGGGCGAGTTTGGCGACCTGGGCGAAGCGGGAGTCGGGTCCGTCGCCGTCCTCGTAGTTGACGGAGTTGATGACGGCGCGGCCGCCGAGCTTCTCCAGGCCGGCCCTGAGGACGGGGACCTCGGTGGAGTCGAGGACGAGGGGCAGGGTGGAGGCGGTGGCGAAGCGTCCGGCGAGTTCGGCCATGTCGGCGACGCCGTCGCGGCCGACGTAGTCGACGCACAGGTCGAGCATGTGGGCGCCTTCGCGGATCTGG
This sequence comes from Streptomyces griseoviridis, assembly GCF_005222485.1. Classification (NCBI taxonomy): domain Bacteria; kingdom Bacillati; phylum Actinomycetota; class Actinomycetes; order Kitasatosporales; family Streptomycetaceae; genus Streptomyces; species Streptomyces griseoviridis. Next base: position 1,953,837 of record NZ_CP029078.1, read on the forward strand.
TCGCGGGCCATTTCCACGCAGTCGTCCCAGCGGGCCTCCAGCATGGCCTCGCGGAACTTCTTGGAGCCGTTGGCGTTGGTGCGTTCGCCGATGGCCAGGTAGGAGGTGTCCTGGCGGAAGGGGACGCTCTGGTAGAGGGAGGCGGCGCCGGGTTCGGGGCGCGGGTCGCGTGCGGTGGGGGCGAGGCCGCGGGTCCGTTCGACGACCTGGCGCAGGTGTTCGGGGGTGGTGCCGCAGCAGCCGCCGACCAGGGAGAGGCCGTAGTCGTGGACGAACGTCTCCTGCGCGTCGGCCAGCTCCGGCGCGGTCAGGGGGTAGTGGGCGCCGTCCTTGCCGAGGACGGGCAGACCGGCGTTGGGCATGCAGGAGAGCGGGATGCGGGAGTGCCGGGCGAGGTAGCGCAGGTGCTCGCTCATCTCGGCGGGTCCGGTCGCGCAGTTCAGGCCGATCATGTCGATGCCGAGCGGTTCGAGCGCGGTGAGCGCGGCGCCGATCTCGGAGCCGAGGAGCATGGTGCCGGTGGTCTCGACGGTGACGGAGACGATCAGCGGGGCGTCGAGGCCGGCGATCTCAAGGGCGCGGCGGGCGCCGAGGACGGCGGCCTTGGTCTGCAGGAGGTCCTGGGTGGTCTCGACGAGGAGGGCGTCGGCGCCGCCGGTGAGGAGGCCCTCGGCGTTCTGCTGGTAGGCGTCGCGCAGCAGGGTGTAGGGGGCGTGGCCGAGGGTGGGGAGTTTGGTGCCGGGGCCCATGGAGCCGAGGACCCAGCGGAGGCGGCCGTCGCGGGCGGTGAATTCGTCGGCGACCTCGCGGGCGACGCGGGCGCCGGATTCGGAGAGTTCGTGGACCCGTTCGGGGATGTCGTACTCGCCGAGTGCGGAGTGGTTGGCGCCGAAGGTGTTGGTCTCCACGCAGTCGACGCCGACGGCGAAGTACTCCTCGTGCACGGAGCGCACGATGTCGGGCCGGGTGAGGTTGAGGATCTCGTTGCAGCCTTCGAGGTTCTCGAAGTCGTCGAGGGTGGGCTCCTGTGCCTGGAGCATGGTGCCCATGGCTCCGTCGGCGACCACCACGCGGGTGGCGAGTGCTTCTCGGAGCGCGGACACCCGGGTCCGGCTGTCGGCGGTAGGGGTCAGTGGCGACGAGGCCATGGAGGGGCTCCCTGATGTGCGACGGCTGTCGGCTTCACGTGGCCCGTGGAACTCTCCGCGGTGGGCGCACTCGGCCAGAGTAACCGGGTCGGCGCGGCTGCGGGCACGGCGTCCGGGTGACGGACGAGGATGACGTGCGCGTCGTCGTCGGGATACGAGTACGCGTGGCGGGTGTCGACCGACCATTGGCGGGGAGTCGGCATGGACCGGTAGTGTTCGGCATTGCCGAACGGTGGCCTCGGCGCGGACGCGTCGCGGCCGATGGGGACGGAGGCAGGACGGCGATGGCACGGAACATCCAGTCGCTCGAACGGGCGGCGGCGATGCTGCGGCTGCTCGGCGGCGGCGAGCGGCGGCTCGGCCTGTCGGACATCGCCTCGTCGCTCGGTCTCGCCAAGGGCACCGCCCACGGCATCCTGCGCACTCTCCAGCAGGAGGGGTTCGTGGAGCAGGACGAGGCGTCGGGGCGGTACCAGCTGGGCGCGGAGCTGCTGCGGCTCGGGACCACCTATCTGGACGTGCACGAGCTGCGGGCGCGGGCCCTGGTGTGGACGGACGACCTGGCGCGTTCCAGCGGGGAGAGCGTCTATCTGGGGGTGCTGCACCAGCAGGGGGTGCTGATCGTGCACCACGTCTTCCGGCCGGACGACAGCCGGCAGGTGCTGGAGATCGGCGCGATGCAGCCGTTGCACTCGACGGCGCTCGGCAAGGTGCTGTCGGCGTACGACCCGGTGGCGCACAGCGAGGCGCTGGAGGCGGAGCGGGTGGCGTTCACCGATCGGACGGTGCACGACCTGGGCGCTTTCGAGCAGGTTCTGGATCTCACGCGGGCGCGGGGTTACGCGGCGGACGTGGAGGAGACCTGGGAGGGCGTGGCGTCGGTGGCGGCGCCGGTGCACGACCGGCGGCGGATGCCGGTGGGCGCGGTGGGTGTCACCGGTGCGGTGGAACGGCTCTGTCCCGCGGGTGAGCTGCGTCCCGAGTTGATCGCGGCGGTGCGGGACTGTGCGCGCGCGGTGTCGAGAGACCTGGGTGCCGGGCGTTTCTGATGCCGCGGATGGCGGAAGTCTCCACCGGACCGACCGCTTCTGCCCTCGCCTGATCAGCACGTCGCTCCGAACGACCGGTTCGCCGCCCTGGCGGCCCGGCCGGTCGGCCTGCTCGGCCCCTGCCCGCGCCCTCGCCCCGCCTGTGCCCGTCTCCGCCCTGCCCGTGCCCGGCCTCGGGCTCCGCTCAGGCTCCCGATCCCTCCCCAAGTGGGACATTCGTCATAAAAGCATAGAATGACGTCAGTACAAGATCGATAGCTCACCGCAATCGAAAACGATCGCTCTTTCGACAACAGAACCCTTGACGTGCGCGTGACGCCGGAGCAAGACTCCCGTCCATCGGTCGGCATTGTCGAACACCTACCGGCAATACGCGCTAGAGTGTGACAACGCCAAGGGCCGGCAACGCTCTCACCCACGAGGGCGCCAAACCCCCGAAGGGACTCGGGGTTCGGCTTCCCTGGACGAAGGACAAAGGAGTCGCGGGTGTCCAGCTCCGACATCTTCATCGGCGAGACCATCGGTACCGCCCTACTCATCCTGCTCGGCGGCGGCGTCTGCGCCGCCGTCACCCTCAAGGCCTCCAAGGCCCGCAACGCCGGCTGGCTCGCCATCGCGTTCGGGTGGGGCTTCGCGGTCCTCACGGCCGTCTACGTGTCGACGCCGCTCTCCGGCGCCCACCTCAACCCGGCCGTGACCCTCGCGCTCGCGATCAAGAACGACGACTGGAGCACGCTCCCCGTCTACTGGGGCGGCCAGCTCCTCGGCGCGATGATCGGCGCCCTCCTCGTCTGGATCGCCTACTACGGCCAGTTCCAGGCGCACCTGACGGACAAGGACATCGTCGGCGAGACGCAGCAGCCCGCCAGGGTCAAGTCCGTCGAGGCCGAGGAGAAGGGCGCGGGTCCCGTGCTCGGCATCTTCTCCACGGGCCCCGAGGTCCGCGTCGCCTGGATGAACCTCGCCACCGAGATCATCGGCACGTTCGTCCTGATCATCGCTGTCCTCACGCAGGGCCTCAGCGACGACGGCAAGGGCCTGGGCGCGCTCGGCGGTCTGATCACCGCGCTGGTCGTGACCGCGATCGGCCTCTCCCTCGGTGGCCCCACGGGGTACGCCATCAACCCGGCCCGTGACCTCGGCCCGCGCATCATCCACGCGCTCCTGCCGCTGCCCAACAAGGGCGGTTCCGACTGGCGCTACGCCTGGATCCCGGTGGTCGGCCCGCTGATCGGCGGTGCTCTCGGCGCAGGTCTCTACAACCTGGCCTTCGCCTGACGCACCGGCCGCCCCCAGCAGCAGCACCGACCGTCACCCGTTCGGAACCCCAGGAGTTCACCGTGACCGACGCACACACCGCCGGGCCGTTCATCGCCGCCATCGACCAGGGCACCACCTCGTCGCGCTGCATCGTCTTCGACCGGGACGGACGCATCGTCTCCGTCGACCAGAAGGAGCACGAGCAGATCTTCCCGAAGCCGGGCTGGGTCGAGCACGACGCGAGCGAGATCTGGACCAACGTCCAGGAGGTCGTGGCCGGCGCGATCCAGAAGGCCGGCATCACCCGGGACGACATCAAGGCCATCGGCATCACCAACCAGCGCGAGACGACGCTGCTGTGGGACAAGAACACCGGTGAGCCCGTCCACAACGCCATCGTCTGGCAGGACACCCGCACCGACGCCCTCTGCCGCGAGCTGGGGCGCAACGTCGGCCAGGACCGCTTCCGCCGCCAGACCGGTCTGCCCCTCGCCTCCTACTTCGCCGGGCCCAAGGCCCGCTGGCTGCTCGACAACGTCGAGGGCCTGCGCGAGCGGGCCGAGGCGGGCGACATCCTCTTCGGCACCATGGACAGCTGGGTCATCTGGAACCTCACGGGCGGCGTGAACGGCGGCAAGCACTACACCGACGTCACCAACGCCTCCCGCACCCTGCTGATGAGCCTGCACACCCTGGAGTGGGACGAGAAGATCGCCGAGTCCATCGGGGTGCCGATGGCGATGCTCCCCGAGATCCACTCCTCCGCCGAGGTCTACGGCGAGGTGTCGGGCGGCCCGCTCGGCGAGCTGCTCGGCGGCATCCCGGTCGCCTCCGCGCTCGGCGACCAGCAGGCGGCCCTGTTCGGCCAGACCTGTTTCGCCGAGGGCGAGGCCAAGTCGACGTACGGCACCGGCACCTTCATGCTGATGAACACCGGTGAGCGGATCATCAACTCCTACTCGGGGCTGCTGACCACCGTCGGCTACCGGATCGGCGACCAGAAGCCGGTCTACGCCCTGGAGGGCTCCATCGCCGTCACCGGTTCGCTGGTGCAGTGGATGCGCGACCAGATGGGCCTCATCTCCACCGCCGCCGAGATCGAGACGCTCGCCCTCACCGTCGAGGACAACGGCGGCGCCTACTTCGTACCGGCCTTCTCCGGCCTGTTCGCCCCGTACTGGCGTCCCGACGCCCGCGGTGTGATCACCGGTCTGACCCGGTACGTCACCAAGGCGCACATCGCGCGCGCCGTCCTGGAGGCCACCGCCTGGCAGACCCGTGACGTCAGCGACGCCATGACCAAGGACTCGGGCGTGGAACTCACCGCCCTCAAGGTCGACGGCGGTATGACCTCGAACAATCTGCTGATGCAGACCCTCGCCGACGTCCTGGACGCACCCGTGGTGCGCCCGATGGTCGCCGAGACCACCTGCCTCGGCGCCGCCTACGCCGCCGGTCTCGCCGTCGGCTTCTGGTCGAGCACCGACGACCTGCGCGCCAACTGGCGCAGGGCCGCGGAGTGGACCCCCAACATGGCCGCGGAGACCCGCGACCGCGAGTACAAGAGCTGGCTCAAGGCCGTCGAGCGGACCATGGGCTGGCTCGAGGACGAGAACTAGCCGAGAGCCGGTCGCGCACCGGCCGAGCGCCGGCCACCCGCCGGCCACGGCCGGCCGCGACCGTCGCAGGACGTCGAGGAGTTAGAACCCCACATGACCAGTCAGCCCACCCTGAAGTCCGTGCCTGCCCTGGGCATACGCCCGGCCTCCGGCTCGAACCCGAGCCGCGCCGAGACCCGGGAGCAGCTCGCCAAGGCGTCGTACGACCTGCTCGTGATCGGCGGCGGCATCCTGGGCATCTCCACCGCCTGGCACGCCGCGCAGTCCGGGCTCCGGGTGGCCCTGGTCGACGCCGGTGACTTCGCCGGCGCCACCTCCTCCGCCTCCTCCAAGCTGCTCCACGGCGGTCTGCGCTACCTCCAGACCGGCGCGGTGAAGCTGGTCGCGGAGAACCACTTCGAACGGCGTGCCGTCTCCCGCCAGGTCGCCCCGCACCTGGCGAACCCGCTCACCTTCTACCTGCCGGTGTACAAGGGCGGCCCGCACGGCGCGGCCAAGCTCGGCGCGGGTGTCTTCGCCTACTCGGCGCTCTCCGCGTTCGGTGACGGCGTCGGCCACCTCCTCTCCCCCGCCAAGGCCGCGCAGGACGTGCCCGAGCTGCGGACCGAGAACCTCAAGGCCGTGGCCGTGTACGGCGACGACCAGATGAACGACGCGCGGATGGCGCTGATGACGGTCCGCGCGGCCGTCGAGGCAGGCGCCGTCGTCCTCAACCACGCCGAGGTCACCGGGCTGCGCTTCACCGACGGCCGGGTGACGGGCGCGGAGCTGCGCGACGCCACCTCGGGTGACGAGTTCGGCGTCAACGCCCGTCTGGTGCTGAACGCGACCGGCCCGTGGGTGGACCACCTGCGCCGGATGGAGGACCCGAAGGCGGCGCCGTCGATCCGGCTGTCCAAGGGCGCCCACCTGGTCCTGAAGCGGACGGCGCCCTGGAAGGCCGCGCTGGCCACGCCGATCGACAAGTACCGGATCACGTTCGCCCTCCCCTGGGAGGACATGCTGCTGCTCGGCACCACCGACGAGGAGTACGAGGGCGACCCCGCGGACGTCGCCGTCAACGACAAGGACATCACGCAGATCCTCGACGAGGCCGCGTTCTCCGTCCGTGACCAGCAGCTGGACCGGGATCTCATCACCTACGCGTTCGCGGGGCTGCGGGTGCTGCCCGGCGGTCCCGGCAGCACCGCGAAGGCGAAGCGGGAGACGGTGGTCACCGAGGGGCGGGGCGGGATGCTGTCCGTGGCGGGCGGCAAGTGGACGACGTTCCGGCACATCGGCCGCACCGTGATGAAGAAGCTGGAGGCGCTGCCCGGCCACCCGCTGGGCGACGGCTTCGAGCCGATCTCCGCGCTGCCGAGGAAGCTGCCGCTGCCCGGCGTCGCCAACCCGCGCGCGGTCGCCCACCGGCTGCTGGTGGACAACCCGGCGTCGGGACCGCGGATGGCCGCCGACACGGCCAGGCACCTGGCGACCCACTACGGTTCGCTGGCCTTCGACATCGCCCGGCTGGCGAACGAGAGCCCGGAGCTGGCCGAGCGGGTCCACCCGGACGCCCCGGAGATCTGGGCGCAGGTCGTCTACGCCCGCGACCAGGAGTGGGCCGAGACCCAGGACGACGTGCTGCGCCGCCGCACCACGCTGACGATCCGCGGTCTGGCCACGGACGAGATCCGGGCGCGGGTCCAGGACGTGCTCGACCGGAAGTAGACCCGCGCGCCCGCCCTCTCCCTCCTGGGGCGGGCGCGCTGCCCAGGGGCCGTTCCACGTCGGTGGAGCGGCCCCTTCCGCGTGGCCGCCCGGCCGCGCCTCCGCCCGCCCCCCGAACACGTCCGCGCGCTGCTCCGTCCGGGGTTGGAAGGGGCGGTCAGCGGCCGGTGGGGGCGTTAGAACGGGGGTTCCGGCGGGGCCGGGCGGCATGGGGCACACCCGGGAGCGGCGTATGCGAGGCGGTTGGCAGGGGGTGCGGGTCCGGCGGCGGCTGGGGCTCGCGGTGTGCGGGGTGACGCTGGTCGCGCTGGCGGGGGTGCTGCGGCTGTGGTGGCGGGACGCGGCGACCGCCGGTGTCCTGGTCTCCGCGATCGGGGCGTTCGTGTCGGTGCTCGCCCTGGTCGGCGACTTTCTGCGGGGTGACGGGGAGGTCTCGGCGCGGTCGGCGCGGGAGCGCGGGCGGGCGGCGGCCGACGCGCTCGCCGACGCCGTGCGGGTCCAGTGGTCGGCCGAGGCGCGGCTCAGGCGGCTGGGCGATCCGGCGCCGTTGGAGGTGCGGTGGACGGTGGCCGACCGGCGGCTCGCCGACCATCCGCGCAACGTCCGCAGGGCCCGTCCGCTGCCGGCCCAGCGGGCCGGCCGGCTCGACGACGTCATCGCGGAGTTCGCCGCGCTGCCGGGCCGGCGGATGGTGGTGCTCGGCGGTCCCGGGTCGGGCAAGAGCGTGCTGGCGATGCGGTTCGTGCTGGCCAGGCTCGCGGAGCGGGCGCCGGGCGGGCCGGTGCCGGTGATCTTCCCGATGGCGGGGTGGGACCCGTGGACGACGGGGCTGCGGGACTGGCTGGCCGGGCGGCTCGCGCTCGACTACCGGCCGCTGGCGGCCCCCGCCGACGAACGGCGCACGCTGGGCCGCGCGCTCCTGGACGCGGGGCTGGTGCTGCCGGTCCTCGACGGTTTCGACGAACTGGCGCGGCCCGCCTGGGCGGAGGCCGTGCGCCGCGTCAACGCGGAGCTGGACGACGAGCTGCCGCTGCTGCTGACCGGGCGCGGTGAGGCATGGGCGGCGGCGGTCGCCGAGGGCGATGTGCTGACCGGCGCCGATGTCGTCGAGCTGCTGCCGCTGTCGCCCGCGCAGGCCGGTGCCCATCTGGAGCGGACCGCGCGGCCCCGCTATCCGGACGGCGGCCGTCCGGTGACGGTGTGGACGCCGGTGCTGCGGGTGCTGGCCGAACGGCCCGAGCTGCCGGCCGCGCTGGCTCTGACGTCGCCGCTCATGGTGGCGCTGGCCCGCGCGGTCTACGGGGACGGCGGGTCGAGGGACCCGGTGGAGCTCCTGGACGAGGAGCGGCTGCCGACGGTGGAGGCCGTCGAGGAGCATCTGCTGGAGGCGTTCGTGCCGGCCGCGTTCGTCGACGCGGGTCCTGAGGCCGCTCCGGTGGCGGTGCGCCGGCTGACGGTGTTGGCGCGGACCCTTCAGGAGCGGGGGCGGGGGCGGCTGGGGTGGTGGGAGCTGGAGGCGCTGCTGCCGCCGGCCGTGGGCGTGTTCGCGCCGGGCCTGGTGATGCTGGTGGTGTTGTCGGCGCTGCTGGTGCCGGTGGTGCTGGCGCGGGCGGCGGCCGAACTGGCGGGCGCCGAGGACGTCGTGTCGGTGCTGGCGACGTTGGCCGGGCAGACGCTGGGGTTCGCCGTGGGGACGGTGTTCCTGCTGCCGTCGGGGCGGCTGCGGCCGGGGGCGTTGCTTGTGCGGCAGACGGTGGTGACGACCGGGGCGAGTGTGCTGCTGTGGATCGGGGTGGCGTGGACGGACGACCTGCGGTTCGGGTTCCGTTTCGGCGCGGTGAGCGACGGGTGGGTGCCCGATCTGCTCGGCGGGTGTCTGTTCTCGCTGCTGTTCACGTTGTTCTTCGGGATCGCGGGGCTGCCGAGGCGGCCGGTGCCCTCGGGGCTGCCGTGGACCGGCCGGGCGGGGCGGGCCGCGGCGCGGATCGGGGGTGCGGTGCTGCTGGTGGGCGGGACCGGGGTGCTGGGCGCGGTGCTGCTGGGGCGGGTCGCCAATCCGTGGACGGCGCTGCTCGCGACGACGGGCGCGGCGGCGGGCGGGGCGCTGCTGGCGAGCGGGACGCGGCGGGGCGGGCAGGCGCGTCCGCCGGGTGCGGGGCGGTTGGCGCGCCGGTTCGCCTCGGGGGTGGTGCGGGGTACGGCGGCGGCGCTGCTGGTCGGGGTCGTCGCGTGCACGGCCGCGGGGGTCGCCGCGACGGGGGTGACGGTGCTGCGGACGCGGTCGGCGGAGGATCTGGCGGGCCGCGCTGTGGAGGGCTGGCGGTTCACCGAGCGGCACGGGGTGCGGTCGGCGGTGACGTCGCGGCCGATGCGCGGGACGCTGCTGTTTCCGGGGGACGGGGCGCGGGCGGTGGCCTATCCGCAGGACGCGCGGCCGCCTGACTGTTCGTTGCCGTTGGTGCGGGAGCGGCGCTGTGTGCGGTTCGTGTCGCGGCGTACGGAGTTCGAGTCCCGGGACGGGGCGGTGGTGGTGCGGTTGGCGCCGGCGGGGATCGCGGGCGGGGAGACGGTGGCGTATGCGGCGAATCTGCGGTCCGTGCTGCCGGAGCGGGGCCGGGGGTGGCTGACGCGGGGGTCGGTGGCGGGGGTGGTGGCCCGGTGTCTGCCGCCGTTCCTGGCCGCGGGGGTGCTGATCGGGGTGGTGGGCGGGTGTGTGTGCGGGGTGTACCGGTTGTTGAGCGCGCCGTCGGATCTGATGCGGGCGGCCGGTCCTGGTGCGTCGCTGCGTACGGACCGGGCGGCTTCGCTGACCCGGGGTGGTGGTGTGGCGCTGCTGGTGGCGGTGGTGTGTGTGCCGGTGGTGCTGTTGCCGGGTGACTGGGGTGGTCTGGTGCATCTCGGGACGCAGTTGTGGCTGCCGCTGGGTACGGCGGCTCTGGCGTTGAGCGCGTGGGGGCGGTTCGTGGTGGCGCGGGTGTGGCTGGCGGGGACGGGGCGGCTGCCGTGGCGTCTGATGCGGTTCCTGGAGGACGCGCACCGGCGGGGGGTGCTGCGCAGGTCGGGCGCGTCGTTCGAGTTCCGCCATCTGAGACTCCAGACGCATCTGGCGGGACGGGGGTGGGAGGGCACGGGGGCGGGTTCGGGCGGGGGCGTGGGCGGGGTCCGGGTTCCCGCGGGGCGGCGGCCGTCGGTGTGGGAGCGGGTGCGCGGGCAGGACGGGGGCCGGGGCCGGGTGGTCGCCCGGGGTGGTCGTCGACGGGACGAGTGAGGTGAACGGGGCTTGGCTCGGGGGGAGTTCGCCTCCGGCTCCCTCCGTGCCGGTGGACGGTCCCGGTGTCCGTGCAGCCGGCGGACCCGGTCCGCACCGGGCGCGGGGAGGGGGCGAGGGGGGTGTCGTCGAAGACGGTGCCGACGCGGGGGCCGACCGGCAGAGCACTGGACTCTCCTTCTCAGCAGGTGAGACGACGAGTACGTCACACCGGACCGTCGCCCGCCCTGGCGTTACCATCACGGGACCGGCACCCGACCCGGCACGGTGAGGCCCTGATGACGACAGCATGCTCGACGGCGCAGCGTATGGCCGCCTTCGGCTTCTGTTGCTGCGTCCGGCCGCTCGGCTGAGCGGCGGTCAGCCGCTCTCGTCCGCCCGTCCCCGTCTCCCCCGCCGGTCCGGTGGTCGTCTCACCATCCGGACTTCCGTCCCGTTTTATGGAGTTCTCCCATGACCCTGCTGACCACCTGGCCCGAGTCCGGTCCTGAGACCGTCGTCCGCCGTACCGCGGACCCCGCCGAGATCGCCGAGGCGCTCAGGCCGCTGGGCGTCCGCTACGAGCAGTGGCCGGTGCGCGAGGACGTCCCGTTCGACGCGGACAGCGAGACCGTGTTCGCCGCGTACGGTCCCGAGATCGAGAAGCTGAACGCCGAGGAGGGGTTCACCACGGTCGACGTGCTGGGCCTGCACCCCAGCGACGACCCGCAGTTCCCGGCGAAGGCGAAGGCCGCGCGGGAGAAGTTCCTCCAGGAGCACACCCACGACGACGATGACGAGGTCCGCTTCTTCGTCTCGGGCGCCGGCATCTTCTATCTGCACGTGGACGGCGAGGTGCACGCCGTCTACTGCGAGAAGGGCGACCTGCTGGGCGTGCCGCGCGGCACCACCCACTGGTTCGACATGGGCACCCGCCCGTCGTTCACGGCGATCCGGTTCTTCCACGAGGAGGACGGCTGGATCGGCAGCTTCACCGGGTCCCCGATCGCCTCCCGCTTCCCCGACCACGACACCATCGCCGCCGGGTACGCGCGCGACAGGGGCGCCGCGTGACCGCGTCGTTCGCGGTGGACGCCGTGGTGCTCGACATCGAGGGCACCACGAGCGCCACCGGGTTCGTGGTCGACGTCCTGTACCCGTACTCGCGTGCGCGGTTCGGCGCCCTGCTCGCCGAGCGGGGCGGCGAACCGGCGGTGGCGCGGGCGATCGAGCAGGTCAGGGCCGAGCTGGGTGATCCGGGTGCCGGCCTCGACCGGGTGGAGGAGACCCTGCACGGCTGGCTGGACGAGGACCGCAAGGCCACGCCGCTCAAGACCCTCCAGGGGGTGATCTGGGCGGAGGGGTTCGCCGCCGGTGACCTGGTGGCGCACTTCTACGACGACGTCGTCCCGGCGCTGCGGGCCTGGCACGCGGCCGGGGTGCGGCTGTACGTGTACTCGTCGGGTTCGGTGGCGGCGCAGCGGGCGTGGTTCGCGTCGAGTCCGGCGGGGGATCTGCTGCCGCTGGTGTCGGGGCTGTTCGACACGGAGAACGCGGGTGCCAAGCAGGAGCCCGGGTCGTACCGGCGGATCGCGGCGGAGACGGGGGTCGCGCCGGGCCGGCTGCTGTTCCTGTCCGACCGGCCGGGTGAGCTGGACGCGGCGCGTGCGGCGGGCTGGCTCGCGGTGGGGGTGCGGCGGCCGGGTGAGCCGTACTTCGAGCAAGGGGTCGGTGACCACGTCGAGGCGGGGTCGTTCGACGAGATCAGTGTGAGCGGGTCCGGGAGCACCGTATGAGCGTCGACATCAGTGACTTCGATCTGGCGGAGGCGGGGGCCGTGTTGGCGGCGGAGTCCGCGCGGTTCGCCTCCTTCGGCTGGATGCGCGGTACTTCGGGCAATCTGTCGGTGGTGCTCGCGCGTGATCCGCTGCGGCTCGCGGTGACCGCGAGCGGGCACGACAAGGGTGAGCTGACCGCGCGGGACGTGGTCCTGGTGGACGGCGCGGGCGCGGCGGTGGCCGGTGGCAGGCCGTCGGCGGAGGCCGAACTGCACGCGCGGGTGGCCGCGTTGACGGGTGCGGGCGCGGTGGTGCATGTGCACACGGTGGCGTCGGTGGCGGTGGGGCACCGCAGTCCTGAAGGGATCGTGTTCCGGGACGTGGAGATGCTCAAGGGCATCGGGCAGCCCGCGCACGACGTGGAGGTGACGCTGCCGGTCATCGCCAACAGCCAGGACATGACGGTGCTCGGGGACCGTCTGGAGGCGGCGCGTGAGCCGCGGATGCCGGCGGTGGTGGTGGCGGGGCACGGTCTGTACGTGTGGGGGCAGTCGCCGCGGCAGGCCAGGCATCACACCGAAGTGGTGGAGTGGCTGCTGGAGTTGGAGCTGGCGCGGCGCTGACCGTGCCGCGGGTCCGCAGGACGGAGAAGGGCTCCCCCGACCGGTTGGGGGAGCCCTCTCGTGTCGGTGGGCGTGCTCGGTTGCGGGCGGCGGGGTCTCTCTAGGCGGCCCGGTCGCCGGGGAGTTGGCCCGCGGAGACCTCCAGCACGCCGTGTTCGGTGACCAGTGCGGTGATCAGGCGTCCCGGGGTGACGTCGAAGGCGGGGTTGTGGCCTCGGGAGGCGGCGGGCGCGGTGCGCACTCCGGCCCACTCAAGGACCTCGTCCTCGGCGCGGAGTTCGATGGTGATGTCGTCGCCGGTCGCGGTCGCGAGGTCGACGGTGGTGGTGGGGGCGGCGACCAGGAACGGGACGCCCGCGTCGGCGCAGGCCAGGGCGACGCCCACGGTGCCGACCTTGTTGGCGGTGTCGCCGTTGGCGGCGATCCGGTCGGCGCCGACGATCGCCGCGTCGACGTGGCCGCGCAGGACGGTGCCGGCGGCGGCGCCGTCGACCTGTATGTAGTGGGGTATGCCTTCCTGCGCCAACTCCCAGGCGGTGAGCCGCGATCCCTGGAGCAGGGGGCGGGTCTCGTCGGCGTAGACGACCTCCAGGCGTCCGCGGGCGTGGAGTTCGCGGATGACGCCGAGTGCGGTGCCCCAGCCCGCGGTGGCGAGGGCGCCGGTGTTGCAGTGCGTCAGGATCCGCAACGGCCTGTCGAGGCCGGTGCGTTCAAGCAGCCAGTCGGCGCCGTGCCTGCCCATGGCGTGGTTGGCCTCGATGTCCTCGCGCTGGACGGCGGCGGCCTCGGCGAGGACCGCGTCGAGGCCCTCGGGCAGCCGGTGCGCGACCCGGTCGACGCAGACCATGAGGTTGACGGCGGTGGGGCGGGCGTCGCGGACCCGGGCGACGGCGGCGCGGATCTCGTCGTCGCTCCAGCCCTCCCGTCGGCCCTGGAGGAGTGCGAGGGCGACGCCGTAGGCGCCGGCGGCGCCGATGGCGGGGGCGCCGCGCACGACGAGGCGTTGGATGGCGTCCACCAGGGCGTCCACATCCTGGACGTGCATGGTGACGGTGCGATGCGGGAGCTGGGTCTGGTCGATGAGCGTGAGACCGGATCCGGTCCAGTCGACGGCACGCACTTCCTTGGACATAACGGGGCACTCCTGCCGTTCCTGTGGTGGCGACACCGTACATGACCTGGAAGAACCAGAGTTCGAGACGATCGAGCAGGTGTCCGGAAACTGGTGTTACAGTCCAGCACCTGCATCCCGCAGGCCGACACTCGTGTCCCACAGGCCGAGACGAAGGAGGAGAGCGTGCTGTTGACCATGCGCCGCTTCCTCGACTTCGGGCGCTGTGCCACCGACGGCTGTCGACGCTGACCCGTCCCCCCGCTCAGCGCCTCCCGCTCCACCCTCACCCTCGCCGCGCTCCTCCCGTCGGAGCACGCTCTGCCGTACCCCGGAAGGTCCCCGATGCACCCCAGACCCCGCCGTACCCTCAAGGTCGCCGCCGCCACCGCGCTGCTGGTCACCGCGGCCACCGCCTGCAACGCCGCCGCGAAGAACGGCTCCCCCGACAGCGCGGACCGTGCGGGCGGCGGCGGTTCCCGTACCTCGTTCACGCTGGTGACGCCCGACGCCGTGGGCCAGAACGAGTTCCTGAAGCTGGCCGTCACCGGCGTCGAGAAGGCGGCGAAGGCGCACGACGGCAGCCGGAAGGTGTACCAGTCCACGGACACCGCGTCCCGGCAGCAGAACGTGCAGGCCGCCGTGGACGCCGCTCCCGACGTCGTCGTGCTGGTCGGTTTCGAGTTCGCCGACCTGGTCGCCCAGCAGGCGAAGGCGCACCCGAAGCAGAAGTTCCTGATGGTGGACGCCTGCACGACGAAGACGTTCACCAACGTGAGCTGCGCGGTCTTCCGTGAGCACGAGGGCGTCTTCCTGGCCGGCGCCGAGGCGGGTCTGCTCAGCGAGTCGGGCAAGGTCGGCGCCGTCGACGTCCTCGACACGCCCCAGTTCCGGCGCTACAGCGACCCGTTCGCGGCCGGCGCCAAGGAGGTCGCGGCGAAGACGGAGGCGTCGACGCGCTTCGTCGGCGGCCAGTCGCCGTTCGACGACTCGGCCCGCGCCAAGGAGCAGGCCAACACCCTGCTCTCCCGGGGCTACGACCAGATCATGGCGGCAGCGGCGGCCGGCAACTACGGCGTCTTCGAGGCCGCGAAGGCCAAGGGCGCCCACGCGTACGGCGTCGACGTCAACCAGTGCCCGTCGGCGCCCGGCACGGTCGTCGACAATGTGATCAAGCGCACCGACATCGCCGTCGAGAAGGGCATCGAGCAGGCCCTCGGCGGGAGTTCGGGCACCACCGTCTCCTACGGCCTGAAGGAGGGCGGCATCAGCCTCACCGGTCTTGAGGACGGCGTCGGCTCCTCGCAGTGCGTGATCGCCGACCACCCGGACGTCCTGAAGAAGGTCGAGGCGCTGCGCGACCGGATCGTGTCAGGGAAGCTGACGGTCGATGACCCCGCCGCAAGCTGACCGGGACCCCGCGGTCGAACTGCGCGGCATCACCAAGCGGTTCGCCGGCACGGTCGCCAACGACGGTGTCGACCTGACCGTTTGCCGCGGTGAGATCCACGCCCTGATGGGCGAGAACGGCGCGGGCAAGTCGACACTGATGTCCGTCCTGTACGGCATGGAGCGGCCGGACGCCGGTGCGATCCGGGTGGACGGCCGTGAGGTCGCCTTCGGCAGTCCCTCGGCGGCGATGGCCGCGGGGCTCGGCATGGTGCACCAGAGTTTCAAGCTGTTCGACTCGCTGACGGTCGCGGAGAACGTGGTGTACGCGGCCGAGCCGCGCCGCTTCGGGCTGCTCGACCGGGGCGCGGCCCGCCGCCGGGTGCGGGAACTGGCCGCCGAGCACGGCCTGGCCGTCGACCCGGACGCCCGGGTCGGTGACCTCCCGGTCGGGCTGCGGCAGCGCGTGGAGATCCTCAAGCTGCTGCACCGGGGTGCCCGCACGCTGATCCTGGACGAGCCGACCGCGGTGCTCACCCCGGCCGAGGCGGACAGCCTCTTCGCCGTCCTCATCTCCCTTGCGGGACAGGGCCGTACGGTGATCCTCGTCACGCACAAGCTGCGCGAGGTGCTGGCGGTCAGCGACCGGGTGACGGTGCTGCGCGACGGCCGGGTGGCCGCGCGTCTGGTCACGGCGGACACCTCGGCCGACGAGATCGCCGCGGCCATGACGGGCCGCGCGGTGGAGTGGGACCGGGTCCATCCGGCGGGCACCCCGGGCGAGGTCGTCCTCGCGGTGACCGGGCTCTTCACCGACGGGGTGCGGGACGCCGAACTGACCGTGCGCGCCGGGGAGATCGTCGGCATCGCGGGCGTCGCGGGCAACGGGCAGAGCGAACTGGTCGAGGCGCTGGCCGGGTTGCGCCCGGTCGGCTCCGGCCGGGTGGAACTCGCGGGCCTCGACGTCACGCACGCCTCCGCCGCCGAGCGGCGGGCCCGCGGGCTCGCCTATGTGCCGGAGGACCGGCACGCGGTGGGGACGGCGCCGGCCGCGTCCGTCGCGGACAACCTCGCGATGGGCCACCACCGCACGTCGCTGTCGTCGCGGGGGCTGCTTGCGCCCGGGGCGGTGCGCGCGCACGCCGAACGGCTGGTCGCGCGGTTCGGCGTCAAGGCGGCCACACCGGACGTGCCGGCCTCGGCGCTGTCCGGCGGCAATCTCCAGAAGCTCCTGATTGGCCGTGAACTCGCCCACGAGGCACCGCTGTTGCTAGTCGAGCAGCCCACCCGCGGGGTCGACATCGGGGCCATCCAGAACATCCACGACCAGTTGGTCGCCTACCGGGACGCGGGTCACGCGGTGCTGCTCGTCTCGGCGGAGCTGAGCGAGATCCGGGGGCTCGCCGACCGGGTGCTGGTCATGTACGAGGGCCGGATCACGGCCGCGTACCCGAAGGACGAGGCCGACGAACGCACCCTTGGC
This sequence comes from Streptomyces griseoviridis, assembly GCF_005222485.1. Taxonomy (NCBI): domain Bacteria; kingdom Bacillati; phylum Actinomycetota; class Actinomycetes; order Kitasatosporales; family Streptomycetaceae; genus Streptomyces; species Streptomyces griseoviridis. The sequence goes on from NZ_CP029078.1 coordinate 1,970,254, forward strand.
CTGGCCATGGCGGGCGCGTCGGCCCCGGTGGAGGCCGTGGACTGACATGAACGAACGCGTCAGGGGAGCGCTGCGCTCCCCCCTCACCTTCTCCGTGCTCGCGGGCGTCGTCGTCGGCGCGCTGTTCCTGGTGGGCACGGGCGCCGATCCGGTGGCCGCCTACACGGCGGTGCTGACCGGGTCGCTCGGCCCGGACGGCATCGGCGCCACGCTGACGACGGCCACCAGCGTGCTCGGCATGGCGCTGGCGCTCGCGGTGCCGCTGCGGGCCGGTCTGATCAACCTGGGCGGCGACGGGCAGTTGGTGCTCGGCGGCATCACGGCGGCCGTGACCGGTCTGTACGTGCCGCTTCCCGGGCCGCTCGCGGTGGCCCTGGCGCTGCTCGCCGGGATGGCGGCCGGCGCCGGGTACGCGGTGCTGGCCGCCCTGTGCGAGACGAGGCTCGGGGTGCCGCTGCTGGTCAGCAGCCTGCTGCTGAGCTATCCGGCGGTGTCGCTCGCCTCCTACCTGGCCCGCTATCCGCTCAAGGAGCCCGGTTCGAGCCTGCCGCAGACGCGGGCGCTGCCCGACGGGGTGGCTCTGGCGTCGTTCGGCGGCTCGACCGTCACCGTCGGACTCGTCCTGGTGGTGCTCGCGGCCGCCGCGTACTGGTTCACCGACCGGCGCACCGCGCTCGGCTACGAGATCCGCATGACCGGCCTCAACTCCCGCTTCTCCGCCTACGCGGGTGTCGAACGCCGGGGCCTGACACTGAAGTTGATGTCGGTGTCCGGGGCGGTCGCCGGACTGGTGGGCGCGGTGGGGGTGTTGAGCTTCCCGTACCGGTTCGTCGACGGTTCGCTGACCGGGCCCGGCTACACCTGGACGGGTCTGACGGCCGCGCTGCTGGCCGCCGCGGCCCCGCTGGGCACCGTCGTGGCGTCGTTCTTCTTCGCCGTCCTCCAGGTGGGCGGACTCGCGATGGAGCGGACGACGGAGGTGCCGCGCGAGCTGACGCAGGTGCTGCAGGCCGTCGTGATCGTGTTCCTGGCGGCCCGGCTGCGGCTGCCCCGGCGCCGGTCGGGCCGCCGCAAGGAGGTGGTGTGATGTTCTTCGACGCCGATCTGCTGACGTCGGCGCTGCGCGCGCTGACGCCGATCCTGCTGGCCGCGCTGGGCGGTGCCCTGTGCGAGCGGGCGGGCGTGTTCAACATCGGTCTCGAGGGGATGATGCTGCTGGGCTGCTTCACCTCCGTGGCGACCTGCTGGTTCACCGGCAGTCCGTGGCTCGGGGTGCTGGCGGCGGCCCTCGCGTCGGCCGCGTACTCGCTGATCCTCGCGGTGGGCGCGGTGACGCTGCGCGGCGACGCGGTGGTCCTCGGCATCGCGATGAACCTGCTGGCCGTCGGGCTGACGAGTTTCCTGCTGCGCACCGTCTTCGGTGTGCAGGGCACCTTCGACGACCCGGCGCTGGCCGGGCTGCCGCTGGTCGGCGCCTTCACTCCGCTGGCCTGGCTGGCGTGGGCGGCGGTCGCGGTGGCCGCGCTGCTGCTGTCCCGGCATGTGTGGGGGCTCAGGCTGCGCGGGGTCGGCGAGGCGCCCGAGGCGGCGGCCACGCTCGGGGTGAACCCGGCGGCGTACCGGTACGGCGCGGTGCTGCTCTCGGGTGTGCTGTGCGGTCTGGCTGGTGCCCAACTCGCGCTCGGCAACGTCACGTTGTTCTCGCAGAACATGACGGCCGGCCGGGGCTGGATCGCGGTCGTCGCGGTGATGCTCGGCCGGGCGCTGCCGGTCGGTGTGCTGCTCGCCGCGCTGCTTTTCGGGCTCGCGGAGGCGGCCGGTTTCCGTCTCCAGGGCCTCGGTCTGCCCCAGCAGGCCACCGATGCCGCGCCGTACGTGGTCACGCTCGGCGCGCTGTTCCTGACGACGGCCCGCCGTCGCCGTACCCGTTCCGCTCCCGGAGTCGTCTCATGACACAGGATCTGCTGCCCATCACCCGCGTGCCGCGCACCGGGCTCCCCGAGCACGCGGTGGTGGTGGGCGACCCGGCGCGGGCCGCCGCCGTCGCGCGGCTCCTCGACGGCGCCGAGGAGGTGTCGTACCACCGCGAGTACCGCGTGTTCAGAGGGAGTTGGCGGGGGCTGCCGGTGGTGGTGGCGTCGCACGGGGTGGGGGGTCCCGGCGCGATCCTGCTGTTTGAGGAGCTGGCCGACGCGGGCGTCGGGACGTTCGTGCGGTTCGGTACGGCGGGCGCGATACGGCCGGGGATCGCGGACGGCGACCTGGTGATCGCGGAGGCGGCGGTGCGCGACGACGGTGTCACCCAGCAGTTGCTGCCGCCGGAGTACCCGGCGTTCGCGGCGCCCGAGGCGGTCCTCGCGCTGGAGCGGGCGGCGCGGGAGGCGGGCGCCCCGCACCACCGGGGCGTGGTGTGGACGCGGGCCGCGTTCCAGCCGGGCCTGATCCCGCTGACCGGGTACGACGGTGCCGGGCTCGCGGCGATCGAGATGGAGCTGTCGGCGCTGCTGGTGACGGCGTCGCTGCGGGGCCTGGTCGCGGGCGGGGTGCTGGTGGTGGACGGCGCCAACGCGGACGAGCTGGTCGACGCGGAGCGCACCGGCGGCTACGACCCGCACCGGGACGTCGTCGCGGCCGGGGTGGAGCGCGGTTCGGTGGTCGCGCTGGAGGCGCTGCGGCTGCTGGCGGAGGCGAACCGGACGTGAGGATCGACCTGTTGGTGCGCGGCGGTGACGTCGTGACCGTCGACGACGCGAACACCGTCGTGGTGGACGGGGCGGTCGCCGTGCACCGGGGCGAGATCCTCGCCGTCGGTCCGGCCGCCGGCGTCGCCGCCCGGTTCACGGCCGACGAGGTGCTGGACGCGGCTGGTGGTCTGGTGCTGCCGGGGCTCGTCAACGCCCACACCCATCTGGCGATGACGCTGCTGCGCGGCAGCGCCGACGACGTCACTCTTCAGGGGTTCCTCGAGCGGGTGGTGCGCCGGGAGAGCGAGCTGCTGACACCGGCGAACGTGGCGGCGGCGGTGCGGCTGGCGATCGTGGAGAGCGTGCGGGCGGGGGTGACGTCGGCGCTGGACATGTACTGGTTCCACGAGGCGGCCGAGCGGGCGGCGGCGGAGGCGGGGTGGCGGCTGCACACCGGGCCCACCTTCATGGACGTCCCCGATCCGGCCGACGGTCTCGGGTACGGGGAGCGACTGGCGTGGGCGCGGCGGGATCTGGCGGCGCGCGGACCGGCGGTGCCCGGCCGCCGTCCGGTGCTGTTCGCGCACTCCACGTACGCCCTGTCCCCCGCGCAGCTGGTCGAGATCGGTTCGCTGGCGCGGGAGTTCGGGGCGCTGCTGCATCTGCACGCGGCGGAGAACGGGACCGAGGTCGCGTCGGTGGAGGTGGCGCACGGCCGGCGTCCGGTGGAACTCCTGGACGATCTTGGCCTGTTGGGTCCTGACACGTTGCTGGCGCATGCGGTGGACCTCACCGGTCGTGAGATCGCGGCGCTGGCCCGTACGGGTACGGCGGTGGCGCACTGCCCGGTGTCGAATCTGAAGCTGGGGTGCGGAATCGCCCCGGTGCCGCGGCTGTTGGGCGCGGGGGTGACGGTGGGTCTGGGGACCGACGGCGCGGTCAGCTCGAACACGCTCGATGTGCTGGGGGCGGTGCGGATGGCGGCGCTGGTGCACAAGGCGGGCGGTGATCCGACGGCGGTGGGGGCGGAGCGGGCGGTGCGGATGGCGACGATCGAGGGGGCGCGGGCGCTGGGGCTCGGGGAGCATCTGGGGTCGTTGGAGGCGGGCAAGCGGGCCGATCTGATCGTGCTGGGGCTCGACGGTCCGCATCTGCTTCCCCGGCATGATCCGTTCTCGACGCTGGCGTACGCGGCGGGTGCGGCGGACGTGCGGGACACGGTCGTGGAGGGGCGGGTCCTGATGCGGGGGCGGCGGCTGACGACGCTCGACGAGGCGGCGGTGGTGGGGGCGTTGCCGGTGGCGCTCTGAGCTGAGGGTTCGGCGTTCGGGCGGTGGGGGGAGCCGCCATAATGCCCCCAAGACATCGGATGTCTCTTGGGCATGCGTGAACGACAGGGAGGCCCGCCATGGCAGTCACCGACGAGGCGATCGAGAAGATCAAGGGGATGATCGTCTCCGGCGCGCTGCGGCCCGGTGACCGGCTGCCGAGGGAGGGCGAGCTGGCCGCCGATCTGGGTCTGTCGCGCAACTCGCTGCGGGAGGCGGTGCGTGCCCTGTCGCTCATCCGCATCCTGGACGTGCGGCAGGGCGACGGCACCTATGTCACCAGCCTCGATCCGCAACTGCTGCTGGAGGCGCTGAGTTTCGTCGTCGACTTCCACCGTGACGACACGGTCCTCGAGTTCCTCGCGGTGCGCCGGATTCTCGAGCCGGCCGCGACGGCGATGGCGGCCCCCCGGATCAGCGAAGGGCAACTGGACGCGTTGCAGGCGCAGTTGGACCGGTTGGGTGCGGCGCCTTCGGTGGAGGAGCTGGTGGCGGCCGATCTCGACTTCCACCGGGGCATCGTGCGCGGTTCGGGCAACACGGTGCTCTGTTCGCTGCTCGACGGGCTGTCGGGTCCCACCACCCGGGCGCGGATCTGGCGCGGTCTGACCCAGGAGGACGCGGTCGCGGGCACGCTGCGTGAGCACCGGGCGATCCTGGCGGCGCTGCGGGACCGGGACGCGGAGGCGGCGCGGTCCTGGGCGACGGTGCACATCGCGAGTGTGGAGCAGTGGCTCCGATCGACGCTGTGAACATGTCATCGGAGGTGTGGTGGGGCCGCCGGGTCGCGGGGCCGGTCCGTGCCGGGGGTGCGGCCGGGGTGTTCCGGGGGGCCGATCGGGGCAGTGATCCGTTCGGTCCCCCCGTGCGAGGGGGCTGCGGGCGCCCTTGCCGCACGCCGTAAGGTTGGGACGTACGCGAGGGCACGTCGGAAGGAGGCGCTGGGTGATCGAGCTGGAGGGGGTTCCCGAGCTGATCGACCCAGTGATGGTGGCCGCGTTCGAGGGCTGGAACGATGCCGGGGACGCCGCTTCCACCGCGGTCGCGCACCTGGACAGGGAGTGGAAGGGCGAGGTGTTCGCGGCGCTGGACGCCGAGGACTACTACGACTTCCAGGTCAACCGGCCCACGGTGTGGATGGACGCGGGCGTGCGCAAGATCACGTGGCCGACGACCCGGCTCTCGGTGGTGAGAGTGGGTGGCGAGAAGCCGCGTGACCTGGTGCTGGTCCGCGGGATCGAGCCGTCGATGCGCTGGCGGTCGTTCTGCAACGAGCTGCTGGGGTTCGCGCACGAGCTGGGCGTGGAGCTGGTGGTGGTGCTGGGCGCGCTGCTCGGGGACACCCCGCACACCCGTCCGGTCCCGATCAGCGGGACGACGTCCGACGCGGATCTGGCGCGGCGGATGGATCTGGAGGAGACCAAGTACGAGGGCCCCACGGGCATCGTCGGTGTCCTTCAGGAGGCGTGCACGCACGCGGGGGTGCCGGCGGTGAGCCTGTGGGCGGCGGTGCCGCACTACGTGTCGCAGCCGCCGAACCCGAAGGCGACGCTGGCGCTGCTGAACCGCCTGGAGGACCTCATCGACGTGCGCATCCCGCTGGGCGAGCTGCCCGAGGACGCGCGCGCCTGGCAGGTGGGCGTGGACCAGTTGGCCGCCGAGGACAGCGAGGTCGCGGAGTACGTGCAGTCCCTCGAGGAGGCCCGAGACACCGCGGAGCTGCCGGAGGCGTCCGGCGAGGCGATCGCGCGTGAGTTCGAACGGTATCTGCGGCGCCGGGACGGCTCGGGCCCCGGTGGCGGGCACGCCACGGCCGACGGGAGCGACACGCCGTCGCCGTATCTGCGGGACAACCCGGGCGGCCGCACCCGCCCGCCGAAGCCGCCCAAGCCGGGCACGGACGACGACGACCCGTCGGACGACTGAGACGGCTGAGACGGCCGACCAGGCCGGCGGCGGCTGACGACGCGGCGCCGCGCCCGCCGCACGCGTGAGGGGCGCCCTTCCGGTTCCGGAAGGGCGCCCCTCACGCGTGGTCGGTCCGGCGGGCTACAGGGCGACGCCGAGCAGCGCGTCCACGGCCCGGGAGACGACGCCGGGCGCGCCGATGTCCGTGCCGCCCCGCTCCGCCTGGAGGGCCGCCCAGCGGTCGACGGCGGTGAGCGCGGCGGGGGCGTCCAGGTCGTGGGCGAGGGCCTCGCGGATCTCCTCGACGAGCGCCTCGGCGGGCGGTCCGTCCGGCCGGGACACGGCGGCACGCCAGCGGTCGAGGCGGTCCACGGCGTCCTGGAGTACCTGGTCGGTCCACTCCCAGTCGGAGCGGTAGTGGTGGGCGAGCAGCGCCAGGCGGATCGCGGCCGGGTCGACGCCGTCGCGGCGCAGCGCGGAGACGAAGACGAGGTTGCCGCGGGACTTGGACATCTTCTCGCCGTCGTAGCCGACCATGCCGGCGTGCACGTAGGCCTTGGCCATCGGGAACTCGCCGGTCAGCACCTGGGCGTGCGAGGCGCCCATCTCGTGGTGCGGGAAGGCGAGGTCGGAGCCGCCGCCCTGGACGTCGAAGCCCATGCCGAGGTGGTCGAGGGCGATGGCGACGCACTCGATGTGCCAGCCGGGCCGTCCCGGGCCGAGGGAGGCGCCGTCCCAGCTGGGTTCGCCGTCGCGGGCGGCCATCCACAGCATCGGGTCGAGGGGGTTCTTCTTGCCGGGCCGGTCGGGGTCGCCGCCGCGTTCGGCGGACAGCAGCCGCATGGCGGCGGCGTCCAGGCCGGAGACCTGCCCGAAGTGCGGGTCGGACTCGACGGAGAAGTAGACGTCGCCCTCGAGGTCGTAGGCGGCGCCCGCGTCCCTGAGCCGCTCGACCAGCGGCACGATGCCGGGTATGGCCTCGACGGCGCCTATGTAGTGCCGCGGCGGCAGCATCCGCAGGGCGGTCATGTCCTCGCGGAAGAGGGCGGTCTCGCGTTCGGCGAGGGCGACCCAGTCGACGCCGTCCCGCTCGGCGCGCTCCAGCAGCGGGTCGTCGACGTCGGTGACGTTCTGGACGTAGTGGACCTGCCGCTTGGTGTCGAGCCACACGCGCTGGACGAGGTCGAACGCGTTGTAGGTCGCCGCGTGACCCATGTGGGTCGCGTCGTACGGCGTGATGCCGCAGACGTAGAGACGGGCGACGGGACCGGGGGCGAGGGGGACGAGCCCACCCGTGGCGGTGTCGTGGATCCTCAGGTCGCGGCCCTGACCAGGCAGGGCGGGGACCTCGGAAGCGGGCCAGGCATGCATGTCATGAGCGTAACCGGACGGAACTTCCGGATACGAACCGGACCTGCCCATCTGGCCGGTAGGGCACTCTTGCGCCGCGATGGCCGCGTGTGCTGCGGAGCGCGTCCGGGGGCCCTAGACGGGCGGCCAGGGGATGGCGGGCCATTCGCCGCCGGGTTCGGGGTGCCTGCCGGTGGTGAGCAGGGCGCCGACCCGGGCGCGGGTCGCGTCGAGTTCGGCCGGGGTGATGAGGGGGGCGAGCCGGGCCGTGAGGTCGCCCGTGGGGCTCAGGGCGTCGCTCAGGCCCCGCAGGACGTCGACGGCCTCCGCGGTCAGCGGTTCGCCCGCCCAGCCCCACAGCAGGGTGCGCAGCTTGTTCTCGGTGTTGAAGGTGACGCCGTGGTCGATGCCGTAGAGCCGGCCGTCCGCCGCGGGCAGCAGATGGCCGCCCTTGCGGTCGGCGTTGTTGATGACGGCGTCCAGGACCGCGAGCCGCCGCAGCCGTTCGTCGTCGGCGTGCACGAGCAGCGCGGTCCTGCCCTCCCCGACGTCGGCGAGGCCGATCGCCTTCCAGCCCGGCTCCGGCTCCTCGGCGTCCACCAGGGCGAGGAGGTCGCCGCCCGGCTCGCCCTCGATCCACTGCTGGCACATTCCCTCGCCGTAGGGGCCGTCGCGCAGCACGGTGACCGGGACGAGGCCCCAGCCGGTGGCCTCGGACACCTCGTAGGCGGCGACCTCGCGCTGGGCGAGCGTGCCGTCGGGGAAGTCCCAGAGCGGGCGTTCGCCGCGGACCGGCTTGTAGACACAGGTGACTTCTTCACCCGCGTGGGCGACGGCGCAGTAGAGCACCGCGTTGGAGGCGTCCCGGATCTGGCCGCGGACGGTCAGTTCACCCCGGGTGAGGTGGTCGGCCGTGGTCACGCTCCCCGGCGGTATCCGTTCTGGCGCGGACATACGTGTCCTTCCGGGTCGAGCGGGAGGCTGCACAGCGGGCAGGGCGGGCGGCCGGCGTTGACGACGTCGAGGGCGCGCTTGGCGAAGGCCCGCGCCTGGGTGCCGGTGAGCCGGACCCGGAGCATCGGGGGGCCGTTCTCCTCGTCCTGGAGGAGCCGTTCCTCGGCCTCGGCGAGGTCCTCGTCGGTGTCGGCGTCCAGTTCCACCAGGGCCTGTGCCTCGACGATCATGCGCTGTTCCTCGCCGTCCCAGGCGAGCGCCATGGTGCCGACGCGGAACTCCTCCTCGACCGGGGCGTCGAGCGGCGCGGTGTCGGAGATCTCGGTGGGGGTGACGGCCGGTACGGCGGCGCTGCCCCCGCTGCGCCTGACGACCTCGTCGAGGAGTTCGTCCATGCGTTCGGCGAGGGCGGCGACCTGGGTCTTCTCCAGGGCCACGCTGGTCACCCGGGCGCCCGCTGTGGCCTGGAGGAAGAACGTACGGCGTCCGGGCAGTCCGACCGTACCGGCCACGAAACGGTCCGGCGGGTCGTAGAGGAACACCTGACGGGACACGTCCTGTCTCCTGGAGTCGTGGATGGGGGCGGCGCTACTGCGACCGCTTCACCCTACTGCGCCCGACGATCACGGTGCGCCCGCACCGCCCCCGACCGGGGCGTCGTCGGCCGGCGGGGTCTCGCGCGGCGCCAGTGACGCGAGGTCGCCGGTGTCGCCGAGGCGGACGAGAAAAGGCCGCAGACGGGTGTAACGGATCGCTGTGATGGAACACGGTTCTACGGAGATCCGCTGGAAGAGGTCGAGATGAAGTCCGAGGGCGTCCGCGACAAGGGACTTGATGATGTCGCCGTGCGAGCACATGAGGTAGACGGCGTCGGGGCCGTGGTCGCGCTCCACGCGCGCGTTCCATTCGCGTACCGCCTCGGCGGCGCGGGTCTGCATCGCGCGCATCGACTCACCGCCGGGGAACGCGGCGGCCGACGGGTGGGCCTGGACGACCTCCATCAGGGGTTCGCCGGACAGCTCGGCGAGCTTGCGGCCGGACCAGTCGCCGTAGTGGCACTCGCCGATCCGCTCGTCGCTGTGGGCGGTGAGCCCCGGGCGGGCGGCGAGCAGCGGCGCCACGGTCTCCTGGCAGCGTTGCAGGGGGCTGGCGACGACCTCGGAGATCGGCAGCGCGGCGAGCCGGGCGGGCAGCGCGGCGGCCTGCGCGGCGCCGCGTTCGTCCAGGGCGACGCCGGGCGTCCAGCCGGCGAGCACCCCCTCGGTGTTGGCGGTGGAGCGTCCGTGCCGGACCAGGATCAACGTGGGCATGCGGCCCAGGGTAGGCACTCCACGGGGTGCGCGGGGACGCGGGTGACAGGAGAATACGCTCCGTGATCGTCGACTGTGCCATCTACCGGGACGGGCGCCGTACCGAGGGACCGGAGGACTTCTCCGACGCCGTCGACGAGGCGCGGGCGGCCGGCGGGTTCGTGTGGATCGGGCTGCACGAGCCGTCGGATCGCGAGTTCGGCCTCGTCACCGAGGAGTTCGGGCTGCATCCGCTGGCCGTGGAGGACGCTCTCAAGGCCCATCAGCGGCCCAAGCTGGAGGTGTACGACGACTCGCTGTTCATGGTGCTGAAGCCGGTGGGGTACGAGCCCGAGCAGGACGTGGTGAGCACCGACGAGGTGATGGTCTTCCTCGGCGACGCCTTCGTGGTGACCGTCCGTCACGGCGAGGGGGCGGGGCTGCGGTCGGTGCGGCAGCGCCTGGAGCGGGACCCGCAGATCCTGGAGAAGGGTCCGACGTCGGTGCTGTACGCGATCTGCGACGACGTCGTCGACCACTATCTGGACGTGGCGTCCGAGTTGCAGACGGACCTGGAGGAGCTGGAGGCGGAGGTGTTCTCGCCCGACCAGGGCGGCTCGCGGCACATCGCGTCCAGGATCTACACGTTCAAGCGGCAGATCCTGGAGTTCCGGCGGGCGACGGTCCCGCTGATGCCGCCGCTGACCCGGCTGGCCGGGGTCGGCACGAGCGGGCTGACGGTGCCGTTCGTGAACCAGAAGGCGCGGCCGTTCTTCCGGGACGTCAACGACCATCTCGCGCGGGTGAACGAGTCCGTGGAGGGCCTCGACCGGCTGGTGTCGGACGTGCTGTCGGCGCATCTGGCGCAGATGAGCGTCCGGCAGAACGACGACATGCGGAAGATCTCCGCGTGGGCGGCGATGGCCGCGGTGCCCACGATGATCGCGGGCATCTACGGCATGAACTTCGACCACATGCCGGAGCTGCACTGGCTCTGGTCGTACCCGGTGGTAATCGCCGTCATGGCGGCGCTCGAGGTGCTGCTGTACCGGACGTTCAAGAAGCGTGGCTGGCTGTGAGGGGTCAGGCGAACTCGGCGGCCGCGGTGGCGTGTCCGCCGAGCGGGTCGGGCGTCGACGGGGCCCTCAGGGTCACCATCCGGCGCCACCCGACGAGGCGTTCGAAGCCGTAGACGGCGTGGATGCCGGCCCGCAGCGCCGCCGACCTGGCCCACCGCCAGCCCAGGATGCGGCCCATGTGCGCCATGACGGCCAGGCTGACGTCCCGGTAGATCCGGATCTCGGCGAGGGCGCAGGCGCGCAGGGTGGCCCGGATGGTGTGGCCGTGTCCCGCGCGGGCCAGGCGCAGCAGTTCCTCGTGGCAGTAGGCGAGGTGGTTGTCCTCGTCGTCGGAGATCATGCGGACCGCGCGGCCGAGGTCGGGGTGGTGGGCGAAGTGCCGGCGCAGCAGCCGCATCTGCTCGGAGGCGCGCTGTTCGGTGACGCGGCTGTGGGCGAGGTAGGTGACGATGTCGGCGACCGTGAGGGGTTCGTCGGACCTGAGCCGCTGGTGGGCGAGGCCGATGCCTTGGCGTTCCAGGATCATCGTGTAGTCGGTGTCGGGCGGCACCGGGACGGGTGCGATGCCGCGTTTCCTCAGCAGGGCGTTGAAGATCCGGCCGTGTTTGTCCTCGTCGGCGCCGTGCCGGGCGATCTTGGGGGCGAGGGCCTGTTCGGCGCGGGGGGCCAGGGCGGCGATCCGGGCGTTCTCCCAGCCGCCCTGGGACTCGCCGCCCGCGGCGATGGAGCAGAAGAGGGCGAACGACCGGTCGTCGTCGAGCATCTCCTGGAACAGACTCTTGGCCGAAAGCATCGTGACCACCTCTCCGCAGGGTTCCGCGGCAGTACGGAATTACTCCGCCGAGAGTGAGTCAAATGGGGCGCCAGGTGCGCTGCAACAGCTGTGTCGGGGGACTGCGCCGAAAGGAGCACACCGGGCGGTGGCCGCGAGGGCGTAACCCGAAGCGCGGTGGCGCGTTGTTCCCCGTGACGGCCGTGGCGGGGAAGACCCCCGAGCCCCCACCACGGCCGTAGGAACCTCCGCCCCTCCCGGTGTCACGCCAGTCCGGCGCGCTCCAGGGCCTCGGTGCCCGCGCGGAGCGAGGCGAGCCGCTCGTCGAGCGTGAAACCGGCCGGTGCCAGGGTCAGGGTGGTGACGCCCGCGGCCGCGTACTCCTTCATCCGGTCGGCGATCCGCTCCACGGACCCGAGGAGCGTGGTCCGGTCGATCAGCTCCTGCGGGACGGCCGCGGCGGCGCCCTGCTTGTCGCCGGAGAGGTAGGCGTCCTGGATCTCGTCGGCGGCCTGCTCGTAGCCCATCCGGCGGGCGAGCTGGTTGTAGAAGTTCTGCTTGCGGCTGCCCATGCCGCCGACGTAGAGCGCGGTGTAGGGGCGGAAGGTGTCGGCGAGGGCGGCGACGTCCTTGTCCTCGCCGAGGGCGAGCGGCAGCGTGGGGCAGACGTCGAAGCCGTCGAGGGTGAGCCCGGCCTTCTCGCGGCCCGCGCGCAGCGGCCGGATCGCGGTCTCCTCCAGGTGCTCGGCGGCCGGGAAGATCAGCAGGGCGCCGTCGGCGATCTCGCCGGTCTGCTCCAGGTTCTTCGGGCCGATCGCCGCGATGTACAGCGGGATGTGCTCGCGCTCGGGGTGCACGGTCAGCTTGAGAGGCTTGCCGGGGCCGCCGGGCAGCGGGAGCGTCCAGTGCCGCCCCTCGTAGGAGAGGCGTTCGCGGGTCATCGCCTTGCGGACGATCTCGACGTACTCGCGGGTGCGGGCCAGCGGCTTGTCGAAGGTGACGCCGTACCAGCCCTCGGAGACCTGCGGTCCCGAGACGCCGAGGCCCAGCCGGAACCGGCCGCCGGAGAGGGAGTCGAGTGTGGCGGCGGTCATCGCGGTCATGGCCGGCTGCCTGGCCGGGATCTGGAAGATCGCGGAGCCGACGTCGATCCGCTCGGTCTGGGCGGCGACCCAGCTGAGCACCGTCGCCGCGTCCGAGCCGTAGGCCTCGGCGGCCCAGCAGACGGCGTACCCGAGCCGGTCGGCCTCCTGGGCGACGGCCAGGTTGTCGCCGTCCATTCCGGCGCCCCAGTAGCCGAGGTTGATCCCGAGCTGCATGCCCATTCCCCTTACCGATCAGTAACGTCCGTTGCGCCGACCCTAGCGCGCGCGGGCCCGGCGGGGGCAGGGGCGGGGGCGCACGGCCGGTTCCGCTCGGGGCCTGGGCCCGCCCCGCGCGGGCCCGCCGCCTGTGGAGAACCGTGTCACCGCTTGTCCACAGGCACCCACTTCGCTGGTCATGGCCAGTAATGTCGCCGTTCATGGAGCAGAGGCATCTCGGCCGGACCGGCCTTCGCGTGTCCCGTATCGGGCTCGGCACCCTCACCTGGGGCCGGGAGACCGACGAGCACGACGCCGCGGACCTCGTGAAGACGTTCTGGGAAGCGGGCGGGAACCTCGTCGACACGGCGGACGTGTACGGCGACGGCGAGGCCGAGTACCTGCTGGGACGCCTCATGGAAGGGCTCGTGCCCCGCCGCGACCTGGTGATCTCCACCAAGGCGGGCGGGGTGCCGGACCCCGAGCGGCGTTTCGACGGCTCGCGCGGCCATCTGCTCTCCGCGCTCGACGCCTCCCTCGCCCGCCTCGGCACCGACTACGTCGACGTCTGGCATCTGCACGCCTTCGACCCGCACACCCCGCTGGAGGAGAGCCTCAACGCCCTCGACCTCGCGGTCTCCAGCGGGCGGGCCAGATACGCGGGCGTCGCCAACTTCTGCGGCTGGCAGCTCGCCAAGGCCGGCACCTGGCAGCTCGCGGCGCCGAGCATACGCACCCGGCTGGCCAGCACCCAGATGGAGTACTCGCTGCTGCAACGGGGTGTGGAGCGCGAGGTGCTGCCCGCCGCGCTCGACCTCGGCATCGGCCTGCTGCCGTCCTCCCCGCTGGGCCGCGGGGTGCTCACCGCGAAGTACCGGGGGGACGCCCAGCCGCCCGGCTCACGCGGGGCGTCCGACCATCTCGCGCCCTTCGTGGAGCCCTACCTCGACGACACCGCGAGCAGGATCGTCGACGCCCTCCAGACCGCGGCGGACGGCCTCGCCGTGACACCGCTTCAGGTCGCCCTCGCCTGGATCCGCGACCGCCCGGGTGTCGTCGCGCCCGTCATCGGCCCGCGCAACGCGCGCCAGCTCACGGCCGCGTTGTCAGTGGAGGCCCTTAGTCTTCCTGACGAGATCTGCCGGGCGCTCGACGATGTGTCGGCACCGGTGCACCGCTATCCCGATCACGACTGGAGCACGCTGTGAGCACGGAGCCCGAGACCCCGGACCCCACAGAGACCCCGACGGTCACGGAGCCGGGGACAACGGGAACGCCGGGGGGCGGGGGCGACACGGGTGGGGCGTCGGAGGGGGGAAGCGCCGGGGGCTCGGCGGCCGAGGGCGACGGCGACGCGGGCGGGGGCGACGACACGGCGGTCGAAGGTGCCCGTGCCTCGGCCGGGGGCGCGGCGGTCGAAGGGGCCGAGGGCGAGGGCGAGGGTGCCCCGGCCGAAAGTGACCCGCCCGAGGGTGCCGTGGCCGAAAGTGACACGGCCGAAAGTGACGGCTCCGCCAAGCAGTTGTCCGAGGCCGAGGCCGAGCTCGCCGCCCAGCGGGTGGAGCGGGAGCGGATCGCCCGGCGGAAGGCCGAGAAGCAGGCCGCCATCGACAGCGGCGCGAAGCTCAGTGGCAAGGCCGCCGACCTGCTCGCCGCCGTGCGGGCCGTGGAGAGCGGCCGGCAGCCCTCGACGACCGTCTTCGCCGACCCCGAGCCCGCCTCGCGCCCGGCCGTCCCCGCTCCCGTGCGGCCCGCCCGGCCCGAGCAGGCCGCCGTCGCGGCCCCCGCGCCCGCCGCCGTCGACTCCGTGCGGCAGGTGCTCGGTGAGGGCGGGGCACCGGACACGCTCGCGCCTCAGGTCGCCGCCGCGCTCGGCGAGGACGCGGCACGACGGCTGCGCGAGGACCCCTGGCTGCTGCTGCGGGTCGGCGGGGTGCGCCCCGAGCAGGCCGACGGCTTCGCGCGGGCGCTCCTGGGCGCCGCGTGCGCGCCGGACGACGAACGGCGCGGCCGGTCCTTCACCGGCTGGCTGCTGGAGCAGGCGGCCGTGGCCGGGCACACCGTGCTGGAGATGCCCGCGCTCATCGCCGCGCTCGGCAGGCAGGCCGTGCCCGACCCGGAGGCGGCCGTGCAGAGCGCCGTCGCGGAGGCCGAGGCGCTGGTCTTCGAGGACGCCCTCGACCCGACCGCGCCGGTGCCCGAGCCGCGCGCCCAGCCGTCCGGCGCGGGCGACGCGGAACACACCGACGACGAGGACGAGCCTGTCGAGCGGCCCGTGCGGGTCCTGGTCGGTCTCGAGCGGTACGCGCTCGCCGAGGAGAGCCTCGCCGAGGGAGTGGCCCGGCTGATCAACTCCGTGCCGAAGGAGGACGGTTCGGCGGAGTGGGAGCGTGCCGCCGACTCCACGCGCGGCTCGGCCGCCGAGCTGCTGCGGGCCGTCAGGACCGGCGGGCTCGTCCTGCACACCGGGGGCGAGGCGTCCTCGGTGGAGGCGGCGACGCTGCTGCGGACGGCCACAGGGGCGGGCCTGCGCGCCTGGGCGGCCACCCACGGCACGGACGGCCGCGACCGGTTCGCCGCCGTCCTCGACGCGAGCGGCGGGACCGAGGACGGCACGATCGTGGGCCGGGGGGCCGGAGGAAGCGGGACCGAGGGGCCCGGTGCGGCCGGCGCCGAGGGTTCCCGCGCCGGGGGGCTCGCGCCCGTCGCGACCCTCGCCGGGCTCCTCTCCGGGGCCGAAGGGCCGGGGCGGGACGCGGAGGGCGCCCTCGATCTGGACCTCCTGGTCGTGCTCGACGCGCCGCAACTCGACGTCGAGGAAGCGGCCCTGCTCGTCGAGTCGCTGCCGGACGGAGCGCGGCTGGTGCTGTCCGGGGACCCCGGGGTGCTGTGGTCGGCCGGTCCCGGGCGGGTCTTCGCCGATCTGCTGGCCGCGCGGGTCTGCCCGCAGATCGCCTCCCGCGTCCCCGACCCGGGACCGCTGGGCGAGCTGGTGTCCGGCATCGGCGTCGGCGAGCTGAACCAGGTCGAGGCGCCCGGCAAGGAGGTCGTGATCGTCCCGGTGCGGGACGCGGGCGAGGCCGTGCACCGCGCCGTGCAGCTCGTCGCGGACTCGGTGCCCCGGGCGATCGGCGTCCCGGCCGAGCAGACCCAGGTGATCACCCCTGGCCACGGCGGCGCGGTCGGGACCCGCGTCCTCAACGCCGCGCTCAAGGAGCGCCTCAACCCGGGCCCCGGCCGCTTCGGCGGCTTCGACCCGGGGGACCGGGTCGCCTACTCCCCCGCCCCCGGGCGCACCCTCACCGGCCAGGTGGTGCGCGCCGACGCCGAGGGGCTGCACCTGAGGTGCGCGGGCGCGGCCGTCGTCGTCCCGAAGGAGCGGGTCGAGCAGGCGGTGCGGCACGGGTGGGCCGTCACCGCGCACCAGGCGGCCGGCGCCCGCTGGCCCGCGGTGGTCGTGGTGCTGCCGGGCGACGCGGCGCAGGCCCTGAGCAGGCCGTGGGTGTACACGGCGTTCGGGCGCGCGGAGCGTCATCTGTCGGTGGTGCACGGCGTGGAACAGGCGCTGGCACGGGCGGTGGCCGAGGTCCAGGCGAAACCGCGCACGACCCGGCTGCCCGCCCTGCTGGCGCCGCAGCTCCCGACGACGACCGGCTGACCACCCACAGGTCCGCACCGCGACGGCGACGACAACGGCGGCGGCGGTCACGCGAGGGATTCCCCTCCGTGACCGCCGCCGCCGCGGTCTTCGGTGTCTTCGGTGTCTTCGCGGTCTTCGCGGTCTTCGCAGTCGTCGGTTCCGGGCGGGCCGCCGGGGCGGCTAGCGCTCCGCGTCCAGCCGTTCCAGGTCGCCGTCGCCGTCGAGGTCGGGGTCCAGGTCGTCGTCGATGTCGTCCTCGTCGATGTCGTCGTCGAAGACGGTGCTGACGTCGAACCGGCAGACCACGTGCTCGCTGTCCACCTGGTCGAACGGCGACTCCAGCCACTCCCCCGGGTCGGCCGACTCCTCGCTCGCCGTCACCCAGAGGGTGGAGTCGCCCTCCTCGAGACCGAACTCCTTGTGCCGCGAGGCGATCTCGTCCGGTTCGAACTCGCCGAACAGTATGCCGAGCGCCCCCGGCACGGTGCCGGAGGCCGTCGGGGTCGGGTCCACGCCCGCCCGGTAGTCCGCCGCCTCGATCCGCTGTGCCTGGGCCAGCAGCCGCTGGGGTTCCGCCACGGTGTAGTCGCGGCGGATCAGCACGCTGAGCGCGTTCGGCTCCTCGGGGCCCCCGTACGGCGGGAGGGATTCCTCGGCGCCGGGGATCTCGAAGGGGGTGACCTCGTCGTAGCGGTCGTACAGCAGCTCGTCGTAGGTCTCGGCGGCGGCCGCCAGCTGGTTGAACGCCTCGTAGACGGCCGGGTCGTCCTCCCCCGACCGGCCCTCGACCGCGGCCAGGTGGCGGTCGAGCGCGGTCTTGACCGCCTCGGCGGCGGCACGTACCTCGGCAGCGGTGGGCTGCTCAGCATCAGACATAGTGCAGACGCTATCCGTACCGGGCCCCAGCCCGCACAATAGATGCGATGCCGGAATACGAATTTGTCGACGTGTACGTGCCGCGCGGGGTCTCCCGCAAGGACGCCACACGTCTCCTCACGGACCATGCCGAGTACGGACACTGGGAGTTGGACCGCCTGAGCCTGCTGCGCGACGGCAGCCGCAGGGTGCGGCTGCGCCGCCGGATCATCCGCCAGGTGCGGGCCACGTGGTGAGCTGAGACGCCACCGTCAGGCAGCGCAGGCAGTGCAGACAGTTCGGACAGTGGGGACAGCCCGGACAGCGGGGCGCACGGTGGGCCCCCTGCCCGCGGGGCCCACCGTGCGCGGATCGCCGGGTCCGGCCCGGCCGTGCGGGGCTACGCCGCGGCACGCGCCTTGCGGTAGAGGACCGCGCCCGCGAGCAGCGCGCCGGCGCCGACCGGCAGCATCAGACCGAGAGGCATCTCACTTCCCGTGTGCGCGAGCTGAGCGCCGCCCACGGAACCGGTGGCCGCGCCCCCGCCGCCCGGCAGGTTCACGTGCGTGGACGTGCCCGGGGTGGTCCCACGGGTGGGCGGAGTACTCGGCGTGCCCGGAGTGCCCGGGGTACCCGGGTGGTTCGGCGTACCGGGAGTGGTGGGGTGGCCGGGCTCGGTGGGGGTGCCGGGGTTCCCGGGAGTACCGGGGTTCCCGGGAGTACCGGGGTGCCCGGGAGTACCGGGGTGCCCGGGGGTGCCCGGGTTCCCGGGGGTGCCCGGGTTGTGACCGCCGTGACCGCCGTGACCGCCGTGACCGCCGTGACCGCCGTGACCGCCGTGACCAGGCTTACCAGGGTGGTGGCCTCCGTCACCCGGGTGGCCCGGGTGGTGCCCCCCGTTGCCCGGGTGGCCCGGGTGGTGGCCCCCGGGAGGGGTGCCGTGGTGGCCGCCTCCGCTCGGGGTGCCCTCGTCGTTGGCGCAGTCGTTCCCCGTCACGGCGTTGCCGAGGCCGACGACGCTGATGTCGTTGCCGCAGAGGTTCACCGGTACGTCGACCGGGACCTGCACGGTGTTGCCCGAGCCCACGCCGGGTGAGCCCCCGGTGTGACCGCCGGCGTGCGCGCCCCCACCGCCGCCGGAGCCGCCGTGGCCGTGGTCGCCCTTGCCACCACCCCTGCCCGCGCTCTGGTTCGCACAGGTGTTGCCGACCGCCGGGTTGAGAAGCCCGACGACGTTGACCGTGTTGCCGCAGACGTTCACCGGAACGTGCACCGGCGCCTGCACCGTGTTGCCCGACAGCACGCCGGGAGAGTGCGCGCTCGCGCCGCTCGCCCCCGAGTCGGCGTGCGCGTACCCCCCGGCGGCGGCCACTACTCCGGTCGCAGCCGCCACAGTCATCAGGCCCTTGCGGGTGACCTGTCGCATCGCTGAAATCCCTGCCTTCGCCCTCGTCAAGAAATCGGAAGATCAGATCCGGAAAAAGCTCCGGAAAAACCGGTCGGCCCCGGAGCGCATGGCGCGCGCTCCGGAGCCGACCGGCAGGAGCGGCCCTCAGAGGGCCGACGTCACTTGTTGAGGCAGGTGTTGCCGAAGGCGGGGTTCAGCAGCCCGATCACGGAGACCGTGTTGCCGCAGAGGTTCACCGGGATGTGAACGGGAACCTGGACGACGTTGCCGGACAGCACACCCGGGGAGTGCACGGCGGCACCCTGGGCACCGGAGTCGGCGACGGCCAGGCCCGCACCCGCGAGAACCAGGCCACCAGTGGCAGCCGCAGCGGCGACGACCTTCTTGATCATTGTTCCTCCTTGTTGGCACATGCGATCCCAAGTACCGGATCGCATCCTGCTGTAACGAGGAGGGAGTAATTGGGCTACGAGCTTATGGTCGGATTCACTCTTCTCAGCAGACCTCGTACGGGCGATCGAATATCCGGACCGATAAACAGTCAGGATGCGTCGATGAATCGATCGAGCACCCGGACCCCGAACTTCAGACCGCCCACCGGCACCCGCTCGTCGACGCCGTGGAACATGCCCGCGAAGTCCAGCTCGGGCGGCAGCTTGAGCGGGGCGAAGCCGAAGCCGCGGATGCCGAGGTCGTCGAAGGACTTGGCGTCCGTGCCGCCGGAGAGCATGTACGGGATCGCCTTGGCCGCCGGGTCCTCGGCCAGCAGCGCGGACTGCATGGCGTCGACCAGCGCTCCGTCGAAGGTCGTCTCGACGGCCTTGTCGGCGTGCACGTCCTCGCGCCGTACCTTCGGGCCGAGGATCCGGTCGAGGTCGGCGAGGAACTCCTCCTCGAACCCGGGCAGGAAGCGGCCGTCGACGTGCGCGGTGGCCTCGCCGGGGATGACGTTGACCTTGTAGCCGGCGCCCAGCTGGGTGGGGTTGGCGGTGTTGCTGAGGGTGGCGCCGATGAGCTTGGCGATGCCGCCGAGCCTGGCCAGCGTCCCCTCCATGTCCTCCGGGTCGAGCTCGGTGCCGAGCGCGTCGCCGAGTTCGTCGAGGAAGGCCCTGGTGGTCTTGGTGACCCGGACCGGGAACCGGTGGCGGCCGAGCCGGGCGACGGCCTCGGACAGCTCGGTGATGGCGTTGTCCCGGTGGATCATCGAACCGTGGCCCGCGGTGCCGGCCACGGTCAGCTTCATCCAGTGCATGCCCTTCTCGGCCGTCTGGATCAGATAGAGCCTGCGCTGCTCGTTCACCGTGAAGGAGAAGCCGCCGACCTCGCTGATCGCCTCGGTGACGCCCTCGAAGAGGTCGGGGTGGTGGTCGACGAGGTGGCGGGCGCCGTACTTGCCGCCGGCCTCCTCGTCGGCGAGGAAGGCGACGACGATGTCGCGCGGGGGCTTGCGGCCGCTGCGCAGCCGGTCGCGGACGACCGCGAGGGTCATCGCGTCCATGTCCTTCATGTCGACGGCGCCGCGGCCCCAGACGCAGCCGTCGGCGACCTCGCCGGAGAACGGGTGGTGGGTCCAGTCGTCCGCGTTGGCCGGGACGACGTCGGTGTGGCCGTGGATGAGGAGGGCGGGCCTGGACGGGTCCTCGCCCTCGATGCGGGCCACGGTGGAGGCGCGGCCCGGGTGCGACTCGAAGATCTGCGGGTCGAGACCCACCTCGGCGAGCTTCTCGGCCACGTACTCGGCCGCCTTGCGCTCGCCAGGACCCGAGTGGTCGCCGTAGTTGCTGGTGTCGATCTGGATCAGCTCGCGGCAGAGGTCGACGACCTCGTCCTCGCCCCTGACGGCCTTGGCCGTGTCCGTCTCGCTCACGCTGCTTCCTCCCGCTGTCACTGCTGGTGGTTCCCTTCATCCTCCCTCTCCACGGGCCGTCGTCCCAAGGCCGGGCCGGGTCCGTCACCCGCCGTTCACACGGGCACCGGGGGTGACCAGGGCACCTCTCAAAGCCTGGTAGTGTTTTCTCTGTCGCCGCGGGCAGCACCCGCGCGACAGACACCTTGTCCGGGTGGCGGAATGGCAGACGCGCTAGCTTGAGGTGCTAGTGCCCTTTATCGGGCGTGGGGGTTCAAGTCCCCCCTCGGACACCAGCCGAAGATCCCGGCCGCGGCAGCGGCCGGGATCTTCGCTTTTCCCCTCCCGCCGGTGGTGTGGGCCATCTCTCCCCCGGGCCAAGATCACCAGGTCACCGGGGGCGGGGCGGGCGGCGGCGGGGGCCGGGTGGGTCTCCCGGGTGGCAGGTCACCGGGCGCGAACCTAGCGTCGTACTAAAATATCCGGCTTGTTACGGAGCTGGACCCGGACAACCTCAGGCAGACCTGCGGCCCGCCAGCGCCCCGGAGGTTCCGGGAACGAGACGCGAGGACCCGATGGCAGCCACCCACGAGAGCAGTGCTCTCGGCCTGCTCGACCAAGAGATCCGCGAACGGTTCGGTGACACGGCACGCTTCTCCGGGAGGCCCGCCGCCTCCCCGCGCACCCTCGTCGACGTCCTCGACGCGACCGTGCGCTCCCACCCCGACGAGCCCGCCCTCGACGACGGGACGGTCCGGCTGACCTACCGCGTACTGGCCGCCGAGGTGGAGGCGCTGCGCGGCCGGCTCGCCGCCGCCGGGGTCGGCCTCGGCGACCGGGTGGGCGTGCGGGTGCCGTCCGGCACCAATGACCTGTACGTGGCGATCCTGGCCGTCCTCGCGGCGGGCGCCGCCTATGTGCCGGTGGACGCCGAGGACCCGGACGAGCGGGCCGAGCTGGTCTTCGGCGAGGCGCGGGTGCGGGGCGTGATCGGCGCCGGGCACGAGCTGCGCACGGACGGGCGGGCCGAGGTGCCCGCCGCCCGCCCCGGGGTCGAGGACGACGCGTGGATCATCTTCACCTCCGGCTCCACCGGCAGGCCCAAGGGCGTCGCCGTGCGGCACCGCTCGGCCGCCGCGTTCGTGGACGCGGAGGCGGCGCTGTTCCTCACCGAGGACCCGATCGGGCCGGGCGACCGGGTGATGGCGGGTCTTTCGGTGGCGTTCGACGCGTCCTGCGAGGAGATGTGGCTGGCCTGGCGGTACGGCGCCTGTCTGGTGCCGGTGCCGCGCGCGCAGGTCAGGAGCGGCGCGGACCTCGGGCCGTGGCTGGTCGAGCAGGAGATCACCGTCGTCTCGACGGTGCCGACGCTGGCCGCGCTCTGGGAGCCGGAGACCCTCAACGACGTCCGGCTGCTCATCTTCGGCGGTGAGGCGTGCCCGCCCGAGCTGGCGCAGCGGCTGGTCACCGAGGGGCGGGAGGTCTGGAACACGTACGGGCCGACCGAGGCGACCGTGGTGGCGTGCGCGGCGCTGCTCAGCGGCGCGGAGCCGATCCGGATCGGGCTGCCGCTCGACGGCTGGGAGCTGGCCGTGGTCGACGAGGCGGGCGCGCCGGTGCCGATGGGCGCGAGCGGTCAGCTGGTGATCGGCGGGGTCGGGCTCGCCCGGTATCTGGACGCGGGCAAGGACGCGGAGAAGTACGCGCCGCTGGCGTCGCTCGGCTGGGAGCGGGCGTACCGCAGCGGTGACCTGGTGCGGGCCGAGCCGGAGGGGCTGGTGTTCCTGGGGCGGGCCGACGAGCAGATCAAGCTCGGCGGGCGCCGGATCGAACTCGGTGAGGTCGACACGGCGTTGCAGGCGCTGCCGGGGGTGGCGGGCGCGGCGGCGGCCGTGCGCACGGCCAGGGGCGGCAATCAGTTGCTGGTCGGGTATGTCGTCACGCAGGACGGGTGGGACCAGGCGGCGGCGGTCGGGCGGCTGCGGGCCGCGCTGCCCGCCGCGCTGGTGCCGCTGCTCGCGCCGGTCGCCGAGCTGCCGACCAGGACCAGCGGCAAGGTGGACCGCGACGCGCTGCCGTGGCCGCTCCAGGAGGTGGACACCGGCGGTCCCGTGGAGGAGCTGTACGGCACCGAGGCGTGGCTGGCGGAGCAGTGGACGGAGGTCCTGGGCGTGCCGGTGGCCTCCGCGTCGGACAACTTCTTCGCGATCGGCGGCGGCAGTCTGGGGGCGGCGCAGCTCACCACCCTGCTGCGGGCCCGGTATCCGGGCGCGGCCGTCGTCGACATCTATCAGCAGCCGGTGCTGCGCAAGCTGGCCAGGCGGCTGGAGAGGTCGGCGCGGGACGAGAGCGCGGCCCGGGTGGTCGCGCCGGTGCCGGTGCGGGCGAAGGTGGTGCAGCTGCTGCTTCTGGTGCCGCTGTTCACGGTGCTCGGGCTGCGTTGGACGGTGGCGCTCGCCGCCCTCGGGAATCTGCTGCCGGCCCACTCCTGGCTGCCGTCGGCGTCCTGGTGGCTGGTCGGGGCGGGTGCGGTGGTGCTGTTCAGTCCGCCGGGCCGGCTCGCCGTCGCGGCGGGCGGGGCGCGGCTGCTGCTGCGGGGGGTCGGTCCCGGCCGGTATCCGCGGGGCGGGAGTGTGCATCTGCGGTTGTGGACGGCGGAGCGGCTCGCCGAGTTCAGCGGGGCGACGTCGTTGACCGGGTCGTGGCTCGAGCGGTACGCGCGGGCGCTGGGCGCGAAGGTGGGGCCCGACGTCGATCTGCACTCGTTGCCGCCGGTGACCGGGCTGCTGAAGCTGGGCCGGGGTGCGGCGGTGGAGTCCGAGGTGGATCTGTCGGGTTACTGGCTGGACGGCGACCGGTTGGAGATCGGGCAGGTCAAGGTGGGCGCGCATGCCGTGGTCGGTACCCGGGGCATCCTGTTTCCCGGGGCCCGGGTGGGCAAGCGGGCCGAGGTGGCGCCGGGTTCGGCGGTGACCGGGCAGGTGCCGACCGGGCAGCGCTGGGCGGGCGCGCCCGCGGTGAAGCTGGGCAGGGCGAAGCGGAACTGGCCGGCGGAGCGTCCTGAGCGCGGCACCTGGTGGGCTGTCATGTACGGGGTGACGGGGTTGGTGCTGACGCTGCTGCCGCTGCTGGCGGCCGGGGGCGCGTTCCTGGTGGCGGACGCGCTGATCGACCCGGCGTCGCCGCTGCCGGGTGCCGCGCTGGCGCTGGTGCCGGCGACGCTGGCGTTCGGTCTCGGGTACGCGCTGCTGATTCTGGTGGGGGTGCGGGTGCTGAGTGTGGGGCTGCGGGAGGGCACGCATCCCACGCACAGCAGGATCGGCTGGCAGGCGTGGACGGTCACGCAGTTGATGGACCGCTCACGGGAGACCCTGTTCCCGTTGTACGCGGGGCTGGTGACGCCGGTGTGGCTGCGGTTGCTGGGGATGCGGGTCGGCCGGGGCGCCGAGGTGTCGACGGTGCTGGCGCTGCCGTCGCTGACGACGGTCGGCGAGGGCGCGTTCCTGGCCGACGACACCCTGACCGCGCCGTACGAGCTGGGCGGCGGCTGGATGCGGATCGGACGGGCGGAGATCGGGCGGCGGGCGTTCCTCGGGAACTCGGGGATGACCGCGCCGGGTCGCAGTGTGCCCGAGGGCGGTCTTGTGGGGGTGCTGTCGGCGACGCCGAAGAAGGCGAAGAAGGGCAGCTCGTACCTGGGGCTGCCGCCGGTGCGGCTGCCGCGCAGCGCGGCCGGGGGCGATCAGAGCCGTACCTATGATCCGCCGGCCAGGCTGCTGTGGGCGCGGGGCCTTGTGGAGCTGTGCCGGATCGTGCCGGTGTTCTGTTCGGCGGCGCTGGCGGCGGCGACGGTGGCCGCGCTCTGCGCGCTGGGGCCGTGGGCGCCGTTGCTGTCGGGGCTGGTGCTGCTGGCCGCGGGGGTGGCGGCCGGGGTGGTGTCGGTGGTCGCGAAGTGGCTGCTGGTGGGCAGGCACCGGGCCGCGGAGCATCCGCTGTGGAGCGGGTTCGTGTGGCGCAACGAGCTGGCGGACACGTTCGTCGAGGTGGTGGCGGTGCCGTGGCTCGCGGGTTCGGTGCCGGGGACGGCGTTGATGACGGCGTGGCTGCGCGGGCTGGGGGCGCGGATCGGCAAGGGCGTCTGGGTGGAGAGCTACTGGCTGCCGGAGACGGATCTGGTGACGTTGGAGGACGGGGTGACGGTGAACCGGGGCTGTGTGCTGCAGACGCACCTCTTCCACGACCGGATCTTGCGGACGGATACTGTGGTACTCCGTGAGGGTGCCACGCTGGGCCCTGGCGGGATCGTGCTGCCCGGCAGCACGGTCGGGGCCCGCACCACGCTGGGTCCCGCGTCGCTCGTCATGGCCGCGGAGTCCGTCCCGGACGACACCCGCTGGCTCGGCAACCCGATCGAGGCATGGCGCCCCTGAGCGCGGGCCACCCGGATCCGGTGAGCGGCGCACCGGGTCGCGGCGGTGGTACGGCGCAGGGAGCAGAGACGGCAGTGGCAGTTCAGCAGTCAGCGGGCGCGGATCCGTACTTCCCGGCCAACGGCGACGCCCGGTACCGGGCGCACCGCTACGAACTCACGCTCGACTACCGTCCCGGGCCCAACCGGCTGGCGGGCGCGGCCCGGATCAACGCGATAGCGGGACGGTCGCCGCTGGCGGAGTTCCAGCTGAACCTGGGCGACTTCAAGATCGGCCGGGTCCGGGTGGACGGGCGGCAGGCGCACTACACGCACCGTGGCGGGAGGCTGCGGGTGCGGCCGGGCAAGCCGGTGCGGGCGGGGGCCGCGTTCACGGTGGAGGTGCAGTGGTCGGGCAATCCGAAGCCGGTGGCCAGTCCATGGGGCGGGCTGGGCTGGGAGGAGCTCGAGGACGGCGCGCTGGTGGCGAGTCAGCCGGTCGGGGCGCCGTCCTGGTACCCGTGCAACGACCGGCCCGCCGACAAGGCGTCGTACCAGATCTCGGTGACGACGCCGTCGGCGTACTCGGTGGTGGCGGGCGGGCGGCTGCTGACCCGGGCCACCAAGGCGTCGACGACGACGTGGGTGTACGAGCAGCCGGCGCCGACGTCGAGCTATCTGGTGAGTCTGGTGATCGGCCGGTACGAGACGCTGCTGCTGGGTGATCCGGGGCTCGGCGGTGTGCCGCAGCACGGGCATCTGCCGGCCCGGCTGCTGCCCGCGTTCTCGCGGGACTTCGCGCGGCAGCCGGCCATGATGGAGCTGTTCCAGGAGCTGTTCGGGCCGTATCCGTTCGACGAGTACGCGGTCGTGGTGACGGACGAGGATCTCGATGTGCCGGTGGAGGCGCAGGGGTTGTCGCTGTTCGGCGCCAACCATGTGGACGGGGCGCGGAGTTGGGAGCGGCTGGTGGCGCACGAGTTGGCGCACCAGTGGTTCGGCAACAGTGTGTCGATCGCCGACTGGCGGCACATCTGGCTGAACGAGGGGTTCGCGAAGTACGCGGAGTGGCTGTGGTCGGAGCGCTCGGGCGGGCCTGGCGCGCAGCAACTGGCGGCTGCGGCGCACCGGTTGCTCGGGTCGTTGCCGCAGGATCTGCGGCTGTCGGACCCGGGGCGCAAGTGGATGTTCGACGACCGGCTCTACGAGCGCGGCGGGGTGGCGTTGCACGCGCTGCGGTGCGCGCTGGGTGACGAGGCGTTCTTCCGGATGCTGCGCGGGTGGGCATCGCTGCACCGGGGCGGGGCGGTGACGACGGAGGGGTTCGCGGCGCACGCGGCGCGTTTCTCGGCCGAGCCGCTCGACGGGCTGTTCGAGGCGTGGGTGCACGGCACCCGGCTGCCGCCGCTGCCACGTCAGGCGCCCGCGGTGCCGGCTCGTCCGACACATCCACCGACCAACGCCGAGCGGCGGTAGCGGACGGCGGGCAGATCGGCGGGCCGGTCGGCGGGCACGACGCCGGGGCGGACGGCGGGCAGATCGGCGGGCCGGACGGCGGGCAGGACGCCGGGGCGGACGGCGGGCAGGACGCCGGGGCGGACGGCGGGCAGGTCGGCGGGCAGATCGGCGGGCCGGACGGCGGGCAGGACGCCGGGGCGGACGGCGGGCCGGTCGGCGGGCAGATCGGCGGGGCGGACGGCGGGCAGATCGGTGGGGCGGACGGCGGGCAGATCGGTGGGCCGGTCGGTGGGCGGGGGTGCGGGACAATGGGCGGCATGTCCCGACGTAGCTCACCGCGTTCCGTCCCCGTCGGCTGCGCGTGCGGGCTGCCGGCGCCGTACGACGGCTGCTGCGGCCGATTCCACCGGGGTGCGGCGGCGCCGACGCCCGAGGCGCTGATGCGTTCGCGGTACTCGGCGTTCGTCCGGCTCGACGCGCCGTATCTGCTGCGTACCTGGCATCCGGCCGCGCGTCCGGCCCGCCTCGATCTCGATCCCGGCACCCGCTGGACGGGCCTGGAGATCCTGGCCACCACGGAGGGCACCGCCTTCCACGGCACGGGCACGGTGACGTTCCGGGCGACGTACCGGGGCGGCGCCCTGCACGAGCGCAGCCGGTTCGAGCGGGTCGAAGGGGCGTGGGTGTACGTGGACGGCGATTTCCTGGAGTGAGAGGCCGCGTCGGGGCGCGGAGGCGGTGCCGTCGCGCGCGTCAGGGGGCGAGGATGTCGAGTTCCTGAAGGGCTCCGACCGTGATCTCGCGGGTCAGTTCCTCCGCTCTGCGCGCGTCGCCCTCGCGGACCGCCTCCGCCACCTGGACGTGCAGGGTGACGGCGGGCGGGTCGGGGTCCTCGAACATGATCTCGTGCTGGGTGCGGCCGGTGAGGACCTCGGCCACCACGTCGCCGAGGCGGGCGAACATCTCGTTGCCCGAGGCGTTCAGGATGACGCGGTGGAAGGCGACGTCGTGGACGAGGTACTGGTCCAGCCGGTGGCCACGGGAGTTGGCCACCATGCCGAGGGCGCAGCGGGTCAGTTCGGCGCACTGGTCGGCCGTCGCGTTGCGGGCGGCGAGGCCGGCCGCGACGGGTTCGATCGCGGAGCGCAGCACGGTCAGGGAGCGCAGTTGGCGGGGGCGGTCGGCGCCGGCCAGCCGCCAGCGGATGACCTGCGGGTCGTAGACGTTCCACTCGGCCTCGGGGCGTACGGTCACGCCGACGCGGCGGCGGGACTCGACCAGGTGCATGGATTCGAGGACCCGGACGGCCTCCCGCATCACGGAGCGTGAGACGTCGAAGCGCTGGGCGAGTTCGTCGGTGCGCAGCACGCTGCCCGGCGGGTAGTCGCCCGCGGTGATGGCAGGGCCGAGGGTGTCAAGTACGTGGCCGTGCAGCCCCCGGCCCGGTGTGCTCATGCACTCAGCGTACGGGGCGCGTCACAGGAACAAAAAGTCAGACTTATATGTCACAGCCTCTTGAATTCGTCGTACCTAATCGGTTTCAGTTACGTCGACACCGGATGTCGGGCCCGCCGCGGCCCGCGGGGTCGCAGCAGACGTCGACGAAGACAGCGAGGCATCGATGAGCACCCCCCACGTCGTCGTGGTCATGGGAGTCGCGGGCACCGGCAAGACCACCATCGGTCCCCTGCTGGCGGCGCGGCTCGGCGTCCCGTACGCCGAGGGCGACGACTTCCACCCGCCGGCCAACATCGCCAAGATGTCGGCCGGCACCCCCCTCGACGACAGCGACCGGTGGCCGTGGCTCGACGCCATCGGCGGCTGGGCGCACGGTCGGGCGGGGCTCGGCGGGGTGGTCAGCAGCTCGGCGCTGAAGCGCTCGTACCGCGACCGGCTGCGCGCCGCCGCCCCCGACGTCGTCTTCGTGCACCTCAGCGGCGACCGCGCCCTCATCGAGGACCGGATGGCTCACCGCCAGGGCCACTTCATGCCGACGGCGCTCCTCGACTCGCAGTTCGCCACGCTCCAGCCCCTTGAGGCGGACGAGGCGGGCGTGGCGGTGGGGGTCGACGGCACCCCCGAGGAGATCGCCGAGCGGGCCGTCGAGGCGCTCGCCGCCCTTCCCGAACCGGCCCTCTAGCCGGCCGGGCAGCCCGCCTTCCGGACCCGCGCCGCGGGTCCGTGCCCCACCGCGGGGCGGCCGCGTCCGTCCGCGGTCCTCCCCCGCATCCGCACCGTTTCCCCCTCCCCCGTCTCATCACCCGTATCTGCAAGGGACTCACCGTGACCAGACTCAGCGTCGAGATGCTGGCAGCGGACGCCGTCGAGCCGATCACCTCCGCAGGCCACGCCCAGCTGGGCATCGCCGTGCTGGCCGGGATCGCCGTCATCGTCCTGCTCATCACCCGGTTCAGGCTGCACGCCTTCCTGGCGCTCACGATCGGTTCGCTCGCGCTCGGCGCGTTCGCCGGGGCGCCGCTCGACAAGGCCATCGCCAGCTTCACCGCGGGGCTCGGCTCCACGGTCGCCGGCGTCGGCGTGCTGATCGCGCTCGGCGCGATCCTCGGCAAGCTGCTCGCCGACTCAGGCGGCGCCGACCAGATCGTCGACACGATCCTCGCGAAGGCGGGCGGCCGTTCGATGCCGTGGGCGATGGTGCTGATCGCGTCGGTGATCGGTCTGCCGCTGTTCTTCGAGGTCGGCATCGTGCTGCTGATCCCGGTCGTGCTGATGGTCGCCAAGCGCGGCAACTACTCCCTGATGCGGATCGGCGTCCCGGCCCTCGCCGGTCTCTCCGTGATGCACGCCCTGATCCCGCCGCACCCGGGACCGCTGGCCGCGATCGACACGGTCAAGGCCAACCTGGGCCTCACGCTGGCCCTCGGCATCCTCGTCGCCGTCCCGACGGTGATCATCGCGGGACCGCTGTTCTCCCGGTTCGCGGCCCGCTGGGTGGACGTCCCGGCGCCGGACCGGATGATCCCGCAGCGCCCCTCGGAGGACCTGGAGAAGCGCCCCGGCTTCGGCGTCACGGTCGCCACGATCATGCTGCCGGTCGCGATGATGCTCTCCAAGGCGCTGGTCGACATCGTCGTGGACGACCCCACCCACCTGGTGCAGCGGGTCTTCGACGTGGTCGGCTCGCCGCTGATCGCGCTGCTCGCGGCCGTCATCGTCGGCATGTTCACGCTGGGGCGGCCCGCCGGGTTCTCCAAGGAGCGGATCTCGGGCGCGGTCGAGAAGGGGCTCATGCCGATCGCGGGCATCCTGCTGATCGTCGGCGCGGGCGGCGGCTTCAAGCAGACGCTGATCGACTCCGGTGTCGGCCAGATGATCCTGGAGATATCGAAGGACTGGTCGATACCGGCCCTGCTGCTGGCCTGGCTGATCGCGGTGGCGATCCGGCTCGCGACCGGCTCCGCGACGGTCGCGACCATCTCGGCCGCCGGTCTCGCGGCCCCGCTCGCCGCCGACATGTCGACCACCCACACGGCCCTGCTCGTGCTCGCCATCGGCGCCGGGTCGGTCTTCTTCAGCCATGTCAACGACGCCGGGTTCTGGCTGGTCAAGGAGTACTTCGGCCTGGACGTCGGCCAGACGGTGAAGACCTGGTCCGTGATGGAGACGATCATCTCGGTGGTCGGCGGCGGCGTGGTCCTGCTGCTGTCGCTGGTGATCTAGAGGTGCCGGCCGGGCGGCTCAGGGGCGCCAGAGCGGGTGTTCGCGTTCCGCCCAGCTCCTGCTGACCCGGCCGGTGCGCAGCCCCTTGCGGGACTCCGGGTCGCCCAGGGCCATGCCGATGTGGCCCGCGAGGACGACGCCGACGGTGAGGGCGAGCCAGTCGTGGACGAATGTCGCGCTGGTGCGCCACACCAGGGGCGTGAGGTGGGTGAACCACATCAGCAGGCCGGTGCCCAGCATCACCAGGGTCGCGCCCGCGATCCAGGCCGCGTAGAGCTTCTGGCCCGCGTTGAACTTCGCCGCCGGGCGGGCGGAGCGGCGCTTGTCGCGGCGCAGCGCCGCGCGCAGCCACACTGTGTCGTGCGGGCCGAAGCGGTTGAGGTGTCCGAGGTCGGCGCGGAGCGCCCGGGATGCGAGGCCCGCGAGGACCGGCAGCGGCAGGGCGAGCCCGGCCCACTCGTGGACCCTGACCAGCAGGTCGCGGCGGCCGACGAGTTCGGCGAACTGGGGGACGTAGAGGCAGGCGGCCGTCACCACGCACACGCCCATCAGGGCGGCGGTCGTCCGGTGCGTCCAGCGCTGGGCCGGGCCGAACCTGTGGACCTCGGTGGCCGGCCCGGTGGCCGCCTCAGTTCGTGGGGGCATCGTCGCGTCCGTTCGAGCGGCCCACCCAGCCGTCGACGTCGTAGCCGCGTTCCTCCCAGTAGCCGGGCCGCACCTTCTCGGTGACGGTGATCCCGGACAGCCACTTGGCGGACTTGTAGAAGTACATCGGGGCGACGTAGAGGCGGACCGGGCCGCCGTGGGCGTGGCCGAGGTCCTCGTCGCGCATGCGCAGCGCGACCAGGACGTCGGAGCGGCGGGCCTGGTCGAGGGTGAGGCTCTCGCTGTAGGCGCCGTCGAAGCAGGTGAAGCGGACCGCGCCGGCCGAGGGGCGGACCCCGGCCGCGTCGAGGAGGCGGGAGAGGCGGACGCCTTCGAAGGGGGTGTCGGGGACCCGCCAGCCGGTGACGCACTGGACGTCCTTGACCAGCCGGGTCTGCGGCAGGGCGCGCAGGTCGGCGAGGGTGTAGCTGGTGGGGCGCTCGACGAGGCCGCCGACGGTGAGGCGGTAGTCGGCGGTGCGCGGGCGGGGCACGGACGTGGTGACGGAGTAGTAGCGGAAGCCGCCGCCGTTGGGCAGGAGCCCGGTCAGGCCGGTGGGGTCCTGGTCGGCGGCGGCGCCGAGGAACCCCTCCAGGGTGCGCTGGAGGGCGGGGGCGCTGACCACACCGAGGGCGCCGAGGCCGAGGGTGCCGAGCAGGACCCGGCGGCCGACCGGCGTGCCCGGCCCCTCGGGTGGTTCGACGTTCACTCGTCCATTCGAGCATCCCGCACCCGGTTCGGGCCAGGGATCGGGGCTGCCGGGCCGGATCGTGCGCGGTTTCCCCGGTTTTCTGCCCCTCGTCATGGTCCTGGCGTCGGCGCGGGCGCGCTCCGTGGACGTCAGGCCGTGCCGAGCGCGGTGGCGCGGGCGGCGCGGAAGGCGGTGTGCGGGTCGCGGTCCGGGTAGGACCAGGGGGCCGCGGTGAGGTGCTCGCCGATCCGGTGGAAGAGGGCGGCGGCCTCCGCGCCCCGGCCCTCGCAGACCTTGGCGTGGGCGAGGAAGTTCAGGTCGACGAGCCGGCGCGGGTGCCCCTCGTGCTCCCATTCGAGCCACCAGTCGAAGGCGGCCTTCATCACCTGCCGGGCCCGGCCACCGGCCCAGTGCCCCGAGCCGACCGGGTCGGCGGGCTCGTGGCCCGCGAGGGCCAGCGCGCGGTAGCGCTCGGCGTGCGCGACCACCGGCAGGATCGCCAGCGGGGAGTCCGCCGGGGCCTGCTGGGCGGCCCAGTCGGCGAAGTCGTAGACCTCGTGGAGCGGGTCGGGTCCGGCCTCGGCGCGGCGGGCGGCGAGGTGGGCGACCATCAGGTGGTGGGCGTGGTGGTGGTCGGCGTACCGGGCGCGGATCTCGTGGAAGATCCGCTCGGTGGCCTCGGGGGTGCCGTCCGCGCGCTCCAGCAGGAGCAGTCCGAGCCAGGGGGTGGGGTCGGCGGGCATCCGCGCGATGGCGGCCCGGCAGGCGTCGCGGGCCCGTGCCCG
Source organism: Streptomyces griseoviridis (assembly GCF_005222485.1). NCBI lineage: Bacteria > Bacillati > Actinomycetota > Actinomycetes > Kitasatosporales > Streptomycetaceae > Streptomyces > Streptomyces griseoviridis. Next base: position 2,002,336 of record NZ_CP029078.1, read on the forward strand.
CTTCGCCTTGCCGCGCAGCGCCTGGTGGGTGACGGCGAGGCCGAGCAGGACGGCCGCGTCCCCCGAGTCCGGTTCGGCGAGCAGCCAGTCGCGGGCCCAGGCGGCGGTGTACCGCTCCCGCGCGAGGACGGTGACGCGGTGGCACCGGCGGTCCCAGTCGTCCCCGGTGTGGACCAGCAGGGAGCGGGCGGCCTGCCAGCGGCCCTGGGCCAACGAGGCGCGGACCGCGGCGAGTTCGACGTCGTCGAGGGCTTCGTCGAGAGACCGGGCGGCCCGCCTGCGCGGCCGTCCCAGGGGTGGCGGAGGTGGTGACACCGCGGAAACATCCTCACGCGACGCGGCTCTGCGGCAGGGCTTCGGACTGCCGCCGACTGATCACTCACAGCAAACCCTCAGCCAACGGTCCGCGTCAAGTACAGGAAGGCTGCTCCGCCCTTCAACTACCGTTACGGAAGGGGCACTTGCGGTTCACAGCCCTCTCACATCCCGGACTTCCCGACGATCACTCCAGGTCACCCGTGTGGCGTACGCCATGGCGTCTTCCGTCGCGACCCCTCACCATGACAAAACGGTCACGTCACCGCCGGTGTCCCCACCGCGCCGGGTGACGGAGCGACCGCGTCAGCACCCGCTTTCCGGGTACTCCCCCAGGGCAGTGAACGCCCGGGAACGCTACAGTCGGCCACTACGCACCCCGTGGCCCGGCCGAATGTGATCGAGGTACGCAGCGTGTCGGTTCTGGTTCTTGTTCTCGCCGTGAGCGCTGCCTGCTGCCTTGGCTTCGGGTTCGTGCTCCAGCAGGACGCGGCCCAGCGAGCCCCGCTCAGCGACTTCCTCTCCCCGCGCCTGCTCCTCGACCTGATGAAGGTGCCGCTCTGGCTCGGCGGCATCGCCCTCATGGTGGCCGGCATGGTGCTCGGCGCCATCGCGCTCGGCCAGGGCGAGATCTCCCTCGTCGAGCCGCTGCTCGCCACCAACCTGCTCTTCGCCCTCGCCCTCTCCCGCAGACGGACCAAGCAGTCGCTCGGCCGCCAGGGCTGGGCGGGGCTCGCGCTGCTCGCGGGCGGGGTGACGACGTTCATCCTGGCCGGTGAGCCACGCGGCGGGCACGCCGTCACCGACCCGGTGCGGCACTGGCTGATCATCGGCGTGATGGTCGGCATCGCCCTGCTGCTGACCTGGTACGCCAAGCGCTTCCGGCTGAGCGCCGCCCCGACGCTGCTGGCCCTCGCGGCGGGACTGCTCTACGGCGTCCAGGACGCCCTCACCCGGGTCAGCGGCCAGCGCTTCGCCGCCGGCGGCCTCGCCGAGGTGCTCACCGGCTGGCAGCCGTACGCCGTGCTGGTGCTCGGCGTCACCGGCCTCGTCCTGGTGCAGAGCGCGTTCGAGACGGCGCCGCTGCGGATGTCGCTGCCCGCGCTCACCGCCGCCCAGCCGCTGGCCGGGATCATCTGCGGGGTCGGCTTCCTCGGCGACCGGCTGCGCACCGACACCGGGGCGCTGGCCTGGCAGGCGGCCGGACTCGCGGCGATCGTCGCGGGCATCGTGCTCCTCGGCATGCATCCGGCGATGCCACGCGGCTCGGGCGAGCCGGAACGCGTCCGCGACCTCCAGCCACGCTGACCGCCGCTCCGCCCCCGGCCCCCGCGGGCGGGCCGTCCCACGGGGGTCCTGCTTGGATGGAGCCATGACCCCGACACGCAGGACGCGCCCCGCGCGCCCCCCGAGGACCTCATGAGCGCCGCCGACGAGATACTCGACGTCGTCGACGAGCACGACCGGGTCGTGGGCCGGGCCCCGCGCGGCGAGGTGTACGCGAGGGGCCTGCGCCACCGCTGCGTCTTCATCCAGGCCAGGGACGCCGACGGCCGCGTCTTCGTGCACCGCCGCACCCCCACCAAGCTGGTCTTCCCGTCCCTGTACGACATGTTCGTCGGCGGGGTGGTCGGCGCGGGCGAGTCCTACGCGTCGGCCGCGCTGCGCGAGGCCGAGGAGGAACTCGGCGTGACCGGGCTGCCCGCGCCCCGCTTCCTCTTCTCGTTCCTGTACGACGACGGCGCCGGGAACTCCTGGTGGTCCGCCGTCCACGAGGTCCGCTGCACCCTGCCGGTCAGCCCCCAGGTCGAGGAGGTCGCCTGGCACGACTTCCTGACCGACGAGGAGCTGGAGCGGCGGCTGCCCGCCTGGGAGTGGGTGCCGGACGGACTGGCCGCCTACCGGCGGCTGCGGGAGTTCCGGTCGCGGGCCCAGGGGCCGGGGTCACCGGCGTGATCGAGTTCGCCCGCACCGTGCGCCTCTGGTTCGCCCCCGCGCGGATCCGCGACGAGGGCCGCACCCCCGACTACCGCTTCTCGCTGGCCAACGAGCGCACCTTCCTGGCCTGGCTGCGGACCGCGCTCGCACTGATCGGCGGCGGTTTCGCGGTCGACCAGTTCCTGCCCGACCTGCGCTGGGGCTGGCGGGTCGGGCTCGCCCTCGCCCTGCTCGCGGCGGGCGTCCTCTGCTCGCTGCGCGCCGTCAACCACTGGGTGCGCTGCGAACGGGCCATGCGGCGGGGCGAGGACCTGCCGGTCTCCCGGTTCCCGGCGCTGCTCGGCGTGGTGGTCGCGGTCGTTGCCGTCGCGATGGTCGTGGTGGTGCTGGTGGGATGGGAAGGGTGACCGGGGCGCGCGGGGCGGGCAGCATGAGCGGGGCGGGCGGAGTGCGCGGGGTGGGCCGGTGAGCGCCGTCGCGGGCGGCGGGGCCGGGGGCGGTGCCGGGAGCCGGGACCCCGGGTTGCAGCCGGAGCGGACCCGGCTGGCCTGGCGGCGCACCACCCTGTCGAGCACCGTGGCCGCCGTCCTGGCCGTGAAGACGGTGCTGCACGACTCCACCTCCGCCACCGGAGTCGTCGCCGGCGCGCTCTGCGGGGTGCTCTGGCTCGGCTTCCTCGCCCTGGCCCACCGCCGGACCAGGACCCTCGCCGCGAACCCCGTCCCACCGGCCCTGACCACCCGGCACGCCACGGCCGCGGTCCTGTGCACGGTGGCGTTGGCGGCCTGCGCGGCGGCGCTGGTGCTGTAGCGCCCGCGCTCCGGGCGGTCGCGGTGGCTGTGGCTCCGGGCGTCCGTGGTGTCCGGGTCCGCGCGCCCGTTCAGTGTCCGTCCGCCTCCGCCTCCGCCTCCGCGTCCTGCCAGTCCACGACCACCACGATCTTCCCCCGGGTGCGGCCCTCCTCGTTGAGGCGGTACGCCTCCGCGGCCCGGTCCAGCGGGAACGTCCGCGACACGTGCACGGACACCACGCCCTGCTCCACCAGCTCGGTCAGCCGCAGCAGGTCCCCCGCGTCCGGGCGGGCCCAGTAGTGGCGGCCGCCGTAGCCGACGACGTCCGCGTCGGCGATCGAGGCGAGCCGCCCCTCCGGGGCCAGCAGCTGCGCCGAGACGGCGAGGGCCTCGCCGCCGACCGTGTCGAACGCGGCGTCCACGCCCTCGGGGGCCAGCCCCCGCACCCGTTCGGCCAGGCCCTCGCCGTACGCGACCGGCTCGCACCCCAGCCCGCGCAGATAGTCGTGGTGGGCCGGGCTCGCGGTGCCGATCACCCGGGCGCCCAGGTTCCTGGCGAGCTGGACGGCGATCGAGCCGACACCGCCGGCCGCCGCGTGCACGAGCACCGTGTCGCCGCGCCCCACCTGGAGCACCCGGTGGAGGACCTGGTAGGCGGTGAGGCCGGTCAGCGGCAGCCCGGCGGCCTCGGCGAAGGACGCGTTGCGGGGCTTGCGGGCCAGGGTGCGCACCGGGGCGGCGACGTACTCGGCGAAGGTGCCCCGGCCGAGGAAGTCCTCCCTCACGTAGCCGATCACCTCGTCGCCGACCGCGAACTCGGTGACGGACGCGCCGGGCTGCACCACCACCCCCGAGACGTCCCAGCCGGGGACGACGGGGAAGACGGCGTCGAGGAGGCTGTCGAGGTGGCCCTCGCGGCACTTCCAGTCGACCGGGTTGACGGCCGCCGCGCACACCTTGACCAGGACCGCGTCGGGCCCGACCTTCGGGTCGCGGACCTCGCCGTACGCCAGCACCTCGGGGCCGCCGTACCGGCTGTAGCTGATGCCCTTCATGGCACCGACCCTCCGGGGTGACCGGACGCCACGCAACCGGGATGACCCGTTATGTCACGATTTCGTGACAACCTGGAGATCGCCACCCCGCATCTCCCGCGCGCGTCCCGTCCGTGATCCGCGCATCACCCCCCTCTCCCTCACCACCTCGAAGGCGAGCGCCATGACCACCACCCACCAGGAACACGTCTCCCACGAGCACCGGCACGGGCCCGGCTGCGGGCACACCGAGGTGCCGCACGGGGACCACGTCGACTACGCGCACGACGGCCATCTGCACCGCGAGCACGGCGACCACTGGGACGAGTGCGAGCGCGCCGGGCACACCGCGCACACCGGGCACGAGCACCGGCACGGCGAGGGCTGCGGCCACCAGGGCGTCCGGCACGGCGACCACGTCGACTATCTGCACGACGGGCACCGGCACGCGGCCCACGAGGGGCACTGGGACGACCACTGACCCGCCTTCGACCATCTGACGACGGCCCTCCGCCCACCGGCGGGGGGCCGTCGTCAGGTCGTGGCCCGGATCACGTTCCCGCCTCGCACTGGACGGCATACCGACCGGTCGGCATCATGGGGCGGGTCCTGTCCTCGCGCGCCCGCAAAGGAGCACCGATGAGCCCCGACCACCCGCCAGGTCTCGACCCCGACCGGCTCCGCGGACTGCTCGACCGCGAGCGCCCCGGCCTGGTGCGCGGCCCGCTCACCGGCCGGCTGATCGAGGGCGGACGGTCGAACCTCACCTACACGGTCTCCGACGGCGGCTCGACCTGGGTCGTGCGCCGCCCGCCGCTCGGCCATGTGCTGGCCACCGCGCACGACATGCGGCGCGAGCACCGGGTGATCAGCGCCCTGCACCCGACGGACGTGCCGGTGCCCAGGCCGCTGCTGCTGTGCGAGGACGAGGAGGTGCTCGGGGCGCCGTTCTACGTGATGGAGTTCGTCGAGGGCACCCCGTACCGCACCGCCGAGCAGCTCGCCCCGCTGGGCGCGGAGCGCACCAGGGACGCGGTGCTGTCCCTGGTGGACACCCTGGTCGGACTGCACGCGGTCGACCCCGCTGCGGTCGGGCTCGCCGACTTCGGCCGGCCCGAGGGCTTCCTCGACCGTCAACTGCGGCGCTGGGGAAAGCAGTTGGACGCCTCCCGGAACCGTGAGCTGGCCGGTATCGACGAGCTGCACGCCACTCTCGGCCGCCGGCTGCCGGTCTCCCCCGCGCCGTCCGTGGTGCACGGCGACTACCGTCTCGACAACGTCCTGATCGGGGACGGCGACCGGATCACGGCGATCCTCGACTGGGAGATGTCCACCCTCGGCGACCCGCTCACCGACCTGGGCCTGCTGGTCATGTACAGCATCCCGCTCGAACTGCCCGGCTCCCCGATCTCCACCACGGCCACGGCCGCCGGGCACCCGGCCCCCGCCGAACTGGTCGAGCGGTACGCGGCGCGCTCCGGGCGGGACGTGTCCGCCGTCGCCTGGTACACGGCGTTCGCGTGGTTCAAGCTCGCCGTGATCCTGGAGGGCATCCACTACCGCTACACCCTGGGCCAGACCGTCGGCGGCGGCTTCGACCGCATCGGCGACCTGGTGCCCGTCTTCATCGAGCACGGCCTGACCACTCTTCAGGAAGGCTGACCGCCATGGACTTCGCCTACGACGCACGCACCGAGGAGCTGCGCGGCAGGCTGCTCGCCTTCATGGACGAGTACGTCTACCCCGCCGAGGAGGTCGCCGAGCGGCAGCGCGCCGCCCTCGCCTCGCCCTGGGACACCCCCGCGGTGGTCGGCGAACTGAAGGCCGAGGCCCGCAGGCAGGGCCTGTGGAACCTGTTCCTGCCGGACGCCGAGCACGGTGCCGGGCTCACCAACCTCCAGTACGCGCCGCTCGCCGAGATCACCGGCCGCTCCCCGCACCTGGCGCCGACCGCGACCAACTGCGCGGCGCCCGACACCGGGAACATGGAGGTGCTCGCGCAGTTCGCCGACGAGCGGCAGAAGAAGCAGTGGCTCGAACCGCTGCTGGCGGGCGAGATCCGCTCCGCGTTCGCGATGACGGAGCCTGAGGTGGCCTCGTCGGACGCCACCAACATCACCACGCGCATCGCGCGGGAGGGCGACGCGTACGTCGTCACCGGTCGCAAGTGGTACATCTCCGGGGCGATGAACCCGGACTGCCGGATCTTCATCGTGATGGGCAAGACCGACCCGGACGGCGCCGACATCCGCCGTCAGCAGTCCATGGTGCTGGTGCCGCGCGACACGCCGGGCGTCACGGTCGAGCGGGCCATGCGGGTGTTCGGCTACGAGGACCACAGCCACGGCGGGCACGCCGAGGTCGTCTTCGACCACGCGCGGGTACCGGTGTCGAACCTGATCGGCGAGGAGGGCGGCGGCTTCGCCATCGCGCAGGCCCGCCTCGGCCCCGGCCGCATCCACCACTGCATGCGGCTGATCGGCATCGCCGAGCGGGCCATCGAGCTGATGTGCAGGCGGGCGGTGTCGCGCACGGCGTTCGGCAAGCCGCTGGCCCAGCAGGGCGTGGTGCAGAACTGGATCGCGGACGCGCGGGTCGCCGTCGAGCAGCTGCGGCTGCTGGTGCTGAAGACCGCCTGGATGATGGACACCGTCGGCAACCGGGGCGCCCACACCGAGATCCAGGCCATCAAGATCGCCACGCCGCGCACGGTGGTGGACATCCTGGACCGGGCGATCCAGCTGCACGGCGCGGGCGGGGTGAGCCAGGACTTCCCCCTGGCCGAGCTGTACGCGAGCGCCCGCACCCTGATGCTGGCCGACGGCCCCGACGAGGTGCACCAGCGGTCGCTGGCCCGCCGGGAGCTGAAGAAGTACCTCTGAACGGCGCCGTGGTGAAGCGGTACCTCTGAGATGCCTCTGAGCGGTGCCGCTACGGTCGGAGGGCTCGCAGGAGCAGGTCGGCGAGATGGTCGGCGACCTCCTGGGGGCCCATCGGGCCGCCTGGCCGGTACCAGGTGGAGAGGTGGTGGACGGACCCGAAGTGGTAGTCCACCACCAGGTCGGCCGGGGTCGCGGTGGAGAAGACGCCGGCGCGCTGGCCCTCCTCGACCAGCGCGCGGAACCGTTCGTGGTAGCGGCGGCGCTCGGCGCGGACCTGCTTGTTGCGCTCCGGGCTGAGGTGGTGCATCGAGCGGAAGAAGATCGACGCGTCGTCGAGGTTCTCGATCGTGGTGACGACGACGTCGGCGGCGGCCCCGCGCAGCCGCTTCTCGACCGGTTCGTCGGCGTCGGCGAAGGCGTCCAGGCGCTCCTGCTGGACGCGCAGCACACGGGCGTAGACCTCCTGGAGGAGGTCGTCCTTGGAGCCGAAGTAGTGGTAGAGCGCGCCCTTGGTGACGCCGGCCGCCTCCACGATCTCCTGCACGGAGGTGCGGTCGTAGCCGCGCTCGGCGAAGAGCCGGGTGGCGGCGGCCAGCAGCCGCTGCGGGACGGGGGTACCGTCCGGGTCCGTCGTCCTTGGCACTGAACCGCCACCTGCCTTCCGAGCCTGCTGCCTGGTGCTACGCGCCGTCCCGCGTACGGGAACGCAGTTCCCGACGGAGGATCTTGCCACTCGCCGTCTTCGGCAGGTCGGCCAGGATCTCGACCTGCCGCGGGTACTTGTAGGCGGCCAGTCTCTCCTTGCAGTACACGGCGAGTTCATCCGGGTCCGGATCGGCGCCCGGACGGAGGCTGATGTACGCCTTGACGGTCTCACCGCGGTAGCCGTCGGGCACCCCGACGACGGCCGCCTCGCGTACCGCCGGGTGGGTGTAGAGGACGTCCTCGACCTCGCGCGGCCACACCTTGAAACCGGACGCGTTGATCATGTCCTTCTTGCGGTCGACGACGTACAGCCAGCCCCGGGTGTCCATGAAGCCGATGTCGCCGGTGCGCAGTTCGCCGTCGGGGAAGGTCTCGGCGGTGGCGTCGGGCCGCCGCCAGTAGCCGGGCACCACCTGCGGTCCGCGGACCACGATCTCGCCGTGGGTGCCGAACGGCACCTCGGCGCCCTCCTCGTCGACGATCCTGACGACGGTCTCGGGGCCGGGCACGCCCACCGCGAGGGTGCCGGAGGCCGGGTCGACGGGGGCTTCGAGGCCGGGCGGGACGGAGGCGCAGGGGGCGGTGCACTCGGTGAGGCCGTAGCCGTTGCGGATGTAGGGCCCGAACCCGGCGCGGAACTTCTCGACGAGCGCGGGCGGCAGCGGCGCCCCGCCCGAGGACAGGACGGTGAACGAGGAGAAGTGGTCCCGGGTCGCCGCCGGGTGGGCGGCGAGCGCCATGAACGCGGTGGAGGGGCCGACCGTGAAGTGCGGGCGGTGTTCGGCGAACGCGTCCAGGACGACGCCCGCCTCGAAGCGGTAGGTCAGCACCAGGGTGCCGGTGCTCGCGAGGCAGGCGGCGAGCTGGCAGACCATGCCGGTGATGTGGAACAGCGGCGCGAGCGCGTAGTAGACGGGCGCGTCGGGCAGGCCGAGGCCGGTGCGCTGGCGTTCGGCGTTGTACATGATGTTGCGGTGCGTGTTGGTGGCGCCCTTGGGGGTGCCGCTGGTGCCCGAGGTGTAGCTGATCAGGGCGAGGTCGTCGCCGCCCGCGGCGCGGTCGGCGGGGGCCGGGTGGCCGGCCAGCGCGACCCGGGCCAGGTCGTCGGCGTCGGGGGCCTCGGGGAGCCGTTCGAAGCCGAGGACCCGGGTGTCGTCGCGGGTCTGGAAGTCCCGTTCGCAGGCGGTGAGCGCGATCCGCACCGGCGACCCCTCGGCGGCCTGCCGCAGATAGCCGTCCCAGGCGCGGTCGGAGCAGATCAGCGCGGCCACCTCGGCGTCCCGCAGCACATGCCCGACCTCGCCCGCCTTGTACATGGGGTTGACGGGGACGACGATCGCGCCCGCCTTCCAGGCGCCGAGCAGGGCGAGCACGAACAGCGGGGAGTTCTGGAGCAGGATCGCGACCCGGTCGCCGCGCTCCAGGCCGCGTCCGGCGAGGTGGCCCGCGACCGAGTCGCTCAGCCGGTCGGCCTCGCGGTAGCTGAGCCGCCCGTCGAAGTAGGTGAGGAAGACCCGGTCGGGGGCCTCGGCGACGGCCCGGCGCAGCGCGTGGACGAGTGACGCGTCCGGTGTGACCGGAGCCCGCTGGACGTCGTTGAGCAGGGCGGTCCAGGGCATGTCCGCGTAGCCGGTCACCGGGTCTCCTCCCAGGTGCGCTGGAGGTGGTTCATGCTGTCGAGCCAGCGGTCGGGTTCGGCGGCCCTGGTGGCGTAGTACCGGGCGACCTCGGGGTGCGGCAGGATCAGGAAGCGGTCCTCCTCGATGCCCTTGAAGAGGGCATCGGCGACGTCCGCCGGTTCGATCGCGGTGGACTTGAGGACGAGGTCGCCCGCGCTGCCGGTGGCGGCGAGCATGTCGGTGCGCACGCCCTGCGGACAGATGGCGTGCACCTTGAGCCCGCGGTGGCGGTACGTCAGGGACAGCCACTCGGCGAAGGCGAGCGCGCCGTGCTTGGTGACGCTGTAGGACGGGGCGCCGATCATGGTGAGCAGTCCGGCGGCGGACACCGTGGAGACGAACCGGCCCGCGCCCCGCTCCAGCCAGTCGGGCAGCAGCTCGTGGGCGGCCCTGACGTGCGCCATCAGGTTGACGTCCCAGGAGGTGGCCCAGGTCCGCTCGTCGAAGGGGTGCCCGGGTCCCGCATCCTCGAAGGCGACTCCGGCGTTGGCGCAGTAGACGTCGACGGTGCCGCCGAGCGCGTCGCGGGCGGCCGGGACGACGGTGGAGGCGTCGCCGGGTACCGCGGTCCCGCCGATCTCGGCGGCGACGGCCTCGGCCCGGTCGGCGTCCAGGTCGTTGACGACGACCCGGGCCCCTTCGGCGGCGAACCTCCGGGCGAGCGCGGCCCCGATCCCACCACCGGCTCCCGTGACCACGACACCAGCACCTTGCACGGATCCCACCCTCAATCTCCTTCGACGACGGCTGCCTGCCGGGCCAGACTAACCGGTCGGTATGTCGGGGGGAAGGTGATGCGCGGGGCCTGCCGGGGGACGACCGGGGGGTCCGGGGAGGGCTGGGGAGGGGGTGCCCGCCGAGCGGGCGGCCAGGGCGGTGGGGAGGGGGTGCCTGTTGCCGAGGAGACGGGCGGGGGTCCCGGGAGCCGGTGTCTGCCGAGAAGTCGGCCGAGCGGTCGGGGTGGTGGCTGGCGAGCGGGCGGCCGGGCGCACAGGGGCGGTGCCCGCCGAGCGGACGGCCGGGCGCGTGGCAGGCGGCCTCTGCCCAGCGGACAGCCGGGCGGTTCGTAGCCGACGCCCGGTGAGCGGACGGCCGGTCACGCCTGAGATGGCGCCCACCCAGCGGACAGCCGGGTGCTCGGAGGCAGTTGCCGCCGAGCGGTTCGGAGGCGACGCCCTCCGAGCGAGCAGCCGGGCGATTCGGAGGCGACGGCCGCCGGGCGAACGACCGGGCGCACGAGCGTGGTGCCTGGCGAGCGGACAGCGGCCAGCCGAAGGGCAGCGCCTGCCGGGCGAACGACCGGGCACCACCCTCCGGGTCCCGCCGGCAGGCAGCCAGGCGCTCAGCCGGGGCGCCCGCCCCGCCGGCAGCCGGCAGCATGTAAGGCCGGCGGACCGGCCCCCTCGACCGGCCCGGCGGGAGACCGCGGCGCCTCCGGGACCTCCCCGGCTTCCCCTCTCTCCCCCGGACCCCCGGCCTCCCCCCCTCCCCCGCGACAGGCCCAACCCCTCCGTGCCCTTCCCCCGCGGCGGCGCGGCTCCTACCGTGCCTCCATGCGCCTCTCCCGACGTACCGTTCTCAGCGCGACGACCGCCCTTCCGCTGGCCGCCGCGCGTCCCGCGGCCGCCTCGGGGCATCGGCGGGTCCCCTTCCGTACCGGGTTCGAGAATCTCGCCGCGACCGGCTACGCCGCGCTGCGCGGCCGGCGCGTCGGGATCGTCACCAACCCGACCGGGGTGACCCGGGACGTCCGTCACATCGTCGATGTAATGCACGCCGACGGGCGGGTCGAGCTGACCGCCGTCTTCGGGCCCGAGCACGGCTTCCGCGGCACCGCGCAGGCCGGCGGGTCCGAGGGCAGGCACGACGACCCGGCGACCGGGCTGCCCGTGTACGACACGTACCTCACGAGCGGGCAGCGGCTCGCGGACGTCTTCACCGCGTCCGGCGTCGACACCGTCGTCTTCGACATCCAGGACGTCGGGGCCCGCTTCTACACCTATGTGTGGACGCTCTACGACTGCATGGAGGCGGCAGGGCTCGCGGGCCTCTCCTTCGTGGTGCTCGACCGGCCCAACCCGCTGACCGGGCGGGCCGCCCAAGGCCCGGTGCTGCACAAGGAGTTCGCCACCTTCGTCGGACGGCAGCCGATCGCGCAGGCGCACGGCATGACCGTCGCGGAGCTGGCGCGGCTGTTCAACGCCGAGTTCCTGGCCGCGCCGGTGCCGCTGACGACGGTGGCGATGAGCGGCTGGCGGCGCTCCGACTTCTACGACGCGACCGGTCTGCCCTGGGTGCCGCCGAGCCCGAACATGCCGACCCCGGAGACGGCCCTCGTCTACCCGGGGACCTGTCTCTTCGAGGGCACCAACCTCTCGGAGGGGCGCGGCACCACCCGCCCCTTCGAACTCCTCGGCGCCGCGGGCCTCGACGGCCGCTGGGCCGCCGCGATGGGCCGGCTCGGGCTGCCCGGCGCGCACTTCAGGGAGGCGTACTTCGCGCCGACGTTCTCCAAGTTCCAGGGGCAGACCGTCGGGGGCGTGCAGATCCATGTGCACGACCGGGCCGCCTACGACCCGGTGCGCACCGGGATCGCGCTGCTGGTGACCGCGCGGCGGGTGTGGGACGGCTTCGCCTGGCGCTCCGACGACTGGATCGACAAGCTCACCGGGTCGGCCGCGGTGCGCACGATGATCGACGCGGGGGCGGACACCGACGACGTGGTCGGGGCCTGGCAGGCGGAGTTGGCGGCGTTCCGGCGGACCCGGCGGGAACATCTCCTGTACCGATGAGCCCGTCCGTCTGGCCTTTGCCGCCCGGCGGCGGGACGATACGCGGCACATCACCGCGCTTCGGGGGACGAAGGAGCCCGTCATGGCAGACCCTGGGATGAGCGTGGCCCCGTACTGGGAACTGACCTTCGACGCGGACGGCGAGGTGGACGGCCCCGAACGCGACCGGCTGCTCGCCGAGGTGACGAGGCATCAGCTCCGTGACCTGATCGTCTTCGCGCACGGCTGGAACAACGACCGCGCGGGCGCGACCCGGTTGTACGGCGACTTCTACGCGCCGATACCCGGCTTCGCGCCGCACGCCAGGATCGGGTACGTGGGGGTGATCTGGCCGTCGATGCTGTTCTGCGACGAACGCGTCCCGCGCTCCGCGCCCTCCGTCGCGGCTCCCCCGCCCGCCGCCGCTCCCGCGCTGGACGAGGAGACCCGGCACGCGCTCCTGGAGACGTTCCCCGGCAAGGCGCAGCTGATCGGCCGGATCTCCCTGATGCTGGACCAACGGCACGCCCAGGAGAACGAGTTCGCCGAGTTCGGGCGGCTGGTGCGGATGCTGGTCGAGGTGGTGCCCGGCGGGCCGCAGCCGCTGTTCGCCGCCGACACGCTGGCGGAGGGCGTGCCGCAGAGCGAGCCGGTGCTGCTGACCGGGGAGACGGCGGCGGTCTGCGGGGAGTTCGCCCAGGCGCTGGCGGGTCTCGCGGCGCCGGGGTCCGCCGCCGGGCCCGGATCGCCGGTCGCGGCCGAGGAGTTCGCGCTGCCGAATCCCTGGGACGGGGCGCGTGAACTCCTGCGGCAGGCCACCTACTACGCGATGAAGCGGCGGGCGGGCACTGTCGGGGAGCGGGGACTCGGGCCTGTGGTGGGCCAGTTGGCGGCGCGGGCGCCGGGGCTGCGGGTGCATCTGGTCGGGCACAGCTTCGGCGGGCGGCTGGTGTCGTTCGCGCTGGGCGGACTGCCCGAGGGGGTGCGCGCGGTGAAGTCGGTGACGCTCCTCCAAGGGGCGTTCTCGCACTACACGTTCGCGGCCAGGCTGCCCTTCGACGCGCGGGCGGGCGGGGTGCTCCAGGGCCAGGAGAACCGGATCGACGGGCCGTTGGTGTGCTGCCACTCCCGCTTCGACACCGCGCTCGGCACCCTGTACCCGCTGGCGTCCCGGATGGCGGACGAGGACGAGTCGTTCCTCGGCGTCGACATCGGGCGGCGGCTGGGCCCCAGGTGGGGCGCGATGGGCCACGACGGGGTGCAGGGGGTGCCCGGCACCCGCGGGCTCGATCTGGCGGGGGCGCTGCGCGGGCCGCTGCCCGCGGAGGGGTGTGTGAACGTGGACGCGGCGGCCGTCGTCCGGCACGGCGGCCCGCCCTGCGGGGCGCACAGCGACATCGTGCACCCGGAGCTGGCCCGGCTGGTGCTGGCGGCGGGCCGGATCGGCTGACCCGCCGCCAGGGAGGTCACCGGTGCGAGGTGTACTCCACCACCTGCTGGAAGGTGGGCCGGTTCTGCCAGCTGATCTTGCCGTGCTTGATGCCGCCCAGGGTGCGCTGGACGATGGAGTCGGCGCACCACTGGTCGCCCGCCGAGCACTGGTCGTCGCCCGGGTAGACCTGGGCCGCGGTCTGTCCCGCCGCCGTCTTCAGGGTGGAGATGAGCAGGTCGCGGCAGGCGGTGAGGCTGCCCGCGCCGCAGTACTTCTGCGGCAGCGCGCCCTGCACGGTCTCACCGAGCACCGCGCGGATGTCCTTGTCGACGTAGCTCCACCAGCCGTACTGGAAGGAGCTTCCGGCGTGCGCGCCGGTCGGGCCGTGCGCGGCCGAAGGCGCTTCGTCGATCGGCAGGTTGGCGGTGATCGCGGTGTACAGGCCGGTGCCGAGGCCGGGTTGGAACTCGGCCTTGACCAGGAGCGGCCACCAGGCGTCGAGGATGCGGATGGCGTCGGCGTTCGCGTACGTCTTCGAGCCCGCCGATGTCTCGGTGCGGCGGGCGCCCGCGGTGATCCAGGTCTGGAGCTTGGTCACCGCGGCGGCGGCCGTGGTGTCGGTGACCGTCGAACTGGTGACGACCTTGAGCAGCTTGGGCAGCACGTCCTCGGCGCGCAGGTCGGCGAGTGCCGCGTCGGCCATCGCCTTCACCAGGGCGGTGCGGGTCACCCCGCCGGCCGCGACCAGCTTCTTGACCCGGTCCTCCAGCAGGTTGCCGCGGTGCACGGAGCCGTCGCCCCAGGACGCGGTCGAGTAGTCGAGGGCCTGTTTGTTGTTCCAGGAGATGTAGTAGTCCTGGTCGATGGAGTTGGGGTGGGCCGAAGCCGCCGTGTAGTCGGCGGTGTTGGTGGCCGGGACCCAGTTCTTCCACTCGTAGGCGGCCTGCGCCCAGACCGGGAACTCGGGGTCGATGCCGGTGGCGCGCACCGGGTTGTCGCCGCTGTTGTAGTAGGCGGTGTGCTGGGAGTCGGCGTAGAACCAGTTGAAGGTGTAGTTGATGTGCTGGACCGCGCTCTGGAAGGTCTGCGGGCTCGTCACGTAGTCGGGGTCGTTGAGCATCTGGAAGCCGATGATGGAGTCGGCCTCGTGCATGTAGGAGGAGCGCAGGGTGGTGTAGGCGACCTTCTTGCCGCCGACCGTGGCCCGGTACTCGACGGGTCCGTACTTGGTGCGCCAGACCCGCATGGTGTACGAGCCGGCGGCGGTGGAGTCGGCCGTCGTCGGGGTCCAGGCGTTCTTCTGCTCGACCTTGTCCATGGCCGTGCAGGTGCCGTGGTAGAGGTAGTGGTAGTCGTCCTGGCACAGTTCGACGGCGTAGGTGTCGATGATGTCCTGGCCCGAGGTGGTCGCCGACCAGGAGTAGTCCTGGCCGCGCCCGAGTTCCACGTAGAGGCTGAGTCCGGCGAAGGACGCGCCGCGGGCGCTGAGGCCGGGGCCCTGGATCTCCTGGAGCATCAGCAGCTGCGGGGCGAAGTAGCCGGTCTGCGGTCCGAAGACGGCGACGGGGTGGCCACTGGCCGTGGACTTGCCGCTGACCAGCAGGGCGTTGGACATGCCGCGTCTGGCGGAGGTGAGGGCGGTGGCGGCGGCCGTCGTGGAGGTGGTGGTGGCGCCGGCGGTGGCGGCCGATCCGGTGCGGTCGTAGACCAGGGGCTCCTGGCTCACCGAGCCGGCGTCGGGCAGCGCCTGGCCCTGCGCGGTGGCGGGCTTGGTGGCGTACGGGAAGCTCTTGCCGTCGTGGACGGTGAGGACGGCCTCGGGGTCGTTGCGTTCACGGAACGACTCCCAGACCTTGGTGCCCTGTTCGAGCCCGTACTGGGACTGCGCGGCGAGCAGCGAGAGGGCGTTGTTGACCTCGCCGCCGCCGCCCGAGCCGAAGAGCGCGCCGATCACGGAGGCCAGCGCGACCAGGTCGGTGATCTTGAAGTGGTCGATGGTGCCGGCGTTGGTGATGGAGTCCTTGTGTCCGGTGAGGACGTACTCGCCGGGGAAGTAGCGGCCGCTGTCGGAGGCGTCGATGTAGGCGTTGACGCCGGCGAGGTAGGCGTTGGCGTCGGCGAGCGCCTGCTGGCCGCGGGCGCCCGCGTTGGCCACGGCGCTGTCGATCTGGGCCTGGAGGTCGGCCTCGGTGTAAGGGGCGTTGCGCCAGAACTCCTGTTCGAGGCCCTGGTTGGAGGGGGCGCCGCCGGCGAAGGCGGTCAGCTGGCCGCGTCCGACGTGCCGGAAGACGTCCATCAGCCAGAGCCGGTCCTCGGCCGCCGCGTAGCCGGCGCCGTACTCGGTGCCGTAGCGGGTGGTGCCGGTGATGTGCGGGATGCCGGCCTTCTTGTCGCGGACGATGGTGACGTCGGTGCGGCCGCCGGGCTTCTCGGTGGAGGCGACCTGGTCGGCGGCGACCCCGAACGAGGCGTCGTTGAAGAAGGTGTTGATCTTGGCGTCGGCGAGGGCGGAGTAGCCCGTGGCCAGGTTGGCGTAGGGGCCGAGCTGGTCCTCGGCGTGCGCGGGCTGGGTGCCGAACGCCTGGTTGAGGAGGATCTGGGCGAGGGTGGCGTTGCCGTTCTCGCCGGGCGGCAGGATGTCGGAACACTGTCCGCCGCAGTAGTCGTTCGAGGCCGTGACCTGCGGGGCTGCCACCGCTTGGGAAAGCGGAGACAAAAGTCCGGCAATCAGGACGCATATCGCGGTGCTCTTCAGGAACCCGGGGAATCCGCGGGGAGTTCTCAGTCTGTCGAGAACGTTGCGTGGGGTACGCCGTGCCATGGCAGCTCCTACCGACGAGGGTGGGCCGGGACGTTACCGCCGGTATCCCCGGGATAGAAGATGAACATGCGTCACTTTTTGGAGTCGGGGCAACGGCTTATGGAGGGCATCGGAAATCGGATGGAGCCGAATCGCTTGTCGATACGTCTATTCGGCGACGTCCGTACGACGACGCCGAAGTGACCGAAGTACCAGTGCAGGTGTGACGGAGGTGCAGGGCGATGGCCGGTTTTCGGAGTCTGGCGAGACAGGTCCGGGATCCGCGGAGCGATCTGGCACTGCGGCGCTACTCGCTGCGCAAGTGCCTGGAGCGGTTCGCTCCCTACGGGCACAGGGCGACCTGGGACCACTTGTGCTCCCGGGCCGGGTTCGGTGCTGAGGACCGATCCCCCGATCCGGTGCGGCTCGTGGCCGCACTGGACGAACTGGAAGAGGCGCGTTCGGTGTGGCTGGCCTACGAGGTCGACTTCGCCGAGCGCCGCAAGAAGGAGAAGCACGACGGGCTGCGCAGGCCCGGCACGGTGGACGACTGGCACCGGCTGACCTGGGGCGGCTTCGGGGTCGCCTGGTGCGACGACCCGCGGCTCCACCCCCGTGAGCCGCTGGCCGAGGTGCTGCGGCTGCTGATCTCCGCGCTGGAACGCGACCCGGGCGATGGGTGCCCGGTGTGCGGCGGGGACCAACTGGTGTGGAGGTACGACCTGGACCACGAGCCCTCCACGGGCCCGGTCTGCACCCACTGCGGAATCCTCGTACCGCGGCCCGTGCTCACGCCCGAGGCCCTGGCCGACGCACGGCGCGGAAGGCTGCTGGTCTCGGTGGCCTGAGCTGAGCGGGGGTGCGCCGGGGATGCCGCACCCCCTGTAACACCGGCGCCGACAGAACCGTCCGCGCGCCGACGACCGCCGTCAGTCCCGGTCTCCGGGCGCTTCCACCCGGCGGGCCGCCGCCCCGCGCTCCACCAACAGGCGGGAACCCGAAGCCCGTTCACCGAAGACGTCGTCCGGGTTGGAGAGCACGCAGGTGTCGAGCGAAAGACAGCCGCAGCCGATGCAGTCGGTGAGGTGGTCGCGCAGCCGGTTGAGCTGGTTGATGCGCTCGTCCAGTTCGGAGCGCCAGGCCGCCGAGAGCCGCGCCCAGTCCTCGCGGGTCGGAGTGCGCTCCTCGGGCAGTTCGGCGAGGGCCTCGCGGATCGTGGCCAGCGGGATGCCGACCCGCTGCGCGGCCCGCACGAAGGCCACCCGGCGCAGCGCGTCCCGGTGGTAGCGGCGCTGGTTGCCGGTGGTGCGACGGCTGCTGATCAGACCCTTGGACTCGTAGAAGTGCAGGGCGGAGACGGCGGCCCCGCTGCGCGCGGCGAGCTGGCCGACCGTGAGTTCGTGGATCGTCTCGGGAATCTGGGGCACTCCGTCGAGCCTACCCATCCGCGCGGCTCGCGAGCTCCGTTGACATCGGTTTCCCGCCCGACCATGCTAAGCAGTCGCTTAGGGATATCGGGCAGAGGTAGGCAGGGAGGCCGGGACATGGCAGAGCCGAGGATTTTCGCGTCCGCCGAGGAGCTGAAGGCGGCGGTGGGCGAGCAGTTGGGGTACACCGACTGGCTGGAGGTCGACCAGAAGCGGATCGACCTGTTCGCCGAGGCCACCGGGGACCACCAGTGGATCCACGTGGACCCGGAGAAGGCCGCGGCCGGGCCGTTCGGCACGACCATCGCGCACGGCTATCTGACCCTCTCCCTGCTGCCGCTGTTCGGACCGCAGCTGCTCGCCGTCGAGGGCGTGCGGATGGGCGTCAACTACGGCACCAACAAGGTCCGTTTCCCCGCCCCGGTGCCGGTCGGCTCCCGGCTGCGCGCGACGGCCAGGATCAACGGCGTCGAGGACGTGACCGGCGGCATCCAGGTCACCGTCGGCTTCACCGTGGAACGCGACGGCGGCGAGAAGCCGGTCTGCGTGGCGGAGTCGGTGTCCCGCTACTACCTGTAGACCGCCGCGGGCCGGCGCGGGGTCAGGCCGCCGCCGGCCGGGCCGCGACCATCCGCAGCACGAGGTCGGCGTAGAGCGCGCCGACCTCGTCCGGGGTGCGCGGGCCCCCGACGTTGAACCAGCGGGCGACGTCGATGCAGAGCGAGAGGATCGCGAGGGTGGTGCCCTGCACGTCGGGGACGTCGAAGTCGCCCGCGGCCACGCCCTCCTCGACGATCCCGCGGACCTCCGCGTCGACCTGCCGGCGCAGCGCGAGGATCTCGGCGCGGGCGTCGGGCCCGAGCGCGTCGAGTTCGTACTGCACGACCCGGGCGGTGGTGCGCCGGCCTGCGTGCCAGCGGACGAAGGAGCGGACGGCCTCGGCGAGCCGCTCGGCCGGGCTGCCCTCGGCGCGGGCCGCGGTGCGCAGGATGTCCAGTGCCTTGTCGTGGCCGATCCGGCTGATCCGGTGGAGGAGTTCCTCCTTGGTCTTGTAGTGGATGTAGAGCGCGGCCGGGCTCATGCCGGCCCGGCCCGCGATGTCGCGGGTCGTGGTGGCGTGGTAGCCGCGCTCGGCGAAGGCCTCCACCGCGGCGACGAGCAGGCGCCTGGCCGCGTCAGGGGTGACCTGCTCCCACGGCTCGACCTCGCCGCCGGTCGTCTCCTGCGCCGTACTCATCGCTGGCCTGCCCCTCTCGCCGACATCCGCCCCACCATACCGCCGAAGGTGAGCGCCCGCTTAGCGTGCCGTCCGCCGGAGTGCGCCGGGCCGCCGAGGCGCGGGAGGTCGCGGGGCGGGAGTCGCCAAGGTGCGGGCGGCCGCGCGGGGCGGTCAGAACTTCTCGAAGGGGCCGTGCGGGCGGTGCGCGGACTCCTGGCGGTCCCTGATCACCTTGGCGAGGGTGAAGGACGAGGTGACCAGGTAGAGGACGGCGATGGCGAGGAAGGCGCGCACCCAGGCGTCGGCGTGCAGCCGGAAGATGCCGACGGCGGTCGCGGCCATGGCGACGGAGAAGGAGGCGACGGCCTGGCCGTAGAAGGCCGCCGTGTTCTGCTGCTTGCCCGAGGTGTCAGTCATGCCGACAGCATCGGCCGACCCCGCCGCGTGCGGTATCCGCCCAGCTACTCAGCCGGCTACTCAGAACGCCGAGACACCGGTCAGGGCGCGGCCGATGAGCAGCTTCTGGATCTGGCTGGTGCCCTCGTAGAGGGTCATCACCCGGGCGTCCCGCAGCAGTTTGCCGACCGGGTACTCGTCGATGTAGCCGTAGCCGCCGAAGACCTGGAGGGCGTTGTTGGCGGCGCGCACCGCGGCCTCCGAGGCGAACAGCTTGGCCTTGGAGGACTCGACGGCGAACGGCTCGCCGCGGTCGACCAGATCGGCGACCCGCCAGGTCAGCAGCCGGGCCGCGTCCACGTCGACGGCGATGTCGCTGATCAGCTCCTGCACCAGTTGGTGTTGGGCGATGGGCTTGCCGAACTGCTCGCGCTCGCCCGCGTACCGCACGGCCGCGTCCAGGGCGGCCTGGGCGATGCCGACGCAGCCCGCCGCCACCGACATCCGCCCCTTGGCGAGGGCCGACATGGCGACCGAGAAGCCCTTGCCCTCCGGGCCGAGCATCGCGGAGGCCGGCACCCGGACGCCGTCGAAAACCAGTTCGGCGGTGGCCTGGCCGCGCAGCCCGAGCTTGCCGTGCAGGGTGCGGCGGGTCAGGCCCGGGGTGTCGGCGGGGACCAGGAACGCGGAGACGCCCTTGTGGCCCGGGGCGTCGGTGGAGCGGGCGAAGAGCAGGACGACGTCGGCCCAGGTGCCGTTGGTGATGAAGGTCTTGGTGCCGTCGATGACGTAGGTGTCGCCGTCGCGCACCGCCCGGGTGGTGAGGCTGCCTGCGTCCGATCCGGTGCCGGGTTCGGTGAGGCCGAAGGAGCCGACGTACTCGCCGGCCGTGAGCCCCGGCAGCCAGCGCCGCTTCTGCTCCTCGTCGCCCCAGGCGGCGACGGTCTTGGCGACCAGGCCGAGGGAGACCGAGACGATGCCGCGCACGGACGAGTCGCCGCGCCCCAGCTCCTCGGTGACCAGGCAGTACGCGAGGTGGTCGCCGCCGCTGCCGCCGTACTCCTCGTCGACGGTGAGGCCGAGGAAGCCGACCTCGCCGAGCTTCCTCACGATGTCCCGGTCGACGTTCTCGGCCCGGTCCCAGGCGACGACGTGCGGGGCGATCTCGCGGGCCACGAAGTCACGGGCGAGCTGCCGTACGGCGCTCTGCTCCTCGCTGAGCTCCAGGTTCATGCCGAGTCACCCCACTGGGACGTGCCCTTAAATTAGCACTGCTAGTTTGTGGTCGCAGCCCTACTATGTGCGCCATGGCCCGACCGCGCAAGCCCCTCCTCAGCACCGACCGCATCGTCTCGACCGCCCGCGCGCTGGTCGACGCGGAGGGGCTCGCGGCCGTCTCCACCCGCCGGCTGGCCGCCGAGCTGGGGGTGAGCGGGCCGTCCCTCTACAACCACTTCCGCACCAAGGACGAGATCCTGGAGGCGGTCGCCGACTCGGTGAGCGCCCAGGTCGACCTGTCGATGTTCGAGGACGGCAGGCAGTGGCGGACCGCTTTGCGCGACTGGGCGGTCTCCTACCGGGCCGCGCTGCGCGACCACCCGAACATCGTCCCGGTACTGGCCCGCGGCCCCGGCCGCCGCCCGGCCGCGCTGCGGCTCGCCGACGCGGTGTACGGCGCGATGGTCGACGCGGGCTGGCTGCCGGCCCAGGCCACCTCGATCGGCGCGCTGATGCGGTACTTCATCATGGGCTCCGCGCTCGGCTCGTTCGCCGGGGGCTTCGTCGACGACCAGAGCGCCTACGACCCCGCCGACTACCCCCACCTCGGCCAGGCCCACCTCCTCGCCGACCAGCAGGAGAAGATCGACGAACGGGCCTTCGAGACCGGCCTGACGGCGCTGCTCGACGGCCTCGCGCAGCAGTACGCGCGGCTGGCCCCGGAGTCGGAGTCCTGAGTCCGCGCCCCGGCACACTTCGGTCCCGGCCGAAGCGTCCCGGGCGCATGCTGGACCCATGACCACCAGGGACCCCCGGGCGGCCCGGCTGGCCCGGTTCGCCGGGCTCGTCGCCGACGAGACACGCGCCGCCTGCCTCCTCGCCCTCCTCGACGGACGGGCCTGGACCGCGGGTGAGCTGGCCCGGCACGCGGGGGTCGCGCCGTCCACGCTCAGCGGTCACCTGGACCGGCTCGTCACCGGCGGGCTGCTCGCCGAGGAACGGCAGGGGCGCCACCGCTACGTACGGCTCGCCGACGCGCGGGCCGCCCAACTGGTGGAGGAGTTGGCCGCAGGCACCGGCGGCTCCGACCTTCCCGCGCGCGCCGGACTGCGGGCGGCGACCGCCGACTCCGCGATGGCCCGCGCCCGCACCTGCTACGACCACCTCGCGGGCCGGCTGGGCGTCGCGGTGACCGACGCCCTCGCCGAGCGCGGCCTGCTGCTGCGGGAGACCGGGTTCGCGCTCACCGACGCGGGTCTCCGGTGGTTCGCGGCGACCGGAATCCCGCTCGACCGCGCGGGCCGCCGCCCCCTGGCCCGCGCCTGCCTCGACTGGACGGAACGGCGCCCGCACCTCGCGGGCGCCGCCGGGGCCGCGCTGTGCCGGCACGCCCTGGAGACGGGCTGGTGCGCGCGGATCGGCTCGGAGCGGGCCGTACGGGTGACGCCGACCGGGGAAGCGGCCCTGCGCGAGCTGCTGGGGGTCACGGCGGAGGCGCTGCGGTGACGGGCCGCGGACCCCCGCGAGGCACGGCAGCGGGCTGCTGAGGTGCGGGGGCGGGCCGCTCAGGTGCGGGGGCGGGCGCTGCGGTGACGGCCGCGGGCCTCTGCGGACGGCGGACCGCCGGAGTACCGGCGGAGGCGACGCGGTGACGGCCGCGCTCTCCTGCGGGCTGCGGGCTGCGGGCTGCGGGCTGCGGGCTGCGGGCCGACGGTGCCCGTCCTGTCTCCTGGCCGTCGACCTCCGTACCGCCACCGTCTCCGTCTCCGCGCCGACCGGCACCAGCACCAGCACCGCTACCGGCGCCCGGCGCCCCTCCACCGCCTCGTCCGAAATCCGCGCGCCCTTCGGCGGCGCCCCTCCTACGCTCAGGGACCATGATGAACGTCTCCCCCGCCCGCCGGACCGAACTGCTCGCGGCCGGTGCCGCCGTGGTCACCGTCGTGCTCTGGGCCTCCGCCTTCGTGTCGATCAGGAGCGCGGGAGCCGCCTATCCGCCGGGCGCGCTGGCGCTCGGACGGCTGGCTTCCGGCACGCTGGCGCTGGGGGTGTTGTGCGCGGTGCGGCGGGTGGGGTGGCCGCCGCGGGCCGCGTGGCGGGGCATCCTCGTCTCCGGTGTCGTCTGGTTCGGGTTCTACATGGTCGCCCTCAACTGGGCGGAGCAGCGGGTGGACGCCGGTACCGCCGCCCTCGTCGTGAACATCGGGCCGATCCTCATCGCGCTCCTCGGCAACCGGCTGCTCGGCGACCCGATGCCGCCCCGGCTGCTGGCGGGCATGGCGGTGTCGTTCGCCGGGGCGGTGACCGTGGGCCTGTCGATGTCGGGGGACGGCGGGTCGTCGGTGCTCGGGGTGGTGATGTGTCTGCTGGCCGCCGTCGCCTACGCGGCCGGTGTCGTCGCGCAGAAGCCCGCGCTGGGCAGCGCGAGCCCGTTGCAGGTGACGACGTTCGGCTGTCTGGTCGGGACCCTGGGCTGTCTGCCGTTCACGGGGCAGTTGGCGCGGGGCCTCGCGGACGCGCCTGTGTCGGCGACCCTCAACATGGTGTACCTGGGCGTCTTCCCGACCGCCCTCGCCTTCACCACCTGGGCGTACGCGCTGGCCCGTACGACCGCGAGCCGGATGGGCGCGACCACGTACGCGGTGCCCGCCCTCGTCGTCCTGATGTCGTGGCTGCTGCTCGGCGAGGTGCCGGGCCTGCTGACGCTGGCGGGCGGGCTGCTCTGCCTGGCGGGGGTCGCGGTGTCCCGGTCCCGGCCGAGGACGCGCGTCGACGGCGAACTCCGCGCGCGGAGTGCGGAGTTGCCCGCGTCCTCGGGGGAACGCCGCGCGGAGGAGGCCGGGTCGGCGGCCCCTCCGGCGGAACGGGATTAGGCGGGGCGCTCGTTCAGAAGACCACGAGCGCTCGGCCGCCCTTGCCCGCGAGCATGTTCTCGAAGGCCGCCGGGATGCCGTCGAGGCCGATCCGTTCCGTCACCAGGGCGCCCAGGTCGAGGCGGCCCGCGCGGACGTGTCCGGCGAGGACCGGGAGGTCGCGGGCGGGGTCGGCGTTGCCGTACACGCAGCCCGCCAGGGTGCGGCCCCAGTGGAAGATCTCCAGGGCGTTGAAGGTGACCTGCTGGTCCTTGCCGCCGATGCCGACGACGGTGGTGCGGCCGCCGCGCCGGGTGGAGTCCCAGGCGGTCCTGATGGTGGTGGCGCGGCCCACGCACTCGATCGCCGCGTCCACGCCCTGCTTCCCGGTGAGGGCGCGGATCTCGCGGGCCGTGGTGTCGGAGGCGACCAGGTAGTCGGTGGCTCCGGCGGCCCGCGCCAACTCCTCCTTGCGCGGGGAGACATCGACGGCGACGATCCGTGCGGCGCCCGCGATCCTGGCCGCCTGGAGGGCCGCGAGCCCCACCCCCCCGACGCCGAACACGGCGACCGTCTCACCCGCGCGGACCCGGGCGGAGTGGACGACCGCGCCGTAGCCGGTGAGGACCGCGCAGCCGAGGAGGGCCCCGTCGGTGAGGGGGATGCCGTCGGGCAGCGGCAGCAGACAGGAAGCGGCGACGACGGTCTCCTCGGCGAACGCGGCGACGTTCAGGCCGGGGTGGAGGTCGGCGCCGTCGTCGGCGCGGTGGGCGTACACGTCGGCGGCGCCCGCCAGGGCGTTGGCGCACAGCCAGACCTCGCCGAGCGAGCAGGCGTGGCAACGGCCGCAGGCGGGAGCCCAGTTGAGGACGACCTGGTCGCCGGGGGCGACGCCGGTGACGTCCTCGCCGACGGCGACGACCGTGCCGGCGCCCTCGTGGCCGAGGACCGCGGGGACCGGTACCCGCATGGTGCCGTCGGAGAGGGAGAGGTCGGAGTGGCAGACGCCGGCGGCGGCGAGCCGGACCCGGACCCGGCCGGGGCCAGGCGCGGGCAGGGCGATGTCGGTGACCTCCAGGGGGGCGCCGACGGCGGGCAGAACGGCTGCGCGAACCATGCGAACGCTCCTAGAACTGGAGGGACTTGGTCTGGAGGAACTCGGCGAGGCCGTGCGTGCCGAGTTCCCTGCCCACGCCTGACTGCTTGTGGCCGCCGAAGGGGGCGAGGGGGTTGAACCGTCCGCCGTTGATGTCGACCTGCCCGGTCTCCATCCGGCGGGCGAAGGCGGCGGCCGCCGCGTCGTCGGCCGCCCAGACGGCTCCGGACAGGCCGTAGACGGTGCCGTTGGCGATGCGCAGGGCGTCCTCCTCGTCCTCGTAGCGCAGCATCGTCAGGACCGGGCCGAAGATCTCCTCCTGGGCGACGGTCATGTCGGGGGTGACGTCGGCGAGGACGGTGGGGCTGACGAAGTAGCCGCGCGGGTGCGGGGACTCGGTGCCGCCCGCGACCAGCCTGGCGCCCTCGGCGACGCCCTTGTCGATGTAACCGCGCACCCTGGCCCGCTGGGTGGCGTTCACCACCGGGCCGATCCGGTCGCCGTACTTGGCGGCGGCCGTCGCGGCGAGGGTCACCGCCTGCTCGTACTCGTCGCGGTGGACGAGCATCCTGGTCCACGCGCTGCACGTCTGCCCGGAGTTGGACATGACGTTGGCGACCCCGACGTTGACCGCGCGGGCGAGGTCCGCGCCGGGCAGGATGACGTTGGCCGACTTGCCGCCGAGTTCCAGGGCGACCCTCTTGACCGCCGCGCCCGCGAGCGCGCCGATGCGCCGGCCGACGGCGGTGGAGCCGGTGAAGGACACCAGGTCGACGCCCGGGTGCTCGACGAGGGCCTGTCCCGCGACCGGGCCGCGCCCGGTGACCAGGTTGAAGACGCCCGCGGGCACCCCCGCCTCGTGCACCGTCTCGGCGAACAGCTGGGCGACCAGCGGGGTGTCCTCGGCGGGCTTGAGGACGACGGTGCAGCCGGCCGCGAGCGCGGGGGCGACCTTGGCGACGATCTGGTGCAGCGGGTAGTTCCAGGGGGTGATCGCACCGACCACGCCGACCGGCTCCAGCAGGACGGTGGAGTTGCCCGTCCTCTCCTCGAAGGCATGGGTCGCGGCGAGTTCGGCGTACGAGCCGGCCACGGCGATCGGCAGGGCCGCGTGGACGGACCGCGAGAACGGCAGCGGTGAGCCGAGTTCGGCGGTGACCGTCTCGGCGATCTCGTCCTCGCGGGCGGCCAGCGCGTCCCGCAGCGCGGCGAGCCGGGCGGCGCGCTCGGCGGGCGGGGTCGCGGCCCAGCCGGGGAGCGCGGCGCGGGCGGCCCGCACGGCGGCGTCGATGTCGGAGGCGTCGCCCGCCGGGACCCGGCCGATGACCTGCTCGTCGGCCGGGTTCACGACCTCGATGGTGTCCGCCCCCGCGGCGGGGCGCCAGGCGCCGTCGAGGTACATGCCGTCGTGTGCCTTCATCGTGCGTCCTCCCGGGCGGGTACGTCGTCGTCCGCCTCATAAACTAGCGGCGATAGTTTTCCGGCGCCAGAGATGCAGGGCACCGCGTGCCACCCGGTGCCCGCCCAGGACGTCACCCGCCCCGCGTAATCACTCGTCCAGGTCCGGCAGCCGGGCCGGCGCCGGGGAGATCCGTTCACCGTGCTGGTCGAAGACGAAGAGATGCGCGATGTCGACGAGCAGCGGCACCTGCATGCCGTGCCTGAGGTCGATGTCCGGCGTGGTCCGCACCACCAGATCGCCGGGCAGGCGGGGCTCGGCGGGCCTGGGAGCGGTGTCCGGCGGATCGTCCAGCGCGACGACGGGCCCGGCCCGCAGCGATCCGGCCCGCTCCCTGAGCCGGTCCAGGACCCCCGACCCCTCGCGGCGCCGCCGCCGCGAGGGACGGGCGACCGGGCGCGGCGCCTCCAGATCGGGCACGACGGCCGCCTGCGAGCCGGTGTTGAAGTGCACCAGGACCTCGTGGCCCTGGAACTCGACGTGCTCGACGAGACCGGTGAGCACCGCCTCCCCCGGCCGCGCGTCGGCGCGCTTGGCGATACGGATCGCCTCCGAGCGCAGTCCGACGATGACCTCGCGGCCCTGCTGCACCCGCAGCAACTGGTGGTCGAGGGAGAGGGGTTCGGGCAGCCGCAGGAACTGCTTGCCGAGGCTGATGGTCATCGCGCCGTCCAGCGGGGCACGGACCAGGCCGCGCAGCAGGTTGATGCGCGGGGTGCCGATGAAGGCGGCGACGAAGACGTTGCGGGGCAGGGCGTACACCGAGCGGGGGCTGCCGACCTGCTGGAGGACGCCGCCGCGCAGCACCGCTACCCGGTCCCCGAGCGACATGGCCTCCGCCTGGTCATGGGTGACATACACCGTGGTGACGCCCAATTCACGGGTGAGGCGGGCTATTTCGGCGCGCAGATGGTTGCGGAGCTTGGCGTCCAGGTTGGACAGCGGCTCGTCCATCAGGAAGACGGAGGGGTGGCGGGCGATGGCCCGGCCCATGGCGACGCGCTGGCGTTCGCCGCCGGAGAGCTGGCCCGGGTAGCGGTCGAGGAGGTCCTCGATGCCGAGCATGCGGGCGGTGGCGTCGACCCGCGGGCCCGGGTCCGCGCCGGGGTTCTCGACGCGCAGCGGGAAGCCGATGTTGCCGCGGCTCGTCATGTTCGGGTAGAGCGCGAAGTTCTGGAAGACCATCGCGACGTCGCGCTCGGCCGGGATCAGATGGTTCGCGTACTCGCCGTCGAGCAGCAACTGCCCCTCGGTGACCTCCTCCAGGCCGGCGATCATTCTGAGGACGGTGGATTTGCCGCACCCCGAGGGACCGAGCAGGACGAGGAACTCGCCGGGTGCGATGTCCAACGACAGCCGGTCCACCACGCGGACGCCCCGCGTGTAGGTCTTGCTCACGTCGTGCAGAGAGATGGCGCGTGTCATGTCCGGTGCCCCCGGTGGCGGATTCGGGCGCTGATGCTCCGTGTACGGATGCCCCGCACGTGAGGTACGGGGCCTGTGGGTCACGGAAGTTAACGGAATGTACGCGCGCGGGGGAAGCGATTCGGCCGGATCGGGGGCGATCGTCCGCGATACGAGAAAACGGAGGATTTCCTTCCGGAGGGCGGCGCCGGGGGTGGGATGTCGGGAGTGGGCATGCGGGAGGCGGGGCTGTCGGAGGGGCGGAAGCCAGGGCGAGGCGGGCGGCGTGACGGGGGTGAGGCGTGCGGGGTCCGGGGTGGGCGGTCTCCGCGGGTTCCGGGAGGGTGCCGTCAGGGCTCCGTCGTCGGTGCCGTCGGTGCCGTCGAAGTGGGCTGCTGTGCCAGGGAGTTCGTGGGCTCCTGGGGTCCCGGCGGGGTCTGCGGGTGCTGTGCCTGGGTCCGCGGGTGCTGTGCCGGGGGCTGCGGGTGCTGTGCCGGGGCCGGCCGGGACGGGGACCGCCAGGAGACTCCCGCGGAGAGCAGCAGCAGCGCGCCCAGCATCACGAACGGGGCCGCCACGCCCGCCGCTCCGGCCACCAGGCCCGCCGTCGCGGGCGCAGCGACCTGGCCGAGGCGGTTGCCGGTCAGGCGCAGCGCGAGCGCCGTGGAGCGGGCGCCCTCGGGGGCCGCCTGGACCACCGTCGTCATGGAGAGCGGCTGTCCGACGCCGAGGCAGAAGCCGAGCGCCGTCAGCGTCAGGGCGAGCGCCCAGACCGGCGCCGGGACCGCGACGCCCGCGCACAGCACCGCCGCGAGGAGGCAGGTCACCGCCAGCAGGGCCGGCCGTCCCAGCAGCCGCAGCAGCGGGGTGAGCACCAGGCGGCAGGCGATGGTGGCGCCCGCGCGCAGGCTGAGCAGCACGCCGACCACCGAGGGCGCGATGCCCCGGTGTTCGCCGACCACCGGGAGGTACGCGGTGAGGATGTCCGTGGCGGACAGCACCGACAGGCTGACCAGCATCCCCGCGGGCACGCCGCGGGTCCGCAGGATCCGCGCGACCGGCACCCGCTGCCCCGCGCCCGGCCGTGCGGTGGCCGTCGTCCGGTCCTCGACACGCCACAGCCAGGCGCAGCCGGCCGCCGCGCCCGCGCCCGCCACCAGCAGGGCCCGCGCGCTGCCCGCGGCCATGTCCTGGCCGCCGATCAGCGCGCCCGCGGCGATCGGGCCGACGAGCTGGCCGAGGGAGGCGCCGATGGTGAAGTGGCCGAAGTCGCGGTCCTGTTCGTGCGGCGCGGACCGGCGGGCGACCAGCGACTGCGAGCCGATCACGAAGCAGAGGTGGCCGAGCCCCATCACCCCGCTCCACAGCGCCATCGTGGCGAGCGAGCCGGCGAGTCCGCTGAGCGCGCAGCCGCCGGAGATCAGGATCACGCCGGCCGGCAGCAGCGGCGCGCAGCGGCCGTGGTCGGTGCGGCGGCCGAGCGGTACGGCCGCGAAGAGCGGCAGCAGGGCGTAGACGGCGGCGATGACGCCGATGGCGCGCTCGTCCGCGCCCAGCGACAGGGCCCGGTAGGAGACGGCGGGCCTGGCCATCGACACCGCCCCCTGCGCGAAGCCGAAGGCGATGACGAGGCGGAGCAGCCAGCCGCGGTTGCCACCGGGCGCCATGACGGTGTCCTCCCGCGCGATCAGACGATGCCGAACAGGATTCCGGCCCCGAGGACCACGAGGGAGGTCAGGGCGGCCCACTTGACGACGAACCGGGTGTGGTCGCCGAACTCCACCTTGGCCATGCCGACCAGGACGTAGACGGCGGGCACCAGCGGGCTGGACATGTGCAGCGGCTGGCCGACGAGGGAGGCGCGGGCGATCTCCAGCGGGGAGACCCCGTGGGCGGCGCCCGCCTCGGCGAGCACCGGGACGATGCCGAAGTAGAAACCGTCGTTCGACATGAAGTAGGTGAGCGGGATGCTCAGGACGCCGGTGACGAAGGCCATGTGCGGGCCCATGCCGTCGGGGATGTTGGCGACCAGCCACTCGGCCATGTGGTCGACCATGCCGGTGCCCTGGAGGACGCCGGTGAAGACGGCGGCGGCGAAGACCATGCCGGACACGTTGAGGACGTTCTCGGCGTGCGCGCCGATGCGGGCCTTCTGGTCGGGCATGTGGGGGAAGTTGACGGTGAGCGCGGTCGCGGCGCCGAGCAGGAACAGCACCGGGATCGGCAGCAACTCCATGATCATGGCGGTCAGCAGGACGACCGTGAGCAGCGCGTTGAACCAGTAGAGCTTGGGGCGCAGGGTGGCGCGGTGCGGGTCGAGGCCCTGGAAGTCGCCGTCGGGGGTCTCGTCGGGGGTGCGGTCGGGGGTCTCGTCGGACGGCGGCTGCGGGCGGTCGGCGTCCGTCCCGGAGCCGGAACCGCCGCCGGGGGCGGGCGACGCGACCGGGCCGGTGCCGGTGGTGGAGCCGTTCCGCGGGGTCTTCTCGGCGCCCGCGCCGACCAGGACGGTCTCGCTCCCGGCCGTCTTCTCCTCGACCAGCACGTCGTCGAGGGTGAGCACGCCGAGCCGGGTGCGCTCGCGGCGGCCGAGGACGTAGGCGAGGGCGATCACGAAGACCAGGCCGACGGCGAGCGCCGGGATCATCGGGACGAAGATGTCGCTCGCGTCGATCTTGAGGGCGGTGGCGGCGCGGGCG
Organism: Streptomyces griseoviridis; assembly: GCF_005222485.1. NCBI lineage: Bacteria > Bacillati > Actinomycetota > Actinomycetes > Kitasatosporales > Streptomycetaceae > Streptomyces > Streptomyces griseoviridis. Next base: position 2,032,450 of record NZ_CP029078.1, read on the forward strand.
GTCGGGCCGCCCCACGGCAGGGTGTTCATCACGCCGTTGGCCATCGCGGCGACGCCGGTCATCACGACCAGGGACATCTTCAGGCGCTTGTACAGCGGGTACATCGCCGAGACCGTGATCATGAAGGTGGTCGAGCCGTCGCCGTCGAGCGAGACGATCGCCGCGAGCACCGCGGTGCCGACGACGATCCGCAGCGGGTCGGCCTTGCAGAACCTCAGGATGCCCCGGACGATCGGGTCGAAGAGGCCGACGTCGATCATGACGCCGAAGTAGACGATCGCGAACATCAGCATCGCCGCGGTGGGCGCCAGGCTGGTGACGCCGTCGATGACGTAGTCGCCGAGGTGGGCACCCTTGCCGACGAAGACGCAGAACAGCGCCGGGATCAGCACGAGCGCCGCGATCGGCGACATCTTCTTCAGCATGATCAGGACCAGGAAGGTCGCGATCATGGTGAAGCCGAGGATGGTCAGCATGAGTGGATACCTAACGTTCGCCCTTGAACATCCCACCTGGGGCCGGCGGTGGGTCGACGTTAGGTCCCGTCAAACGGCGTTAACAAGACGTTGACATGCGAGCAATAAGCGCAGAATTCCTGGTCACAGACGTGCGGTTGCGGTCAGGACCCGTCCAGTACCCGGCCCAGGTAGGCGCGCAGCATCAGCCGCGCCTCCTCGATGATCCGCGCGTCCCCCTCGGGGGCGACCCGGAACGCCAGGTGGACCAGGGTGTCGGCGGTCTCCACCGCGACCAGGAAGCTGCGGCGCAGGTCGTCGTCCGGCTCGCGGTCGAGGTAGCCGGCCAGCAGGTCGGTGAGGCGGTCGGCGACCCGGTGGTTGGGTTCGCTGTGCCGGGAGCCGACCGGTATCTGGTTGCCGAAGTCGACGAGGGAGAAGCCGGGCGCGGTGCGCTTCATGACGAGGTACTCGTCGAGGACGGCGTCCATGGCGGTGCGCCAGTCGCCGACGCCGGCGCCTTCCGGGGTGCCGTCCCCGTGGAGGCGGTCGGTGACGCGCTCGGTGAAGCGCTCCAGGTTGCGCTGGGCGAGGGCGTCCGCCATCTGCCGCTTGTTGCCGAAGAAGCGGTACACGGAGCCGATGGGCACGCCGGCCCGCTGGGCGACGGCCCGGGTGCTCAGGTCGTCGTAGCCGACCTCGTCCAGCAGGTCCGCGCAGGCGTCGAGTATGCGGGTGAGCCGTTCGGCGCTGCGCCGCTGCACGGGGGCGCGGCGCAGCGAGGGCGCGTGGGACACGGTCTTCATGATGCCTTTCCGGCGGGGGCGGGTGAACGTCGTCTCCCCGTACGCGGATCGGTGCCCCCCTCACTCAACGCACTCGCGACATTCGGGGTGCCCGGGGTGAACCCGGCACGCGGTGCCAGGGAACGGGCGACGGCGACGGGGGCCGCGGAGGCGCCCAGAGGAGCCCGGGTGCCCGGTGCCGTCCGGGCCCGCGAGGTCTGCGGGAGGTCCGGCGCGGTCCGCGCCCGCGCCGTCGTCCGGGCATCCGGTGCCACGTCCGAGGCCGTGATGTCGGCCGTGCTCTGGACGGGCTCGCCCGCGACCGCCCACGCGGTGCCGTCGTCGGCGTAGAGGCGGGCGGTGACGTGGTGGGTGCCGCGGGGCACGAGGCGGGCCGGGATGCGGTACGTGACGCCGCGCAGCCGGGTCACCAGGCGGTCGTCGACGAAGAGGAACGCGAAGCCCTGTCCCGGCACCGCGCGGGCCCGCGTGCCGGCCGGTGAGAAGCGGAAGCGGCGGACGGTGAGCCGGACGCTCCAGGCGTCGTCGGCGTCCGGCTGCACCTCGATGCCGACCTCGGGGGCGCCCTCCTCGGGGACCTCCCGGAAGTGCCTGCCCTCCTTGTCGGTGCCGCGCAGCAGCTTGCCGGCCGGGGTGGGTGAGGCGGTGCTCGCGCCGCGGACCCGGCCGTCCCCCGCGGCGCAGCCGGTGGTTCCGGTCAGCGCCAGGGCGCAGACCGCGAGTACGGCTGAGGTCCCCCGAATCCACGACATGCCCGGAGCGTAGAACACGGGTCCGACCCGTGGATCCCCCCGCCGTCTCGTTCCGGTCGTTCTTCCCGCGCGGTCACCGGGAATCCGCAGGAGAGCGGTCTCCCTCTTGCGCGAGGGAAACCGCAATCCTACGGTGATGCATAGGAATCAGACCGCAAGGGAGCGATCATGAGCGGGGACGCGCGCACGGCCGCGGAGGGACTGCGATATCTCTCCGGTTTCGGCGACGAACACAGCTCCGAGGCGGTTCCGGGGGCGCTGCCGGAGGGCCGCAACGCGCCGCAGCGCGCCCCGCTCGGGCTCTACGCGGAGCAGCTGAGCGGAACGGCGTTCACCGAGCCGCGGGCCCACAACCGGCGCTCCTGGCTCTACCGGATCCGGCCGTCCGCGGCCCACCCGGCCTTCACCCGCACCGAGAACGGCGCGATCCGCACCGGCCCGTTCACCGAGGTGACGCCCGACCCGAACCGGCTGCGCTGGAACCCGCTGCCCGCACCGCCCGAGGGCACCGACTTCCTGGCCGGACTCTGGACCCTCGGCGGCAACGGCGACGCGACCCAGCGCACCGGCATGGCCGTGCACCTCTACCACGCCGACCGGTCGATGCGACGGGTGTTCAGCGACGCCGACGGCGAGCTGCTGATCGTCCCCGAGCGCGGCGGGCTGCTGCTGCGCACCGAGTTCGGGCTGCTGCGGGCCGAGCCGGGCGAGGTGGCGCTGATCCCGCGCGGGGTGCGGTTCCGGGTGGAGCTGCTCGACGGCTCGGCGCGCGGCTACGTGTGCGAGAACTACGGCGCCCCCTTCCGGCTGCCCGACCTCGGCCCGATCGGCGCCAACGGCCTGGCGAACGCACGGGACTTCAGGGCACCGGTCGCCGCGTACGAGGACGTCGACGGAGCGGCGGGCCCGGTCGAGGTGGTCAACAAGTTCTGCGGCAACCTCTGGACGGCCGACTACGACCACTCCCCGCTCGACGTCGTCGCCTGGCACGGCAACCACGTCCCGTACGTCTACGACCTGCGCCGCTTCAACGTCATCGGGACGGTCTCCTACGACCATCCGGACCCGTCGATCTTCACGGTGCTGACGTCCCCCTCGGACACCCCGGGTCTCGCGGGCGTCGACTTCGTGGTGTTCGCGCCGCGTTGGCTGGTGGGCGAGGACACCTTCAGGCCGCCGTACTTCCACCGCAACGTGATGAGCGAGTACATGGGGCTCATCGAGGGCGCCTACGACGCCAAGGCGGAGGGCTTCGTGCCGGGCGGCGGCTCGCTGCACAACATGATGTCCGCGCACGGCCCGGACCGGGAGACGTTCGACCGGGCGAGCGCGGCCGAGCTGCGGCCGCAACGGATCGACGACGGCCTCGCGTTCATGTTCGAGACCCGCTGGCCGCTGACGCTGACACCGCACGCGGCGGGCGCCGGCCACCTCCAGGAGCGCTACGACGACGTCTGGCACGGTCTCGAACGGCACTTCCGCTCTGTTTAATGGAGTCCACCGCAGACCCCGCCGACGGTACGGACGGACCCGTGACCTCCTTCGCCCCCGACTCGATCGTCCTGAACCGCAAGCTGCCGCTCTGGTACCAGGTGTCGCAGTCGCTGCGCGCCTCGATACTCGGCCGCTCGCCCCGGGACCCGCTGCGGCTGCCCACCGAGGAGCAGTTGGCGGGCCACTACGGGGTGAGCGTGCTGACCATGCGGCAGGCGCTGAAGGAGCTGGAGGACGAGGGTCTGATCACCCGGCACCGCCGCCGGGGCACGTTCATCGAGCCGAGCGCCCGGCGGGGCGCCCCGGTGCGGCTGCTCGGCTCGGTGGACGCGATCGTGGCCCAGCAGTCCGGCATGGCGGCCGAGTTGCTCGCACACGGCACGGCGCCGGTCCCCGCCGAACTCGCCGAGTTCTTCCCCAACCTGACGGAGGTGGCGACGTACCACCGGCTGCGCGGCGACGAGAAGACCGGCGAACCCACCAACCACGCCCGCAACTACGTCCGTCCCGAGCTGGCCGACCGGATCGACCCGGCCGACCTCGCGCGCCGCCCGATGACCAAGGTGCTCCAGGACCTCCCGGGCGTGGACATCGCCCGGATCACCGACACCGTGCAGGCCCGGCTGGCCGACCCGGAGACCGCGAGACTCCTCGAAGTCCCGCTGCTCAGCCCGATCCTGCACTACACGGGCGTCACCTACGACCACGGCGGGCGGGTCCTCGACGCGGCCGTCATCCACTACCGGGGCGACCGCTTCTCCTTCACGGTGACGCTGGACGCCACCTGAGACAACGCTCCGTGACAGGCTTTACGATGCCCAGCGTGCCGCACGACGACGCTCCGCCGCTGGCGGACCTCATGCCGTGGTCCGTCGCACCGCCGCGGCTCGGCCGGGGGTGGCCGACGGGCCCCGACCCGGCCTCCCTGAGAGCCCGCTGGGACGCCCTCCTGAAGGCCGACGGCCAAGAGCGCGAGGCCCTGTTCGAGCCGACCAGGGCCCGCACCACGCACACGGCGGTGGGGCAGCTGCCGGGGCAGGAGGGCGGCACCGGGAGGCTGGCGCGCGCCGCGGGCCCGTGCCCCGATCCTGTCCGGGTGCTGAGCGCGCCCTTCGACGAGCGGTGGCTGATCCCCGATCACCGGCTGATCGACGCGGCCCGCCCCGAGTTGTGGCGGGTGGCCGACGACCGGCAGGTCTTCGTGGTGGAGACGGCGACGGCACCCGAGGCTCCCCCGCTGCTCGCCACCTCCTGTCTGCCGTTGCTGCGGCCCGGCCGGGTGCGCCCGCTGTTCCGCCGCCCCGGCGGCACCGAACCCAACCTGGCCCCCGGCCTGATCGACCTGCTGGCCGCCCGGCTCGGCCTCTCCCCCACCCCGCGTGACGTGCTGGCCTGGATCGTCACGGCCGTCCGCGACGACCTGACGGTGCCGCTCACCTCCGACCCCGAACTGTGGTCCCGTGGCGTCGAGTCGGGGCGCAGGGCGCTGTGGCTGATGCTGCGCGACGGCGAGCGCCCCCGGCTGCCCGGCGGCCGTCGCCCCTATGTCCGCGCCCCGTTGCCGTCCCGCCCGCTGACCCTGCGCTACGACCGCGCCGAGGAGACCCTGCACCTGGACGAGGGCCGGGTCTCCCCGGTGCCGCCGGCCGCGTGGGAGTTCCGGACGGGGCAAGTCCCGCTCATTCAGGAGTGGTTCACCGCCAGGACCGCGGAGCCCGAGGAGGGCGGCCTCGCGGCGATCCGCCCGGCGCTCTGGCCGCAGTCCTGGACGTCGGAGCTGCTGGAGCTGATCACCGTGCTGACGCTGATGGCGGAGGTGGGCGAGGAGCGGGCCGGGCTGCGGGTGACCGCGCCGATCACGGCGACGGAGCTGCGCGGGGCGGCCGTCCTGCCGCCGCCGCGGGCGTCCCGGCGCCCGGCGTCGGTCCTCGATCACCACGAGGAGGGCCCTGACGGGCAGTTCGCGCTGCTGTAGCGGGCGGGGCGAGCGCGAACAAGCACGGGGGGTGCGCCGTTCACGTCGGCCTGGGGAGGTACGGGTGTGGGCGTGGCATGCGTCGACCTCCGTGCGGCGTGGGTGCGTCGCACGGAGGTGGGGTGTGTCTCGGGTACGGAGCGGGCGGGTGCGTACGGAGACCTGACGAGGGGGCGGTTTCGGCTAGTGGCCGCCGAAGAGCGAGCGGCGCAGTCGGCGCAACGGCGCGAAGAGCGACACCCTGCGGACGCGGGCACCCCGGTCACTGCGGTTCTGCACGGTGCTACGCGCGGTCAGCTCACGCATCAGCGAGGTCGCCTCGTCCGCCTCCCGCCGCGGTACGGCGGGACCCGCCAGCACCGAGAGATGGCGGTCGAGGCGCGAACTGGTCGCGCTGCTCCCGCACGTGATCGCAGGGACCCTGGCCCTGCTGCGTGTTATCTGTTCCATGTCACTCCCCACCCGTACGAATCCACCCGGCACGGGCAGGGTAACCCTATCGCCCTCCCGAGGCACCCGTGTATCCCGGTCACAGGATTCACCTTCCCCGTACGGGGGTTGACGACTCCTTTTTGATTACTCTCCGAATCCAACCGATTTCAGGGCGAGTTGGACAATCGGCTGACTTGTGGGCTGCTCCGAACCCCCGTCCGGCTCGACGGTCACAGCGAGTGAGATGGCGGACCGGTCGAGGTCCGTCGCGACCAAGGGCGTGTCGCCCCCTCGGAAGAGGCCGAGGGAGCGCGGTTCGGCGTCGGGACGCATCAGCCAGAGCTGGTGGACGCGCCCCCCGGGAAGGGGGTCGTACCCGCTGAGGGTGACGATCGCGTCGCCCTCCGACGCGGAGGCGATCACCGTGACGCTCCGCCCGCCGGCGTCCCGGCCGGAGCCCGCGCGGGCGTCGGGGGCGGCGAGAACGTGGGCGATCTCACGTGACTGCGCGCGAGCGGCGTCCAGTTGCTCCCTGGTCCTGTCCGCCTGCACGGCGAAGAGGGAGGCGACCACCAGGGCCGCCGCCGCGGTCGCGGTGGCGAACGGCACGAAGAGCGGTCGGCGCTCGCGCGGCGCACGGGAGCGTCCGGGCGGCGGTTGCGCGCCCCAGACGTGCGGTGGGAGCTGGGCACGTCGGCCGCGCGCCGGAGCGGACTGCGGCGAGGTGGCGCGCGCGGGCTCCTGCGGGGTGGTGCGGACGGCGGCCAGGACGCGGTCGCGCAGCTCGGCGGGCGGCCTCACGGCGGTGGACCAGGCGAGCCTGACCGCGTCCTCGGACAGGGCGCGCACCTCGGCCACGCACGCGGGGCAGCGCGCGAGGTGCTTCTCGAAGCGGACCCGCTCGGCGGGTTCCAGGGCGTCGAGGGCGTAGGGGGCGGCCAGCGAGTGGCGGTCGTCCCGGCCGAGCATCCGGTCGAGGAGACTCACGCGGCACCTCCCAGGCAGTCGCGCAGCCGGGTCAGTCCGTCGCGCATACGGGTCTTGACGGTGCCCAGCGGCAGCGAGAGCCGCTCGGCGACCTCACGGTAGGTGTACCCGTCGTAGTAGGCCAGCGTCACCGACTGGCGCTGGAGATCGGTGAGCCGCTTCAGGCAGCGGCGCACCCACTCGCGTTCGAGGCCCGCCTCGACCTCCTCGGAGACCTGGTCGAAGGCGGTGCTGTGGGAGCGGTGGGCCTCGCGCTGCTCGCGCTCCCCCGCGGCGCGGGCGCTGCGCACCCGGTCGACGGCGCGCCGGTGGGCGAGGGTGAGGACCCAGGACAGGGCGCTGCCCCTGAGCGGGTCGAACTTCGGGGCGGAGCGCCAGAGTTCGAGCAGCACCTCCTGGGACACCTCCTCGGACTGCGCCGGGTCCCGCACGACGCGTCGCACCAGTCCGAACACCGGGCCCGACACGATCCCGTACAGCGTCTCGAAGGCCCGCTGGTCACCGCCGGCCACGAGCACCAGAAGCTCGTCCGCCTCCATCCGCTCCCCCTCCCGCCGGCCGCCGCATCCGGACCGACCCGTCACCCCAGGCATTCGCAACGCACGCACCTCCGCCAGGGGTTACGGATCAGCGGGCTCGAAACGCGGGTCGGGGGACGGAGAAATAAGTTTTGGATTCGACCAATCCGGTCCGCGGGGCTCTCCGAATGTCCGGTCGTCAGGCAAGTTGGCACAGAGGACGGACGGCATGACACCTCACTCGACCGGCAGTGCGGGACGCAGGAGCCTCGCGACCCTCGTATGCGGCGCGCTGGCCGCCGGCGGGCTCGTGGCCGCGGGCGTCGCCACGCTGGAGCCGGGGGCGGCCTCCGCCTCCAGCCACCGGGAGGCCCCGCTGATCTCGGGGCAGCCCCAGTACGACAACACCGACGTGTACGCGTTCGTCAGCCCGGACAAGCCGGACACGACGACGATCATCGCGAACTGGATCCCGTTCGAGGACCCGGCGGGCGGCCCGAACTTCTTCACGTTCGCGGACGACGCCCAGTACGACATCCACATCGACAACAACGGTGACGCGCGCAGTGAGTTGCTGCTGCGGTACACCTTCACGACCCACACGAAGAACAAGGACACGTTCCTCTACAACACGGGCGCGGTCACCAGCCTCGACGACCCCGACCTCAACGTCACCCAGACCTACGACATCGACCTGGTGAAGTCGCACGGCGGGAAGGTGCGCTCGCGGACCAGGCTCGCCGACGACGTGCCGGTGGCGCCGTCCAACGTCGGCAAGGCGTCGATGCCGGACTACGACACCCTGCGCAAGCAGGCGGTCCACAAGCTCTCCAGCGGCGCGCAGACCTTCGCGGGCCAGGCCGACGACCCGTTCTTCCTCGACCTGCGGGTCTTCGACCTGCTGTACGGCGGCAACCTCTCCGAGGTCGGCCGGGACACCCTCAAGGGCTACAACGTCAACTCCATAGCCCTCCAGCTCCCCACGGACATGATCACCGAGTCGGCGGAGCAACCGGTCGTCGGCATCTGGTCGACCACCCAGCGCCGCAACGCGCAGGGCTACTACCAGCAGGTCTCGCGGCTGGGCATGCCCCTGGTCAACGAGGTCGTCAACCCGCTGAAGGACAAGGACAGGTTCAACGCGTCCTCGCCGCGCGACGACGCCCAGTTCCTGAAGAACGTCACCAACCCGGAGCTGCCGAAGCTCATCGAGCAGATCTACAAGATCAAGGCGCCCGCGGAGCCGCGCGACGACCTGGTCGACGTGTTCCTGAAGGGCGTCGAGGGCCTCAACCAGCCCCCGCACGTGGTCCCGTCGGAGCAGCTGCGCCTCAACACCTCGATCAAGCCCACCCACAGCCCCAAGCGGCTCGGCGTCCTCGACGGCGACAACGCGGGCTTCCCGAACGGCCGTCGGCTCACCGACGACGTGATCGACGCGGCCCTCCAGGTCGTCGAGGGTGAACTGCTGGGCGCGAAGAACGACTTGGGTGACGCGGTCGACAAGAACGACAAGAAGTTCGGCTCGTCCTTCCCGTACCTGGCGAACCCGACGGCCGGTTCGCGCGGCGCGGTCGCCAAGGGCGTCAGCGGCGGCAACGACGTCCGCAACCAGCTCGGTGACGCGCTCCGGCCGGCCGGCGCGTCCGGCACCGGGAACATGGGGCTGATCACCGCGTCAGCGGGCGCGGGCGCGGCCGGTATCGCCCTGATCGGCGGCGGCCTGCTGTGGTGGCGCCGCATCCGGCGCGGGGCGTACTGACGCCCGGCCACCGACAGGCGCGGCCCGCTGTGTCCCCCACGCGCGGGCCGCGCCGCACCACCCCGCACCCGCCGACCAGGAGCCGAGGAGAGGGCATGGGCCCGCGCGAGAACAGCAACACCCCGAAGAGGGGCGACGACGGCCGACGGCCACCGGGCGACCAGACCGCCGGGGAGGCCGCGCGCGAGGCCGGGGACGGGTCGGGGTCGGCGGCGGGACCTGGCGCCGGGGACGACGGGACGGCGGCGGGGACGCACGAGGCAGCGACCCGGGCGGCGACCGAGTCGGCCGCCGAATCCGCCGCCGCCCGCGCCGCGGAGGCCGCCGCCGAGGCAGCCGCCCGTGACGAACGGGCCGCCACGCAGCGACGCACGGCCACGGGCCGCGTCCGGGGCAGGCGCGCCGACGGCCTCCGCCTGGTGCCCGACCCGACGCCAGAACTCCCCACGCCCTCCGTACCCCCACCCCCCGACTCTGCCGAACCCTCAGACTCCCCCGAACCCTCCGAACCCTCCGTCTCCTCCGGTCCCCACGACTCCTCCGGTTCCTCCGGCCCGTCCTCCGACCCCCGTGTCCTCGCCGTGCGGCGGTTCAAGGAGTTCGGCCGGCGGCTGCGGGCGCTGCGACTCGGCGGTTCCGTGGTGCTGTTGGCCGTCGCCCTCACCGCGGGCTCGGTCGCCGTGGGGGCGCTGCGCGACGACGGCACCGGGACCGCCGTCGCCGCCGCCGCGCCCGGCGTCCTGTCGCCTGCCGCCCTGAACGGCGGTGACCTCGAAGCGAACATCAAAGCCCTGCAAGCCCATCTGCGCGGCCAACCCAAGGACTTCGGCGGCTGGGCCACCCTCGGTCTCGCCTACGTCGAACAGGCCAGGACGAAGGGCGACCCTTCCCGATACCCGCAGGCCGAACGGGCGTTGCGGCGCTCGCTCGATCTGCGGCCCGGCAACGAGCAGGCTCTCACCGGCCGGGCCGCGCTCGCCGCCGCCCGGCACCGGTTCGACGAGGCGCTCGGCTACGCCGACCGGGTGCTGAAGGAGAACCCGTACAGCGAGCGCGCCCTGTGCTCCCGTATCGACGCCCTGGTCGAACTCGGCCGCTACGCCGAGGCGTCGAAGGCCGCCGACACCGCGGACGACCGTCGTCCCGGCATCCCCGTCTTCACCCGCTACGCGTACGTGCGCGAGCTGCGCGGCGACGTGCGGACCGCCCGCCGGGTCCTGGAGCAGGCCCTCGCCACCGCCGCCACCCCGGGCGACATCGCCTACGTCGCCGCCCAGCTCGGCCAACTCGCCTGGAACCAGGGCGACTACGCCACCGCGCTGACCGACTACGCCCGCGCCCTCGCCGCCGACGAGAACTACCTTCCCGCGCTGGAGGGCCGGGCCCGCGTCCTGGCCGCGCGCGGCGAACGCGCCACCGCCGTCGCGGCGATGGAACAGGTCGTCGCCCGCTTCCCGCTGCCCGGACCGCTGGTGGAGCTGGGCGAGCTGTACGAGGAGCGCGGCGGCGAGGGCGACCAGGCGCGGGCCGCCGACCAGTACGCGCTGGTCGACGCCTGGACCGCGCTGGCCCGCGCGGGCGGCGTCAACGCCGACCTCGACACCGCGCTCGCCGCCGCCGACCACGGCGACCGGGCGTCGGCGCTGCGCGCGGCCCGCGCCGAGTACGCCCGCCGCCGCACCGTGCACACGGCCGACGCCCTCGCCTGGGCCCTGCACATGGGCGGCCGGGACGCCGAGGCGCTCCGGTACACCCGCGAGGCCGCCGCCACCGGGTACCGCAACGCCCTGTTCCTGTACCACCGCGGCACCATCGAGCGGGCCACCGGACACGAGCAGGACGGCCTCGCCTCCCTGCGGGCGGCCCTGCGGCTGAACCCCGGCTTCTCGACGCTCGGCGCCCGTCAGGCCCGCGCGGCCCTGGAGGACGCCAAGTGACCACCAGGAGAGGGCTGTTCCCCTCGATCGCGGCCGTCTGCGCGGCCGTCTGCGCGCTCGTGCTGGCCCCTTCCACCAGCGCGAGCGCGCACCCCCTCGGCAACTTCACGGTCAACCGCTACGACGGTCTGGTCGTCGCCCCCGGCGCCCTCCGCGTCGACCATGTGGAGGACCTCGCCGAGATCCCGGCGACCCAGGCACGGCCCGCCGTGCAGCGGCTCGGCCTCACCGAGTGGGCCCGCGAGCGGTGCGCGGCGGCGGCCGAAGGCTCCCGCCTCACGGTCGACGGCCGCGAGGTCGCCGTCACCGCCCGCAGCGGTCTGGCCCGGGTCAGGCCGGGACAGGCCGGGCTCACCACCCTGCGCGTCGAGTGCGTGCTCACCGCCCCGCTGCCCGAGGACGCCTCCGTCGGGCTGCGCTTCGCCGGCGCGGGCGGCGCGGCCGGCGGCCCCGGCTGGCGGGAGATCACCGCACGCGGCGACCGGACGACCGTCACCGCGTCGGACGTGCCGACGGCCTCCGTCTCCCATGAACTGACCTCGTATCCTGCGGAGTTGCTCTCCTCCCCCGCCGACACCGCGACCGCGTCCCTGCGGGTGCGCCCCGGCGGCCCCGCGCTGGCGGAGGAGCCGGGGGACTCATCCGGCGCCCCCGGCGCGGCCGTTCTGCCGCGCGGCGCCGACCGGTGGACCCGCGCCCTGGAGTCACTGGTCGCCCGGCACGACCTCACCGTCGGATTCTCGGCGCTCGCCCTGCTGATCGCCGTCGTCCTGGGCGCCGGGCACGCGCTCGCCCCTGGCCACGGCAAGACGCTGATGGCCGCGACGGCGGCGGCCAGGGGCGGCCGGGCCCGCCTCAAGGACGTGCTGCCGCTGGCCGCTTCGGTGACGGTCACCCACACCCTGGGGGTGGTCGCCCTCGGCCTGCTGGTCACGGCCGGCTCGGCGCTGGCCCCCTCGGTGATCACCTGGCTGGGGGCGGCGAGCGGCGCCCTGGTGGTCGCGGCGGGCCTGACCCTGACCCGCAGGGCGTGGCGGGCCCGCCGTCCCGCCCCCGCGGCCGGGCCGCCCGCGGAGTCCGTTCCGGAGAAGACACCGGAACCCGCCCTGGCCCTGGCAGCCGCTCCCGGCGGCCACCACCGTCACCATGAGCACGACGGCCCGCGGGTTCATCACGCGCACCACGGTCACCGTGAGCATGAGGGTCCTCATGTTCCTCGCACGGAACACGGTCACCGTGAGCATGAGCGTCCTCATGTCCATCGCACGGACCACGATCACCGTGAGCATGAGCGTCCTCATGTTCATCACGCGCACCACGATCACCCTGAGCACGACGACCGCCGGGTTCATCACGCATCCCACGCCCACCACGTCCACCACCGTCACCCGCACGCCCTCGAACACACCCACGGTGGTGTCACCCACACGCATCCCACGGCCCCCACGCTCCGCGGCACGATCCTGCTCGGGTTCGCCGGGGGGCTTGTGCCCAGTCCGTCCGCCGTCGTCGTGCTGGTCGGCGCGGCGGCGCTCGGGAAGGCGTGGTTCGGGCTGCTGCTCGTCGTCGCGTACGGTGTCGGGCTCGCCCTCACCCTGGGCGCCGCCGGGTTCGCCGTCGTGCGGTTGGGCACCGGTGTGAACCGGATGCTGGACCGGCGGCCCCGCTGGACCTCTCACCCCTTCGCGCTGCTGGTGCGCCGGTCGGCGCCGCTGGTGTCGGCGCTCCTGGTCGTCGCGATCGGGGTCGGTCTGATGCTCAACGGCGCCTCGACGGCGTTCGGTTGAGCCGCTCCGCGGGTACGTCGGAGCCGGCGCGTGCTCGGTGACGTGCGTGGGGGAGGTCCCGTCGGACGGGACCTCCCCCACGGACTGCGGGTCCGCTTCGCCCTGAGAATCAGGCCGCGTTGGTGAGGACGGGCAGGTAGCCGCCCGACTGGCCCGCGGCGGTGGGGTGGTAGGACTCGCCGACGTTCAGCAGGTTGAGGCTGTGCAGCCAGGCGCTGCCTGAGCACAGTTCGTGGCCGGTGAAGGTGGTGCGGACGTCCCCGAAGGAGAAGCCGTGGTTGGCGGCTGCCTTGGCGGTGGCGGTGTTGAGCTGGTCCGAGGCTTCGTTGATGGCTTTGCGCTTGGTGTCGGAGAGGCCGACACAGGTGGTGGCGAGCTGGTAGAAGCGCGGGTAGCCGAGGACGACGACGTGGGCGGACGGGGCTTTGGCGCTGATCGCCGAGTAGACGCTGTCGAGTCTGCCGGGGAGGGTGTTGGCGACGTACGTCTTCGCGGTGGCGATCCGGGAGAGGCAGGCGCTGTCGGACTGCAGGACGCAAGTCGTCATGACGTCGGAGAAGCCGGCGTCGTTGCCGCCGATGCTGATGGAGACGAGCTTGGTCGCGGAGCCGAGCGGGGTCAGCTGACCGGAGAGAACATCACTCGTACGAGCGCCCGAGCAAGCGGTGAAGTCGAACGTCGAGGGTGAATGGGCGGCCGCCCAGAGGTAGGGGTAGGCCTTCGTGCTGCGCTTGCAGTCGCCGCTCGAGCTGATGTAGCTGCCCGACCCGACTCCCGAGGAGTAGGAGTCGCCGAGGGCCACATAGCCTCCGGCCGCGGCGGTTTGGGACGCCTGCGCCGCGGTGGCACCGGTGAGGGCGGTGCCGGCGGCGAGGAGGAGCGAGCTCACGAGGACGGCAATTCGGGAACGTCTCATGGAACCTCCCTTTAGCAGGATCTCTGCCATCACGTTCGTACCAACTACGCGCGTCGAGCGGAAGTGTTCATGCCAATACTTTCCGGTCCCCACCCCTCTCCACCCCACATGTTCACCACGCGTTCGATTGCGCGCACATGACAAGTGTGGTGACGGAGACTCAACCCCTGGTGCTACGCCCGAAGATCGTGGCCGTCCGGGTCCTCGACCACAACGGGTCGGGCACCACCGTCGGGGTCGTCGACGGCATCGAGTAGGTGACCGAGTCGCACCTCGGCCACCCCGGCGCGGGTCGCGACGGCCCTGGTGGGCGGGGCCACGCTGAACGCCCTCACCGGCGTGGGCACCGGTTCGCCGAACAAGCTTCTGAAGCTCGTTCCGCAACTCCCGCCCCACCCGTCACGACGACCGTCCCCCGGAGGCGGCCGGCGCCCCCGGGGAACGCGTGTTCAGGCGTCCACAAGAACTGGTGTGAACGACCAGGACGTCTTGACGCCCGCTCTCGCCCTGCGCGACATTGAAGCCCGGCATCCGGCGCTTCGGGGGGCAAAGTCGGCCATGCAGGCCATACCTGTCAAGAGATCTTCAAAAAGCGGCACCGAGCGGGCAAAGACCACGTCGGGGAGGGATCTGCCGGCGCTGCTCGCCGGTGGAGCGACGGCCCTCGGGACAGCGGGGGCCGTTCTCGCGCTCGCCGACGCGCACTCCTGGATGCGGGGCCCGCTCACCCTGTTCTTCCTGCTCGCCGCACCCGCGTCCGCTCTCGCGGCCGTGCTCCGCGGGCTGGATCCACTGGGCCGCACCCTGACCGCGCTCGCCGGCGCGATCGTCGTCGACATGCTCGTGGCACAGGGAATGCTGGCCGTTCACCGATGGTCGGTCACCGGCGGAATCATCGCCGTCACGGTGATCAGTCTCTGCATTCTCCTCAGTTGTGTAACGGTCAAACCAATAAAAACGTGAGGCCGCCTTCCGGGCCTTGCTCAACGGGTTCAATCATCAATACCGTCGTACATCTCACTCGCGTCGGACCATCATCGAGCGGCTCCAGGGGGAGGGCTCAGGACCGCGATGGACCCCGGCGCGAGGCGCGGTAGGGGGGTGCCGTGCTCGGTGACCGCACCGGTGACCGGGCCGTGCCGCGCGACCGGCGGCCGCTGTCCGGCTGCCGGCCAGTCATGCCAGCTCACCCGACATGCACGGAGCGCCAATTCGTCATGCCGCCGGGGTGAGAACCCCCCTTTCGAACCGGATATATCGCCGGGCCGCCCAGGGGCGGGCGGTCCAGCCGGACGAGAGGGACCAGACTCATGAGTTCCGTTCTGCGGCCCGCGGCCACCGGCCACGAACCGTCAACCACCGTCACCTATCGGCCCATCTCTTCCCATCTGGCGATCACGCCGCCGGTGAGCGTGGTCATTCCCGCCATGAATGAGGCCGAGAATCTCCCCTACGTCTTCAAGACACTTCCTGACTGGATACATGAAGTGGTTCTCGTGGACGGCAATTCCACCGACGACACCGTCGAAGTGGCCCGTTCGCTGTGGCCGCAGGTCAAGGTCGTCGAACAGCGCGGCAAGGGCAAGGGCGACGCGCTGATCACCGGGTTCGAGGCGTGCAGCGGCGACATCATCGTGATGGTCGACGCGGACGGCTCGGCCGACGGCAACGAGATCGTCTCCTACGTCTCCGCGCTGGTCTCGGGCGCCGACTTCGCCAAGGGCTCCCGCTTCGCCAACGGCGGCGGCACCGACGACATGACGTTCATCCGCAAACTCGGCAACTGGGCGCTGTGCACCGTCGTCAACCGCAAGTTCGGCGCCCGCTACACCGACCTCTGCTACGGCTACAACGCCTTCTGGCGGCACTGCCTCGACAAGATCGAACTCGACTGCACCGGCTTCGAGGTGGAGACCCTGATGAACATCCGGGTCGTCAAGGCGGGCCTGAAGGTGCAGGAGATCCCGAGCCACGAGTACCTCCGCATCCACGGCACCAGCAATCTGCGGGCCGTCAGGGACGGGCTGCGGGTCCTCAAGGTGATCCTCGGGGAACGCTCCAACCGGCGCGCCCTGCGCCGCCGCGTGCGCCACTCGCCGATGCTCGACTCGGTGCGGGGAGAGGTGTCTTGAGCGGTCCCGACATATCCGTCGTGATCTGCGTCTACACCGAGGACCGCTGGGAGGACATCCTCGCGGCGGTCTCCTCGGTGCGCGCGCAGTCCCGCCAGGCCAGGGAGACACTGCTCGTCGTCGACCACAACCAGGCGCTGCTGGAACGGCTCACCAAGGAGTACGGGAACGCGCCCGAGGGGCCAGGCGCGGTGCGGGTGCTCGCCAACGCCGGGCCGCGCGGCCTGTCCGCCGGGCGCAACACCGGCATCGCCGCCTCGCACGGCGAGGTGATCGCCTTCCTCGACGACGACGCGGTCGCCGAACGCGACTGGCTGCGCCGCCTCGCCGAGGGCTACGCCGACCCGCGGGTGCTCGCGGTCGGCGGCCGTACCGTGCCCGTCTGGGCGTCGGGCCGCCGACCCGCCTGGTTCCCCGAGGAGTTCGACTGGGTGGTGGGCTGCACCTACCGCGGGCTGCCGCCCGGCCGGGTCAGGGTGCGCAACGTGCTCGGCGGCAACGCCTCGTTCCGGCGCACCGCGTTCGACGCGGCGGGCGGCTTCGCCACCGGCATCGGACGCGACGGCGACCGGCGCCCGCTGGGCGGCGAGGAGACGGAGCTGTGCATCCGTCTCGGCCAACTCCGCCCGGACGCCGTCCTGCTGATCGACGACCGCGCGGTCATCCACCACCGGGTGCCCGCGGCACGTGAGCACTTCGGGTACTTCCGCGCGCGCACCTACGCCGAGGGACTCTCCAAAGCACTGGTGGCGCGAAGTGTCGGCGCGGGCAAGGGACTTGAGTCCGAACGCCGGTACACCACCCGGGTGCTGCCCGCCGGCGTCGTGCGCGGGCTGCGGGACGTAGTACTGGCCCGCCCCGGCGGCGCGGGACGGGCGGGCGCGATCGTCGCCGGGGTGCTCACCGCGGCCGGCGGCTACCTGGTCGGCAGCGTGCGGGCCCGCCGCGACGCGACGGCCTTCACCGCCACCAGGATCGAGGGGACCCGTGATGCCTGACGCCACCCCCGTGCCGATCCTCATGTACCACGCGGTCGCCACCACCCCCCACCCCGCCACCCGGACCCTCTCGGTGACCCCCAGCGCGTTCGCCGAACAGCTGCGGCTCATCGCCGACCTGGGCATGACGCCGGTCAACACCGCCGACCTCGCGTCCAGTTGGCGCGGCGGCCGGCCCCTCCCGGCCCGCCCGCTGCTCATCACCTTCGACGACGGCTACGAGGGCGTCCACCGGTACGCGCTGCCCTCCCTCGCCCGGCACGGCTTCCCCGCGACCCTGTTCGTCTCCACCGGCTGGATCAGGGGCGCCCACCACACCGGGGGCTGCCCCGACACCATGCTGGACTGGGACCAGGTGCGGGAACTGGCCGCCGTGGACGTCGAGATCGGCGGCCACAGCCACACCCATCCGCAGCTCGACCAGCTCGACGACGGCCCGCTCCGGCACGAGCTGCGCCACTGCCGGGAGATCGTCACCGCCGAACTGGGCCGCGCACCCGCCTCGTTCGCCTACCCGTACGGCTACTCGAACCGCCGGGTGCGGGCGGCCGTGCGCGAGACGGGCTGGTCGCAGGCGCTCGCCGTCGGCAACGGCCTCGCCCGCCGCCGTCAGGGCCCCTACGCGCTGCGCCGCGTCACCGTACGCCGGGGCACCGGCATCGAGGAGTTCGAGCGGCTCCTCCAAGGCCGCGCCCTCACCCGCGAGTTCGCCAGGGACCGGGCCCTCACCAAGGGGTACGCCCTGGTCCGCAGAGCACGACAGCTCCGCCGGAAGGCCATCCGTTCCCGTGTCTGACACGACCACCACCACCGAGGCCGCGGCGCCCCCGACCGAGGAGAAGACCCGGCAGCGGGGTCGCCGCCTCAGACTGCCGGGGCTCGGCGGGTCCGACGGCGGCAGCCAGCTGTTCCGCAACGCCTACGCGCTGATGCTGAACACGGGCATCTCCGCCGTCCTCGGACTCGGCTTCTGGCTGGCAGCCGCCCGCTACTACACCGAGGACGCGGTCGGGCAGGGCTCCGCCGCCATCGCCGCGATGAAGTTCCTCGCGGGCCTGACGGCGGTGACCCTCACCGGCGCCCTGGCCCGCTTCATCCCGGTCGCGGGACCCGCCACCGGGCGCCTCATCCTCCGCACTTACGCGGGCAGTTCGCTGGTCGTGGCGTGCGCGGCCGGGATCTTCCTGCTGACCCTCGACCGGTTCGGGCCCTCGTACCGCTTCCTGCACGGCGCGCTCGCCGGCGCCGGGTTCCTCCTCGCCGTCGTCGCGTGGAACCTGCTCACCCTCCAGGACGGGGTGCTGACCGGGCTGCGCAGCGCGCCCTGGGTGCCGGTGGGCAACACCCTGTTCTCCGCCGTCAAGTTGGCGCTGCTCGTCGGGTGCGCGTTGGCGGTGCCGATGGCCGGCGTCTTCGTGTCGTGGGTCGCCGCGATAGCGACCTCGGTCGTGCCGCTCGGCTGGCTGGTGTTCCGGCGCCTCGTGCCCCGGCACGTGCGGGCCACCGAGGGGCGGGCGGCACCGCCCACGCTGCGCGAGATCGGGCGGTTCCTGGCCGGTGACTACACCGGCTCGCTGTTCTCGCTCGCCGTGGTCTACCTGGTGCCGGTGCTCATCGCGTCCCAGGTCAGCTCCGAGGACAACGCGTACTTCTACATCACCACGACGATCGGCGGCACGGTCAACCTGCTCGCCATCAACATGGGCGCCTCGCTGACCGTGGAGGGCTCGCACGACCCAGCCAGGCTCGCCGCCGACACCCGCGCCGCCCTCAAGCGGATGGCGCGCATCATGCTGCCGGTCTGCGGCGGCCTCTTCGTCGGGGCGCCGTGGATCCTGGGCGCGTTCGGCGCGGGGTACGCGGACGCGGCCACCCCGCTGCTGCGCTGGTTCGCGGTCGGCGCGCTGCTGCGGGTCGTGATGGAGACGTACTTCGCGGTGCTGCGGGCCCAGAGCCGTACCGCCGGACTCGCCTGGCTCCAGGGCCTGTTGTGCGTCCTGGTGCTCAGTCTGACGCTGCTGCTGCTGCCCCGGATGGGGCTGACCGGCGCGGGCGTCGCGGAGATCTCCAGCCTCGCGGTGATCGTCGCGGTCGCCGCGCCGAAGCTGCTGCGCACGATCAGGACCGCGCCCGCGCCCGGCCGGGACGACGGGGTGTCGCCCGACGGGGACCTCGCCGACCTGGGCGCGCGCGAGGCGCCGTCCGCCGGGAAGCCGCGCAGACGCGGCCCGGCCTGGGCGCTGGACAGCGACACGCTCGCACTCGGCGTCCACGTCGACTTCGACCACCAGGAGCGCAGGCCCGACGTCCGCCCGGGTCCCGGCACCCCGCCCTCGGGCACGCCGGTTCCCGACCCCGGTGAACCGGCCCTGGGCGCGGACCGGTCGCCGCGATGGGCGCAGGGACGGGCGGGGGCCGGCTCCGACGGGGAGCCGGACGGGGTCGACGGGCACGGACCTGGCCAAGGCGGGGTCGGTGAGGGCGAGTTCGGCTGGGGCGGGCTCGGTGAAAGCGGATTCGGCCAGGGCGGGCCCGGTGGGCACGCGTTCGGTCGGGGCGGGCTCGGTGACGGCGGGCTCCCCGACGACGGGCTCGACGAGGACGAGTCCAGCCGGGGCGGGCCCGGTAACGGTGGGGTCGGTGACGGCGGGCTCCTCGACGGCGGGCTCGACGTGCCGGCGCAGGCGTCGCCGTCCTGGCGGGAGCGGCTGCGGCCGACCAGGGCCGGGGCGGTGCTGGGCTCGCTGCTGGCCGCCGCGCTGCTGCTGTACTGGGTGCCCGCCGCGCGGCTCGGCGAGGCCGACCTGGACCGGATGGGCGGGCTCGGCCTGATCTCCGTGCTGCCGCTGCCGACGCTGGCCGGGGCCGCCCTGCTCGTGCTGGTCTTCGGTGCGCTGCTCAGGCTCGGCCACGAGCACAGGGCGCTGCTGCTGGTGACCCTCCTCGCGACGGTCCTGTCCCTGCACGCGCTGCCCGCGGTCATCGAGACACAGCCCCGGTTCGCGACGGCGTGGCAGCACCTCGGCTTCCTCGACTACATCGACCGCACCGGGTCCGCCGTGCCCGACCTGGACGCCCGCTGGAGCTGGCCGGGGTTCTTCGCGGTGGCCGCGTTCGTCGCGCGGGCCTGCGGGGTCACGGACCTCACCGAGGTGATCCGCTGGTGGCCGACCCTCATCGAACTCCTCTACCTGGCACCGCTGTTCCTCCTGACGCGTTCTCTACGGGCGAGCTGGCGGGCCCGGTGGACCGGCGTCTGGGTCTTCGCGCTGAGCAGTTGGGTCGGCCAGGACTACTTCTCGCCGCAGGGCTTCACGTACCTGCTCTATCTGGCGTTCGTGGCCGTGCTGTTGGTGTGGTTCCGGGCGCCCCGGGTGGTGTGGACCAGGACGCGGCCGGGCGAACTGGAGGTCGAGCCGACCGAGCGGCGGCAGCAGGCCGTGCTGCTCGCGGTGGTGATCGGCCTCTTCGCGGCGAGCGTCCCGGCCCACCAGCTCACCCCGTTCGTGATGCTCGGCGTCCTCACCGTGCTGGTCATGCTGCGCCGCAGCGAACTGCGCGGCCTCCCGCTGCTGTTCACGGTGCTGGTCGTCGGCTGGCTCGGCTTCATGGCCGAGCCCTACTGGTCAGGGCACTTCGACGACCTGTTCGGCGGGCTCGGCGGGGTCGGCGGCAATGTGTCGTCGTCGGTGTCGGGGCGGATCGAGGGCGGCAGCTCGACCCACAAACTGGTGCTGTACGCGCGGGTGCTGCTGGCCGGCGGGGTGATGGCGTCCGCCTGCTGGGGCTGGCTGCGCCGGCGCCACCACCGGTACCGGGAAGTGTCCCTGCCGGTCCTCACGTTCGTCCCGTTCCTCGGCTTCGGCATGCAGTCCTACGGCGGCGAGATGGCGCTGCGCGTCTTCATGTTCGCGCTGCCCGGCGCGGCCCTCCTCTCGGGTCTCGCCCTCTTCCCGCGCACAGGCGTCACCGCCGAGGAACGGGACAAGGACCGGGTGAGTCTCGCCCCGCTGGCCGCGGTGCTGGCCGGACTGCTGCTCATGGGCGGCTTCCTGGTGGCCCGTTGGGGCAACGAGGCGTTCGAGCGGATCAGACCGGGCGAGGTCACGGCCATGGAGTACGTGTACGCCCACGACGATCCGACGGTCAGGCTGCTGTGGTTGAGCGACGACCCCGTCAACAACGTGACCCCGGCGATGCCGTGGGGCGCGAAGGACATGGAACGGGTCGACTATGTGCCCACCCTCGCGCCGGGCGACCCGGTGCTGGTGTCCGGCCTGGTCAAGGCGTTGCGGGACGCGGGCCCGCACTCCTATCTGATGGTCAACCGGAGCCAGGTGACGTATCTGGAGATGGACGTCGGCTACGCCACGACCTGGGAGCCGCGGCTGCTCCAGAACCTGGACCGGCGGCCCGAGTTGGAGAAGGTCCTCGGCAACGGGGACGCGACGGTCTACGCCTTGCGGGAGCAGCCGCCCGGCGCGGTGCCGAAGGCCGACCCGGGTCCGATCGGGCCCCGGATCACCTGGACGCCGTGGTCGATCGTCGGCGGCCTCGCGGCGGTGGCGCTGATCGTCCTGCTGACGGCACGGGAGGTGGTCCGGGTGGCGGTCCGGCCCAGCGTGCGCCAACTGCACTGGATGCAGGGCAGCTTCTGGTTCTGCCTGCCGCTGCTCGCGGTGTTCCTGGCGTCGCTGGTGCAGCGGTTCCTGACGATGAAGTAGCAGCGGGGACGGTGGCGCTCGGCCGGCCGGTGGGAGAGCGGCGGCCCAGCGGTCGGCCGGCGCCGTCGGGTGAAGGGGCTCAGCGCCGCCGCTTGAGCCACTTCCGCCGTCGGGTGAAGGGTGCTCAGCGCTGCCGTTTGAGCCACTTCACCCCGTACGCCTGCATCTCGAAGCGTTCGCCGTCGACCTTCGCGCTGATCGTCCGGTCGAGGGTGTTGACCACCAGGACCGTCCGGTCGTCGGCGAGGACCCGGACGTTCGGCACGTCGTCGGCGGCCACCGGCACCGACCGGTACCGGGTGCCGGGCGGGAACTCCCGGTGGAAGCGGGAGAGCAGCCCGAACATGGGCAGCTTGCGGCCGCCGTCAGAACCGTAGGTCGGTGTCCACAGGCAGCCGGGGCAGTCGGTGCCCTTCTCGTCCTGCGGGTTCCAGTAGAAGCCGGACGTGGCGCCGCCCTTGACCATCGCGATCAGACCGGCGGCCTGGACGGCGACCCTGCGGGTCTCGGACCAGCCCCGCCGCTCGTCGTTGCCGTCGGCGGGCTCGACGTAGTACTCGGACCACCACAGGGGCAGCTCCCCGGTCTGCCGCCGCACCCAGGCGCCGACGGCGGTGAACTTGTCGGTGGCCGCGAACTCGTCCGGCAGCAGCTCGTCGTCGTTGGTGTAGCTGGAGCCGTCGACGACGACGAAGTCGGCGCCCGCCTTGTGCCGGTTCCAGTAGGTGAAGGCGTCCAGGACCCGCTGGTCCATCGCGCCCCAACTCCCCCGCACCGTGCGGGAGGCGTCGTGCGCCCGAGGATCCAGGCTGTCCATGGCCAGGTAGGGGCCGCCGACCATGATGTCCTTGTCGACCTTCTTCAGGGCCCGGTACACGAGGTTGTACAGCCTGGTGTAACCCTCGTAGTCCCAGCGGGCCTTGGCGTCGTCCCAGAAACCCTTGAACTCGTTCCAGACCATGAAGTGCCGTACGTCCGGGTACCGTTCGGCGACGGTCGCGGCGAGCGCGGCGAAGTCCGCGTAGTGCTCGGGCCGCGGGGCCGTCTCCAGCGCGGCCTGGCTCCAGTCGGTGGCGCCGACACCCGGCTCGCCGCCCTTCATCCAGTCGGGTGAGCAGCACAGGGTGACGACGGGGGTGCCGCCCGAGGCGCGGATGAAGTCGATGCGGCGGTCCATCGCGCCGAAGTCGTAACGCCCCTTCACCGGCTCGGGGTTGTCGGCGCCCCAGCCCATCAGCGCCTGGTCCTGCGGCATGCCTCGGGCGTCCCGGACGAGCCGGTCGACCCGTTCGGTCGCGGTGTCGTCGCCCTCGTCGGCGCTGTACTGGGTGTGGGTGAAGCCCCAGCCGACCTCGGGCCCCCGCGGGCCGGGCGGGGTGGCCGGGGTGCCGTGCACCCGGTCGCCGTCGCGTGAGGTGCCCGCCGTGTCGGCGCCGTCGTCGGGCGGCGTCCTGATCACCGTCACGACCAGGGCGAGTACCGCCACGCCCACCCCGAGCAGGGCGGCGAGCCGCCACCGCCATGCCCCCGAAGTCCACTCATGACGTGCCATCGTGGCAACAGTAACCGGGCCGGGACCCGGGCGGGCGGGATGTCGGGACGTCCGGCACCGGGGCCGGGCGGACCGGGCGCCCCGGCCGTCCGCGACACGGCCGACACACCCGGCGGACCACGAAACCGGGTGCACTCGGCGCCCCGGTGCCGGATCATGGACGGCATGTCTGCGAACCCACACGACGCGCTGCCGATCCGGCTCAACGTCGACGACAGCGACTCGCCGTCCGACGTCGTCGACGCGCTGTTCCTCGGCCGTTTCGCGACGGGCGAGCAGCCGTACTCGCACGCGGCGAACATCGAACGGGTGAAGTCCGCGGCGACGCTGCTGCCGCCCGGCGCTCGGGTGTTGCGGGTCGCGCGCGACGACGACCGCAGCGCGACCCTCGCCGAGGGCGACGGCTGGACGCTGCTGATCTCCCGCTGGAGCCGAGGCGCGGACGTCACGGTCACCGCGACCACCGCCGACCTCGCCGAGCAGGTCCTCGACCAGGCCACCGACGGCGCGGCCGACGAACCCGAACCCCAGCCAGACAACGTGACGATGGGCTTCTGGTACGTCTCCCCCCGGCGCGGCCCGTACCGCACCACCCGGCAGATCTCGGCCGGCACCTGGGACGAGGTCCGCCCCAACTACACGGCGCCGGTCGCCGACGCGATGGACCGGCTGATGAAGACGACCCCCGAGGACATCGCGGGCCGGCTGCTGCTGCTGCACGGTCCGCCGGGCACCGGGAAGACGTCGGCGCTGCGCACCCTGGCCCGCTCCTGGCGTGACTGGTGCCAGGTGGACTGCGTCCTCGACCCCGAACGGCTGTTCTCCGACGTCGGCTATCTGATGGACATCGCGATCGGCGAGGACGACGGCACCGGCAAGGGCCGCTGGCGGCTGCTCCTGCTGGAGGACTGCGACGAGCTGATCCGCGGCGAGGCCAAGCACACGGCGGGCCAGGCGCTCTCCCGGCTGCTCAACCTCACCGACGGGCTGCTCGGGCAGGGCCGCAACGTCCTGGTGGGGGTCACCACCAACGAGGACCTGGAGCGGCTCCACCCGGCCGTCGTGCGCCCCGGCCGCTGTCTCGCCCGCATCGAGATCGGCCCCCTCACCCGCCCGGAGGCCACCAACTGGCTGGGCACGGAGGAGGGCGTGGGCCGCGAGGGCGCGACACTCGCGGAGCTGTACGCCCTACGCCGGGGCACCTCACCGACGTCCCTACCGGAACCCCGAGAGGGCACGGACGCGGGGCTGTATCTGTAGGGGGCGGGGGGCGAGGGGGACGGCGAGGGCAGGGGCAGAGGTCCCGTCCCGGCCGTCAGCCGTTCCCGTCCCGCCCGTCAGCCCTTCCTGTCCCGGCCGTACCCGGCCCGCAGCGCGTCCCGGACGGTGGCCAGGGCCGTGGCCTCGTCAAGGCCGAGCCGTCGGGCCCGCTCCGCGTAGACCTGCGCCGCCGCCGCGGCCTCCCGTTCCGCCGCCGGGCCGGCGGCGGCGACGAACGTGCCGTTGCGGCCCCGCGTCTCGATCACCCCGTCGGCCTCAAGCGCCCGGTACGCCTTGGCTACCGTGTTCGCCGCCAGGCCCAGCGACTCGGCGAGCCCCCTGACCGTCGGCAGCCGGTACCCCACGGGCAGCGTCCCGGCCCGCGCCTGTTCGGAGATCTGCGCCCGCACCTGCTCGTAGGGCGCGGCACTGTCATCGATGTCGATCTTCAACGTCACGCGCTGATTGTCCCGCACCCGCCGGAAAATGAGGGGCGCACGATCCTGCCCCGCCCGTAGCGTGCACGCCCATGACCGTGATCGTGCGCGACCTCCGCACCGAGGACCGGGACGATGCGGAGCGCTTCGCCCGCTCCCGCCACCGGGCCCTCCCCCACCTCCTGTGGACGGCGGAGGGCACCCTCCACCTCCTCGCCCACACCCCGCCGGCGGCCCGCCGACGCGCCCTGGTGGCCGAGGCGGACGGCGAGGTGATCGGCACCGCCCAGGTGGACCTCGTCCACGACAGCCCGGAGCCTGGACAGGGCTGCTTCACTGTCTATGTCGCCCCGGAGCGGGCGCGCCGGGGCGCGGGGACGGCGCTGGTCCGCGCCTGCGAGGAGCACCTCGCCGCGCACGGGGCGACGAAGCTG
This sequence comes from Streptomyces griseoviridis, assembly GCF_005222485.1. Lineage (NCBI taxonomy): Bacteria > Bacillati > Actinomycetota > Actinomycetes > Kitasatosporales > Streptomycetaceae > Streptomyces > Streptomyces griseoviridis. The sequence continues at coordinate 2,057,808 of NZ_CP029078.1, forward strand.
TTCGCCTGGGTGCTGGACGCCCCGGCCCACCGCGCGTTCGCCGAACGGCACGGCTACCGCGCCGCCCGCCACGCGCACTTCCTGCGGCTCGACCTGACGGCCGCCACGCTGCCGCCGCTCCAGCCCGCGCCGCCCGGTGTCCAGCTGCGTCCCGCCGCCGGCTTCGCCGACGATCCGCGCCCGCTGTTCGCGCTGGACCTGGAGACCGCGGCCGACGAACCGAGCGACGTCGAGAGCGGGTCAGCCGGCTACCAGGAGTGGGCCGCGTCGACGTGGGAGCATCCGATGCTGGACCGGGAGCTGTCCATGGTCGCCCTGGTGGACGGCGTTCCCGCCGCGTTCAGCCTCGCCCACACGGACGGGCGGGGCCGCTACGCCACCGCGATGACCGGCACCGCCCGCGCGTTCCGGGGCCGCGGGCTCGCCAAGCTCACGAAGAACGCCTCCCTGCACCGGGCCCGTGCCGCGGGTGTCACCGAGGCCCTGACCGGCAACGACGGCGGCAACGGACCGATGCTCGCGGTCAACTCGTGGCTGGGCTACGAGATCGTCGCCACGGAGGTGCGGTATGTCCGCGAACTCGGCTGATCCCGCGACCGGGTTGACGGTCAGGCTCGTCAAGGCGGGCCGCACGAAGATCCGTTACGCGGCCGGGCTGGTCCACGACGACGGTGTCCGTATCGTCGTCAGCGCCCCCTGGGCGGGCGAGGGCGTGCGGGACTTCGGGTTCGTGCGCTTCGCGCCGGGCGATGTGTTCACCGAGTACTACTGGCGGGACCGCTGGTACGCGGTGAAGGAGGTGCGGGACTCCTCTGGTGCGCTCAAGGGCTGGTACTGCGATGTGACCCGCCCGGCCGTGCTGACCGGCTCCGAGCTGCTCGTCGAGGATCTCGACCTGGACCTGTGGCGGTCCGCCGACGGGACGGACGTCCGCAGGCTCGACGAGGACGAGTTCGCCGCGAGCGGCCTCGCGGAACGCGACCCGCGGGCGGCGAGGGCCGCGACGTCGGCCCTCGACGAGTTGGCGGCGCTGGCCGCGACGGACGAGTTCACGACGCTCCTGGCATGAACCCGCTCCGGTCTCCCCCGCGTTCACGACCCGCTGCCCCGGCCGTCCCCGCTAACCCGACCGTCCGGCTGGCCCGGTCGTTCCCGCTGCCTCGGTCGTCCCGGCTGGCCCGCGCGAGCACCGCGTACCGTTCGTCCGCGACGGGTCCTCCCCACAGCGCGGGGTCGTCCGACAGCCGCTCCAGACGGATGTCGGGGGCGATCGGCGCGAGCAGGGCGGTGAGCCGCTCGGCAGGTATCCCGACCGGGTCGACGGCGCCCCACACGCCCTCCACCAGGACGAGCCGGCCGGCGGGACGCAGCAGGTCGTACCAGCCGCGCAGGGTGCGGGCAGGGTCGGGCAGCGTCCACAGGACGTGCCGGGCGAGGACGGCGTCGAAGCGCTGCCCGCCCACCGGGGGCGCCGACGCGTCGCCGACGAGGAACCGCGCGTCCCGGCCGGCGAGCTTGGCCCTGGCCAGCGCCACCATGGCGGGTGAGAGGTCCACACCGGTGACACGGTGGCCGCTCTCGGACGCCAGGAGGGAGAGGCTGCCGGTGCCGCAGCCGACATCAAGGACGGCACCAGGGCGGCCCGGCAGCCAGTCGGCCAACCGGTCGGCCCAGGCTCGGCGGACCAGGGGGTCGCGCAGCCCGTGGTCGGGCTCGTCGTCGAAGGAGGCGGCCCGCGCGTCCCACTCCTCGCGGGCCCCGCGCCGGGCCCCGCCCGGCTCGTCGATGGTCATGGGCCCAGCGTGACACCCGCCACTGACAGTCCCGGAGTGACGGGCGCCACAGACAGGCCGGGGCCGATGGGTCACCCTCCCGGAAAGGGTCTGCCGCCCTGAGCGCAGGGAACCCGGCAGGCGCTGCGAGGAGGCAGGCATGCGCCGTACCACCGTGCAGAAGCCCCTGATCAGGAAGCCGGACTCGCGCCGTGTGCGCGAGGAGTCCGAACGGCGGCCCGGCGCGCGCCCGGAGATCCGCGAGGACATCGCCCGCACCTGGTGGCCCGACAACTGACCCGACGCCCGGCCGGTCCGGCAGACGGACGGGCGGACGGGCGGACGGACAGGCGACCGGGCCGCCGGCCATCGCCCCGTCGGCCATCGCCCCTCGCTCACCGCCGCGTCGGTCGTCGCCCCGTCGATCACCGCCCCGCCGGCCGGTCTCCGTCCCCGTGCGTCGGGTCGAGCCGCTTGCGGTAGTGGAGCCGGTCGTACGGGCCGTCGAGACGGCGTTCCACCAGTTCGTACCCGTAGCGCGGGTAGATCTTCTGGTTCTCGGTCATCAGCGCGTTGGTGTAGAGCCTGACCTCGGGCAGCCCGAGGGCGTGCGCGTGCGCGTCCACGAAGTGCAGCAGCCGCCGTCCCACGCCCCGGCCGTGCGTGTCGGGGTGGACGGCGATGCTGTCGAGGAACAGATGGTCCCCGCGCGCCTCCACGACGACGAGACCGGTCACCGGGTCGCCGGTCACGAACACCTTCCCGGCGGCGACGTCCGCCGCGTGGTCGGCCCGCATGGGCACCGGCACCAGTCCGATGCGCGCGATGAAGGGCCGGTAGGCGGCGTCGGTCACGTCCCGCACGGCCGGTACGTCGGCGGCGACGGCGAGCCGGATCTCGTCCTGCGTCATGGGGTGAACGGTACCTACCTGAGCGCAGTCTCAGCACTCCCTTAACGGCACCATAAGGATCTCCCCCGGCCGCCCTCAGCAGGCGATTCCGCGGTTTCTTGGCGCTAGCTTCTGATCGCCCCCCACGGGATCGCACCCGCGGGACCGGACCCCGACGGGCCGTGTGCCCCACCAGGCCGCACCCGCCGGACCGGACCCCGTCGGGACCGCGCCCACGCCAAGACGAGGCCGTACCGAGGAGTTCCCCCATGGCACCCATGGCATCCATGGCCCCCCAGCCCGCCGTGCCCGCGCGCCGCAGGGCCGCCGCCGTCGTCGCGAGCTTCGCCGCCGTCGGTGTCGCCCCGCTCGCCCTGACCGCGCTGGCCGCAGCCCCCGCGGCCGCGCACGGCACGATGGGCGACCCGGTCAGCAGGGTCTCGCAGTGCTACGCGGAGGGACCGGAGAGCCCGAGGTCGGAGGCGTGCAAGGCGGCGGTCGCGGCCGGCGGTACGCAGGCGCTCTACGACTGGAACGGCATCCGCATCGGTGACGCCGACGGCCGCCACCAGACGCTGATCCCGGACGGCAAGCTGTGCAGCGCGAACAGTGAGGAGTTCAAGGGCCTCGACCTGGCCCGCGCCGACTGGCCCGCGACCGCCGTGAAGGCCGGTTCGTACACCTTCAAGTACCGGGTGACGGCGCCGCACAAGGGCACGTTCAAGGTGTACATCACCCGGTCGGGCTACGACCCGGCCAAGCCGCTGGCCTGGTCCGACCTGGATCTGGAGCACCCGGTGGCGACGTCCACCGACCCGGTCGCGACGGGCGGGTTCTACACGTTCTCGGGCGCGCTTCCGGAGCGCGCGGGGCAGCAGTTGCTGTACGCCGTCTGGCAGCGCTCGGACAGCCCGGAGGCGTTCTACTCCTGCTCGGACGTCACCTTCGGCGGCGCGGGCGGGGCCGGGGGCGCCGGGACGGCGAGCGGTGACACCCCCGGTTCGGCGGCCGGTCCCGCGCCCGCGCCGAGCGCGTCCGTGCCCTCCGAGAAGCAGATCGAGGCGGGCGCGGACAAGTCGACGGTCGAGCACCACGGGCACGGTGACGACGACGCCGCCACCTCGGCGGAGCCGACCACGGCAGCGACGACGGCGGGCACGGAGCCCTCGCAGGCCGCCGCGGCCACCGGTTCCGACCCGGGCAGCGGGGTCAACGAGCCCAAGGCGGCCGGGAGTTCGCAGAACCTCGCGGAGACGGGCGCGGACTCCACCACCCCGTATCTCGCCGTCGGCGGCGCCGCCGTCCTGGCACTGGGCGCGGCGACGCTGTTCGCCTCGGTCCGCCGTCGCGCCGTGAACGTCAGTGGCCGACACGGTCGTTGACGGCCGACGAGGGGCGGGGTCTGTCCGGCGGCTCAGGCCGGACAGACCCCGTTGTGCGTCAACTGAGCGCCGAGGCGCAGGTGGTGGGCGTGGCGTGGGCGGGGTCGAGGGAGTTGGCGACCTCGTGGAAGGCGATCCGGTCGGTCAGGCCGATCAGCACGTGCTCGCTGAGGTCGACGGCGCACAGGTTCTGCAACAGGACGTTGCGCACGTCGGATCCGCTGAGGAACTGGCTCCGGTAGGGCGTGACCACCTCGTCGTACTTGGAGGCGATGACGGTGTAGTGGACGCCCGGCACGGTGTCGCCGCCGGCGTTCAGCTTGGTGAGGAGCGCGGAGCCGACGACCTGGTCGGCGAGGGCGGGGGTCTTGGTGGTGAGCAGGTCGCCGACGCCGGGGAAGTACGGCAGGAGGTTGGTGAGGCCGTCCAGGTCGGTGCCGTGGTTGCTGGGCGCGATGCCGACGAGGGCGTTCACCTTGGCGGCTCCGCCGAGGAACTTCAGGTAGTAACGGGGCATCATGCCGCCCTGCGAGTGGCCGACGAGGTCGGCCTTGGCGGCGCCGGTGGCGGCGAGCACCTTGTCGACGAAGGTGGACAGTTGGGCGGCCGACGCGTCGACGGGTCCGAGGCCGCCGATGAGCGGGACGCCGGGCAGCCGGCCGTAGTCGAGGGAGAAGACGCAGTAGCCGCGGTCCTCCAAGTAGGGGGCGAGGCCGAGCCAGTTGTCGACGGAGTTGGCGAACGTGCCGTGGACCAGTACCACGGGGCGGGGGTGGGCGGCGGAGGGTTTGCAGGAGTAGTCGTTCCAGCCGGTGCTCGGCGCGGACGCGGCGTGTGCGGCGGTGGCGGGGATGACGGACACGGCGGCGGCGAGAAGGACCGCGGCCAGGGGTCTGAACACTCGTTTCCAGGGCAGCATCGAGTGATCTCCTTGCGGCTCAAGGGGGGTGCGACGGCCTGACGCCCTGTGATCCGGATCACGAGGATGCTTTTCATTCGCCAAGTTACGGGCGAGTAGTACAACTGTGAAGTTACGCGTCAGTAAAAAGTTCCGGCACCGACCGAACGACCCGCCGGGCGGACGGAATCCTCCGATCCGTCACCGGGAAGCGCCCGCCCCGCCGTCGGGACCCACCCGGCCTGCGACCGGAACCCTCCGGTCCGTCACGGAACCCTCCGGCCCGCCACCGGAAACCAGAGAGTCGGCCGCCCGGAAGCCGAGGGTCGCCCGCCCGGAAGCCGAGGGCCCGCCCGCCAGGGAACAGAAGCCGCACCCGTCACACGCGAACCGCTGCGCGCTCCCTGTACGCACGGCACGTCCTGGGATAACGTCGCCTCGCCCGACGCGTTTGAATCGTTTCAGTCAGTTGACCACTGAGGAATGAGAGGCGTCATGACGTTGCCAGAAACCCCCGGTACCGGCGCGCGGCCAGCCCCCCGCAGACGTACGGTCGTCGCCGCAGGGGCCGGTGCGGTGGCCCTCTCCGCGCTCGGAGCCCCGACGGCGGGCGCGGCCGACGGCGACGCGGTCCACGGGACGGCGGTCCACGGGAGAACGCCCCGCGCCCCGCGCCTCGGCACCGGCTGGCAGCGCTATGTGCAGGCCCCCGCCTCCCGTACCGTCCGCCCGGTCCTGGTGCTCGCCACCACGGGCGATGTGCGCGCCCCCGAAGGGCTGTTGGCGCCCGGCGGTGCCCGGACCGTGCTGCGCAGACCGCGGCCCGCGGCGGCTCCGCGCTGGCCCGAGGGGACGGTGGCCGAGGCGTCGTCGGCGCACGCGGGCAACAACGGCAACGACGGCAGGCCGCGCACCTACGACGCGGGCAACGCCATCGACGGCGACCCGGACACCTTCTGGAACGACGACACCCTGGGCGAGTTCCCCGACACGCTCACCCTCACGTTGCCCGCCGCCCGGGAGCTGTCCGGGATCACCGTCGTCTCCAACAGCGACGGCGTGCCGACCGACTTCACCGTCGACGTCTGGCGGGACGGCGGCTGGTGGACCGCCGCGACGGTCGCCGACAACGATGTCAGCCACCGGGCCGTCCCGTTCGCCCGGCCGGTCTCCACCACCCGGGTCCGCATCACGGTGACGGCGGTCCAGGACACCCCGCGCGGGGCCTTCACCCGGATCAACGAGGTGTGGCCCGAGGCCGTCGAACCGGTCGAACCCCCCAGCGTCACCGTGGACTTCGGCAAGGTCGTCGTCGGGTACCCGCGCGTCCGGTTCACCTCGGCGTCCGACAACTCCCCCGGTGTGCGCCTCGCCTTCTCCGAGACCCGGCAGTTCCTCACCGACCGCTCCGACTTCACCCGCTCCGACCAGTCGGGGGTGCCGGCCCAGGGCACGGACCAGTTCGCCGTCCCGGCGGGCGGCGCGGACTGGACCGACCGCAAGGGCCACCAGAACGGCACCCAGGTGTACGCGGACGGCCTGCACGGCTTCCGCTATCTCAAGATCACCCTGGACGCCCTGGCGTCGGACGCCCCGGCGGCCGAACCCTGGGGGACGGTCGAGATCGACTCCGTCGGCCTGGACTTCACCGCCTATCTGGGCACACCGGCTACCTACCGCGGCTGGTTCCTCTGCTCCGACGACGACCTCAACCGCTACTGGTACGGCGCCTCGTACACCAACGAGCTGGTCACCGACACCTTCCGGCAGGACGACGTCGACCCGCGCAACGCCTGGAGCGCCTCCCTGGAAGGGCAGTTGGTCCTGCACGACGGGCCGAAGCGCGACCGCGACCCCTACGTCGGCGACCTGGCGGTCTCCGCCCGCACCCTCTATCTGACCCATGACGAGGCCGCCGAAGCGGCCCGCAACGTACTGGCCGACCTGGCCGCGCACCAGCGCGCCGACGGCTGGATACCCCCGGCCTCCATCAACGCCTACACGCTCCCCCTGTTCGACTACCCCCTGTGGTGGGTGACGTGCAGCTGGGACTACGTCCTGTACACCGGCGACCGCGGCTACGCCGAACGCCACTACCCGAACCTGCTGAAGGTGCTCGACGTCTGGTACCCGAGCGTCACCGACAGCGCGGGCCTGCTCAGCAAGGGCCTCAACGACACCGGCGGATACGGGGACTACGCCTTCCTCGGCCGCACCGGAAGGATCACCTACTACAACGCGAACTACGTCCAGGCCCTCAACGACGCGGCGGCGCTGGCCCGTTGGCTGGGGCGCCGGGCCGACGCGGACCGCTGGACCGAGCGGGCGGGCCGGGTCCGGGACGCGGTCAACGCCCAGTTGTGGGACGCGTCGGCCGGCGCCTACCTGGACTCGGGGACCGGTCCGGTGCGGCACGCGCAGGACGGCAACGCCATCGCCGTCACCGCGGGGATCGCGGACGCCGGGCGGGCGGCGTCGGCGCTGGCCCATCTCGACGCGACCACCCGCCGCCCGTACGGCAACGCGTTCATGGACAACGACACGCTCTTCGACGGCGCCTCCCAGCGGGTGTACGCCTTCACCTCGTACCCGGAGATCGTGGCCAGGTTCGAGACCGGGCGGGCCGACTCCGCCCTCGACCAGATCCGCCGCACCTACGGGTGGATGGACGGCCACGACCCCGGCATCACCCACTGGGAGGGCATCGGGCCCGACGGCTCCCTCTACGAGGACGCCTACACCAGCATGGCGCACGGCTGGTCCACCGGTGTGCTGCCGGCGCTGACCCATCAACTCCTGGGCGCCCGGCCGACCTCACCGGGATACGCCACCTGGGAGGTCAGGCCGCACCCGGGGGACGTCAGCTGGGCGCAGGGCCAACTCCCCACACCACACGGTCCGTTGCGGGTCGAGTGGAACCGGACCTCGACCGCTTTCGCCGTCACGGTGCACGTGCCCGCCGGTACCCGGGGTGCCGTCGCGCTGCCGGGGGACAGCGGCCGGCTGACCGTCCGCGGCGGGGGCCGGGTGCTCTGGAACGGCGGCCGCGTGTCGGCCCGTTCGGTGTCTGTCAGCGGAGGCCGCGTCACGGTCTCGGACCTGGGCCCGGGGACCCACTCCTTCACGGCGACGACCGGACGCGGATAGCGGCGGACGGGCCTCGGGCGGGGACGAGGGGCGGGCGGCTGGTCGCCTCTGCCGGGACCGGTCCGCCGACGGTCCCGATCCCGCCCGCGACCTCACCCCTCACCCCTCACCCCTCACCCTCGACTGCGCCCTCGGCTCCGGCTCCGGCCCGGCTCCGGAGCCCGGCGTCCGGGTTCATGTCCGGCGTCCGGGTTCACAGGGAGCCGTCAGTCCGCCAGTGCCGCGGGCCGTACCGCCTGCGGGCCGAAGCGGCGTCTGGCCCGGTCCGCCGCGGACTCGACCGCGCGGGCCCGGTCGGCGCCGGGGTCGAGGGAGAGCTGGCGGTGGGCGCGTTCGGCGGGCAGCAGGCCGTCGGCGCGGACCACGAAGGCCCGCACCCGGGCCCGTTGCAGCCCGAGGCCGTTCAACAGCCCCAGCGCGGCGGCGGCGAGGGCCGGTGAGTGCGCGGTCGGCTCCGGGAGCGCGCAGGTGCGGGTGGTGGAGCTGCGGTCGGCGTACCGCACGGTGAGGGTGAGCCGGCCGGCGATCAGCCCGTCGCCGCGCAGGCGTTGGCCGATCCGGTCGGCGAGGCCGAGGACGGCGCGGTGGTGCCGGTCGGGGTCGAGGCAGTCCCGGTCGAGCACGAGGTCGGCGGCCAGCTGGGCGGCCGGTTCCGACGGGGTGACGGGTCGGGGGTCGTGGCCGCGGGCGCGTTCGGCCAGCAGCCGGGCCGAGCCCGTGCCGAGGAGCCGTTGCAGGGTCGCGGCGGGCAGGTCGGTGACCTGGCCGATGGTGTGCAGACCGTACCGGCCGAGGGTGTCGGCCGTGACCCGGCCGACGCCGGGCAGCGCGGTGACCGGGCGCGGGTACAGCCAGGCGGCGGCCTGTCCCTCCCTGACCCAGGTGGTCTCCCCCGGCCCGGACGCGTCGGCGGCCATCGCGGCGAGCATCCGGTTGCCCGCGAGCCCGGCGCTGCCGTCGATGCCGTGGTGGGCCTTCAGCCGGAGCAGCACCGTCTGGACCAGGTCGTAGGGGGACAGGTCGAAGTAGCGCAGGGCGGAGGTCAGGTCGAGCTGGAAGGCGTCGGGCGGCACGGCCTGCACATGAGGCGTGATACCAGACATCAGTTCGATTATTTGGGCGTACTGCTCCTCGTTCGGCACGGCGTGCAGATGGAGGTGGGCGATGTGCCGCTGCCGTGTGCTCATCCCGCGCTCCCCGGACTGGTGTGGCCGAACTTCTTCAGGTCGGCCGACCGGCTGCCGGCCGGCTGGAGGTCGGCGTACGGGTGGAGGCGGGCACCCGTGGTGCCGTTGGCCAGGGTGCGCCGCGGCTGGGCGGGGGTCGGGTGCGGGCGGCTCTCGCCGAGCAGGGCGAGCGCGGCCTCGGGACCGTGGTCGCGGCGGGCGGCGGCGATCTCGTCCAGGTCCCAGACCATGGTGCCGACGACCGTGCGGCGGCTGCCGCGCACCTGGACCGTGCCGCGCACCAGCAGCAGCCCGCTGTGGAAGACGGTGTAGGCGCAGGCCGGGTGGGAGTCCTCGAAGAACGCCAGGTCGACCAGGCCCGAGCCGTCCTCCAGGGAGACGAAGATGATCCGCTTGCCGCTGGCGATCGGCGGGGTCTGGGTGGAGGCCCGCACCCCGGCCACCAACACCTGGCGGCCGGCCCGCAGTCCGGCCAGATGGGCCGCGTCGGTCGCGCCGATCTCGCGCAGCAGCCGGTGGTGATGCTCCATCAGATGGCGGGAGACGTCGATGCCGAGCGTGCCCAACTCCGCTCCCAGCGCCTCGCGTCCGGTCATCTCGGGCAGTCCGCTGGGCTCGGCCCCGCCGACGGCGCCGGTGTCGAAGGGGAGTTGGCCCGCGCCCGCGGTCCTGGTACGGGACTGGCGGTGCAACTCGGTGATCTGGAGCAGGAGATCGCGCCGGGTGAGGCGGCCGTCGTGCAGTGAGTCCAGGGCGCCGATCCCGGCGAGCCGTTCGGCGACGGGCCGGCTGGGGCGGCCCCGCTGCCAGAAGTCCGACAGCGACCCGTACGGTCGGCCCGCCTCGATGCGCGCGCACTCCTCCGCGCCGATGCCGTGCACGGCGGACAGCGCGAGCCGTACCCCCCACCGGTCCCCTTCGGCCTTCTCCACGGTGTGCGTCACCCGGGAGTGGTTGACGTCGACCGGCAGGATCGGGACCCCGCGCCTGCGGGCGTCGGAGACCAGGACCCGCTTGGGCCACATCCCGGGGTCGTGTTCGAGCAACCCGGCGAGCAGGAACGCCGGATGGTGCGCCTTGAGCCAGGCGCTCTGCAGGGCGGGGACGGCGAAGGCGACCGCGTGGGCGCGGCAGAAGCCGTACGCGCCGAACGCCTCGACGGTCCTCCAGACCTCGTCGCGGACGGCGGTGTGGTAGCCGCGGGCCCGTGCCTGCCGGTGGAACCAGTCCCTGATCCTCGGCAGCCGCTGCTTGTCGCCGAGCGCGCGCCGGGCGATCTCGGCCATGGCGAGGTCGCAGCCGGTCATCACGTGCAGGGTCTCGATGATCTGCTCGTGCCAGATGGTCACGCCGTAGGTGTCGGCGAGCACCGGTTCCAGGTCGGGGTGGGCGTACGCCGGTGTCCCGCCGTGCCGGGCGGCGATGTACCGCTCGGGCATGCCGCCCGCGACCGGACCCGGGCGGAAGAGGCTGATGTCGGCGATGACGTCCTGCTGGTCGCGCGGCTGGAGCCGGGACAGCAGGTCCTGCTGTCCGGGCGACTCCAGTTGGAACAGGCCGAGGGTCTGGCTCTCCTGGATGAGCTTGAAGGCGAAGACGTCGTCGAGCGGCACCTGCCGGGGGTCGTCGAGGTCGACGCGGTCGCCGGTGACGCGTTCGATCTCGGCGACGGCGTGCGCCATCGCGGACTGCATCCGCACGCCCAGCACGTCGAGTTTGATGTTGCCGAGCGCCTCGATCTCCTCCTTGGCCGCCATCGCCATCGGGTAGTCGCCCTGCGGGGTGGGCTGGACGGGCAGCCGGTCCAGCAGGGTGGCGTCGCTGATGACGACTCCGCAGGGGTGCATGGCCATGCCGTGGACGAGTGAGTCGAGGCCCTCGGCGAGTTCCCACAGCGGCCCGAACCGGGGTGCCTCGGTGGCCAGTTCGCGCAGTTCGGGCAGTTCGGTGAGGGCGCTGGTGATGTCGGAGGCGCGCAGGTGCGGGAAGCTCTTGGCGATCCGGTCGACGTCGGCGGGCGCGATCCCGAGGGCGAGGCCGGTGTCGCGCAGGGCGCGGCGGGCCCGGTAGGTCTCGGGCATGGCGGTGACCGCGACCCGTTCCCTGCCGAACCGTTCGAAGATCGCGTCGTAGCACTCGAGGCGGCGGGCGGACTCCACGTCGATGTCGATGTCGGGCAGCGAGCCCCGGCGCACGCTCAGAAACCGTTCGAACAGCAGCCGGTGGTCGAGCGGGTTGGCGGTGGCGATGCCCAGCGCGTGGCAGACCAGCGATCCGGCGCCCGAGCCGCGGGCGGCGACCCGGATGCCCTTGGCCCTGATGTCGGTCACGACCTGGCCGACGGCGAGGAAGTACGAGTCGTAGCCGAGCGTGGAGATCACTTCGAGTTCCTGTTCCAGCCGCTGCCGCGCGTCCGGGTCGTGGTCGAGGCCGCGGCGGGCGAGGCCCTCCTCGCTCTGCCGGCGCAGCAGCCCGGCGGCGCCGCGGGCTCCGGGCGGGGCGCCGAACAGGGCGGGTTCGGGGAAGTGGTGGGTGCCGAGTCCGAGGTCGGCCCGGGGGTCGACGGCGCACTCGGCGGCCGTGGCGGCGGTGTCCGCCAGCAGCCGTTCGGCGCGCCGGGGGTCGGCTCCCGCGCATTCGGTGACCATCCGGGCGACGGCTGTCATCTCCCGTTGGCCTTTGAGCCAGCGCTGTCCGCTGTCCAGGCGGCGCCGGTCGATCGGGCGCAGCAGCCGGGCGGCGTCCAGGACGTCGGCGAGGCGGTGCTGGTCGGGGTCGGCGTAGCGGACGGCGTTGGAGAGGACGGCGGTGGTGCGGGTGCGGTCGGCCAGGGCGAGGGTGCGGGCGGCGAGCCGGAGCGACCCCGGCCCGGTGCCGGAACGTTTCTGCGCAACGACTTCGAGCCGGAGCCCGGGGCCGAAGATCTCCCGCCACGGTGTCAGCAGCCGCTCGGCGACGTCCTCCCGGCCCACCGCCAGCGCCCGCGCCGGCTCGGAGAGCGGCCCGAGCAGCACCGTCAGCCCCGGGCCGCCGTGTTCGCGCAGCGCCTCCCACGACACCACAGGGGCGGTGCCCGACAGGGCGCCGACGTGGGCGGCCGAGGTGATCCGGCACAGCCGCGCCCAGCCCGCCCGGTCCCGGGCCAGCAGGGTGAAGCGCAGCGGCGGCTCGACGACGTGCGCGCCGCCGCGCGCCGGGGTGCGCGGGCGCGCGGCGGGCGGCGGGGGCGCCAGGGCCGTCACCGCGAGATCGACGCCGAAGACCGGCCGCACCCCGGCCCCGGCGCACGCCCGCGCGAACCGGACGATCCCGGTGACCGTGTCCCGGTCGGTGAGCGCGAGGGACGTCAGACCGCGTTCGGCGGCCCTGCGGGCCAGTTGCTCGGGATGCGAGGCGCCGTAGCGGGCGGAGTAGCCGGACGCCACATGCAGATGGGCGAAGCCCGTCATGCCACACCTCCCTTGCCTCACGCCCCCTTTTCGGCCATACGCCCCATATGCTCATCGTACGCTCGTTCGATTACCCTAGCCCCATCCTCCCCGGTAAGCGACTGGGTGCGGCGTTTATTCGAACACATCAGCGATTCTCGAGGCGAGCGAGGGGTGGCCGAAACCCACTGCCCGCCCCGCCCGGCACGGCGACACGCCTTGTCCGGCACGGCGACACGCCCTGTCCTGCACCGCGACACGCCTTGTCCGGCACCGCGACACCCGGGCGCCCCGGCCCCCGCGCCCGGCCGTCCGGCTCCGTCGGCCCCCGACGGACGGGACGGCCCACCCCCGGAGCGGCTGGTCTTCGGCGGGCGCGGCGTGGTTGTCTGGCGGACGAGTCATCGGGCGAGGCGGGCGGGGTTGTGGCGGAAGCGTTGGAGTACCCGGACGGCACGCGGGGCGACGGGCTGCCCGCGGTGCTGGCGGACCCCGGGCGGCTGGCCGCGCTCGCGGCCAGCGGGCAGGTCGGCAGCGGGCCCGAGCCGGTGTTCGACGACCTGACGCGGCTGGCGATGACGGTGAGCGGGTGCAAGATCTCCGCGGTGACGTTCGTCGGGGAGAGCCGGACGTTCTGGAAGTCGGTGCCGTTCCTCCCGTACACGGACGCGGAGAGCTGGCAGAACGCGGTCGGCGACAGCTTCTGCTACTTCCCGGTGGGCCTCAACGCGCCGTTCGTGGTCGAGGACGCGGAGAAGGACCCGCGCACCGCGGGACACCCGGCGATCGGACCGTGGGGCGTGGGCGCCTGGGCCGGGTTCCCGATCGTGACCACGGACGGCCACGCGATCGGCAGCATGTGCGTGATCGACGACAGCCCGCGCGCCTGGACCGCCCAGGAGCTGGAGACCCTGGGCATCCTGGCCCGCGCGGTCTCCAGCGAGGTCAACCTGAGGATCTCCCTCAGCACCGCGCGCATCGCGCTCCAGAGCGCGGAGAACGCCCTGGAGACCTCCAGCGCGCTGGCCCGCAGCCTCCAGGAGAGCCTGCTGCCGCCGGTGCTGCGGCCGGTGCCCGGTCTGGACACCGCCGCCCGCTACCTGCCCGCCACCGGGGACGCCACCGTCGTCGGCGACTTCTACGACCTCTTCCAGGCCCGCGGGGCGTGGTGGACGGCGGTGATGGGCGACGTCTGCGGCAAGGGCACCGAGGCCGCGAAGGTCACCGCGCTGGCCCGCTACACCCTGCGCGCCGACGCCGGCGAACACCTCTCGCCCGCCGCGGTCCTCGACCGGCTGAACACCGCGATGCTCGCCCAGCGCGCGCCGCGCTTCCTCACCGCGGTCCAGGCCACCTTCCGCGCCACCTCGGGCGGGGTGGCCGGACGGGTGTGCCTGGCCGGGCACCCGCCCGCGCTGATCCGCAGGGCCGACGGCCGGGTCCAGCGGCTCGGCACCACCGGCACCCTGCTGGGCGTGCTGGAGACCGTGCGCCTCACCGACGTCCGCTTCCGGCTGGCCCCCGGCGACCTGCTGCTGCTCTACACCGACGGCGCCTGCGAGGCCCGGCCCGACCCCCGCGCCGCCGGGCCGCGCCGGCGCATGTTCGACGAGGTGGATCTCGCCCGCGCCCTGGCGGCCGGCCGCGGTCTGGACGCCGCCGCCACCATCGACCACGTCGCCGCGGCGCTCTCCGCCCACCACGGCGGCTGGGCCAGCGACGACACCGCGCTCCTCGCCGTCCGCGTCCCGCACCGCCCCTGACCGCGCCGCCCTCCCCCGGCGCCGGTACAGCCGTTCGGCCGCCTCCGCCTGCGCGGACGCCCGGTGCCCCGGAGCGTGAGGGCATGACCGAGACCTCCTTCCTCGACGAGGTGAAGGACGCCGTCACTCCCCGGGCCACGCTGCTGGTCGTCGGCGTGATCGCGCTCCAGTTGCTGTTCATCGCCTCCTACGTGGGCGCCCTGCACGACCCGAAGCCCAAGGACGTGCCGTTCGGCGTGGTCGCGCCCCGGCAGGCGGCGGCCCAGCAGACGGTCACCCGTCTCGCGCGGCTGCCCGGTTCGCCGCTGGCCCCGCGCACCGTGGCCGACGAGGCGACCGCCCGCGCGAAGATCCTGAACCGGGAGCTGGACGGCGCCCTGGTCGTCCACCCGGACCGGAACACCGACACGCTCCTGGTCGCCGGCGGGGGCGGCACCGCCCTCGCCACCACCCTGGAGCGGCAGCTCACCGCCGTGGAGGCCGCCGAGCAGCGGTCGCTGCGCACCCGGGATCTGTCCCCGGCCTCCGGCCAGGACTTCAACGGGCTGTCGTCCTTCTACCTGGTCATCGGCTGGTGCGTGGGCGGCTATCTGTGCGCCTCGATCCTCGCGATCAGCACCGGCGCCCGGCCCGCCAACCTGCGCAGGGCGGTGATCCGGCTGGCCGCCATGGCGCTGGTGTCGCTCGTCGGAGGGCTCGGCGGCGCGGTGATCGTCGGCCCGATCCTGGGCGCCCTGCCCGGCGGCGTGGTCGCCTTCTGGGGTCTCGGCGCCCTGACGACGTTCGCGGTCGGCGCCGCGACCCTCGCCCTCCAGGGGGTCTTCGGCGTCGTCGGCATCGGGCTCGCCATCCTGCTGGTGGTGATCGCGGGCAACCCGAGCGCGGGCGGCGCCTTCCCGCTGCCGATGCTGCCCCCGTTCTGGAAGGCGGTCGGCCCGGCGCTGCCGCCGGGCGCGGGCACCTGGGCGGCCCGCTCGATCGCCTACTTCAAGGGGAACGCGATGACAGCCCAGTTGCTGGTCCTGTCGGCCTGGGCGCTCGCCGGGATCGTGGTCACCCTGGCGGCCGCGGTCCTGCGGAGCGACCGCCGAACGGCGCGCGGGGCGCGCGGGGTTCAGGAGCCGAGGCCGTCCTGAAAGCCGAGAGGTCCCGCCCCTCGCGAGCGGGGCGGGACCTCGGGGTGGCCGGTGTGGGGCCCGGCCCGGGTGGGTCAGCCGATCTCGGCGCCGAACGTCGAGAGCGCCTCGGTGACCGGCTGGAAGAACGTTTCACCGCCGGAGGTGCAGTCGCCGCTGCCGCCGGAGGTGAGGCCGATCGCCGCGTCGCCGTCGAACAGCGAGCCGCCGCTGTCGCCGGGCTCGGCGCAGACGTCGGTCTGGATGAGGCCGTTGACGATGTCGCCGTTGCCGTAGTTCACGGTGGCGTCGAGACCGGTGACCGTGCCGTCGTGGACCTGTGTGGTGGAACCGCTGCGGGTCACCTTCTCGCCGACGGTGGCGTCCGCGGCGTGCGTGATGGCCTGCGTGGAGCCGTTGTAGAGGTCGACCTCGCTCGGGTGGTCCACGTCAGACGTGTACTTGACAAGCCCGAAGTCGTTGTCGGGGAAGCTGGACTGCTCGTTGGTGCCGATCTGGGTGCCGCTGGAGTCCGACCAGGTCGAGATCGACTCGGTGCAGTGGCCCGCGGTGATGAAGTACGGCTCGCCGCCCTTGACCACGTTGAAGCCCAGCGAGCAGCGCCCGCCGGAGCCGGTGATCGCGTCGCCGCCCGCGATCAGGGGCTTGTACTCCCCCTTGGTGCGCTTGACCTCGGCCACCTGCCCGAGGCCGTCGACGACCTTGGTGAGCTTCGCCCACTCGGCCTTGGAGACCGTGCGGTCCGCCGTGACGACGACCTTGTTGGTGGTCGGGTCGGTCACCCAGGACGTGCCCGGGATGGTGGCGTCACGGGTGAGCGTGGTGCGGGCGCTCTTCAGGTCGGCGAGGGAGTTCTCGACGATTCTGGCCCGCGCGCCGGCCGCCTCGACGGTCTTCGCGGCGGTCGCGTCGAGGACGTTCACGACGAGGCTCTTGGCCTTCGCGTCGTAGTACGTGCCCGCGGCGTCGGCGCCCAGGTCCTGGCCGAGGGCCGAGGCGAGCTTTCCGGCCGTCGCGGCCGACAGGGTGCGCGGCGCCGAATCCTTCGCCGGCTCACTGGCGTTCGCAGTCTGGAAGGTGACTCCCGCGGCGACCAGCGCGACAACTCCCGCGCCTACCATCGCCGTCCGCCGCCTGGGTATGCGTCGGTGCTTCAACTCGCGTCCTCCTGTGGGGGGTCGACCCGGGAGGTAGTGGGGACCTCACGGGCCGGAAGGCTGGTTGACGTGCGCCACTATTCCGAGATCCGCGGGGAGCACACAAGGTCGACTTCAGGACGCGCGTACGGTCACGGAGCGCACGCCCGCGCCGCCCGTCGTTCGCAGGAGGGGCCAGGAAATTCGCATTGCAAACACTACGAGCGAGTAACCATGGGCAGAGGGTAAGGATCGCGCCTGGCTGGAAATCGACCATTCGCCGGGCGCGGACGGCCGTTTCGGCGATCCGGGCGGTCAACTCCGGTGGCGTTCACGGAACTCGCACAAGGGGCGAGCCCCCGCACGGCTGTCGCGTGCGGGGGCTCGCCCCTTGCCGAAGTGCCGGGTGCTGTCCGATGCCGGTGGAGCGGATCAGAAGACGTGCACCCCGTAGGCGCTGAGCGCCTCGGTCACCGGCTGGAAGAACGTCGTACCGCCGGAGGTGCAGTTGCCGCTGCCGCCGGAGGTCAGACCGTACGCGATCCCGCTGTTGGAGTAGAGCGAGCCGCCGGAGTCGCCGGGCTCGGCGCAGACCGTGGTCTGGATGAGCCCGTACACGATGTCGCCGCTGCCGTAGTTGACCGTCGCGTTGAGCGCGGTGACCTGGCCGCTGTGGATACCGGTCGTGGAACCACGACGGTAGACCGTGGTGCCCACGGACGGCGTGCCCGCGCTGGTGATGTCGACGCTGCCGACGGTGCCCGCCTTGGCGACCGACGAGTTCGTGTAGCGCACGAGACCGTAGTCGTTGGTCGGGAAGCTGGAGCCGGCGGTGGTGCCGAGCGTGGTGGTGTGACCCGAGTTGGACCACCAGGTGCCCGCGCCGTCGGTGCAGTGACCGGCGGTCAGGAAGTAGTAGTTCCCGCTGTTGTCCTGGACGTTGAAGCCCAGGGAGCAGCGCCAGCTACTCGCATAGATGGCGTCGCCGCCCGCGATCAGCTTGTTGAACTTGCCCGGCGTCCGCTTGATCGTGAGAGCGCCGGAGTTGCCCGCGGCCTGCCGCTTGATCTTCGCGATCTCGGCCTGGGAGACGGTGCTGTCGACGGTCACGACGACGCGGTTGGTCTTGCTGTCGACGACCCAGGCGGTGCCGGGGATGTCGGCCTTGAGCACCGAGTCGCTCGCGCTCTTGAGCTGGGTGGTGCTGAACGGGGTGGCGGCCGAGGCGCTCGCGTTGGGGAGGGCGATGGCGGCCGCGGCGACGAGTCCGGTGGAGACGGCGATCAGCCGGTTCCGTCTCGAGACGCCGCTGCGGGGGGTGGTGCGCTTGATCCTCACTTGTCGTTCCTCCACATGGGAAGTCGGGGGCCTTCGTGGGGTTCGGGCCCGTGAGGCGCAGCCAGGTGCGGGGCTCTCCGGATTCCGGATACGCCATGCCCCTGACAAGCACTGAGGGGGAGTATTCGGCCGCACCGCCGACAGGCGCAAGGGCGCCTTTCGGCCGTCAACCCTTGAACCAACCATGGGGGAATCTTTAGATACCGCGCCGACGCCCCCGAGCGCGCCGCACACCCCCGGACGGCGATGCCCGACGGCTCCCAACTCCCCCGCGCCCGACGGCGGTTGTGCTCGCACCGGAGAATCAGGCGGGTCCCGGCCGCGGGCCGGGGCGGCCGTGGTGGTCCGCGAAGGCGCACGGAGGCACCGGGGCGCGGTCGGGGACGACGGCCGCGCGCCCCTCGGGGCCGGGCACGACCGGTCACCCCGGACGGCGACGGTGGCCGCCGTTCCCGCTGGTGGCGTCGGCGAGGACCACGGACGGCCCCGGACGGCCGTCCGCCCCGACCGCGCCGGTCCCTGCGGCCCCCGACCGCCGAGGACGCAGACCGGCTCCCCGCCGGACCCGAGGGCGTGGCGCGATCACCGCCGCCCCGGAGCACACCGTCACGGCCCGCACGGCACACCCCCCACCGGCCGCCGCACCCCTCCCCCGCGCCGACCGACGCGTGCCGCAGGGCGCGGGCGCCCGCTCCCCGTGACGGGCGCGAGGACCCGGCACGGAGGGTCGAAGTCGGCGCTCCAGCCGTCCCCTTCACCCATCCGCGCGACCAACCACCGTGATGCGCACGCCAGTCGGTCGCCGCCACCGCCGCCACGCCTCCGACCAGCCGGACTTCGCGACCGCGGGTCCGTCGCCCGCGCCCGGACCGCCGTCCGCGAACGTCGTCGGGCGGCCCCCGCCGGCATCAGGCGTCCGGCCCCCGGGGTGTCCGGAAGTAGACCGTCCGAATAATCCTCCCGTGCCCCGGTTGCAGCCCCCCGTCGCGGCCCTGATCAGCGCGTCTGTGCCGGTTCCGGCAACCCGAGATGTGCGCGCAGGGTGGTCCCCCGGTACCGCGTGCGGAAGGCGCCGCGCTCCTGGAGCAGCGGCACCACCCGGTCGACGAACTCGTCGAGCCCGCCCGGCGTGGGATCAGGGACGAGGACGAAGCCGTCGGCGGCGCCGTTCCTGACGAACCGGACGAGTTCCTCGGCGACGGCCGCCGGGGTCCCGACGAACGACGGGGTGCGGCCCGCCTCGATGACGGTCTCCCGGATGGACAGCCCCTTCTCCCGGGACAGCGCCCGCCACTTCTGCGCGAGCGCGACGGTGTCACCGCGCCCGGCCCGCCCCTGCGGGAGCGCCGGGTCAGGCACCGGGTCGATGTCGGGGAGCGGCCCTTCGGGGTCGTAGGAGGAGAGATCGGTGCCCCAGATCCGCTCCAGGGTGAGGATCGCTTGGAGCGGTGACACCTCGCGGCGTCTGAGGGCGGCGGCCCGCTCGCGCGCCTCGGCCGCCGTCTCGCCGAGGACGACGCCGACACCGGACATGACCCTCACGTCGTCGGGCCCGCGCCCGTGCCTCGCCGACCGGCGCTTCACGTCGGCGTAGCGGACACGCGCCTCCTCCAGGGTGCCGTGCCGGGTGACGACGACATCGGCGCGGGCGGCGGCCGACTCCCTCTCCCGCGGGGTGTTCCCGTCCTGGATCAGCACCGGATGCCCCTGCGGCGGACGCGGCACGGTGAACTCGCCCGCGATGTCGAAGTGCCGCCCCCGGTGCGCGAAAGGCCGCGCGGGCTCGTCGGGCGACGGCCAGGAGTCCCACAACTCCGCCGCCACCCGCTGGAGTTCGGCAGCCCTGCGGTCCCGCTCGGCGGGGTCGGGGCAGCCGCCGCGCCGGAAGTTCCCGCCGTCGCGCGCGTCGCCGGTACCGGTCAGGTGCCAGGCCGCGCGGCCGACGCTGAGATGGTCCAACGTGGCGAGTTCGCGGGCGAGTTCGTAGGGCTCGGTGAAGGACGCGTCGACGGTGGCGGCGAGGCCGAGCCGCTCGGTGACGCCGGTCAGCGCGGCGAGCACGGTGAGCGGCTCGGGCCGGCCGGCGACGTCCAGGTCACGCCCCCGCCCGGGGTGTTCGCGCGGCCACAGCCCCGCGGGCTCGGTGAGGAGCAGGAAGTCGAGGTGCCCGGCTTCGGCGGTCCGCGCGAGCCGCTCGTAGGCCGCGAAGTCGACCGGTGAGCGGGACGACGCCTCGGAGCGGGACCGGGAACGGAAGCGGGCGCCGGACTCGGCGCCGGTGCCCACCGGCGGTGCGGCCGTGGCGGCTGCGGGCAGGCACACCGCGAGATGGACGCGGCTGCGCGGTCGCGCGCTCATCGGACACCCCCGGTCACGAGGTGCTCCCCGCCGTGGCCGCGTACCGGTTGGCCGGCCTGGGCAGGTCGAGGTGTTCGCGCAGGGTGCTGCCCGGATAGAAGGTGCGGAACAGGCCCCGGTGCTGGAGCAGCGCCACCGTGCCGTTGACGAGCCGTTCCAGGTCGCGGCCCGGCTCGACGGGGACGAGGTGGAAGCCGTCGACGACACCGGCCGTGTGCCAGCGCGCGATCAGCTCGGCCAGGTCGACGGGACCGCCCCGGTAGAGCGGACCCTGCACGGTCTGCCGGGGGCCGCCTCCGCCGTGGCCGCGCTCGGCGGCGCGCTCGCCGTCCCCGAGGTCGACGAGCAGGCAGGCGAGGACCCGCAGCCCGTCCGGGTTCCGCCCGAACTCAGCAGCCGAGGCGCGCAGTTGATCCCGCACGGCGGCCGCCTGGGCCGGGCTCGCGGCCCGCACGAGGGCCACGTCGGCGTGGCGGGCGGCGACGGTCCTCGCGGCTTCCTCGGTGGCGTCGACGAGCCGCACGGGGTGGCCCTGCGGCGGGCGCGGCACCAGGGAGGGGCCCCGCACCGAGAATCCGGTGCCGGTGTAGTCGACGGGGTGCAGTCTGGCGCGGTCGACGAGCCGGCCGCCCGCCGGGTCCCCGGTCTCAGCGCCGTCCTCCCTGCTGTCCCACAACAGGGCGGCCACTTCGGCGACTTCACCGGCCTCCCGCCACAGCGCGGCGGCGGGCGCGGCGGGTCCGCGGCCGAACAGGCGGGCCTCGTCGTCGGTGCGCGACACGTCGATCCACCAGCCGGCCCGGCCCCGGCTGACCCAGTCGAGGGTGGCGAGCGCCGCCTGCACCCGGAAGGGCTCGGTGTGCGTGGTCGTGACGGCGGGCACCAGGCCGATCCTGGTGGTGGCGGTCGCCGCCCGGGAGAGCACGGCGAGCGCGTCAGGCCCCGGGCGGGCGAAGGAGTCGCCGAGGGTCACGAAGTCGAGCCCGCCGCGCTCGGCCAGCCGCGCCGACTCCAGGTGCCGGGCGCCGTCGTACGCGGCTTCGTGGTCGAGAGCCGCGGCCAGGTGCAGCAGCCCCCGGCCGTGCGTTGAGGTCATGGGGAACCTTCCGGGAAGACCACGGGACGTCACAGGACCTTGGACAGGAAGGCACGGGTGCGTTCCTGGGCCGGGGCGTCCAGCACGGCGGCGGGCGGCCCCTGTTCGACGATCCGCCCCTCGGCCAGGAACACCACCGTGTCGGCGACCTCACGGGCGAACCCGATCTCGTGCGTGACGACGATCATCGTGGTGCCGCTGCGCGCCAAGTCCCGCATGACGTCGAGGACTTCACCGACCAGTTCGGGGTCGAGCGCGGAGGTCGGTTCGTCGAACAGGAGCAGTCTCGGCTCCAGGGCGAGCGCGCGGGCGATGGCGACGCGCTGCTGCTGGCCGCCGGAGAGCCGCCTCGGGTAGGCGTCCGCCTTGTCGCCGAGGCCCACGCGTTCGAGCAGCCTGCGGGCGCTCTCCTCGGCCTCCTTCCGGGGCCGTTTCAGGGCGTTGACCGGCGCCTCGACGACGTTCTCCAGCGCGGTCAGGTGCGGGAAGAGATGGAAGTTCTGGAAGACGAAGCCGATCCGGGTGCGCTGTCTGAGCACCTCCCGCTCGGGCAGCTCGTACAGCTTGCCGCCGGAGCGCCGGTAGCCGATCAGTTCGCCGTCGACGCTGATCGTGCCCCGGTCCACCTTCTCCAGGTGGTTGACGGTCCGCAGCAGCGTCGACTTGCCCGAGCCGGACGGCCCGAGCACGACGGTGACCTCACCGGCCTGGACCTGGAGGTCGATGCCCTTGAGCACGTCGAGCGCGCCGTAGCTCTTGTGGACGGACCTGATGTCGACCATGACGCTCATCGTGGGCAGCCCTCGGAGTAGGGGGAGAGACAGGGGCAACGGGAGAAACGCGAGCAACGGGAGAGGCCGGGGCGGTGACGGCGGGACGGGCGGCGCGGTTCATGTCGTCCCGTCGCGGTCAGGTCCGCGCAGGAACTCCAGGACGACCCGGGCCGTCGCGTCGTTCTGCCGGAAGGCGGGTCCGCCGGTGCGCGGCCGGGTGAAGGCGCCCGGGGCTCGGGCGTCGGTGTACGGCCCGAGCGCGAACCGCCGGGGGTGCGGGCGCCCGTCCCGGTCGAGGACGCGCCCGTCGACGGGGTCGACGCGCAGCAGTCCGTCGGGCGTCTCGTCGGCGCCGTCGGCGTGCAGCGCGCGCAGCAGGCCGTCCCTGGCCCGTCCGAGCGTCGGTTCCGGCAGCCGCGCCTCGACCAGCGCGCGGGCCTGGACGACGGCGCCCGGCACGGAGGCACTCGACGCCCGGAACACGCCGTCCTCGGCGGTGACGACGGTGTCGGCGCCCAGGAACTTCACGATCCCGGCCCGGGACAGGGCGAGGAGCTGCCGCAGCCGGGGTCCCGGCGGTCCCGAGGCGAGGTAGCTGAAGAAGCCGTGCCACCAGGAGCCGATGCCGCCGAGCCGGATCAACTGGTTGTACACGGAGAGGAGTCCGAGGAACACCGCCAGGTCGGGGCTGTGGTCCGAGTCATGACGGCGCGTCAGGTCGCTTTCTATGTAGGCGCGCAGGCCGTCCTGGAGGTCCTCGAAGGAGTCGTAGCGCACGCCTCGCAGGGGGCGGTCGAGCGCCGTCAGGTCGAGGCGGTCGGCGGGGTCGGGCACGGCGGACGCCACCAGGGCCGTCCGTTCGGCGAGGCCCTCGGCCGCCGCGTACTTGGCTTCGAAGACGTCCCAGGCCACGCTGGTGCGCCCCGGGTGGACGTGGAACAGCCGGTGGTAGTGGGCGAACCCCAGCTCCTTCTCCACCAGGGGCCAGATGTCCTCGCGGAAGTCGAACCCGGCCGGCCTGGCGAGCAGTGCGTCGACCTGCTCGGGCCCGAAGAACCGGGGCA
This sequence comes from Streptomyces griseoviridis, assembly GCF_005222485.1. Taxonomy (NCBI): domain Bacteria; kingdom Bacillati; phylum Actinomycetota; class Actinomycetes; order Kitasatosporales; family Streptomycetaceae; genus Streptomyces; species Streptomyces griseoviridis. The sequence continues at coordinate 2,081,176 of NZ_CP029078.1, forward strand.
GCGGCGGCCGTTCGCCGGTCCAGTCGTAGCCGATCTTCGAGTGGTAGGGCACACCGCGCCGCGACCCGACGTACAGGACCGGCTCCTGCCCCGAGGGCAGATAGGTGTCGCCGTCGTAGCGCCCGCCGCGGCCCTCGGTGAGCAGCACCATCAGGTCGACGAAGGCCAGTCCGAAGCCGCGGACCAGGACGGACTCGCCCGCCGCGAGCGCGGACAGGTCGCTGTCCGCGGTGAAGTCGGGCGGCAGGTGGACCAGGCCGTGGGTGTCCGCGTAGGCGGCCAACGCGGCCTGCTCCTCGTCGAGTTCGGCGTCGAGGTGGCCGAGGGTGAGGACCACGAGGTCGGCGACGAGCGGGCGCGGACGGCCGTCGAGCCAGACCCGCTGGCGGCCCTCGGGCGCCCCCTCGACCCTGAGCGCGCGCCGGGCGTGGTGGTGGACGGTGACGGTGTCGGGCAGGGCGGCGACGGCCTGTTCGTGCACCCAGCTCAGATAGTCGCCCTGGGTGCGGCGGTCGGCGAACAGCCGGCCCTGGACGCCGGCCCATTCGTGCAGGGTGGGCCCCTCGCGCACCGGCCCGGCCATGGCCACCGTCTCGTCGGTGAACATGGTGACGTCCTCGGCGTGCGAGTTCATCCAGAGCAGCGGTGACTGCGCCTGCCGCCAGATCCGTCCGCCGCCCGGCGGGTAGGGGTCGACGAGATGGATGTCGAGGCTCGAACCGTCGTACAGCTCGGGCGCGTTGGCGGCTATGCGCTCGATCAGGCCGGTCCCCCGCGGGCCGGCCCCCACTATCACCAGGGTGGGCCTCATCGGGTGCGCTCCGTACCGCGCGCGTAGCGCTTCTCCACGTAGTACTGGCCCACGCTCAGCACCGAGGTGACGACGGTGTACCAGAGGGTGGCCACCATCAGCAGCGGGATCACCTGGTAGGTGCGGTGGTAGATCAACTGGGTGGAGAACAGCAGGTCGTTGACGGCGATGACGCTGACGATGGAGGTGCCCTTGAGGGCGCCGATCAGCATGTTCCCGGCGGGCGGCACGATGGCGCGCATCGCCTGCGGGAGGATGATCCGCCGCCAGCGCCGCCACCGGCTCAGGCCGAGCGCCTGGGCGGCCTCGATCTGGCCGGGGTCGACGGAGAGGATGCCGCCGCGCACCACCTCCGCCGCGTAGGCGGCCTCGTGCAGGGTGAGCCCGACGATCGCCACGGTCACCGGGCCGAGCAGGTCGACGGTCTTCACGCCGAACAGCACCGGGTACAGCGCGCCGATGTTGAACCAGAGCAGCAGCTGCACCAGGATCGGGATCGATCTGAACAGCCACACGTATCCCCAACTGACCGCGCGCAGCACGGGGTTGGCGGAGAGCCTGAACGCGGCGAGCAGGGTGCCGAGGCCGAAGCCGAGGACCATCACGACGGCGGTCAGCCAGAGTGTGAGCCAGAGTCCGCGCAGCACTGAGTCGGAGGTGAAGTAGGCGGCGACGACGTCCCATTGGAAGGCGTCGTTGCGCAGCACGGAGTCGACGACGAGGGCGAGCAGCGCGAGCACGACGACCGCGGCGGCCCACTGGCCGCGGCGGCGCTGCGGGACGATCGGCAGGACGTCGGCGGGCGGCGCGGTGACGGGGTCGTGGGCGAGGGTGTCGGAAGGCATGCGAAGACTCCGTGACGTAGGTCGAACACGGGTGGTGCCTTCACACGGACGCGCTCTGCGACGCGTCACGGCCGAGCCCCTCAGCAGGGCCGTCCGTCGACTGTACGGCGCCGTTTCCCCTCGCTGTCAAGGCCGTCCATGATGTGAGCGGTGCGTCTCATGTCGTTGACGTGGAACCGGAGACCTGTTCCACTTGGCCCATGCATCCACAGCAGTGGCTGGTCACGCGCTCCCACATCGACTTCGGTCGTGTGTGGTCCTCTTCCTGTTGAGCCGACCTTCCGCGCGCCCGGTCCGCTGACCGGGCGGACGCCTTCAGCGCACTTCTTCTCCGCCTTCACACGCGCACCCCTCCCCTCGCGCCCGCTCCTTTCTTCTCCCCTTCCAGGAGACAGCATTCATGCGCCCGCTCTCGCGCGCCCGCACCCGGCTCCTCGCCTCCTACGCCCTGCTGACCTCGGCCGCCCTGCTGCTCACGGCCTGCGGTTCGGGCGACTCCACCGACGCCACCGACACCACGGCCAAGGGCAAGGCGTCCGTGGCCAGGATCCCGACCACGGACGTGGTCTCCGACATCGGGAAGGACCCGGCGTCGGCGAAGCTGCTGCCCGCAGGCACCACCTCCCTGACCCTCGCGGTCAGCGTCGGCGGCAGCCCGCCAGGCACCACCTACCTCGACGACGGCACCACGCTGACCGGTGAGGACGTCGACTTCTCGCTCGCCGTCGCGAAGGTGCTCGGCATCCGGCTGAAGACCGAGCAGGCCAGCTTCGAGGCGATCCTGCCCGCCCTCGACAGCGGCAAGTACGACGTCGGCGCGAGCAACTTCGGGGTGACCGACGAACGGCGCAGGACGATCGACTTCGTCACCTACATCAACGACGGCCAGGGCTTCGCGACCCGCGAGGACAGCAAGCTCTCCAAGGTGACCGATCTCCGGCAGCTGTGCGGTCTGAACGTCGCGACGGGCGCCGGCACCACCTTCGAGGCCACCTTGGAGGAGAACAAGCACCTGTGCGCCGACGCGGGCAAGAAGGCGTACCGGGTGCAGACGTACAGCGAGCCGGGCGCGATCTGGTCCTCGCTCCAGCAGGGCCGCAGCGACATCGTGATGTCCACGATCAACGGGCTGCGGTACGCGGTGGCGCAGCAGACCGGCGTGAAGTTCCTCAACGAGTTCCACCGCCTCGACGTCGGCTTCGCGTTCAAGAAGGGCTCTCCGCTCGCCCCGGCCTTCCGGTCGGCGGTCGACAAGCTGATCGCTGACGGCGCGTACGCCAGGATCCTCAAGAAGTGGGGCACGACGGGCTCGGCCCTCACCGAGTCCAGGATCTCGCCTCCCGAACTGAAGAACTAACGCGCGAGCGCCGCCGTCCTGGAGTCGGCGCGCACCCCGATGACCCGGTCCATCAGGGTGCCGAGGACGTCCCGCACGGACCCCCGGTCCCGCGCGTCGCACTCCAGGACGGGCACCGTGTCGCCCAGCCGCAGGGCGTCGCGCACCTTCTCCGTGCCGTACCGCTCGGCGCCGTCGAAGCGGTTCACGGCGAGCACGAACGGCACTCCCCTGGCCTCGAAGTGGTCCACGGCCGAGAAGCTCTCCTCGATGCGCCGGGTGTCCGCGAGGACGACGGTGCCGAGGGCGCCCTCCATCAGGTCGTCCCACAGGAACGAGAAGCGGGCCTGGCCGGGCGTCCCGAACAGGTACAGGGCGATCGACGGGTCGAGGGTGATCCGCCCGAAGTCGAGCGCGACCGTCGTCGTGGTCTTGGACTCGACGCCGTCGAGGGAGTCGACGCCGACCGACACCTGGGTCATCGCGGCCTCGGTGCCGAGCGGCTCGATCTCCGAGACGGCCCTGATGAACGTGGTCTTGCCGACCCCGAGGCCGCCGCTCACCACGATCTTCACGGCGAGCGGCACGATCCTGTCAGAGCACCCGGACATGGTCCCTGGTCCTTTCGGGCGGCTGGAGCGACGAGCCTTGCGCCGTTCTGTACGGCTCGCGCGCACCGGGCGTTCAGCGCGCCGCGGCCCGCTCGACGGCGGGCGGCCCCGCCGCGCCCTCGGGGTGTGCGGCCTCAACAGCCGCAATCGCAGCCGCAGTCGCAGCCGTCACAGCAGTCGCATCCGTCGCAGCAGTCACCGCCGTTGCCGCAGCACTCGCAGCACTGGCAGCAGTCGCCGCAGTCACCGCAGTTGCCGCAGCCCTCGCAGGGACCCTTGCGCGGCTCCCGGCTCCAGGGGCTCTCGTACTCGCCGCAGCACAACTGGCAGGTGCAGGCGAGCCCGGCCCACACCGCGCAGCCCGCCAGCAGTCCGCGCGGCGGACGGGGCCCCCGCTCCGGCGGCCCCCACGGGCCGACGGGGCGGTCGGGGTCGCGGGGCGGCGCCTCGGGCTCCTTGGGCGCGGGACCGTGGGCGTGGGCGTGGGCGTGGCCGGCGCCGGTGCGGAAGGCGCGGTCGACGGAGGCGCCGAGTTCGTGCGCGAGCAGCCGGTGGACGAGCCCGGCGTCGGTGAACTCCGCGTCCCGCAGGGCGAGCCGGATGCCGTGCAGCGCGTCGCCCGCGATCCTGCGGGCCTCGGCGGGCGGGGTGCCGGTGGCGGTGAGCGGGTTCCAGGCGCCCGACGCGGCGTCGGCCTCCCTGTCCTCCACGGCGTCCAGCAGATGGGCGAGACGCCCGAACAGGCGTCCGGCCTCGGCGAGCGGCGCCGCGTTCTCCGGCCGCCCGGCCAGCAGCGCGGTGTGCGCGAAGGCGGCGGCGGTGGCGGTCTCGGTCGGCTCGGTGACGGTCAGGATCGGCGTGCCAGGACCGGCGAGGGACTCGACGCCGAGCTGCCGGTCCACGGCGTCGACGAGCACCGCCGTGTCGAAGCCGACGGCGCTCCCGGTGCGGGCCCCCGCGGCGTCCCAGCCCGCGGCCACCCGGCGGGCGGCGGCGGCGACCGGACGGCGGGCCAGCAGCCCGTCCCCGTCGGCGACATGGTCGCGGACCTTCGCCGAGGCCAGCACCAGCGAGACGGCGGCGGCCAGCCTGGCGCCCTCGCCCCGGGCGACGGACGCGGTCCGCATCCCGCGCAGCGGACACGGCCCGGCCGTCCGCCGCCTCTGTCCGCCGTCCCGTTCGGCCTGAGCCTCCGTCAGGACCGAAAGGAGAAGCCCGTCGTAGTTCGTCACGATCCGGGCGAACTGTCCGTGGTCCGCGCGCAACGCGAGGCAGAGCCCGCACAGATGCGCCGTCCACTGAGCGGTGAGCCGCTCGCCCAGCCGATGACGGCAGGGTCTGATGATTCCGAACATGCCGATTTCCCCCCGGGCACACAGGACATCCGACGATCCGATCGAGCGGTGAGCCGGGGTCGCGCGAGCACCGTCCGTTCACCCGAACGCCCCGCCCGTCACCCGTCCGCCGTGAAGAATCATATTTCACTCACAGTCAGCAGCGGTGTAGGACAGGACCCTTGGGGCATCCGGCCTCTCGACGTATTCGCTGTGCACCAGTACCGTCACAAACCCCCCGCGCGGCGTCTAACCACTTGGCACGCCGTCCGCATCATGGATGACCATAGGGATGCGGAAAGCAAGAAAGACCGCTGTGAGAGGAGGCGTCCATGGGATCGGTACGCAAGGCAAGTGCCTGGCTTGGCCTCGTCGACGACAACGATGACGAGCGTTACTACGACGACGACTACTCCGATGGGACCGAGCAGCCCAGGGATGCCTGGGTCACCGACCCCCGGGTCCAGGTGGCCACGGACGTCGCCGAGGAGAAGGGCCGCCGGATCGGCACGGTCACCCCGGACAGCTTCCGGGACGCCCGCGCCATCGGCGAACTCTTCCGCGACGGCGTCCCGGTCATCATGAACCTCACCGCCATGGAGGCGACCGACGCCAAGCGCGTCGTCGACTTCGCGGCCGGGCTCATCTTCGGGCTGCGCGGCTCCATCGACCGCGTGTCCAACCGCGTCTTCCTGCTCACCCCCGCCGACACCGAGATCGTCAGCGGCGAGGCGGCGGCGCACCGCACCGACGGCTTCTTCAACCAGAGCTGAGGCAGGGCCGCTCACCGGCCCTGCCCCGCGCAGGGTTCACCGGAAGGCGTCGAGCCCGGTGAGCGCCTTGCCCAGCACGAGCTGATGCATCTCGACGGTCCCCTCGTACGTCAGCACCGACTCCAGGTTGGTGGCGTGCCGCATCACGGGGTACTCCAGCGAGATCCCGTTGGCACCGAGGATCGTCCGCGCCGTGCGACAGATCTCGATCGCCTCCCGGACGTTGTTGAGCTTGCCGAAGCTGACCTGCTCGGGACGCAGGCGGCCGGCGTCCATCCGCCGCCCCAGATGATGGGCGAGCAGAATCCCCTTGTGCAGCTCGACCGCCATGTCGGCGAGCTTGGCCTGAGTGAGCTGGAAGCCACCGATGGGCCGGCCGAACTGCTCCCGTGACGTCGCGTACTCGACGGCCGTCTCGAAACAGCTGCGCGCGGCACCCATCGCGCCCCAGACGATGCCGTAGCGGGCGTGCGACAGACAACTCAGCGGCCCCCGCAGCCCCGTCACCCCGGGCAGCACGGCGTCATCCGGCAACCGGACGCCGTCGAGGACGAGTTCGCTGGTCACGGAGGCCCGCAGCGACCACTTGTGCTTGATCTCCGGAGCGGAGAACCCGGGCGTGTCCGTGGGGACGACGAACCCGCGGATGCCGCCCTCGGTCTGCGCCCAGACGACGGCGACGGCGGCCACGGACCCGTTGGTGATCCACATCTTGCGTCCGTCGAGGACCCAGTCGGTGCCGTCGCGCTTGGCGTACGTGCGCATGGCGGCGGGGTCGGAGCCGTGGTCGGGCTCGGTCAGCCCGAAGCAACCGATGGCGTCACCCGCGGCCATGCGGGGCAGCCAGCGCAGCTTCTGCTCCTCGCTGCCGAAGCGGTGGATCGCGTACATGGCGAGGGAGCCCTGCACCGACACCAGGGACCGGATGCCGGAGTCCGCGGCCTCCAGTTCGAGGCAGGCGAGCCCGTACTGGACGGCGCTGGCGCCCGCGCAGCCGTAGCCGCTGAGCGACATGCCGAGGGCGCCGATCGCGCCGAGTTCTCTGGCCAGTTCGCGGATCTGCGGCAGCTCGCCGTCCTCGTACCACCGCGCCACGTGCGGAACGACCCGATCCGCGGCCCAGGCCCGCACGGTGTCCCGCACGGCGAGGTCCTCCACCTCCAGGAGGTCGTCGATCCCGAGCGGATCGGCGGGATCGAACGGGGGCAACTTCGGGGACGCGGCCATGCTCCACCCTCCGACAAAACTAGCACCGCTAGCCACGGACACTGGTCCCGACGTTACGACGGGGGGAGCGGGGAGTCCAGCGAGGACGGGGCCGAGGGGCGGGCTTGCGGGTGTGGGTGGCGCTGTCGAGTGAGCCGCGGTCGCCGATGGCGCTGAGCCCCGGCGGGCGAGGGTGACGACTCAAGTGACAGCAACGCACGCCCCGCACCCGCCGACCACGCGCAGCAGCGGCCAGGCGACGCCCGGCATCCAAGTGACCGCCGCGGGCGGCGCGTGGGTGGGCGAGCCCCGCCCTCACCGCCCCCCGCGCCCCACCGACTCCGCGGGCACCGACCCCCCGCTCGCGGCAACCCGCGCCGCGTCCCGAGGCCCAGGCACCCCCGCGACCTCGGCTCCCGGCACCTCACCCCCTGTCACTTCACCGACCGTCACGCCCGCCACCGTCACGTCCCCGTCCGCCTCGCACTGCATGGCCCGTGGCAGTCGTAGTGCCATCGCCGCGCCCAGCAGCAGCAACCCCGCGCTCACCAGCAACGTCACATGCAGCCCGTGCACGAAGGAGTCGCGTGCCGCCGCTCGCAGGGCGGTTCCCGCCGGGCCTCCGAGCCGGCCGGCGATGTCGTACGCCTCGCCCAAGGAGTGGCCCGCCGAGGCGGACGCCGCCGCCGGGACGCCGGCCACGGACGTGAGTCCTGGCGCGTACGCCGCGTTCATCACGCTGCCGAGGAGCGCGATCCCGATCCCGGCGCCGAGCTGGTACGACGTCTCGCCGATCGCCGCCGCCCCGCCGGCCTGCGCGGGTGGCGCCTCGCTCAGCATCGACTCGTACGCCCCGAACAGCGTCGTCTCCAGGCCGAACCCGAGCAGCAGGAACCCGGACAGCAGGAGTCCCGGGTTGTCGGAGCGGCCCATCGCGGTCAGCACCAGCACGGAGCAGGCGGTGAGGCAGAACCCGAAGCACACCATCCGCCGCGGCCCGAACCGCCGCAGCGCCCGCGCCCCCGCGAGCCCCGCGGCCATCGCCGCGAACGTGAGGGGGAGCAGGCGCAGGCCGGTCTGGAGGGGCGAGAGGCCGAGGACGAGTTGCAGGTACTGCGCGGCGATCAGTTCGAGTCCGACCAGCGCGAGCATGGCCAGCACGATGCAGCCGACGGACGTGCTGAACGCGGGCCGCGCGAACATCCGCAGGTCGACGAGGGGGTGGGTGCGGCGTCGTTGCCGTCGCACGAAGAGGATCAGCAGCGCGGCTCCCACCACGAGCGGCGCGAGGGTGTACGCGCCGGCCACCGCCTCACCGCCGCCGAGCCGTTTCACGCCGAAGACCACGCCGAACAGCCCGCCTGCGGCCATCAGCGCGCCGACGACGTCCCACGGCCCGTCGACCGTGCCGCGCGACTCGGGCAGCACCAGGCGGCCCACGGGGAGGCTCACCAGCATCAGCGGGATGTTGACGAGGAAGACCGAGCCCCACCAGAAGTGTTCGAGGAGGAACCCGCCGAGCAGCGGTCCCGCCGCCGCGCCGACCGCGGCGACCGCGCTCCACACGCCGATGGCGACCGCCCGTTCGCGCCGGTCGGGGAAGACCTGGCGGAGGATCGACAGCGTGGCCGGCATGATCATGGCGCCGCCGACTCCGAGCAGCGCGCGGGCCATGATCAGGAGCTGCGGGTCGTGGGCGAGGGCGGCGATCCCGGAGGCGACGCCGAACAGGGCGTAGCCGAGGAGCAGGATGCGCCGCCGGCCGACCCGGTCGCCGAGCGTGCCGAAGAGGATCAGCAGCGAGGCGCAGACCAGGGGGTAGACGTCGACGATCCAGAGCAGTTCGATCGCGCCGGGCTTGAGGTCCTCGGTGACGGCGGGCACCGCGACGTGCAGCACGGTGGCGTCGACCGCGACCAGGAGCAGGCTCACACAGAGGACGACGAGGACGACCCAGCGGTTGGCACCGGCCCCGGCCGCCCGACGGCGCGGCGCTGCGGCGGCCGTGGTCGTCCCGGACATGTACGTACCTCCCAGATTCCCTCGCGTTCGGCGGGCTCGCGGGGTGGGGACTCCCGGTGACTCGGCCGGAGAGGAGCGGTGGTCCCCGGCCCGCGCAACGATGGCGAGTGAGACGTCAATGTACGCGAGTCCGTGCTTCGTCCTAGTGGCGGACCTCTCAGAGATCACGCGCAACCCGTGTGGCGTACGCCACTCCCCCGGCGTCCGGTCACGGTGCGTCCGAACGGGCGGTACTGTGCGCCGTCGATAATCGTTCCTGTGAACGATCTCGACACCCGCGCAGGACCGAGGGCCGCCCTGCGCAGGGCGGCTCCCGCCCTGGTGGGGTACGCCGCCGTCCGGGCTCTGGGGCTGCTGGTGCTGGCCGTGTGGAGCGCGGAGCGCGGCAAGAGCGCGTACACCTTGTTGACGGCGCGCTGGGACGCCCTGTGGTACGGCCGGGTGGCCGAAGGGGGCTACGGCTACGAGGTGCGGCTGCCGAACGGCGACGTCCACGCGGATCTGGCGTTCTTCCCGCTGCTTCCCTGGCTGGAGCGCGGCCTCGCGGCGGTGACGCCGCTGTCGCACGCGGACGCGGGGTTCGTCGTCACCCTGCTCGCCTCGGGTGCGGCGGCGTGGGGGATCTTCGCGGTCGCGGATCACGTGTACGGCCGTCGGGCGGGCGTGTGCGCGGTCCTGCTGTGGGCGGTGCTGCCGGTCGGGATCGTGCAGTCGATGGCATACAGCGAGTCGCTGTTCACGGCGCTGGCCGCGTGGTCGCTGTACGCGGTGCTGACCGGCCGCTGGGTGACGGCGGGTTCGCTGGCGCTGCTGGCGGGCCTGACCCGGCCGGTGGGTGTGGCGGTGGCCGCGGCGGTCTGGGCGGCGGGCCTCGCGTCGTTCGCGCGCGACCGTGACGCGCCCCCTTCTCGCGCCCCTCGCCCGCCCCCCTCGTTCGGGCAGACCCGAAGCGTGTTCACCGCGAGCGGCGCGCAGCTCTCGCCGCACGCCCCCTCCCCCACGGTCACCGCACCGCACTCCGGCGCGTCCCCCGTCCCGCGCGCCCTCGGCATGCTGCTCGCGCCCCTGGGGGCCGTCGGCTACGTCCTGTGGGTCGGTCTCCACACCGGGAAGGGCCCCCTCGGCTATCTGGACGTCCAGGCGGGCTGGCGCAACGGCTTCGACGGCGGCTGGGCCTTCGCCCGTTTCGTCGGCGCGCGCCTCACCTCGTTCCCCTCGGCCCTCGCGGGCGTCGCCCTGATCGTCGGCGTGGCCCTGCTGATCTGGCTCTACGTCACCTGTGTGCGCGGGCGCCAGCCGCTGCCGCTGCTGGTGTACGCGGGGATCGTCACCGTGCTCGCGCTCTGCGCGTCGAGCTACTTCGGCTCGAAGCCGCGGCTGCTGCTGCCCGCCTTCCCGCTGCTGTTCCCGCCGGCCCTGGCCCTGGCCCGGCTGCGGACGCGCGGGGCGGCGCTGGTGGTGGGGGTGTTCGCGGTGGCGTCGGCGGTCTACGGGGCGTTCTGGCTGAACGGCTCGGGGCCGCCATGATCGTCCGGCCGCGCACGGTGAGCACGCGGAGAATCCGAGGCGAGGATTCGGTGAACGAATTAATAATCAGGATAAAATTTCCCCCCGGAACGATCAAAGGAATTGCAGGAGAGTGGCGTTCGGGATTACGGATTCACCAGGGATAAACCACCTGCTGAGAGCAATCCCACATCACATCGTCATCACAAAGCCGCTGATTCGCCCGGGATCAGAGCTCACTCGCTGTAACGTCGATTGGGTGCGTACCGAACGAAACCTCACCCGTCTGGACCGGGTGTTCGCCAGGCTGGACCGGGAGCCGGAACGGCCGGCGCACATCGACGTGCCCAGAATGAGTCGGCACCGGGTGGCGCTGTTCGCCGGAACCCTGGCCTTCTACCTGGCGATCGTGTGGGCCGTGGTGATCACCTCGTGGCTGGTCCGCTTCGACTGGCAGGTCATGTTCTTCCGGCCGTACCAGCAGTGGGCGGGCATCCACTGGTTCGTCGACTACTACGTGGTCCTCGGCCAGCGCGGCCCGACGGCGGTGATGGTCGCGGCCTGGCTCGGCTGGCGCTCCTGGCGGCAGCACACGCTGCGGCCGCTGCTCACGCTGGGTGTCTCGCTGCTGCTGCTGAACATCACCGTCGGCGCCGCGAAGATCGGCATGGGCCGTCTCGGCCCGCACTACGCGACCACCATCGGCTCGAACGAGATGGGTCTCGGCGGCGATATATTTCCCAGCGGCCACACCGCGAACGCCGTGGTGACCTGGGGCATCCTGGCCTATCTGGCCTCCACCCCGAGAGCCCGCCGCTGGCTGTCCGCGCTCTCCGCGGTGACCTCGCTCGGCGTCGGCCTGGCGACCGTCTACCTCGGTACGCACTGGCTGAGCGACGTGCTGCTCGGCTGGGCCGCCGGGCTGCTGATCCTGCTGGCCCTGCCCTGGTGCGAGCCGCTGATCGCCCGCGCCGAGGTCGCCGTCTTCGATCTGCGCGACCGCTGGCGGGAGCGGCACGGCGCCTTCGTGCCGGCCCCTGCCGCGCCGTCCGCTCCCGTGGGGGCGCCGGTGATGATCAAGCCGAGGACCACCCCCGCCCACGACGAGGCGGCGGCCCGCGAGACGGTCAGCGGCACCGGCCGGGCCGCGCGGGCGCCCGCGTACCACCTGGCGCCCGGACCGCACTCCACCCGCGCCGAACGCACCCCGGTCACCCCGGTCGGCAGCCGCAGACCACCGCACGCCGACCGGGTGCCGCGCGGCGCGTCGACGTCGGCGGCCCGCCCGCTGACCGGCGGCTGACGGGCGCCCCCGAGCGGCGGGCCCGGTACGCACATCCCGGTCCGGTACGGCGAAGGCCCCGGTTCCACCACGGAACCGGGGCCTTCGCCATGGACCGAGGCGGGCCCGGCCGGTGCGCGGAACCCGCCGCCGACGGTCGTCCCGCGGCGGTCGGTGCGCGCTCAGCCCTTCCAGGCCCGCGCCACCCGCCCGTCCCTCACCTCGAAGTTCAGCCGCCCGGCCCGGTACTCCATCGTGACGATCGCCCCCGGGGGCAGGGAGCGCACCGTCGACCAGCCGCGCGCCCGCGCGCGCCGCTCGGCGTCGGGCGCGTCGAGGCCGACGTAGCCTTCCGGACTGTCCTGGGGCTCCGGCTGCGGAGTGGGGATCGGTGCCATGCGGCCACGCTAGGCCGTGCCGGGCGGGCGGGGAAGCCGGGGCCGTCGCCCAGGGTCACCCGTCCCCTCACGGTCACGCTTCTGTCACAGGATCACGACACGCGTTTCGGCCGAACTCCCTCACACGATCGAGCGGTTCAGGCCGTGCTCACTACGCCATTCCGGGCCGCCTGGACATAATTTCCGCGCGCTGTCAGAACCCTATGAATAGCGACGCGCGGGCCTGCCGCAGACCGGCCGGAATACGCCGGTGAGGCGTCCGGGGAAGGGCCGCGGAACGACCGTACAAGGGCCTGGAAATACCTATTACCGGCCGTTTCCGCGCGGGCCCTGGACCGCTGACGGCGCGTAGGAAATACACGTTTCCCTCACAGGACCCCCGCACGCGCGGAGCCCACCGTCCGGCGCGCGGACGGCCGGACGGCGACAGTGGCGGCGGCGGTCGGCGCGGCGGCGGCGGCGGTCGGCGAGGGCGGCGGCGGCGATGGCAGCGGCGGCGGCGATGGCGGTGGCGGCGGCGATGGCGGTGGCGGTGGCGGTTCCGAGACGGCCGGGACCCGGCCCGGGGTGTCGGCGCGGGGCGCGTCCTGCGGGATGCGGAGCAGGGTGCCCGGGTTGAGGCGGTCCGGACTGCCGCCGACCATGTCCTTGTTGGCCTCGTACAGGGCGCGCCAGCCGCCGCGGACCCCGTACCTGCGGGCGATCGAGGTGAGGGTGTCGCCCGGTCTCACCGTGTGCATGCGGCCGCTGAGCCGGTACTTCCTGGCGCAGGCGGGCCAGGCCTCCCAGCCCTGGACGGCCAGCACCTCCTGGGCGACGGCGATCTGCTGGTCGCGGGTGGCGAGATCGGCGCGCGGCGCGTACCGCGGGCCGCCGAACTCCTCCCAGGTGGCCTGGCGGAACTGGAGCCCGCCGTAGAAGCCGTTGCCGGTGTCGGCGTCCCAGCGCCCACCGCTCTCGCAGTCGGCGAGGCAGCCCCAGGGCCACTGGTCGGCGGCGCAGTCCCGGGGCGCCAGGACGGGCGGCGGTCCCGCCGGCGGCGGCGCTCCGTGCGCGGCGCCGGGCAGCAGCACGGCGGGCAGGACCGCTGCGGTCAGGGCGGCGGCGAGGACGATCGGGGTGCGGGGCATCGGGCCACGCTAGGCAGGGCGCGGGGCGGGGCCGCCGTGGCGCGTCCGGGGAGCCGAAGGGCCCCACCCGGTCGGAGGACCGGACGGGGCCCCTGCCCGGGACCGGACGGCGCCGCTTCGATGACCCGGCCCCGGGTCCGTGGGAGCGGGCCGGTCCCGGGCCGTCACCCGGGACCGGGCCGGCTCACAGATCGAGCTGCTGTCCGGGCACGATCAGGTCCGGGTCGCCGCCGATGACGGCCTGGTTGGCGGAGTAGAGCCGCTGCCAGGTGGTGCCGTTGCGCTCGGCGATCACGCTCAGCGTGTCGCCCTCGCGGACGGTGTAGTCGCCCCGGGAGGCGCCGCGTGCCGTACCGGCCGCCGGGCGTTGCGGCGCCTTCGACGGCTTCGAGGTGTGCGGGGTGCCGGGGGCCTGCGGGGTCCTCGCCGCGGTGGACTCCGGCGCCGACCTCGCCGTCGAGCCGCCGCCGGAGCCCGTGGCGCCGCTCGGCGCGGACGCGGCCGGCGCGCCGCCCGTCGCTCCGGCCCGGACCGAGCAGACCGGCCAGGCGCCCCAGCCCTGCGCGCCCTGGACCTTGGTGGCGACGGCGATCTGCTGCTCCCTGGTGGCCCCGTCGGCGGTCGCCGCGTAGGCCGCGCCGCCGTAGGCACGCCAGGTGCCGGCGGAGAACTGAAGCCCGCCGAAGTAGCCGTTGCGGGTGTTGATGTGCCAGTTGCCGCCGCTCTCGCACTGCGCGATGCGGTCCCACACTCCGCCGTCCGCGGCTGCGGCGTTGCCGGTCGCGGCCAGCAGTCCGAGCGGGGCGAGCAGGGCCGCCCCGGTGAGGACCGCCGTCGTGCGCGTCTTACGGACGTTGCCGCGAGTGGTGTCGGCACATTCGGACATGTAGTTCCCTCTCCATGCGCCCGGGTTCCCCCAAGGCGGGGCGGGCCGACGGCACAGGGGCCGTTCGCCGCGCTCCGCCCCGTCCGCCGACGGTGGTGGTGCTGTCGATCACGGGTACTGCTCGCTTGGTGCGGTCGGCGGACGTTCCCGAGCGGTGCTCGTTGCACACGGCGGAGGAATCTAAGGAGCGGGGCGGGCCGAGGACAACCAACGGGCCTTAGGGCCAGGCCAGTTCAGGGTTACCGCCGGTATCATCGATTTCTGGACACCCACTTCATCACGGGATATCCCGATATTGCGACCAGTAGGCGGAGCTGACTGTGACTCACATCACTCCTCCAACTCCCTTGCGGTTCGGCCCCTTTGACGATGAGTGACCGATTCTGGACCGATCGTGACCGTCTGCGGCGGACCGACCGATCACGTTCGCCCTGGGGCGTGACCACCACCACAGATCACCCGTTGTCCTCTTCATGAGCCCGGGGCCCACCCGGTTCACGGGCCGGGAGCCGCCCGGCCCCGCCCCGCACCACTTCCCGAGGGAGCCACCCGTGCCGCGCATGCTCGACGTCAGCGACGAGGTACGTGCCGAGATCGGCGACGAAGAGGCCGACCGGCTGCTCGCCGGAGAGAACACCCCCGGCAGCTACGACTGCACGTCCTGCCGCACCCCGGGCGACTCCGAACAGGAGCGCACCAGCACCGTCCTGTTCATCGGCGACGAGACCGCCGTCCTCGCCTTCGCCCACGCCACCTGCCTGCCCTCCCAGGTCGTGCAGGTCACCGAGGACCAGCTCCAGGGGGCCGTGCGCTCCATCTCCGGGGACTCCGTGGACCTCGGCCCCTCGAAGGTCGTCCCCGAGCAGGCCGTGCTCGGGGTGACCAGCGGACTCGTGCTGATCGCCGGGGAGTTGCACCCCGCCCTCGTCGTCGAGCCGACCGCGCCGATCGCCCGCCCCGGCACCGACGGCGTCAATGGCGACGAGTTCCTGCCGCTCCTCGTCGAGCAGGGCTTCACGCCGCTCTCCGCGATCGACGCCCCGCCCGCGGTGCTGCACGGCTGGTCGGTGCTGCTCGCGGTGGGACAGCTGCACGCGGTGCTCCAGCCGGGCCCGAGCGGCGGCCAGCCGGTGGCCTGGTGGCAGGCGCACCAGCCGCTCCAGGTCACCGAGAGCTGGCGGGCGGCCGCCAACAAGCACCAGCAGGTGCTGATGTTCGCGGCGCCGGTCGGCTCCATCGGCCGTCAGCCCCGCGAGGACCTGCTGCGGGACGCGCTCGACAAGGCCGCCGCCAACGGCAGGCTGGTCGCCGCCGCGATGCCGCTCGCGGGCGTCTGAGCCGCCGTCCGCACACCCGCACGCCCCTGAAGAGGCGCTCCCCGACCGCATCCCTTCAGGGGCCGGGTCGTTTGCACAACGTGCACTCCTACGACGTTCCGCTCCGCCAGGCCTACCAGCCGGTCCCTCCGCTGTCGCCGCTGCGTCACGGCAGGGAGATCCCTCCGGCGCGCTCGGCCCACGATCTCCACGGCGGCTCCTCGGCCACACCGATCTACGACGCGCTCTACGCCGAGTACGTCAAATCCTTCCGCACCCTGCCGGGCGACCGCAGCGGTGAGGAGGAGCTGGGTTTCACCGCCTTCGGGAACATTCCCTACGGCGCGGGCGTGCACTCCCAGAACTCCGGGCACCGTCCCGGTTCGTTCAGCAGCTCCTACAGCGCCTACAGCGCGGGCGCGTACAGCGCGCGGCAGCAGTCGCAGTGGCAGCGGGTGGGCCAGATCGGGCAGCAGGGGGGCGGCATGCAGCACGTACCGGCCGCACTGCCGCCCGGCGGACGCGGCATCTGAGCGGCGGTACACCGAAGGGCGGCCCCGGTACTCGACCGGGGCCGCCCTTCGGGCCGTTCGGGGTTACTTCTTCTTGCCGCGCTTCTCGCGCACCCGCACCGAGATGTGGATCGGGGTGCCCTCGAAGCCGAACTCCTCGCGCAGCCTGCGCTCGATGAAGCGCCGGTAGCCCGCCTCGATGAACCCGGAGGCGAACAGCACGAACCGGGGCGGCTTGGTGCCCGCCTGGGTGCCGAAGAGGATGCGGGGCTGCTTGCCGCCGCGGATCGGGTGCGGGTGGGCGGCGACCAGCTCACCGAGGAAGGCGTTCAGCCTGCCGGTCGGCACCCGCGTCTCCCAGCCCGCGAGGGCCGCCTCGACCGCCGGGACCAGCTTCTCCATGTGCCGCCCGGTGCGCGCCGAGACGTTGACCCGGGGCGCCCACGCGACCTGCGCGAACTCGGTCTCGATCTCGCGCTCCAGGTAGTAGCGGCGCTCCTCGTCGAGGTTGTCCCACTTGTTGTAGGCGATGACCAGCGCGCGGCCCGCCTCGACGGCCATGGTGACGATCCGCTGGTCCTGCACCGAGATCGACTCGGTGGCGTCGATCAGGATGACCGCGACCTCCGCCTTCTCGACGGCGGCCGCGGTGCGCAGCGAGGCGTAGTAGTCGGCGCCCTGCTGGAGGTGGACCCGCTTGCGGATGCCGGCCGTGTCGACGAACTTCCAGGTGACACCGCCGAGTTCGATCAGCTCGTCGACGGGGTCGCGGGTGGTGCCCGCCTGCTCGTTGACGACGACGCGCTCCTCGCCCGCCACCTTGTTCAGCAGCGAGGACTTGCCGACGTTCGGGCGGCCGATCAGGGCGATCCGGCGCGGGCCGCCGACAGCGGTGCCGAAGGTCTGCTCCGGCGCCTCGGGCAGCGCCTCGAGGACGGCGTCCAGCATGTCGCCCGTGCCCCGGCCGTGCAGGGCGGAGACGGGGTGCGGCTCGCCGAGGCCGAGCGCCCACAGGTAGGAGGCGTCGGCCTCGCCGCTGGGGCCGTCGACCTTGTTGGCGGCCAGCACGACCGGCTTGCCGGCCTTGCGCAGCAGCCGGACGACCGCCTCGTCGGTGTCGGTCGCGCCGACCTTGGCGTCCACCACGAAGACGACGGCGTCGGCGGCCTCGATGGCGTACTCGGCCTGCGCGGCCACGGACGCGTCGATGCCGAGGACGTCCTGCTCCCAGCCGCCGGTGTCGACGACCTTGAAGCGGCGGCCCGCCCACTCGGCCTCGTAGGTGACGCGGTCCCTGGTGACTCCGGGCTTGTCCTCGACGACGGCCTCGCGGCGGCCGATGATCCGGTTCACCAGGGTCGACTTGCCGACGTTCGGCCGGCCGACGACGGCGAGCACCGGCAGCGGTCCGTGGCCCGCGGCCTCGATGGCGCCCTCGACGTCCTCGCTGTCGAAGCCCTCTTCCGCGGCCAGCTCCATGAACGCTGCGTACTCGGCGTCGCCAAGCGCTCCGTGGTCGTGCTCCTCGCCCGAGCCCTCGGAGTGGATGTGGTCGTTCATGAAGTCCGTACCTCGTTCATCGTGGTGATCGGTGGGCCGTCCCGGTGTCGCCGGGCCGGTCCACTACTCAGTGTCGCCTAGCGACCGGTCAGTCGCCTGGCGTTTTCCAGGTGGGCGGTGAGCTGCTTCTGGATGCGTTCGGTGGCCTCGTCCAGGGCCTTGCGGGTGCGGCGGCCCGAGCCGTCGCCCGCCTCGAAGGGGTCGCCGAAGACGACGTCGACGCGGGACCGCAGCGGCGGCACCGCCTTGACCAGTCGGCTGCGCCGGTCGGTGGAGCCGAGCACCGCGACCGGGACGACCTGGGCGCCGCCGCGCACCGCGAAGTAGGCGAGCCCGGCGCGCAACGAGGCGAAGTCGCCCTCGCCGCGGGTGCCCTCGGGGAAGATGCCGAGGACGCCGCCGGCCTTCAGCACGTCGAGCGCCCGGGTGATCGCGCCCCGGTCGGTGGTGTCCCGGTCGACCTTCAGCTGCCCGATGCCCGTCAGGAACGGGTCGAGCGGGCCGATGAAGGCCTCCTTCTTGATGAGGAAGTGCGTCGGCCTGGGGGCCACGCCCATGACCATGGGGCCGTCGATGTTGTGCGCGTGGTTGACGGCGAAGATCACCGGGCCGGTCGCGGGCACCTTCCAGGCGCCCAGGACGCGCGGCTTCCACAGCCCGTACATCAGGCCGACCCCGATGCGCCTGCCGATCTCGGCGCCCCGCTCGGAAGACTGTGTCACTTCCCCGCCCGCTTCTCCTCGACGAGGGTCACGACGCACTCGATGACCTGCGTGAGGGTCAGCTCGGTGGTGTCGACCTCGACCGCGTCGTCCGCCTTGGCGAGCGGCGAGGTCTTGCGGCTGGAGTCGGCGGCGTCCCGCTTGATGAGGGCCTCGCGGGTGGCGTTGACGTCGGCGCCCTTCAGCTCGCCGTTGCGGCGGGCGGCGCGGGCCTCGGCCGAGGCGGTGAGGAAGATCTTCAGGTCGGCGTCGGGCAGCACGGTCGTGCCGATGTCCCGGCCCTCGACGACGATGCCGCCCTCGGCGCCGGCCGCCACGGCGCGCTGCAACTCGGTGATCCTGGCCCGCACCTCGGGCACCGCGCTGACCGCGCTGACCCGGGAGGAGACCTCCTGGGTGCGGATCGGGGCGGAGACGTCGACGCCGTCGACCGTGATGGTCGGATTGGCCGGGTCGGTGCCGGAGACGATCTCCGGCTTGCCCGCCACGGCGGCGATCGCGGACGGGTCGTCGACGTCGATCGCGTTGGTCACCATCCACCAGGTGATGGCACGGTACTGGGCGCCGGTGTCCAGGTAGCTCAGGCCGAGCTGCGTGGCGACGGCCTTCGACGTGCTCGACTTACCGGTGCCGGCGGGGCCGTCGATGGCGACAATCACGGGCTGGGCGGCGCCGTTTTCCACGGGGGGACACCTTCCTGGTGCGGTGTGGTGGGAGTGGGTGGGGCGCGATCGTGCCCCGTACAAGGTTACTGGCTCCCCGGAGGGCGTTTCACGGCCGGACGGGCCCGGCGGCCCGTGCCTGCTCGGGCCCGTCCGCTCACGGCCGGGCGGCCTGGCCCCTCACTGCCTGATGGCCCAGCCGCGCTCGCGCAGCGACGCCGTGAGGACCGGCGCCGCGTGCGGCTCCACCATCAGCTGCACCAGACCCGCCTGCTGCCCGGTGGCGTGCTCGATGCGCACGTCCTCGATGTTGACCCCGGCGCGACCGGCGTCGGCGAAGATGCGGGCGAGCTGGCCCGGCTGGTCGTCGATGAGGACGGCCACGACCTCGTAGGCGCGGGGCGCGGAGCCGTGCTTGCCCGGGACCCTGACCTGGCCGGCGTTGCCGCGCCGCAGGACGTCGGCGATCCCGGCGCCGCCCGCGCGCCGCTTGTCCTCGTCGGCGGACTGGAGGGAGCGCAGGGCGCGGACGGTCTCGTCGAGGTCGGTGGCGACGTCGGCGAGGAGGTCGGCGACCGGGCCGGGGTTCGCGGAGAGGATGTCGATCCACATCCCGGGGTCGGAGGCGGCGATCCGGGTCACGTCCCGCACGCCCTGCCCGCACAGCCGCACGGCGGCCTCCTCGGCGTGCTCCAGGCGGGCCGCGACCATGCTGGAGACCAGGTGGGGCATGTGCGAGACGAGGGCGACGGCGCGGTCGTGGGCGTCGGCGTCCATGACGACCGGCAGGGCCCGGCAGTGCGAGACCAGTTCGAGGGCGAGGTTGAGGACCTCGGTGTCGGTGTCCCTGGTGGGGGTGAGGACCCAGGGGCGGCCCTCGAAGAGGTCGGCGGTCGCGGCCAGCGGCCCGGACTTCTCCCGGCCGGACATCGGGTGGGTGCCGATGTAGCGGGACAGGTCGAGGCCGAGCGCCTCCAGCTCGCGGCGGGGTCCGCCCTTGACGCTGGCCACGTCGAGGTAGCCGCGGGCCAGGCCGCGCCGCATGGCGTCGGCGAGGACGGCGGCCACATGGGCGGGCGGGGCGGCGATGACGGCGAGGTCGACCGGCGCGGTGGGCGGCTCGTCGGTGCCCGCGCCGAGCGCGGCCGCCGTGCGGGCCTGTTCCGGGTCGTGGTCGGCGAGGTGCACGGTGACGCCCCGCCGGGCCAGCGACAGCGCGGCGGAGGTGCCGATGAGGCCGGTGCCGATGACGAGCGCGGTCCTCACTGGGCGATGTCCCTGCGCAGGGCGCCCGCGGCACCGAGGTAGACGTGCGCGATCTCGGCGCGGCTGCGGTCGGACTCGATGTGCGCGAGGATCCGCACGACGCGCGGCATGGCGCCCTCGATGTCGAGTTCCTGGGCGCAGATCAGCGGGACGTCCACGATGCCCAGCTTGCGCGCGGCGGCCGCGGGGAAGTCGCAGTGCAGGTCGGGGGTGGCCGTGAACCAGACGCTGATCAGGTCGTCGGGGGTCAGGGCGTTCCGTTCGAGAACGGCGGTGAGCAGGGCTCCGACCTGCTCCTCCATGTGTCCGGCCTCGTCCCGTTCGAGCTGGACGGCCCCCCGGACCGCTCGTACCGCCACGGTGCTGCTCCTCGTCGTTCCGCTGCATGGGTCTCTGCTCGTCCAGCCTAGCCAGCCCGCGCGGAACGGCATCGTGGCGCCCGCCTCCTGAGACGGCCCGCGGACGCCGGGGCTCCGCCGCCCGGAGGGCACCTTTTCTCCGCTCTCCACCGTTTCCCTCCCGATTTCCCATGTCCCGGGTGGTTCGGGTGCCAAGATGCTGCTGCTCCGCCCGGAGCGCCCGCCTCGGCCTTCCGGTCCCTTCCCCGGTCCCGCCGAAGGCGCCGGCCCCTCTGCCCTGGCTTCGCCGCCCTCCCTGTTCCTTCCGCACGTACGGAGTGACGACATGACCCACGCCTCGACCCGGCGCACGATCCTTCTCACGACCGGCGCGGTGGCGCTCGCCGCGGGCTGCGGTTCCGAGAGCGGCGGCGGCAGCGGTGCCGCGTCGCAGTCCGCCGGCTCCGGCGGCAAGGAGCTGGCGACGACGGCCGACATCCCGGTCGGCGGCGGCACGATCTTCAACAACCAGAAGGTCGTGGTGACCCAGCCGAAGAAGGACGAGTTCAAGTGCTTCTCGGCGATCTGCACCCACCAGGGCTGCACGGTGGCCAAGGTCGCGAACGGCACCATCGACTGCCCGTGCCACGGCTCCAAGTTCCACATCGCGGACGGCTCGGTGGCGCACGGTCCGGCGACGAGGCCGCTGCCCGCGGAGAAGTTCGAGGTGCGCGGAAATTCGATTCGCCTGACGTGAGGGTCCGCGTACCGTCCCGTCCATGCGCCCCGACCCGGCGGCCGACCCGGTCCCGCCCCCGACGCCCGAGACCCTGGTCCGCGACCACACCGTCTACGCCTGCGTCATGGGGTCGCGGGCCTTCGGTCTCGCGACCCCGGACAGCGACATCGACCGGCGGGGCGTGTTCCTCGCCCCCACTCCCCTGTTCTGGCGGTTCGAGAAGCCGCCGGCGCATGTCGAGGGGCCGGGCGAGGAGCGGTTCAGCTGGGAGCTGGAGCGGCTGTGCGCGCTGGCGCTGCGCGCGAACCCGAACGTCCTGGAGTTCCTGCACTCCCCGCTGGTCGAGCACGTCGACGACACCGGGCGTGAACTCCTCGCGCTGCGCGGGGCGTTCCTCTCCCGCGAGGTCCACAGGTCGTTCACGGGCTACGCGCTCGGCCAGCGCCGGAAGCTGGAGGCCGACCTGCGGGTGCACGGCGCCCCGCGCTGGAAGCACGCGATGCATCTGCTGCGGCTGCTGACGAGCGCCCGCGATCTGCTGCGCACCGGCACGCTGACCGTGGACGTCGGCGCGGAGCGCGAGCCGCTGCTCGCCGTGAAGCGGGGCGAGGTGCCCTGGGACCGGGTGCGGGCGCGGATGGACCGGCTGTCGGCGGAGACCGACGACGCCGTGCGCCGCACCCCGCTCCCGGCGGAGGCGGACCGCCCCCGGGTGGAGGACTTCCTGATCCGCGCCCGCCGCGCGTCGGCGCTGCGCGCCCTCGCCGGGGAGGGGCCGGGCGGCTGCTAGGGCCTGTCGTCCCAGAGCGCGCCCAGTGCCGTCAACTCGCTTCCGTGCTCGATCCGTTCGGTCCACGGGGTCGGCCAGGCGCCGTCGCCGAGGTGGGCGCCCGCGAAGGCGCCGGTGAGGCAGGCGATGGAGTCGGAGTCGCCCGAGGTGCAGGCGGCGCGGCGCAGCGCGGTGAGGGGGTCTCCGGGGAACCAGAGGAAGCACAACAGGCCGGTCGCCAGGGCCTCTTCGGCGATCCAGCCGGCTCCGGTGGCCAGGCAGGGGTCGGTCTCGGGGGAGACGTCGGTGACCGCTTCCTGGAGCCGGTCGAGGATCGCGAGGCACTCGTCCCAGCCGCGGGCGGCGAACCGCTCGGGGCTCGGGTCCTGGCCGCGGGTCCACAGGTCGCCGAGCCAGTCGTGCCGGTAGCGGGTGCGGTGGGCGACCGCGTACGCCCTCAACTCGGCTGTCAGGTCGGCTGGTTGGACGCCCTGCGCGAGCAGGTGCACGGCGCGGGCGGTGAGGTCGGAGGCGGCGAGCGCGGTGGGGTGCCCGTGGGTGAGGGCGGACTGCAACTGGGCCGCGCCGGCGCGCTGTTCGTCGCTGAGACCGGGGGCGAGTCCGACGGGCGCGACCCGCATGTTGGCGCCGCAGCCCTTGGAGCCGATCTGACTGGCGTCCTGCCAGCGGCGGTTGCCGTCCTCCAGCAGACCGCAGGCGGTGAGGCAGGTCCGGCCGGGCGCGCGGTTGTTCTCGGGCGAGCGGTACCAGGCGCCGAACTCCTGCCGCAGCGGCCCTTCCAGGCTCTCGGGCGCGAGCACCCCGCGGTCCATGGCGGTGCGCAGGGCGTCCGCCACGGCCAGCGTCATCTGGGTGTCGTCGGAGACGAAGGCCCGCCGGGGCAGCTCCATCTCCCGCCAGGGGCCGCACTTGGCGAGGATCGACGGCACGTCGTTGAACTCGGTGGGGAAGCCGAGCGCGTCCCCGAGGGCGAGCCCGAGCAGGGAGCCGGTGGCGGCGCGCTTGTGGACGGTGGTGGTCATGCGGGGCGTCCTTCCGTGGACGGCCGCAGCAGCGGCGGGTGGAGGGTGGCGGCGGGGCCGGCGCGGTAGAGCGCGGCCGGTTTGCCGCGGCCCCTGGTCAGCCGCGCGGCGCCGGGCACCGGTTCGACGAAGCCGGGGGTGGCGAGCACCTTGCGGCGGAAGTTGGGCCCGTCGAGTGAGGTGTCCCAGACCGCCTCGTAGACGTGGCGCAGCTCGCCGAGGGTGAACTCGGGCGGGCAGAAGGCGGTGGCGAGGCCGGTGTACTCCAGCTTGGCGCCGACGCGTTCGTGCGCGTCGGCCAGGATGCGTTCGTGGTCGAAGGCGAGGGCGGGCCTGGGGCGGTGGGGCAGCCAGGCGGCGCGGGCCGCGTCGCTGCCGGCCCGCGGTTCGGGGGCGTCGGGCAGCAGGGCCGCGAAGGCGACGGAGACGACGCGCATCCGGGGGTCCCGGTCGGGCTCGCTGTAGGTCCGCAGCTGCTCCAGGTGGAGCCCGGTGACGTCGTCGAGGCCGGTCTCCTCGGCCAGCTCGCGCCTGGCGGCCGTCTCGGCGGACTCGTGGGGTTCCACGAAGCCGCCCGGCAGCGCCCAGCGGCCCGCGTAGGGCTCCTGTCCGCGTTCGACGAGCAGGACCCGCAGGTCGCCGTCGCGGACGGTCAGGACGGCGAGGTCGGCGGTGACGGCGAAGGGCTCGTAGGCGTACTTGTCGTACGCGGCACCTTCATCGCCTCGGTCACGGCCCGCACTGCCCGCACCGTCCGCACCGTCCGCACCGTCTGCGTTGTCTGTGTTGGCTGCGTTGTCGTACACCATGCACTCTCCCCCGTCTCCCGCCCCAACTTAAGAGTCAAGGCGACCATTAACTTGGTCCGACTATAAGGAGATCGACCGGTCGGGGGCAAGGGGGAAAACACATCGGCCGGCCCCGGAGAACTCCGGAACCGGCCGACACCCGCGCGGGGCGAGGGGCTACAGCTCGACTTCCTGCATCAGCATGCCGACCTCGGTGTTGGACAGCCGCCGCAGCCAGCCCGACTTCTGGTCGCCCAGCGTGATCGGACCGAAGGAGGTGCGCACCAGCCGCTCCACCGGGAAGCCCGCCTCGGCGAGCATCCGCCGCACGATGTGCTTGCGGCCCTCGTGCAGCGTCACCTCGACGAGGTAGTTCTTGCCGGTCTGCTCGACGACCCGGAAGTGGTCGGCGCGCGCGTACCCGTCCTCGAGCTGGATGCCGTCCTTGAGCTGCTTGCCCAGGTCGCGCGGGATCGGGCCGACGATCGCCGCGAGGTACGTCTTCTTCACCCCGTACCTGGGGTGGGTCAGCCGGTGGGCCAGCTCACCGTGGTTGGTGAGCAGGATGACACCCTCGGTCTCGGTGTCGAGCCGCCCCACGTGGAAGAGGCGGGTCTCCCGGTTGGTGACGTAGTCGCCCAGGCACTGCCGGCCCTCGGGGTCCTCCATCGTGGAGACGACACCGGCCGGCTTGTTCAGCGAGAAGAACTGGTACGACTGCGTGGCCACGGTCAGACCGTCGACCTTCACCTCGTCCCGCTCCGGGTCGACCCGCTTGCCCTGTTCGAGGACGATCTCGCCGTTGACCTCGACCCTGGCCTGCTCGATCAGCTCCTCGCAGGAGCGCCGGGAGCCGTAGCCCGCGCGCGCCAGCACCTTCTGGAGCCGCTCGCCCTCCTGCTCGGCGCCCGGGAAGGTCTTGGGCGGCTTGACGTCCTTCTTGCCCGCGTACCGCTCCCGGTTGCGCTCCTCGGCCCGCGCGTCGTACTCGCGCGAGGTCGCCGGGGCCCATCGGCCGCGCCCGGTGCCCTGGCCCTGCTTGGGTCCGCCCTTGGCGCCGCCGCGCGCGGACGCGCCGCGCCCCGACTTCGGGCCCTCGTGGGACGCGCCGGGGCCCACGTCGTAGCGGCGCTCCTCGGGGCGGGGCTTGCTCGGCCTGCCGGCCGGCTTGTCGTCCCGGTTGTTGCCGGTGCCGCGGTTGCCGCCACGGGCACCGCCGCTCCCGCCGCGGCCGCCGCTGTTGCCACCACGGCTCCCGCCGTTGTTTCCGCTGCTGTTCCTGCCGCTGCTGCTTCGCATCAAAGTTCCGTCTTGTCGTCTGCGTCCTCGGAATCCGGAGCGTCCGGATCGAACGACGGGACCCCTTCCAGTGTGTCGGCCTCGATCGCCTCCGCCTCCGGGAGGAAGGGCGCGAGTTCCGGGAGCTCGTCAAGGCCGCGCAGGCCCATCCGCTCCAGGAAGTAGTTCGTCGTCGTGTACAGGATCGCACCTGTTTCGGGTTCCGCGCCCGCCTCCTGGACCAGACCGCGTTGCAGGAGGGTGCGCATGACCCCGTCGCAGTTGACTCCGCGGACCGCGGAGACCCGGCCGCGGCTCACCGGCTGCCGGTAGGCGACGACCGCGAGCGTCTCCAGCGCGGCCTGGGTGAGCCGGGCCTGCTGGCCGTCGAGGACGAAGCCCTCGACGGCCGCCGCGTAGGCGGGACGGCTGTAGAACCGCCAGCCGCCCGCGACCAGCCGCAGCTCGAAGCCCCGGCCCTGCGCGGTGTACTCGTCGGCCAGCGCGCGCAGCGCGGCCGCCACCTGCCCGCGGGGCCGCTGGAGGATCTTCGCGAGATGGTCCTCGGTGGCGGGTTCGTCCACGACCATGAGGACCGCTTCGAGCGCGGGCGCGAGGTCGAGGTGGGCGACGGCGGACCCGGTGTTCTCGGTGGTGCTCACGCCTTGTCCTCCTTCGGTGGCTCGGGCGCCCGGTCGAATTCGTCGGTCACCCGCGGCTGGTCCGCGCCCTCCCCGCCGGTCCAGCGCACCAGCAGGTCGCCGAGGGCCGTCTCCTGGTCGAGCGCGACGGCCTTCTCCCGGTACAGCTCCAGGAGCGCCAGGAAGCGGGCGACGACGGTGAGGGTGTCGTCGGTGTCCTCGACCAGGGCCCGGAAGCTGGCCTCGCCCAGCTCCTTCAGGCGCGCGACCACGATCCCGGCCTGTTCCCGCACGCTGACCAGCGGCGCGTGGATGTGGTCGACGTACACCTGCGGCCTGGGCCGCGGCTGCATCGCCTTGACGGCGAGCCGCGCGAAGCCCTCGGCGCCGATGCTGATGACGACCTCGGGCAGCAGCTCCGCGTGGTGCGGTTCGAGCCCGACGGTACGGGGGTAGCGGCGGGCCTCGTCGTCGAGGCGCCGGTCGAGGATGTCGGCGATCTGCTTGTAGGCGCGGTACTGGAGCAGCCGCGCGAACAGCAGGTCACGGGCCTCCAGGAGCGCGAGGTCGGCCTCGTCCTCCACCTCGGCGGCGGGCAGCAGCCTGGCCGCCTTCAGATCGAGGAGGGTGGCGGCGACGACCAGGAACTCGGTGGTCTCGTCCAGGTCCCAGTCAGGGCCCATGGCCCGGATGTGCGCCATGAACTCGTCGGTGACCCGGGACAGGGCGACCTCGGTGACGTCCATCTTGTGGCGGGAGATCAACTGGAGGAGCAGATCGAACGGCCCCTCGAAGTTGGCGAGCCGGACCGTGAAGACACCGCCGCCGTCGTCATCGTCACCGCCGCCCCCGGACGGCGCCGGGGGATCCGCGGGGGCGGGCGCCTCGGTGACCCGCGCCGCCCGAACGGTTCCGCGCGCCGGCTCGGCGGTCCGGGGCTCGACGGTCTCCGGCTCGACGACGGCAGGGGCCGCCTGGACGCTCTCGGGCGCCGCCTCGACGGTCCCCGGCGTCGGCTCGGCGCTCCCCGGCGACGGCTCCGCGGTCCCGGCGCTCCCGGATGCCTCCTCGGCGGTCCCGGTCGCCGCCTCGACGCTCTCGGGTGCCGCGGGCGGTGCCTCGGCGGGGCGGGTGTCCGCTCCCGGTCCCCTGCCCAGCGCACGCCGTCGCCCGGCGGGCGCGCCGGGTCCTGGGGCGGGTGGGTCGTTCGAGGTCATGGCCCTCGCAGGCTACGCCTACCGCCCGCGCAACCGGCGTACCAGAATGCTCGCGTCCCCGCGGGACTCCAGGTCGGCCAGGACGACGGCGACCGCCTCCCGGACGATCCGGCCCCGGTCGACGGCGAGCCCGTGCTCACCGCGGAGCACCAGACGGGCGTGCTCCAGATCCATCAGTTCCTCGGCGGACACGTACACGGTGATCTTCTCGTCGTGCCGCTCCCGTCCGCTTGGCCTGCGGGCCGGCGGACGGCCGCCGCGCTTGCGGGGCCCGGCGTCGGCGGAGGCAGAACCTTCCTGCGCGCCCTGGCGCCTGCCGGAGCGGTCGTCGACCGTCCCGGGCGCCGTCCGGCTGCGGGACTCGCCCGCGTCGGCGGGACCGGGCTCCGTGGCCACGTGCTCCGCGCCGCCGCCGTCGCCGCCCTGGGCGGGCACCGCGTGCGGCGCGTCCTCGGTGGCCGCGATGCCGTCGCTCTCCCCCGCCGGACCCGGTACCCGGGCGTCACCGCCGGGGCCGCGCCGCGGGGCCGACGGCTGGAGCGCCGTTCCCCCTGTCGTACGGAAGAGTTCGTCGGCTCCCGGCAGACTCACTCGGCGTGACACCGGGCGAGCACCTCCCTGGCGAGCTGACGGTAGGCGGCCGCGCCGACGGAGTTGGAGGCGTAGGTGGTGATCGGCTCACCGGCCACCGTGGTCTCCGGGAAGCGGACCGTGCGGCCGATGACCGTGTGGTACACGTGGTCGTCGAACGCCTCGACCACGCGCGCGAGCACCTCACGGCTGTGCACCGTGCGGGAGTCGTACATCGTGGCGAGGATGCCGTCCAGCTCCAGTTCCGGGTTGAGCCGCTCCTGGACCTTCTCGATGGTCTCGGTCAGCAGCGCCACACCGCGCAGCGCGAAGAACTCGCACTCCAGCGGCACGATCACCTTGTGGGCGGCCGTGAGGGCGTTGACCGTGAGCAGGCCGAGCGAGGGCTGGCAGTCGATCACGATGTAGTCGTAGTCGGCCATCAGCGGCTTCAGGGCGCGCTGGAGCGTGGACTCGCGCGCGACCTCGGAGACCAGCTGGACCTCGGCCGCGGACAGGTCGATGTTGCTCGGCAGCAGGTCCATGTTGGGGACCGCGGTCTTCAGGAGCACCTCGTCGGCCGCCATGCCCCGCTCCATGAGCAGGTTGTAGACGGTGAGGTCGAGCTCCATCGGGTTGACGCCGAGACCCACCGACAGCGCGCCCTGGGGGTCGAAGTCGACGAGCAGCACGCGCCGGCCGTACTCCGCGAGCGCGGCACCCAGGTTGATGGTCGACGTCGTCTTGCCGACGCCGCCCTTCTGGTTGCACATCGCGATGATCTTCGCGGGGCCGTGGTCGGTCAGCGGGCCCGGGATCGGGAAGTACGGCAGCGGACGTCCCGTCGGCCCGATGCGCTCACGGCGCTGGCGGGCGGCGTCGGGCGCGAGCGTGGCCGCGTACTCCGGGTCCGGCTCGTATTCGGCGTCTGGGTCGTAGAAGTGCCCGTCGGGCAGTTCGTCGTAGTCGGCGAAGTGGTTGTGGGGCGCGCCACTTCCGTCGCCGGCCATGGCGTTCACGTGATGGCCATCCATGCTCTGGTGTGCTGACTGAGTCACCGCGGTCCTCGGGTGGCTCTGATGGGATGCGAAGGTGCGCACCGCGACGGAGCCGACAGCCTCGAACCCCGCGGGACCTTGGTCCCGTACCGGCATTCCTGGTTGACCACCTCCGGGAGAAAATGTCGACTCATTCACAAGTCGTCTTACCTCCTTGGTGACCAGGAAACTTCTAGACAGGTCAGCGTGGCACCATGCCGACGGTTGGCGACTCTATGGCGTGTCGGGCGTCCGCAGCAACACAATCCGCCGGACCCGGCAGGATGTGTCGGCAATGAAACATCCCTCTGTCAAGGGCGTACAGCCGTCGCACCGCAGGTTTCCCCGGTGTACGAATCGGCCAAAGGGTTACGTTCGAGGCGAGTTGGCCGAGTGCCGCAAAGTGACCATACACACATCCGGCCGGACCTTGTGGGCAAGGTCCGGCCGGATGTGCGACGTTGACGGGCCGTGTTGACGTATCGCCTTTTACCGAACGGTGACTTAGCCGCCGGACGGCCCCGACGGCTCAGCCGAGAAGCGTCTCCAGCTCGACGTGCTCCAGGCCGTGCGCCTCGGCGACCTCGCGGTAAACCACCTTGCCGTCATGGGTGTTGAGGCCCTTGGCGAGCGCGGCGTCGCGGCGCAGCGCGGCCACCCAGCCCCGGTTGGCGAGTTCCACGATGTACGGCAGCGTCGCGTTGGTGAGCGCGTAGGTGGAGGTGTGGGGCACCGCGCCGGGCATGTTGGCGACGCAGTAGAAGACCGATCCGTGGACCGGGAAGGTCGGTTCGGCGTGGGTGGTCGGACGGGAGTCCTCGAAGCAGCCGCCCTGGTCGATCGCGATGTCGACAAGGACACTTCCGGGCTTCATCCGGGAGACCAGCTCGTTGGTCACCAGCTTCGGCGCCTTGGCGCCGGGGATGAGGACCGCGCCGATCACGAGGTCGGCCTCCAGGCACGCCTTCTCCAGCTCGAAGGCGTTCGAGACGACGGTCTGGATCCGGGTGCCGAAGATCTTGTCGGCTTCCTTGAGCTTGTTCAGGTCCTTGTCGAGCAGCGTGACGTGGAAGCCCATGCCGATCGCGATCTGGGCGGCGTTCCAGCCGGAGACACCGCCGCCGATGACGACCGCCTTGCCGGCCGCCACGCCCGGGACGCCGCCGGGCAGCACGCCCCGGCCGCCGTTGGCGCGCATCAGCTGGTAGGCGCCGACCTGCGGGGCGAGCCGGCCCGCGACCTCGGACATCGGGGCGAGCAGCGGCAGCGCGCGGCCCGGCAGCTCGACCGTCTCGTAGGCGATCGCGGTGGTGCCCGACTCGATGAGCGCGTCGGTGCACTCCTTGGAGGCGGCCAGGTGCAGGTACGTGAAGAGGGTCTGGTCCTTGCGGAGGCGGTGGTACTCCTCGGCGATCGGCTCCTTGACCTTGAGCAGCAGGTCGGCGGTGGCCCACACCTCGTCGGCGGTCGCCAGTATCCGGGCGCCGGCCGAGACGTACTCGTCGTCGGTGATGGAGGAGCCGAGTCCCGCGCCGCCCTCGATGACGACCTGGTGACCGTGGCGCACCAGCTCGTGCACACCGGCGGGGGTGATGGCCACCCGGAACTCGTTGTTCTTGACCTCGCGGGGGATGCCGACCTTCACGTCGATCACGGTCCTTGACTCAGGGGTGCGGGACATACAGCACATACCCAGGCGGGCATGGCACACCGGGGTACACCGCGGGAGAAGGTGCGGCAGAGCCAGTTTAATGAAGGTGTTCCCGCTGTCTAGCCTTCCAAAGCATCAATCTTTAGTCGATGTACTGCGGATTTCGTAGGCGTTAGCACGGTGTTCCGTGTCATCGGCCTGGTCCGGGTCGCCCGGGTCCTCCCCGAGCAGCCGTTCGGCCGCGGTGCGGTGCAGTCCGGCGGACGCCGGATCGCCGAGGTGCTCGAGGGTGTCGGCGAGCCGCAACTGGAGCGCGGCCTGAAGCCGCACGTCCTCGGCGCGACGCGCCCACTCCAGCGCCTCGTGACAGGTGTGCAGCGACTCCTCGGGCCGCCCGGCGTACTCCTGGACGCGGGCCAGCTCGCTCAACGCCCGTGCCTGGGACGCCACATCGCCGTCCTTGCGGTACCCGGCGACCGCGGCCCGCCACCCCCGCTGGGCCTCCCCGTAACGGCCCGCGAAGGTCTGGGCGGCGGCGATCCTGCCGTACAGCCGGGCGGCGTCGGCGCGCTCGTCCCGGGCGAGGCGCTGGGCCAGGGCCCGGCCGAACCAGTCGGCGGCCCGGTCGTAGTCCCCCAGCTCCAGGTGAGCGCCGCCTACGGATTCCATCGCGCGGCCGGTCGCGTACGGGTCGTTCGCGCTGCGCCCGGCGTCCAGCGCCTCCCGGTAGCGCACCAGCGCCTGGGCGGTCCGGCCGGTCTGGGCGTCCAGATCTCCGAGGTTCAGCAGCGCGGCGGCCTTCTCCCTGGGCAGCTCGCGGCGCTCGGCCACATCGAGGACCAGGCCGTGGACGCCGTACAGGTCGGGCGCGGCCGCCTGGGTGCCGAAGTGCGCGACCATCGTCCTGACCAGCTGCGACATCAGCCGCCTCGCCAGCGTGTCAAGCTCCCCGTCGGCGACCGCGAGCCGGGCCGCGGCCAGCAGCGCGGGCCGCCGGATGCGCAGCCAGTCCTCGGCCGCCCGCGGGCTCGGGAAGCGCAGCGAGCGCGGCATGCCCTGGAGTTTCTCGCGCGCCTCCGGGCTGTCGGTCTCGGTGATGGCCCGGCAGGACTGGAGCAGCCGCACGGTCCGCTCCAGCATCCGGGCGCGGGCCAGCTGCAACTCGGCGGGGCGGTCCTGCTCCTCGGCGAGCGCCCGCAGATGCGGGTGCAGACAGCCGGGGACCTCGTACTGCGGCAGCGGCGAGGGGACGGCCCGCAGCAGGCCGAGCCCGACGAAGTCGTCGAGGGTGGCGCGGGCGCGCCCGACCGAGCAGCCGGCCAGCGCGGACGCGGTGTGCGGGTCGATCAGCCCGGCCGGGGCGAGCGCGAGCAGCCGCAGTGTCCTGGCGGCGGACGCCGGCAGCGAGGTGTGGACGAGCTGGAACGCCCGGCCGAGGGGGGTGCTGTCGTCGCCCTCGGCGCGCAGCTGCTTCGCGACGTCGGCGACGGCCGCCTTGGGCCGGGCGGCGAGCCAGCCGCCCACCAGGGTCAGCGCGGCGGGGTGCCCCTGGCACTCCTCGACCAGGCCCTCGGCCGCGCACGGGTCGACGGTGATGCGGACCGAGCCGGTGGAGCGGGTGAGCAGGTCGAGGGCCGACTTGGTGTCGAGGCCGCCGATCGTGCAGGGGCGGACGTCGGAGATGCCGGTGAGCGGTCCGGTCGAGACGGCGACGGCCAGGCAGTCCGGGGTGTCGGGGAGCAGCGCGTCGACCTGTTCGGCGTCGACGGCGTCGTCGAGCAGGAGCAGGGCCTTGCGGTCGGCGAGGGCGGTGCGCAGGGCCGCGCTCAGGTCGTCCTGGTCGGCCCCCGCGGGGGTCGGCAGGTCGAGGGCGGCGAGCAGCTCGCGGGCGGCGCGCTCGACGGGGACGGGGGTGCCGTCGGATTCGCTGAGGCGGACCCTGAGCACCCGTCCGTCGTAACGGTCGGCGACCTGTCGGACGAGTTCCTCGGCGAGCGCGGTGCGTCCCGAACCGGCTCTGCCGGCGATCAGGAGGACGCGCGCGCGAGGCGCCTTGCGTCCCGCGATGGTGTCGAGGCCCGCGCGCTCGATGTCGGCGAGGAGTTCTTTCAACTCCCTTGTCCTGCCGAGGAACTGACGCTCCGCAGCAGCCGTTCCCGACAGCCGTACGCCGCCTGTGTCCACCGCCTGATCCGTCACGGGCCACACTCCCGTCCCACCGCACGCGCGCAAGCCCGCCGGGTCTCCGGATCGGGCGTTTCCAGAGCCTAGTTCACGCTCTGCTACGTTCCGGGCGGAGCGCGGCGGACACGTCCCCCGATCGGATCAACCGATCGTCACAACAATAGGTGGGAGGGGGACGTTCAGGACGTGAAGGGACGCGCCGGCCAGGGCGCGTCGGCCGGCCTCAGCGCGTCGAGGCCGTCGCCCTGCCGGGCACCGACCAGCGAGAGCACCCCCACGACGAGGCAGTTGTTGTGCAGCTCGCCCGCGAGGACGCCGCGCACCAGGTCGGCGACCGGCACCCGCGCGTACTCCATGTCGGCCTCTTCGTCCTCGACCGCGAAGCGCTCGCCGTCGGCCTCGGACAGCTCCCGGGCGAGGAAGATCCGCACCGCCTCGTCGCAACCTCCCGCCGTGGTGTAGACGTCGGTCAGCACCCGCCAGTCCTCGGCCTTGACGTGCGCCTCCTCGTACAGCTCGCGCTGGGCCGCGTGCAGCGGGTTCTCGCCCGGCACGTCGAGCAGCCCGGCCGGGATCTCCCACAGCTTCTGGCGCACGGGGTGGCGGTACTGCCGGATCAGCAGCACCCGGTCGGAGTCGTCCAGCGCCAGCACGGCCACCGAGCCGGGGTGCACCTGGTAGTCGCGGTGGACCACACTGCCGTCCGGCATGACCACGTCGTCCGTGCGGACGGAGGTCTTGTTGCCCGTGAAGGGCGTCCGCGTGGCCCGGATCTCCCACTCGGTGGGGATGTCCTTGATCGTCATGCCGTGCCCTTCCCGACGTGCTGAGGAGAACGGGGTGCGCACCGCTCGCGGCGCGCACCCCGGTCACCGTACAACTGGTGTGCTACTTGGCGATCTTGCGCTCGACCGCGGCCTTGACCAGACCCGCGAACAAGGGGTGCGGGCGGGTCGGACGCGAGCGCAGCTCCGGGTGCGCCTGGGTGGCGACCAGGTACGGGTGGACCTCGCGCGGATACTCCACGTACTCCACGAGCTTCCCGTCGGGCGAGGTGCCCGAGAAGACGATCCCGGCCTTCTTCTCCAGCTCCGCGCGGTAGGCGTTGTTCACCTCGTAGCGGTGGCGGTGGCGCTCCTCGACGTACTCCTTGTCGTCGTACACCTCCCGCACGATCGACCCCTCGGCCAGCTTCGCCGGGTACATGCCCAGCCGCATCGTGCCGCCCATGTCGCCGTCGCCCGCCACGATGTCGAGCTGCTCGGCCATGGTGGAGATGACCGGGTGCGCGGTCGCCGAGTCGAACTCGGTGGAGTTGGCGTCCTGGATGCCGGCCAGGTTGCGGGCGGCTTCGATGACGATGCACTGGAGGCCGAGGCAGAGGCCGAGGAGGGGGATCTTCTGTTCTCGGGCGTACTGGATGGCGCCGACCTTGCCGGCGACGCCGCGGTCGCCGAAGCCGCCGGGGATGCAGATCGCGTCGGTGTCGGCGAGCTGGGCGGCGGCGCCCGCGGGGGTCTTGCAGTCGTCGGAGGTGACCCATTTGATCTTCACGCGGGCCTTGTTGGCGAAGCCGCCGGCGCGCAGGGCCTCGGTGACGGAGAGGTAGGCGTCGGGGAGGTCGATGTACTTGCCGACCAGGGCCATGGTGATCTCGTGGTCGGGGTTGTGGACGCGGTCGAGGAGGTCGTCCCAGGTGGTCCAGTCGACGTCGCGGAAGGGCAGGTCGAGTTTGCGGACGACGTAGGCGTCGAGGCCCTCGCCGTGGACGGTCTTGGGGATGTCGTAGATGGAGCGGGCGTCGGGGCAGGCGACGACGGCGGCTTCGTCGACGTCGCACATCAGGGAGATCTTCCGCTTGATGGCGGTGGGGACCTCGCGGTCGCAGCGCAGGACGATCGCGTCGGGCTGGATGCCGATGTTGCGCAGGGCGGCCACCGAGTGCTGGGTGGGCTTGGTCTTCAGTTCGCCGGAGGGGCCGATGTAGGGCAGGAGCGAGATGTGGACGACGAAGACGTTGTCGCGGCCGACCTCGTGGCGGACCTGGCGGACGGTCTCCAGGAACGGCAGTGACTCGATGTCGCCGACGGTGCCGCCGACCTCGGTGATGACGACGTCGACGGCGTCGGTGGCCATCCGGCGGATGCGGTGCTTGATCTCGTTGGTGATGTGCGGGATGACCTGCACGGTGTCGCCGAGGTACTCGCCGCGGCGTTCCTTGGCGATGACGGTGGAGTAGACCTGGCCGGTGGTGACGTTGGCCGAGCCGTCGAGGTCGCGGTCGAGGAAGCGTTCGTAGTGGCCGATGTCGAGGTCGGTCTCGGCGCCGTCGTTGGTGACGAACACCTCACCGTGCTGGAAGGGGTTCATCGTGCCGGGGTCGACGTTCAGGTACGGGTCGAGCTTCTGCATCACGACGCGCAGCCCGCGGGCCTTGAGCAGCATGCCGAGGCTGGAGGCCGTCAGGCCCTTCCCGAGGGAGGACGCGACACCCCCGGTGACGAAGATGTGCTTGGTCGTCGAGGAATTGGACGGCATGGCCAAGACGGGGCTCCCGTGGTCGCGGTCTGGGGGTGCGGTACGGCCGCCGGCCCGGATTTTCCGGGGGTGCCGTCGCTGCGGTTCGGGGGTTTTTCTCCCACCGGTCCACGGGCTACCAGGGTATCAGCGCCTCAGAGCGATGGCTTCCGGCCACACTCCGCACACATGTCGACACGAGACCCGCCCGATCTCACGGCTTTCTCACCCGTCGCTCACCCGATCGGTGGACTCGGGTTGTCCGGAGCGGCACGCAGATCATCTACGTGCGTCGTATCCTGCTCGGACGTTCTCTGCCGGGTCCGTCCGGCCATACGGCACCACCCCCGCCCGTTGGCACCGGAACAACAAGAGCCCGTCAGTTGGTTGAGGAGAAATTGTCGTTTTGCCACACGGCTTGACGACTGCTTTGCTTCAGCACTCAACGACGTAAGACAGAACCCCTTGACCGCACCAGCGACCGCCCCCATGGGCGTGACGTGGCCGTTCGACTGGAGTTGCACGTGGCCGGGCGCATCGAAGATTACGCACTCATCGGAGACATGCAGACCGCCGCACTGGTCTGCCGGGACGGCACAGTCGACTGGCTGTGCCTGCCCCGCTTCGACTCGCATGCCATCTTCGCCGGGCTGCTGGGCACCGAGGAACACGGCTTCTGGCGGCTCGGCCCGGCGCACGCGTCGGACGCCGAACCGCCCACCGCGAACCGCCGTACCTACCGGGGCGACTCACTCATCCTGGAGTCCGAGTGGGACACCCCGCGCGGCACCGTACGCGTGACCGATTTCATGCCCCCGCGAGACGGCGCACCCCAGCTGATCCGCATCGTGGAGGGCGTCTCGGGCCGCGTCCCGATGCGCTCGGCCCTGCGGATGCGGTTCTCCTACGGGCGGGTCGTGCCGTGGGTGCACAAGCACGACGGGCGGACCGTCGCCGTCGCGGGACCCGACTCGGTGTGGTTCGACACGTCGGCCGAGACCTACGGGAAGTCCCTGACGACGTACGCCGACTTCACCGTCGCCCCGGGTGACCGGATCGCGTTCACCATCTCCTGGGAGCCCTCGCACAAGGAGCCCCCGGCCCTGCCCGAGCCCGAGGCCTCGCTCGTCGCGACCGAGGAGTTCTGGCGCGAGTGGGTGGAGCACTGTACGTACCACGGGCCCTACCGGGAGGCCGTGATCCGCTCCCTGATCACCCTCAAGGCCCTCACCTACGGCCCCACCGGCGGCATCGTCGCCGCCCCCACCACCTCCCTGCCCGAGGACATCGGCGGCGTCCGCAACTGGGACTACCGCTACACCTGGCTGCGGGACGCGGCGATCACGCTCTCCTCGCTGCTGCGCACCGGCTACCGCGAGGAGGCCCGCGCCTGGCGCGAGTGGCTGCTGCGCGCGGTGGCGGGCGACCCCGAGAACCTCCAGATCATGTACGGCATCGCCGGGGAACGGGAGCTGGGCGAGGCCGAGCTGGACTGGCTGCCCGGCTACGAGAACTCCGCGCCGGTGCGCGTCGGCAACGGCGCCGCCCACCAGCTCCAGCTGGACGTCTACGGCGAGGTCACCGAGGCCCTGCACCTGGGCCACATGACGGGCCTGGCCCGCAACGACTACGCCTCGCTGCTCCAGCTCAAGCTGATCCGCTACCTGGAGCAGCACTGGGACGAGCCGGACGAGGGCATCTGGGAGGTGCGCGGCCCGCGCCGCCACTTCGTGCACTCCAAGGTGATGGCCTGGGTCGCCGTCGACCGCACGATCAAGCTGATCGAGTCGGGCGACGCCGACGGCCCGCTGGAGCGGTGGCGCGAGCTGCGCGACGACATCCACCGGGACGTCTGCGAGAAGGGGTACGACAAGGAG
This sequence comes from Streptomyces griseoviridis, assembly GCF_005222485.1. Classification (NCBI taxonomy): domain Bacteria; kingdom Bacillati; phylum Actinomycetota; class Actinomycetes; order Kitasatosporales; family Streptomycetaceae; genus Streptomyces; species Streptomyces griseoviridis. Next base: position 2,118,003 of record NZ_CP029078.1, read on the forward strand.
CGCAACACCTTCACGCAGTCGTACGGCTCGAAGGAGCTGGACGCGTCGCTGCTGCTGATCCCGCAGATGGGCTTCCTGCCGCCGGACGACAAGCGGGTCATCGGCACCATCGAGGCGATCCAGCGCGAGCTGTCCACGCCGGACGGCTTCATCCTGCGCTACCCGACCGAGGGCGAGAGCGAGGGCGTCGACGGCCTCCCCGGCGACGAGGGCGCCTTCCTGGCCTGCTCGTTCTGGATGGCGGACGACCTCGCGATGATCGGCCGCGTGGACGAGGCCCGCAAGCTGTTCGAGAAGCTCCTCGCCCTCCGCAACGACCTCGGCCTCCTCGCCGAGGAGTGGGACCCGGTCAACCAGCGCCAGGTGGGCAACTTCCCGCAGGCCTTCAGCCACGTCCCGCTGATCGACACGGCCCTGCGCCTGACGGCGTCGGGAGCGTACGGAGGCTGACCCGCCCCGCCCCTGGAGAACCCGCCCGCCCCGGAACCCCCGGGGGGCGGGTTCTTCCGTACTAGGGGGCGGCGGAACGGGGTGGAAACCTTCCGTGCGCCGGGCCGGGCCACCAAAGGCGGGTTCCTCACCGGCGGCCCCGATGCCCGCCGACGCCCGCCCGATGCCCCGTCCGCGCCCACCGGGGCTGACCGGACGGCATCCGCGCAGGTAGCGTCCGCTTCATGGACAGCGGATTCGACACCCCGGGCGCCGGGATCACCGTTCGGCGGGCGCTGGAACTCCCCGGGCTGCGCAGCGGGCTGCCCGAGGTGCTCGCGGGCGCGGAGCGGCTGCACCGCACCGTGCGCTGGGTGCACGCGGGCGAGGTGCCCAACATCGCCTCGTTGCTCAAGGGCGGCGAGCTGCTGCTGACCACCGGATACGGTCTCGGCACCCGCCCGGCCGACCAGCGGGCGTTCGTGCGCACCCTGGCCGAGCGGGGCATTGCGGCCCTCGTGGTGGAGCTGGGCCCGCGCTTCACCCGGCTGCCCGCCGCCCTCGTCGACACCGCGCGCACGACCGGTCTTCCGCTCGTCCAGCTGCACCGCGAGGTGCCGTTCGTGACGGTCACCGAGGAGATCCACACCGAGATCGTCAACGGGCACTACGCGTTGCTCCAGCGCGCCGAGGAGGTGCACAGGCGGTGCACCGAGGCGCTGCTCGGCGGGGGCGGGGTGCCGCAGGTCCTCGGCATCCTCGCCGACTTCAGCGGCAACCCGGTCTTCCTTGAGACCCCCGAGGGACAGCTCCTGTACGCGGCGGGGGCGGGACCCGAGGGCGCCGACCCGCTCCAGGTGTGGGAGGGGCTGCGCGCCCAGCACAAGGACGACCCGCCGGCCGGTTCCGCGCTGGTGGACGTGCCGGGCGGCGGCCCCGGCACCGGTGCGGTACGGGCCAGGCTGGTGCTGCTGCCGGTGCGCGCTCCGCTGACGCCGGTGCACCGGATGGCGGCCGAGCGGGCCGCCGGCATCCTCGCCGTGGTGCTGATGCAGGCCCGGCAGGAGGAGGAGTTGGCGGCCCGGGGGCGCGGCGACTTCCTCACCGATCTCGCCGAGGGCCGGATCGCCGCCGAGGACGCGCCCGCGCAGGCGCGCGTGCTGGGCTTCAAGCCGGGCCGCAGCCCGCTGCTGCCGGTCGTCATGCGGCTGGCTGATGCGCTGGTGCCAGGCGGCGGCTGGGCGGTCCTGGCGCGCGCGGTCGCCGAGGAGCTGACCGCGGTGGGCGTGCCGGTGCTGCTGGGGGTGCGGCCCGTGGAGGGCCGGGTGCCGCTGCTGGTGGGGCTGCGGTCGGAGTCGGAGCGGCCCGCGGTCGCCGACCGGGTCGCGGCGGCGCTGCGGGCGGGCGTGGAGCGGGCCGGGATGCAACGGCCGGGCGCGCGGCCCCCGGTGGTGGTGGTCGGGGTGGCGGGCGGCTGGGCGGCGGCCTCGGCGGGGCTGCGGCACGCGGCGGAGACGGCGACCGCGGCGCAGGGCCTCGCGGACCGGCCCTGGTACGACGCGCGGCGACTGGACATCGATCTGCTGCTGTGGCGGCTGCGCGACCACCAGGACCTGGCCGCTTTCGTGGACCGGGCGATCGGCCCGCTGCGCGATCACGACGTGCGCTCACGGCCGCCGCTGCTGCCGACCCTGGAGACCTATCTGGCGCACGCGGGCCGCAAGGCGGAGACCGCCCGTGAACTGCACCTCAACCGGCAGACCCTCTACAACCGCCTCGCCCGCATCGGCGAGTTGCTCGGCACCGACCTCGACGACCCGCAGACGGTACTGGCGTTGAGCCTGGCGCTGCGCGCCCGACGGCATGTGACCTGAGCGGTCGGCAGCTGACCCGGACGTTCAGATCAGCGGCAGAGGGCGCGTCAACTCGTCGTACACGCTGAGCACTTGGGCGACGGTCTCGTCCTCGGTCGGCCAGGTCGCCGCCTGCCGGGCGCCCTTCTCCCGCATCAGGGCCCGCCGTTCGGGATCGCCGAGGAGGCGGACGACGGTGTCGGCGAGGGCGACGGCGTCGCCGTACGGGACCAGTTCGGCCGCGTCGCCGACGAGTTCGGGGATGCCGCCGACGTCGGTGGCGACCAGCGGCACGCGCGCGTGCAGGGCCTCCTGCGCGAGCACAGAACGGGCCTCCCAGCGGCTGGGCAGCAGCGCGAGGTCGGCGGCGGCGATCAGGTCGGAGACGTCGTCCCGGCCGCCGATCAGCCGGACGGGCAGTTCCTCGTCGTCGATACGGTGCTGGAGTTCGGCCCGCAGCGGGCCCTCCCCCGCGATCGCGACCAGCGGCCCGGGGTCGAGGCGGCACCAGGCGCGGGAGGCATCCAGGAGCGTGTGGTAGCCGCGGTGCCGGTCGAGGGAGCCGACGGCCATCAGCAACGGGCGGTCGAGGGCGCCGAGTTCGGCCCGCACCTTGGAGCGCAGCCCGTCCAGGTCCTCGGCGTCCGCGATCCGGCGGGGCGCGGGCAGCGCGACGGCGGCCAGCCTGGCGTCGCGGGCGCCGGTGCCGCGGGCCCGGTCGACCAGGGCCGAGGTGGTGCCGAGCACCACGGCGGCGGCCCGCACGACCCGTCGTTCCAGGAGGCGCACCAGGTGGGCGCGGGCGCCCTCGGCGTGCGCGCGGTCGTGCCAGGTGACGACCAGCGGGGTGTGCCGTCCGCTGAGGGCGAGGACGGCGCGGAAGGACGCGTGCAGCCCGTGCGCGTGGACCAGGTCGGCGTCCTTGCAGGCTTCCCTGAGCATCGCCACGGACGCCGGGTCGCTGCTGCGCGGCACGTGCACGTGGTCGGCGCCCGCGCCGGTGAAGTCGTAGGCGCGGTCGGCCTCACCGGGGGCGCACACCGTCACCCGCACGCCCCGTGCGACGAGCCCGAGGGCCAGCGACCGCACGTGCGCGCTGCTGCCGGCGTTGCCTCCGCCCAGCACCTGCACGGTGCGCAGCGGAGACTGGCCGGTCGGTGAGTGGCTGCTCACGAGGCTCACGTGGCCGGGGCTCCTGGTTCGGCGTGGGACGGTCACGAAGAAAGTACAGAAGGATCGAGCGGAGAGGGTGAGCCGCGCGGATTCCTCCACGTACTCGGTCAAGGATGCCAGCACGTACGGGTGTTCCGGGAACGACAAGGGCGGAACGTCTGCCCGTACCGGTAGGACACTTCACCCTTTCGAGTGACAGAACAAGCGGCTCCGATGACGGAACGACCGCCTCCGCTCACGGCACCGGGGGACGGGCTCACTCCCGGTCCCACTCCCCGCTCCGCCGCCGGGGCCCCGCACCGGATCCCGGTCAGGACCTCGCTCCGGCCCCCCACTTCGCACCCACCGCGAGCCCCTCCCGACACCCGGCCACAAGCCCCTCGGCTGCCCGCGCCCTAGGAAGGGAAACCCACCGGGCACCGAGGGGGACGGAGACTCACCGGACCGACCTGCCGGACGGACCGGAGGGCGACGGCCCGACGGGCCCGACGGACGGAGCCCGGGGCAAGCCGCCCTACGGCGGCCGATGGCAGGCGGCCCGCCGAACGGACCTCGCGGGGAACGGCCTGCGGAGGGACCGGCGGCAGGCGGGCAGACGGCCCGGGGAGCGACCGACGGCAGGCGGGCAGACGCCCGCCGCCCGCCGGGCCGCTGTCGGCCCGCCGGACCGCTGTAGGCCCTCCAGACCGCTATCCGTCAGCCCGAGCCGTCGCGAGGAGTTCCTCCGCGTGGGCCCTGGCCGTCTCCGAGTCCTCCTGGCCGGCCAGCATCCGGGACAACTCCCGTACCCGGTCCTCCCCTTCGAGGACCTTCACGCCCGACCTGGTGACCGATCCGTCGTTCGTCTTCTCGACCAGCAGCTGCCGGTCGGCGAACGCGGCGACCTGCGGGAGGTGGGTCACCACCACGACCTGTGCGGACTTGGCGAGCTTGGCGAGCCGGCGGCCGATCTCGACCGCGGCCTTGCCGCCGACGCCCGCGTCGACCTCGTCGAAGAGGTACGTCGGCACCGGGTCCGTGCCGGCGAACACGACCTCGACGGCGAGCATCACCCGGGACAGCTCACCGCCGGACGCGCCCTTGGCGATGGGCCGCGGCGGCGCCCCGGGATGCGGGGCGAGCAGCAGCTCGACCTCGTCGGCACCGGACGGTCCGTACGCGACCGTCCGTCCGCCGACCTCGATGCCGGCCGCCTCCTCGGTGGTCTCGGTCTGCCGGATGTCGAACGACACGCGCGCGTGCGGCATCGCGAGGGAGGCAAGCTCCGCCGTCACGGCCGCCGCGAACCGCTCCGCCGTCTCCGTCCTGGCGTCCGTCAACGCCTGGGCGAGGACGCTCAGTTCGGCGCGCAGGGTGTCGCGTTCCGCGGTCAGCTCGCCGATCCGCTCGTCGTCGCCGTCCAGTTCGGTCAGCCGGGCCGCGCTCTCCTCGGCCCAGGCCAGCACCGAGGCGATGTCGTCGCCGTACTTGCGGGTCAACGCGCCGAGCGCGGCCCGCCGTTCCTCGACGGCCGCGAGCCGCAGCGGGTCGGCGTCCAAGTCGTCGGCGTATCCGGCCAGTTCGCCCGCGACGTCGCCGAAGAGGATGCCGATCTCGCCGATCCGGTCGGCGAGCGCGGACAGCGCCGGGTCGTGCGAGCGCACGGCCTCCAGGGCCCGCTGGGCGCCCGCGACGAGCGTCGCCGCGTCGATGCCCTCGGGGTCCTCCGGGTTGCCCGCGAGCGCGGCGTGCGCGATCGTCGCGGCCGACGCGAGGGCCTCCGCGTGCCCGAGCCGCTCGGCCTCCTCGGCCAGCTCCACGTCCTCACCGGCGCGCGGTTCGACGCCCGCGATCTCGTCGAGTCCGTAGCGCAGCCGGTCGGCCTCCTGGGCCCGCTCCCGCGCCCGGGTGACGATCTCGTCCAGCTCGACGGCGACGGCCCGCAGCCGCCGGTACGCCTCGGTGTACCGGGCGAGCGGCCCGACGACGGCGTCACCGGCGTACCGGTCGAGCGCCTGCCGCTGCCTGGACAGCTTCAGCAGCCCCTGCTGGTCGGTCTGACCGTGCACGGCCACCAGGTCGTCGGCCAGCTCGGCCAGCAGCCCCACGGGCACGCTGCGCCCGCCGACATGGGCCCGGGACCGCCCCTCGGCCGAGACCGTCCTGCTGATCAGCAGCGCCCCGTCGTCCAGCTCGGCACCGGCCTCCTCGGCGCGCCGGACGGCGCTCGCGCCCGGGGGCACCGAGATCCGCCCCTCGACGACCGCCTTCTCGGCGCCGATCCGCACCAGCGCCGGATCGGCGCGACCGCCCAGCAGCAACCCGAGGCTGGTGACCACCATGGTCTTGCCCGCGCCCGTCTCACCGGTGACTGCGGTGAACCCGGGCGACAGCTCGACGACAGCGTCGTCGATGACCCCGAGCGACCGTATCCGCATCTCCTCCAACACGCCCCCGACCATACGAGGTTTTGCCCGCGGTGCGCGAAGCGGCCCCACCCGACCGGGGAGGCCGCGGGTCGTTACTTACCGGCGGGCTCCTCGTTGGCTACTGCCGCGCGCCCCGCCAGCCGGCCACCGGCAGGGCGAACTTGGCGACCAGCCGGTCGGTGAACGAGGCGTGGTGCAGCCGGGCGAGACGGACCGGGACGGCGCCCCTGCGCACCTCGACCCGGGCCCCGGGCGGCAGCTCGAAGGTCCGCCGCCCGTCGCACCACAGCACCCCGGGCGGGATGTGCGGCAGCAGCTCGACGGCGAGCACCGAGTCGGGCGAGGTGACCAGCGGCTTCGCGAACAGGGCGTGCGCGCTGATCGGCACCATCAGCAGCGCCTCCACCTCGGGCCACACCACGGGACCGCCGGCCGAGAACGCGTAGGCGGTGGAGCCGGTGGGCGTGGACAGGACAATGCCGTCGCAGCCGAACCCGGTCACCGGCCGGCCGTCGATCTCCAGCACCACTTCGAGGAGCTTCTCGGCGCCCGCCTTCTGCACGGCGGCCTCGTTCAGGGCCCAGTCGGTGTGCACGATGTCGCCGTTGCGGTGCACGACGACGTCGACGGTCATCCGCTCCTCGACCTCGTACGCCTTCGTCACCACCCGGTCGACGACCTTGTCGAGGTCGTCCCGCTCGGCCTCCGCGAGGAAGCCGACGCTGCCGAGGTTGACGCCGAGCATCGGCACCCCGGACGCCCGCGCGAACTCGGCGCCGCGCAGCAGCGTCCCGTCGCCGCCGAGGACGATCAGCAGCTCGCAGCCCTCGAGGCACTGCGGGGTGGCCTCCTGGACCAGCTCGACCTGGTCGGGCAGCGGCAGGTCACGCGCCTCGTACTCCAGGACCCGGACGATGATGCCCTCACGCAGCAGCCCCTTGACGACCAGCTCGGCGCTGCGGATCGCAGCGGGCCTGCCGGTGTGGGCGAGCAGGAAAACAGTACGAACTCGGTTCTGCGTCAACGCGGTCCCTCCGCCACTGCACGGTCAACGTCGGCCGGGTCAAGCTCGGGTGCCCCGGCCCGCAGCCACAGAAAGTACTCGACATTCCCGGACGGCCCCGGCAGCGGGCTCGCGGTGACGCCCCTGACCCCGAGCCCGAGGTCCCACGCCCGCCCCGCCACGCCCCGCACGGCCTCGGCCCGCAGCTGCGGGCTGCGCACCACTCCCCCGCTCCCCAGCCTTTCCTTCCCGACCTCGAACTGCGGCTTGACCATCATCACCAGGTCGGCGTCCGGCTTCACGCACCGCTTCAGGGCGGGCAGCACCAGCCCCAGCGGGATGAAGGACAGATCGCCCACGACAAGATCCACAGGTTCCCCATCGATCGCTTCAAGCGTCAACTCGCGTACGTTCGTACGGTCCTTGACGGTGACGCGTTCATCGCTGCGCAGAGTCCAGGCGAGTTGTCCGTATCCGACGTCGACGGCGACGACGTGCGCGGCGCCCGCCCGCAACAGGACGTCGGTGAAGCCGCCGGTCGAGGCGCCGGCGTCCAGTGCCCTGCGCCCCTCGACGGCCAGTCCGAGCGGCACGAACGCGGCGAGCGCCCCGGCGAGCTTGTGGCCGCCGCGGGAGACGTAGTCGGGGTCGCCGTCGTCGTCGCGGACCACGATGGGGGCGGCGGTCTCCACCTGGGTGGCCGGTTTGGTCGCGAGGGTCTTGCCGACGCTGACCCGCCCCGCGGCGATCAGCTGACTGGCGTGCTCCCGGGATCGCGCGAGTTTCCGGCGGACCAGTTCCGCGTCCAGACGGCGACGTGCGACTCCTGCCACGGTGCGTTCAGCTCCTGCTCTGGTACGGCGACGGGGGCGCCGGAGGTCCCGGACGGGCGTCGAGCGCGGTGAGCGCGTCGCGCAGCCCCCGGTGTACATCCTCGTACACCTCGACGTGTCCGTCCGTGGCGAGGTGGTCGGCGTCGGCCAGCCGCTCCAGGCGGGCGTCCACCTCGGCGTCGCCGGTGGGGGTCAGGCCCACCTCGAGGGGAGCCGGGGCTGCGGGCTCGGGCTCGGGCCCGGCCTGCGCCCGCTGCTCGGACCCGGCCTGCGGCACTGTGTCGCTCATGCCCCGACGCTACCCCGAAGGGCTGCGGTACCGTCGGTGCCGATGGCCACGATCGAGGAGTGCCGCGCCGCACTCGACAAGCTCTCCGACAGCATGCAGCGCGCCGAGGGCGACGTCCGCACGGCAGCCGCCATGGACCGCTCCGTCAGCTGCCGGATCACCGACCTCGACGTCACGTTCCTCGGCCGCCTGACCGGCGGCCGGATCGAGGTGGACCGCACGGTTCAGGGGCCGCCGCCCGAGAAGGCGCAGATCAGGCTCGCCCTGACCGGCGACGACCTTCTCGCGATGGTCGGCGGCGAGCTGAACTTCGCCAAGGCGTGGGGTTCGGGCCGGGTGAGACTGGAGGCGGGCGTGCGCGACCTGCTGCGGCTCAGGAAACTCCTGTAGCGGCGGTTTCCGTTCCGCGAGCCGCCCGCGCTCGTCGTCCCGGGCGGTGTCGCGCGGTCGCCCGCCCGGTCCGAGTGCTTCCGTCACCGGCGGCTCACGACGCGTCCGTGGCGGCCACCTTCTCCTTCGCGCCCGCCCCGGGGCCGTCCTTGGGCGCGGCGCCCGCCTCGCGCGCCGGGCGTCCCGCCTTCGCGCCCTCGCGTGCCTTGCGGGCGGCGGGCACCACCAGCGGGGTCCCGGTCTCCGGGTCGTCGATCACCTGGCAGCGCAGCCCGAAGACCTCCTCGACGAGTCCCGCCGTGACGATGTCCTTGGGGGCGCCCTCGGCGATGATCCGTCCCTCGCGCAGCGCGATGAGGTGCGTGGCGTAGCGGGCCGCGTGGTTGAGGTCGTGCAGCACCGCGACCAGCGTGCGGCCCTGCTCCTCGTGGAGTTCGGCGCACAGGTCGAGGACGTCGATCTGGTGCTGGATGTCGAGATAGGTGGTCGGCTCGTCGAGCAGCAGCAGCGGGGTCTGCTGGGCGAGCGCCATGGCGATCCAGACGCGCTGGCGCTGGCCGCCGGACAGCTCGTCGACGTACCGGTCGGCGAGTTCGGCGACCCCGGTCTGCGCCATGGACTCCCGTACGACGCGCTCGTCCTCGGTGGACCACTGGCGCAGGATGCCCTGGTGCGGGTAGCGGCCGCGGCCCACCAGGTCGGCGACGGTGATGCCGTCGGGCGCGATCGAGGACTGCGGCAGCAGGCCGAGGGTGCGGGCGACCTTCTTCGCCGGCATCGACTGGATGACCTGCCCGTCCAGCAGCACCTGCCCGACGTTGGGCTTCAGCATCCGCGACAGCGCCCGCAGCAGCGTGGACTTGCCGCACGCGTTGGGTCCGACGATCACGGTGAAGGAGTTGTCGGGGATCTCCACCGAGAGTTGCTCGGCGATGACCCGCTGGTCGTAGGCGAGGGTGACCTTCTCGGCGGACAGGCGGTTCACGGTGCTCCTTGGGTTGTTCGGCCCGCTGACGGGGAGGGGGTTGGCGCTCATATCCGGCCCGCCCTGCGCTCGGTGACCAGCAGCCACAGCAGATAGACACCGCCGAGGACTCCGGTGATCACTCCGACCGGGATCTGTCCGGCGCCGAAGGCCTTCTGCGAGGCCCAGTCGGCGACGACGAGCAGGGCGGCGCCCATGCAGAGCGAGGCCAGCAGATTGGGTCCGGGCGCGCGGGTCAGCCTGCGGGCGAGCTGGGGCGCGGTGAGGGCGACGAAGCTGACCGGGCCCGCGGCGGCGGTGGCGCTGGCGGTGAGCAGCACGGCGGCGATCATCAGCAGCGCCCGCACCCGCTCGACCCTGACCCCGAGGGCGTGCGAGACGTCGTCGCCCATCTCCATCAGCCGCAGCCCGCGCGCGTTGCCGAGGACGAGCGGGACGAGGACGGCGCACAGGGCGAGCAGCGGCCAGACCTGTGCCCAGTTGCGGCCGTCGAGGGAGCCGGTCATCCATACGACGGCGCGGGCCGCGTCGACGATGTCGGAGACGGTCATCAGATAGCCGTTGACGGCGGTGACGACCGCGGAGACACCGATGCCGACCAGCACGAGCCGGTAGCCGTGCACGCCCTGCTTCCAGGCGAGCAGGTAGATGCTGACGCCGGTGACCAGACCGCCGACCAGCGCGCCCGCGGTGACCTGGGCGGCGCTGCCGGAGAACAGCACGATCACGACGAGCGCCCCGGCGGTCGCGCCCTGGCCGAGGCCGAGCACGTCCGGGCTGCCCAGCGGGTTGCGGGTGACGGCCTGGAAGAGGGCGCCGCCGAGCCCGAGGGAGGCGCCGACCAGCAGCCCCACCAGGACCCGGGGCAGCCTCAGTTCGTTGACGATGAACTCCTGTCCGGCGTTGCCGCCGCCGAACAGCGTCCTGACCACGTCGGCCGCCGGGATCGCGAAGTCCCCGGTGCCGATCAGCACCACGCCCGCGGCGAGCGCGGCAAGCAGCAGCAGGCCGACGACGATGACGGACCGGACGTCGAGCCGCACCGAGAGCCCGCCGGGCGACCTCAGGACTCGGTTGCTCCTCACAGCTGGGCCGTCCTTCGCCGTCGTACCAGGTAGATGAAGACCGGCCCGCCGATGATCGCGGTGACGATGCCGACCTGGAGCTCCGAGGGCCGGGCGACGATCCGGCCGACGACGTCGGAGCCGAGCAGCAGCACCGGCGACAGGATCGTGGCGTACGGCAGGATCCAGCGCAGGTCGGGTCCGGTGAAGGAGCGCACGATGTGCGGGACCATCAGGCCGACGAAGACGATCGGGCCGCAGGCGGCGGTGGTCGCTCCGCACAGCACGGTGGCGGCGAGCATGGCCAGCGCCCGGGTGCGGTTGAGGTGGGCGCCGAGGGCCTTGGCGGTGTCGTCGCCCATCGCGAGCGCGTTCAGCGGGCGGGCCAGCGAGAGGGCGAGGAGGGTGCCGGCCGCGAGGAACGGCAGCACCTGGAGGATCGTTTCGTTGTCCGCGGAGGCGAGTGAACCGACCGTCCAGAAGCGCATCTTGCCCAGCGCCGCCTGGTCCGTGATCATCACGGCCTGGAGGTAGCCGTAGAGCGCGGCGCTGATCGCGGTGCCGGCGAGCGCGAGCCTGACCGGTGTCGCGCCCCGGCTGCCGCCGAGCACCCAGACCAGCGCCCCCACGGCGGCGGCACCGGCGAACGCGAACCACACGTACCCGCTGAGCGAGGTGACGCCGAAGAACGTCATCGCGGTGACGACGGCGGCGGAGGCGCCCGCGTTGATGCCGAGCAGCCCGGGGTCGGCCAGCGGATTGCGGGTCAGCGCCTGGAGGACGGCCCCGGACAGGCCGAGCGCGGCACCGGCGAGCAGCCCGAGCAGGGTGCGGGAGAGCCGCTCCGCGACCACGACGTCGCCGTAGCCGCCGGTGTCCTCGAAGAGGCCGTGCCAGACCTGCGCAAGGGACAGTTCTTTCGCGCCGATCGCGATGCTCGCCGACGCGACGAGCACCAGGACGACGAGGGACAGGAGGAGCCCGACGGCACGTATCGCCCGTCGACCTGGGGGCGCGGGTGGGGCTTCCGCGCGCGGTTCGGGGGGACTCTCGACCAACACCCGGTTAGGTTAGCCTACCCTCGCATCTCCCTTCGATCCCTGGCCGTGCCCGTCCTCCGATGCACAGCGAACCGGCGGTGTGGCCCGGCTCACAGCCCCAGCCGGTCGAGTGCCTTCGTGGCCTCCAGCGCGCACGTGCCGTCCCCCGCCGCCGTCCAGGCCGCCGCGCAGAGGGCGCGCAGCCCGTCCAACGCCCCGCCCTCACCGTCGAGTTCCAGCCTCTCCGGGCCCGCCGTCGCCGTCCAGCCACCGCACCGGAATCCGTCGCCCGCCTCGACGACCTCCGGCTGCCCGGTCAGCAGTCCGCGCAGGTCGGCGTCGACATAGGTGGGCCGGTGGTGCGGCGGCGCGGCGAGCAGTTGGGCGCCGTCGGTGACTCCGGTGAGGACGAGCAGGGAGTCCACCTCGCCGTTGAACGCGCCCTCGATGTCCGTGTCGAGGCGGTCCCCGACGACCAGCGGACGCTTCGCGCCGGTCCGCAGGATCGTCTCCCGGTGCATCGGCGGCAGCGGCTTCCCCGCGACCTGCGGCTCGGCGCCCGTCGCGATCCTCACGACCTCGACCGCCGCGCCGTTGCCCGGCGCGATCCCGCGCGCGCTGGGGATCGTCAGATCGGTGTTGGAGGCGTACCAGGGCAGCCCGCGCGCGATGGCGTACGCCGCCTCGGCGAACCGCCCCCAGGGCAGCTCGGGCCCGCCGTAGCCCTGCACCACGGCCACCGGCTCGTCCTCGGCCGACTCGACGGGTTCCAGGCCGCGCTCGCGCAGCGCCACCCGCAGCCCCTCCCCGCCGATCACCAGCACCCGCGCGCCCGCGGGGACCTGATCGCTGATCAGCCGCGCGACCGCCTGCGCCGAGGTGATCACGTCATCGGCGTCCGTCGGTATGCCCAGCTCGGTGAGGTGGCCGGCCACCGCGTCAGGTGTCCGCAGCGCGTTGTTGGTGACATAGGCGAGGTGCAGACCGCCCGCGCGGGCGGTGGCCAGCGACTCAACGGCGTGCGCGATGGCGTTGCCGCCCGCGTACACCACCCCGTCCAGGTCGAGCAGCGCCGTGTCGTACGCCTCGCTCAGGGCCTGCCCACTGCCCTCGGGCCTCGTCCTGACGACCTGGCTCATTCCGCATCGCTCCTCGTTCGACGGCCTTCTCCGGCTTTCCCCCGATCATCCCCCACGGCACTGACAGACGTACGATGCCGGGATGAACTCAGCAGGTCACTCGGAAGCGACGGCGCCCCGAGGACTGGAACTCACCCCGTTCCGAGGCCTTCGCTACGACCCCGACCGGGTCGGCAACCTGGCCGCCGTCACCTCACCGCCGTACGACGTCGTCGTCCGCCCCGACGGCCTGCACCATCTCCAGGACTCCGATCCGCACAACATCGTCCGGCTGATCCTGCCGCAGGCGACCAGCCCCGGCGCCCGCAACGAACAGGCCGCCGAGACCCTGCGCCGCTGGGTCGCCGAGGGCGTCCTGACCACCGACCCGTCACCCGGCCTGTACGTGTACGAGCAGGACGACGGCGACGGCATGCTGCAACGCGGTCTCATCGGCGCCCTGCGCGTCTCCGACCCCGCCGACGGCGTGGTCCTGCCGCACGAGGACGTCATGCCGCACGTGGTCGCCGACCGGGCTGCCCTGATGCGGGCCACCTCCGCGAACCTCGAACCCCTGCTGCTGACCTACCGGGGCGACGACCGCACGGCGGTCACCGCCAAGCTCATCGAACGGACGGCCGAACAGCCCCCGCTGCTCGCCACCACCACCGACGACGGCTTCAGCCACCGCCTGTGGTCCCTCACCGACCCCGCCGACCTGGCCACGATCCGCTCCGACCTGGCCGGCCACCAGGCCCTGATCGCCGACGGCCACCACCGCTGGGCGACCTACCGGCGGCTGCGCGCGGAACACCCGTCCCCGAGCCCCTGGGACCACGGCCTGGTCCTCCTGGTCGACACGGTCCGCTACCCGCTCCGGGTGCGCGCCATCCACCGGCTGCTGCACACCCTCCCGGTGGCCGACGCGGTCGCCGCCCTCGACGGCCTGTTCCGGGTCCGCCGCCTGGACGTCCCGCTGCCCGGAGCGCTGGCCGCGCTGGCCGAGGCGTCCGGTGCGGGCAACGCGTTCCTGCTGGCGGGCGACGGCGCCTTCCACCTCGTCGACCGCCCCGACCCCGACCTCCTCGCCCGCACGGTCCCGACCGGCCACCCGGAGGCCTGGCGCACCCTGGACGCGACGGTCCTGCACGCCACACTCCTCGACCACGTCTGGCACATCCCCGAGGACTCCCCCGCCCACATCGCCTACATCCACGACACGGCGGCCACGGTGGAGAAGGCGGAACGCGACGGCGAGACGGCGGTCCTCATGCACCCGGTGCGCGAGGAGGTCGTCCGCGAACTGGCCCGCCAGGGCGTCACGATGCCCCGCAAGTCGACGTCGTTCGGCCCGAAACCGGCGTCGGGACTGGTGCTGCGCGCACTGGAACTGTGACGGCACGCGGGTAGGTGCGCGCGGTGCGAGATCACGGGAATCGCGAGGATGACGAGGATGACGAAAAAGGGGCGGGATCCGGATGGCTCCGGATCCCGCCCCTTCTGTTCAGACATCAGTCCTTGTCGTCAACGTCCTTGTCGACCTTGACGTCGTCGGCCTTGACGTCGTCGACCTCATCAACGCCGTCAACGTCATCGCTGTCGTCGTCAACGTCATCAACGTCGTCGCCGTCTTCGATGGCGTCAACCTCGTCATCGTCAACGTGGTCAACCTCGTCAACCTCATCGAGAGTGTTGACGGGGTTGACGGTGTCGATGGCGTCCTCGTCGTCCTCGACAAGGGCGTCGACGAACTCGACACCGTCCAGTTCGGCGAGCCGGTCGGAGGCGTCGGTGCTGCTGTCACGGTCGGCCTCGACGGCCTTCGCGAACCACTCCCGGGCCTCGCCGTTGCGGCCGGCCGCGAGGAGCGCGTCCGCGTAGGCGTACCGCAGTCGCGCGGTCCACGGCTGGATGGAGTGGGAGGCAAGCTCCGGGCTCTGGAGGGTGACGATGGCCGCGTCGAGCTGGTCCATGTCACGCCGGGCGCCGGCGGCGACGAGCCGCATCTCGACCTGGCCTGCCTTGTCCAGCTTGTGCACCTCGGCGGCGCCCGCCATGTCCAGGGCCTTCTCCGGACGCCCGAGCCCACGCTCGCAGTCCGCCATGACGGGCCACAGCTCGACACCGCCGGTCATCCGGCGCGCCGCCCGGAACTCGGCGAGCGCCTCGGAGTACTTCTGGTTGGCGTACGCCGCGAACCCACCGGCCTCGCGGACGGCGGCGACACGGGACGCGAGCCGCAGGGCGACCTTGGAGTAGGCGTAGGCGGCTTCGGGGTCCTCGTCGATGAGCCGGGCGACCATCACCAGGTTCTTGGCGACGTCCTCGGCAAGGGTCTTGGGCAGGCTCTGGAGCTCCTGCTTGACGTCCTTGTCGATCTCCTCGCCGGTGACGTCCTCGGGGATCGGCAGCCGCTTGATGGGCTCGCGGTCACGGTCCCGATCGCGGTCGTCCCGGCCCCGGTATCCACCACGGTCGCCGCCTCGGTCGTCACGCCCGCGGTAGCCGCCACGGTCGTCACGACGCGGTCCACGGTCCCCACGGTCGTCGCGGCCCCGGTACCCACCGCGGTCGCCGCCACGGTCATCGCGCCGGTCGTCCCGACGGTTGTCGTCGCGCCCACGGTAGCCGCCGCGGTCGTCGCCCCGATCGTCACGACGGAACGCGGGCCGCTCCCCCTCACGCCGGAAGCCACCGCCTCGGTCATCCCGCCGACTGTCGTCCCGCCGGAAGGGCGGACGGTCGCCACCACGGTCGTCACGACGGTCATCGCGACGGAACGGGGGACGGTCGCCACCACGATCGTCACGTCGGTCGTCGCGGCGGAAGGCGGGTCGGTCGCCGTCACGGCGGAAGCCGCTACCGCCGCGGTCGTCACGACGGGGCCCGCTGGGACGGTCGTCGCGACGGAACCCACCACGGTCACCGCCACGATCATCACGGCGGTCGTCACGGCGGAAGGGCGGACGGTCGCCACCGCGATCGTCACGTCGGTCGTCACGGCGGAACGGGGAACGGTCGCCACCGCGATCGTCGCGCCGGTCGTCCCGACGGAAGGGCGGGCGGTCGCCGCCGCGGTCATCGCGCCGGTCATCGCGGCGCACGAAGCCACCACGGTCCTGGCCGCCTCGGTCATCGCGCCGGAAGGGCGGACGGTCGCCGCCACGGTCGTCGCGCCGGTCGTCACGGCGGAACGGGGGACGGTCGCCACCTCGGTCATCGCGTCGGTCGTCGCGGCGGAAGGCGGGTCGGTCGCCGTCACGGCGGAAGCCACTGCCGCCGCGGTCGTCACGACGGGGCCCGCTGGGACGGTCGTCACGACGGAACCCACCACGGTCACCGCCACGGTCGTCTCGCCGGCTGTCGTCACGTCGGTCGTCCCGGCGGAAGGCCGGCCGGTCGCCGTCACGGCGGAAGCCACTACCGCCACGGTCGTCGCGACGGGGTCCGCTGGGACGGTCGTCACGGCGCGGACCGCTCGGGCGGTCGTCGCGGCGACCGTAGCCACCGCGGTCGTTGCCGCCCCGGTCGCTACCGCCGCGGTCGTTGCCACGGCGGTCATCGCGGGGACGGTCATCGCGACGGTCGTTGGCACCACGGTCGTAGCCGCGACTGGGGCCGCCGCGGTAGCCACCACGGTCACCTCGGTCACCACTGTCCCGTCGCCGCTGGTCGCGCTCCGGTCGGTCGTCGGGAGAGTTGGTGGACATGGGTGACTCCTGTCTTCGGTACTGCAAGCATTGTAAAAACAAAAGGACCCCTGGTCCCAGCTGAACGCTGGGACCAGGGGTCCTTCAAAAATTGTTCGGCGGCGTCCTACTCTCCCACAGGGTCCCCCCTGCAGTACCATCGGCGCTGTAAGGCTTAGCTTCCGGGTTCGAAATGTAACCGGGCGTTTCCCTCACGCTATGACCACCGAAACCCTAATGGTTTCGAGCGAACAAGCACACTCTTTAATTGTGTGTTCAGCTCTCAGCCGGCAACGGTCGTTGCCTCAGAACTAACACAGTGGACGCGAGCAACTGAGGACAAGCCCTCGGCCTATTAGTACCGGTCACCTCCACACGTTACCGTGCTTCCAGATCCGGCCTATCAACCCAGTCGTCTACTGGGAGCCTTAACCCATCAAGTGGGTGGGAGTCCTCATCTCGAAGCAGGCTTCCCGCTTAGATGCTTTCAGCGGTTATCCCTCCCGAACGTAGCCAACCAGCCATGCCCTTGGCAGGACAACTGGCACACCAGAGGTTCGTCCGTCCCGGTCCTCTCGTACTAGGGACAGCCCTTCTCAAGACTCCTACGCGCACAGCGGATAGGGACCGAACTGTCTCACGACGTTCTAAACCCAGCTCGCGTACCGCTTTAATGGGCGAACAGCCCAACCCTTGGGACCGACTCCAGCCCCAGGATGCGACGAGCCGACATCGAGGTGCCAAACCATCCCGTCGATATGGACTCTTGGGGAAGATCAGCCTGTTATCCCCGGGGTACCTTTTATCCGTTGAGCGACGGCGCTTCCACAAGCCACCGCCGGATCACTAGTCCCGACTTTCGTCCCTGCTCGACCCGTCGGTCTCACAGTCAAGCTCCCTTGTGCACTTACACTCAACACCTGATTACCAACCAGGCTGAGGGAACCTTTGGGCGCCTCCGTTACTCTTTAGGAGGCAACCGCCCCAGTTAAACTACCCATCAGACACTGTCCCTGATCCGGATCACGGACCCAGGTTAGACATCCAGCACGACCAGACTGGTATTTCAACGACGACTCACACCGAACTGGCGTCCGATGATCAAAGTCTCCCAGCTATCCTACACAAGCCGAACCGAACACCAATATCAAACTGTAGTAAAGGTCCCGGGGTCTTTCCGTCCTGCTGCGCGAAACGAGCATCTTTACTCGTAGTGCAATTTCACCGGGCCTATGGTTGAGACAGTCGAGAAGTCGTTACGCCATTCGTGCAGGTCGGAACTTACCCGACAAGGAATTTCGCTACCTTAGGATGGTTATAGTTACCACCGCCGTTTACTGGCGCTTAAGTTCTCAGCTTCGCCGAGACGAATCTCGACTAACCGGTCCCCTTAACGTTCCAGCACCGGGCAGGCGTCAGTCCGTATACATCGCCTTACGGCTTCGCACGGACCTGTGTTTTTAGTAAACAGTCGCTTCTCGCTGGTCTCTGCGGCCACCCCCAGCTCACCGTGTAAAACGGATCACCAGACGTGGCCCCCCTTCTCCCGAAGTTACGGGGGCATTTTGCCGAGTTCCTTAACCATAGTTCACCCGAACGCCTCGGTATTCTCTACCTGACCACCTGAGTCGGTTTAGGGTACGGGCCGCCATGAAACTCGCTAGAGGCTTTTCTCGACAGCATAGGATCATCCACTTCACCACAATCGGCTCGGCATCAGGTCTCAGCCATGTGTGCGACGGATTTACCTACCGCACGGCCTACACCCTTACCCCGGGACTACCATCGCCCGGGATGGACTACCTTCCTGCGTCACCCCATCACTCACCTACTAACCGCTTGGTCCGGCGGCTCCACCACTCCCCTCAACTCCGAAGAGATCAGGGCGGCTTCACGGCCTTAGCATCACGATGCTCGATGTTTGACGCTTCACAGCGGGTACCGGAATATCAACCGGTTATCCATCGACTACGCCTGTCGGCCTCGCCTTAGGTCCCGACTTACCCTGGGCAGATCAGCTTGACCCAGGAACCCTTAGTCAATCGGCGCACACGTTTCCCACGTGTGTATCGCTACTCATGCCTGCATTCTCACTCGTCAACCGTCCACAACTCGCTTCCGCGGCTGCTTCACCCGGCAGACGACGCTCCCCTACCCATCACAGCGGGCGTTGGCCCTCATGCTGCAATGACACGACTTCGGCGGTACGCTTGAGCCCCGCTACATTGTCGGCGCGGAATCACTAGACCAGTGAGCTATTACGCACTCTTTCAAGGGTGGCTGCTTCTAAGCCAACCTCCTGGTTGTCTGTGCGACTCCACATCCTTTCCCACTTAGCGTACGCTTAGGGGCCTTAGTCGATGCTCTGGGCTGTTTCCCTCTCGACCATGGAGCTTATCCCCCACAGTCTCACTGCCGCGCTCTCACTTACCGGCATTCGGAGTTTGGCTAAGGTCAGTAACCCGGTAGGGCCCATCGCCTATCCAGTGCTCTACCTCCGGCAAGAAACACACGACGCTGCACCTAAATGCATTTCGGGGAGAACCAGCTATCACGGAGTTTGATTGGCCTTTCACCCCTAACCACAGGTCATCCCCCAGGTTTTCAACCCTGGTGGGTTCGGTCCTCCACGAAGTCTTACCTCCGCTTCAACCTGCCCATGGCTAGATCACTCCGCTTCGGGTCTTGAGCATGCTACTAAAAACGCCCTGTTCGGACTCGCTTTCGCTACGGCTTCCCCACACGGGTTAACCTCGCAACACACCGCAAACTCGCAGGCTCATTCTTCAAAAGGCACGCAGTCACGAGGCAAGCACAAGTGCTTGCCCGACGCTCCCACGGCTTGTAGGCACACGGTTTCAGGTACTATTTCACTCCGCTCCCGCGGTACTTTTCACCATTCCCTCACGGTACTATCCGCTATCGGTCACCAGGGAATATTTAGGCTTAGCGGGTGGTCCCGCCAGATTCACACGGGATTTCTCGGGCCCCGTGCTACTTGGGTGTCTCTCAAACGAGCCGCTAATGTTTCAGCTACGGGGGTCTTACCCTCTACGCCGGACCTTTCGCATGTCCTTCGCCTACATCAACGGTTTCTGACTCGTCTCACGGCCGGCAGACCATGAAAGAGAGATCCCACAACCCCGTATACGCAACCCCTGCCGGGTCTCACACGCATACGGTTTGGCCTCATCCGGTTTCGCTCGCCACTACTCCCGGAATCACGGTTGTTTTCTCTTCCTGCGGGTACTGAGATGTTTCACTTCCCCGCGTTCCCTCCACTTGCCCTATGTGTTCAGACAAGGGTGACAGCCCATGACGACTGCCGGGTTTCCCCATTCGGAAACCCCCGGATCAAAGCCTGGTTGACGACTCCCCGGGGACTATCGTGGCCTCCCACGTCCTTCATCGGTTCCTGGTGCCAAGGCATCCACCGTGCGCCCTTAAAAACTTGGCCACAGATGCTCGCGTCCACTGTGCAGTTCTCAAACAACGACCAGCCACCCATCACCCCCGGCAACAACCGGAGTTCACTGGGGCCGGCAACTGAAGGAAAAATCATTCCCTCAGACACCCAACAGCGTGCCCGACACAGTCAGTCCATGATGTTCACGTTCCACGCCGAAGCAGTACTAGCAAACCCATCAGACTTTCCGTGCCGAGTAGTCAACGTTCCACCCATGAGCAACCAGCACCGGACATTCGCCGATGTACTGGCCTCTGACCAGCCGAGGCTGGTGAGAAGTGCTCCTTAGAAAGGAGGTGATCCAGCCGCACCTTCCGGTACGGCTACCTTGTTACGACTTCGTCCCAATCGCCAGTCCCACCTTCGACAGCTCCCTCCCACAAGGGGTTGGGCCACCGGCTTCGGGTGTTACCGACTTTCGTGACGTGACGGGCGGTGTGTACAAGGCCCGGGAACGTATTCACCGCAGCAATGCTGATCTGCGATTACTAGCGACTCCGACTTCATGGGGTCGAGTTGCAGACCCCAATCCGAACTGAGACCGGCTTTTTGAGATTCGCTCCACCTCACGGTATCGCAGCTCATTGTACCGGCCATTGTAGCACGTGTGCAGCCCAAGACATAAGGGGCATGATGACTTGACGTCGTCCCCACCTTCCTCCGAGTTGACCCCGGCGGTCTCCCGTGAGTCCCCAGCACCACAAGGGCCTGCTGGCAACACGGGACAAGGGTTGCGCTCGTTGCGGGACTTAACCCAACATCTCACGACACGAGCTGACGACAGCCATGCACCACCTGTACACCGACCACAAGGGGGCGCCTGTCTCCAGACGTTTCCGGTGTATGTCAAGCCTTGGTAAGGTTCTTCGCGTTGCGTCGAATTAAGCCACATGCTCCGCCGCTTGTGCGGGCCCCCGTCAATTCCTTTGAGTTTTAGCCTTGCGGCCGTACTCCCCAGGCGGGGCACTTAATGCGTTAGCTGCGGCACGGACAACGTGGAATGTTGCCCACACCTAGTGCCCACCGTTTACGGCGTGGACTACCAGGGTATCTAATCCTGTTCGCTCCCCACGCTTTCGCTCCTCAGCGTCAGTATCGGCCCAGAGATCCGCCTTCGCCACCGGTGTTCCTCCTGATATCTGCGCATTTCACCGCTACACCAGGAATTCCGATCTCCCCTACCGAACTCTAGCCTGCCCGTATCGACTGCAGACCCGGGGTTAAGCCCCGGGCTTTCACAACCGACGTGACAAGCCGCCTACGAGCTCTTTACGCCCAATAATTCCGGACAACGCTTGCGCCCTACGTATTACCGCGGCTGCTGGCACGTAGTTAGCCGGCGCTTCTTCTGCAGGTACCGTCACTTTCGCTTCTTCCCTGCTGAAAGAGGTTTACAACCCGAAGGCCGTCATCCCTCACGCGGCGTCGCTGCATCAGGCTTTCGCCCATTGTGCAATATTCCCCACTGCTGCCTCCCGTAGGAGTCTGGGCCGTGTCTCAGTCCCAGTGTGGCCGGTCGCCCTCTCAGGCCGGCTACCCGTCGTCGCCTTGGTGAGCCATTACCTCACCAACAAGCTGATAGGCCGCGGGCTCATCCTGCACCGCCGGAGCTTTACACCGTCAAGGATGCCCAAGACGGTCATATCCGGTATTAGACCCCGTTTCCAGGGCTTGTCCCAGAGTGCAGGGCAGATTGCCCACGTGTTACTCACCCGTTCGCCACTAATCCACCCCGAAGGGCTTCATCGTTCGACTTGCATGTGTTAAGCACGCCGCCAGCGTTCGTCCTGAGCCAGGATCAAACTCTCCGTGAATGTTTTCCCGTGATCGGGATGACACCACGAGAGCGGTGCGAGGAGAGGAATAATCCCCTCGCACACAGCGTCCTCGCTGTGTTTTCTTCAAAGGAACCTCGCCCCGGTCATGATGACCGGAGACGGGGTATCAACATATCTGGCGTTGACTTTTGGCACGCTGTTGAGTTCTCAAGGAACGGTCGCTTCCTTTGTACTCACCCTCTCGGGCTTTCCTCCGGGCTTCCCTTCGGTCTTGCGTTTCCGACTCTATCAGATCTTTCCGATCCGATTTCCTCGGTGCTTTCCGGGGTTTTCGCTTTCGCGCTTTCCCTTTCCGGCGGTTCCGACTCTATCAGATCCTTTCGAGCCTGATTCCCTGTCGGCGGGGCCTTTCGACATTCACTACGTTAGACGATTCCTTCGGCAACTCATAATCGGGCTGCGCGGATTCGAATTAGGGCATGCGGGCACGCCAAAATTCGACCCTGTCGAGGGGGTGTCTTCGGTAGTGGTTTTGCCGCTTCCGACTGTTGGCGAACGCCGTACCCGGTTCAGCGGCTCGGGCTACATTACGCAGCCCGCCACAGCGCGTCAACTTGAGCGTCGCCTCGGCGTATGAGCCCGATACGGGCTGACCGTCGGGTCGTTGGCGCTCCAGAAACGCCACGGGTGGACACCGCCGGCTCCGGAGACTCCGGTGCGGGGACCGCTGCTCACCTGGTCGGACGGGACCGGGGTCCCCGCGAGGATCCGCAGGGGGCTGTCGGCGGGGCCGCAGGCGTCGGTTCCGTTCAGGGCCCGGTCCACGCCCAGCGCGGTGGCCAGGCGGGCCGGTCCTTTGGCCAGTTCTCGGTCGTTACGGGCCGAGAGTCGACGTTTGCGGGCCAGCTCGGCACCCTCGGTGATCTCCCCGGCACGGAGCAGGACGGCGCTCGACCGGCCCTCGGGGCCGCAGACCAGGTTCATGCAGAACCACATGCCGTAGGTGAAGTAGACGTACACGTGTCCTGGCGGCCCGAACATCACGTCGTTGCGGGGTGTGCGGCCGCGGTAGGCGTGCGAGCCCGGGTCGTTGGGACCGTCGTACGCCTCCACCTCGGTGAGGCGCAGGGTGATCGGGCCGTCCGGAGTGGTGCGGAGCAGGACGCGGCCCAGGAGGTCGGGGGCCACCTCCAGTACAGGGCGGTCGAAGAACTCCCTGGGCAGTGGCATACGGTCCGGTGGCGTGATCATGGCGTGCCAGCGTAGTCGAGTGCCGGTGGGGCCCAGGGGTGGTCAGGGCGGCGCCGGATCGGCAGGGTGTGGTCGCGGAACCGGTCATCACCGGATCGCGTATGTAGGGCCAAGGGTTCATTCGCAGAGGGAGAGTCATGGCGTTCAAGAAGCTGCTCGCGAGTCTCGGGGCCGGCGGGGCTTCGGTCGAGACGGTGCTGACCGAGGTGAACGTCGTTCCGGGCGGTGTCGTCCAGGGTGAGGTGCGGATCCAGGGCGGTTCCGTCAACCAGGACATCCAGGGCCTGTCCGTGGGGCTTCAGGCGAAGGTCGAGGTCGAGAGCGGGGACGAGGAGTACAAGCAGAACATCGAGTTCACGAAGGTGCGGCTCGGTGACGCGTTCGAGCTCCAGGCGGGGGCCGTGCACGCGGTGCCGTTCGGCCTGGAGATCCCGTGGGAGACGCCGATCACGATGATCGACGGGCAGGCGCTGCGCGGGATGAACATCGGGGTGACGACCGAGCTGGCCATCGCGCGTGCCGTGGACTCCGGCGATCTGGACCCGATCAATGTGCACCCGATGCCCGCGCAGAAGGCGATCCTCGACGCCTTCATCCAGCTCGGCTTCCGCTTCAAGGCGGCCGACATGGAGCGCGGCCTGATCCGTGGGACGCGGCAGCGGCTGCCGTTCTACCAAGAGATCGAGTTCCACTCACCGCCGCAGTACCGCGGCCTCAACGAGGTCGAGCTGAGCTTCGTGGCGGACGAGCACGCCATGGACGTCGTGCTGGAGATGGACAAGAAGCCCGGTCTGTTCAGCGAGGGCAGCGACACCTTCCGCTCCTTCCAGGTGGGCCTGCACGACTACCACGGGACGGACTGGACGGCCTACCTCAACCAGTGGCTGTCCGAGGTCGGCAGCAAGCGCAACTGGTTCTGAGGGTCCGGCCCGCGCGCCGCCGCGTGATCCGGACAGGCCCTAGGCTCGGAACCGCTGGTTCCAGTAATCGATCAGGAGGTACCGAGGTGACCGAGCTCAAGCGGCGGCCGCTCCCCCATGACTTCCACCCGCCCGTTCCCGCGTTCACGGTGACGAGTGACGACGTCGCGGAGGGCGGCACGCTCAAGGACGCTCAGGTCTACGCGGCCGGCAACACCTCGCCGCAGCTGCGGTGGGAGGGCTTTCCGGCCGGGACCAAGAGTTTCGCCGTGACCTGCTACGACCCGGACGCCCCGACGGGCAGCGGGTTCTGGCACTGGGTGCTGTTCGACATCCCGGCCTCGGTGACGGAGCTGCCGGTCGGCGCGGGCACCGGTCGGTTCGAGGGGCTGCCCGAGGGCGCCGTGCAGGCGCGCAACGACTACGGGAGCCGGGACTTCGGTGGCGCCGCGCCGCCGCCCGGTGACGGACCGCACCGGTACGTGTTCACCGTCTACGCCGTGGACCAGGAGAAGCTCGGCCCCGACGCCGACGCGTCGCCCGCGTTCGTCGGCTTCAACCTGCGGTTCCACACGATCGGGCGGGCCCAGCTGATCGGTGAGTACGAGATCCCCGCGGAGGGCTGAGCAAGCCGAGCGTTCATGGAACGTTTGCCCGCCCCTGGTCATGGAAGTGATCAGAGGCGGGCATTTTTATTGCGTTGTCCATCTCGGCACGCCCGTCCAGAGTTGATCCAGGCCCGCCGGGAGCGGGCAGGTGCGCATGGGAGGTGGGCTGGATGCGGGACACGCTGGTTCTGAACGCGAGTTTCGAACCGCTGTCGACGGTCACATTGAACCGGGCGATCGTGCTGGTGCTCCAGGACAAGGCCGTCGTCGAGCAGGCCCACCCCGAGCTGCGGATGCGCGGTGCGGACGTGGACATACCCGCCCCGCGCGTGATCCGGCTCTGCCGGTACGTGCGGGTGCCGTTCCGAAGACGAGCGCCGTGGTCGAGGCGGGGTGTGCTGATCAGGGACCGGCACCGGTGCGCGTACTGCGGCAGGCGCGCGACGACCGTGGACCACGTGGTGCCGCGGGCGCAGGGGGGCGCGGACTCCTGGCTGAACACGGTCGCCTCCTGCGCCGAGGACAACCACCGCAAGGCCGACCGGACGCCGGAGCAGGCCGCGATGCCGTTGCTCAGGCAGCCGTTCGAGCCGACGCCCGCGGGCGCGATGCTGCTCTCCCTGGGGGCCGAGGACTTCGACGCGCTTCCCTCGTGGCTGGCGCAGGACGCGGCCTGAGCCGCAGCCGAGGGACGGATGGCTGACGGCTGCGACCGCGAGTGCGAGTGCGAGTGCGACTCAAGCCTGAAGACTGGCCGGCGCTTGGCCACCGGCTACCGGCTACCGGCTACCGGCTACCGACTACCGACGAGAAGAACCCCGCATCCCGGGAGGGGATGCGGGTTCGGTGCTGTACGGGGTCAGTCGATCGCGGGCTTCTCGCGGCGCTCCGTGGACTGCTGCGGGACGCCGCCGCCCGAACCGCCGCCCAGGCCGCCGAAGTTGCCGAACGCGCCGGAGAGGCCCTTGAGGGCGTCGCCGATCTCGCTGGGCACGATCCAGAGCTTATTGGCGTCGCCCTCGGCGATCTTCGGGAGCATCTGGAGGTACTGGTAGCTGAGGAGCTTCTGGTCCGGGTCACCGGCGTGGATCGACTCGAAGACCGTGCGGATCGCCTGGGCCTCGCCCTCGGCGCGCAGGGCGGCGGCCTTGGCCTCACCCTCGGCACGCAGGATCTGCGACTGCTTCTCGCCCTCGGCGGTGAGGATCGCGGCCTGCCGGGTGCCTTCCGCGGTGAGGATCGCGGCGCGCTTGTCACGGTCGGCGCGCATCTGCTTCTCCATCGAGTCCTGGATGGAGGTCGGCGGCTCGATGGCCTTCAGCTCGACGCGGTTGACGCGGATGCCCCACTTGCCGGTGGCCTCGTCGAGGACTCCGCGCAGCGCCGCGTTGATCTCCTCGCGGGAGGTGAGGGTGCGCTCCAGGTCCATGCCACCGATGATGTTGCGGAGCGTGGTGACGGTGAGCTGCTCGATCGCCTGGATGTAGCTGGCCACCTCGTAGGTGGCGGCTCGCGCGTCGGTGACCTGGTAGTAGATGACCGTGTCGATGTTGACGACCAGGTTGTCCTGGGTGATCACCGGTTGCGGCGGGAACGGCACGACCTGCTCACGCAGGTCGATGCGGTTGCGGATGGTGTCGATGAACGGGACGACGATGTTGAGGCCCGCGTTGAGCGTGCGCGTGTAGCGGCCGAACCGCTCCACGATGGCGGCGCTCGCCTGCGGGATGACCTGGATGGTCCTGATCAGGGCGATGAAGACCAACACCACCAGAATGATCAGGACGATGATGACCGGTTCCATCGGTTTCCCCGTACCCTTCTCCGCGTCGGCGCTTTGGGACGATCTTATGCTTGTTGAAGATCTTGCTGGTCGAGTCTGACAGACCGTCGGGCAACTCGTGTGCCGTTCGCCTCAGTTGAGTCCTGCGAGGTCAGATGACGATCGCCGTGGCCCCCTCGATGTCGACGACGTCGACCTCCTGGCCGGCGTCGTAGGCGCGGCCGCCGTCGAGGGCGCGGGCCGACCAGACCTCGCCCGCGAGCTTGATCCGGCCCCCTGAGCCGTCGACGCGTTCCAGTACGACGGCTTGTCTGCCCTTCAACGCGTCGATGCCGGTGACGTGTTGGGGCCGCTGGTGACGGTGGCGGTTCGCGATGGGCCGTACGACGGCGATGAGCGCGACGGACACACCGGCGAACACCAGGACTTGGAGGATGCCGCCGCCGCCGGACCCGGCGACTCCCGCGGCCGCGAGGGCGCCTGCGGCGAGCATGGCGAACTCGGGCATGGCGGTCACCACGAGGGGGATGCCGAGGGCCGCCGCGCAGACCAGCCACCAGACCCATGCGTCGATGTCGTTCACGCGGTCAATGGTAGGTCCGCAACGCCCTTGCGGACAGGGCGCGATGGCTTCAGCTCAGCGGCAGACCGCGTGCCGTCCAGCGCTCGCCGACCTGCTCGACGACGAGCGGCAGGCCGAAGCAGAGGGAGAGGTTGCGGGAGGTCAGCTCCAGCTCCAGGGGGCCGGCGGCGAGCACCTTGCCGCGGCGGATCATCAGGACGTGCGTGAAGCCCGGGGCGATCTCCTCGACGTGGTGGGTGACCATCAGCATCGAGGGGGCGATCGGGTCGCGGGCGAGCCGGCCGAGGCGGCGGACCAGGTCCTCGCGGCCGCCGAGGTCGAGGCCGGCGGCGGGCTCGTCGAGCAGGAGCAGCTCGGGGTCGGTCATCAGGGCCCGCGCGATCAGGGCGCGCTTGCGCTCTCCCTCGGAGAGGGTGCCGAACTTGCGGTCGAGGTACTCGCTCATGCCGAGGCGGTCGAGGAAGGCGCGGGCGCGCTTCTCGTCGATCTCCTCGTAGTCCTCCTGCCAGGTGGCCGTCATGCCGTAGGCGGCCGTCAGGACGGTCTCCAGGACGGTCTGGCTCTTGGGGAGCTTGTCGGCCATGGCGAGGCCGGCCATGCCGATGCGGGGGCGCAGCTCGAAGACGTCGGTGCCGGGCCTGCCGAGGGTCTCGCCGAGGATGGTGGCGGTGCCCTTGCTGGGGTAGAGGTAGCTGGACGCGACGTTCAGGAGGGTGGTCTTGCCGGCGCCGTTCGGACCGAGGATGACCCAGCGCTCGCCCTCCTTGACCGACCAGGAGACCTGGTCCACCAGAGCCCGGCCCTCGCGGACCACGGATACGTCCTGAAGCTCCAGAACATCGCTCATGAGCGCGTTGTCTCCCCTTGCTGTGTGACCGGTTCGGCGTCTCGGCGGTCGCGGGCGCCTGTGGGCGCCGCCCTCGAAGAAATCTACGCCACCGGCCGCCCGGTCCCATCCATCGGTCCTGTCCTTAGGGTGGAGGCATGTTCTCGGAACCACGCTCAGGACGCCTCACGGCATGGGGAAACGCACTGTTGGTCGGACTTGTCTCACCGGATGACGCGGTGCTCGCGATCGTCGGTGACGACGCCGTGCACCGGGTGGAGGGGCTGCCCGGTGAGGCGGGTCCTGTCGGTCTGACGCTGGCGCTGGGGCGGCTGCGGGCGCTCGGGGTGAGCGGGTTGCGGCTGGCGCTGCCGGTGCCGGGGCATCCGCTGGGGCTCAGCGGGCCGCCGGAGTTCAACGCGCGGGCGCTCGACGTCGAGGAGGCCGTGGTCTGTCACGGCGCGGCGCTCGGGCTCGTCCCCGAGGTGTCCGAGGCCGGGCCCGAGGGTGATCTGCACGTCGAGGTGGTCTGGCACTGTCTGCCGGTGCGGGAGGCGCCGCCTGCCGACGTGCCGTCGCTCGGTGAGGCGGAGCGGGAGTTGGCCGAGGCGCTGCGGGAGGCGACCGAGGTGCTGTCGCGTCTTGACGTGGCGGGTTCCGGGCCGGTCGCCGAGGCGGCGATCGACGCGTACCGGGCGCGGGCCGAGCGGGGGCGGGAGGCGTTGGCGCCGGGGTATCCGCCGCGCGCGGTGCGGGTGCTGGAGCTGGCGGACCGGGTGGGGGCGCTGGTGTCGCTGGCGCTGGAGAACGGGCACGGGGGTGCGGTGAGCGCCGGGGAGATGGCGGCGCGGGCGGTGGCGTTGCGGCCGGTGGAGCGGACGGCCCGGCGGGCGCGGGTCGCGGCGTACAACTCCGTTGTGGAGGAGCGGGAGCGGGGGTGACGGTCGCTGTCCCGGACGGGCGAGGGAGGCGGCCGGGGTGGGTGGGGTGTTCGGAGCCCGCGTCCCCGGACCCTCGCTGTCGGCCTGCACGGCCTCGTCCTCGAACGCCGGACGGGCTGGTACGGCCCCGCATGACTGAGGCCCCGCTGGTCCGTGTGACCTGCGGGGCCTCGTCGGTCGGCTGGTCAGCCGTTGATGCCCTTGTTGCCGAAGGCCGGGTTCAGCAGGCCGATCACGTTGATGCTGTCGCCGACCACGTTGACCGGGATGTGGACGGGGACCTGCACGGCGTTGCCCGAGGCGACACCCGGCGACTTCACGGCCGCGCCGTCGGCACCCGCGTCGGCGACAGCGGCGCCGGCCGAGGCACCGGCGGCGATGCCCGCGACGGTGATGGCCAGGGCGGCCTTCTTGGCGATGTTCATGTGAAGTGTTCCTCCTGCTGCTGATACGGGTCCGACCCGGCCGCGGGCCGTGCGCTGACCAACGCGGCAGGTGACGGGGCGGGCACGGGGCCGTGCCCGCAACCGTCCGTTCGGATCAGTCGGACGAAAAGACGAAAACCGGAGGAGCGTCGAGATCCGAACCGGAGCGGGGCGGAGGAGACGGCGAGCAGACTCCGGACCGGTGACGAGGGGACAGCGCCGGAAAGCCGGACGGCCTCCCGGGGAGGGCCGGGAGGCCGGTGGTCGAGCCCTGTGGGGATCGACGTCAGCGGTTGATGCCGAGGTTGCCGAAGGCCGGGTTCAGCACGCCGATCACGTTGACGCTGTTGCCGACCGCGTTCACGGGGACGTGGACGGGGACCTGGACGACGTTGCCCGAGGCGACGCCCGGGGAGTGGTGGGCCTCACCGGCGGCCAGCGAGCCGTCGGTGGCGGAGGCCAGGCCCGCGCCGGCGGCGAGCAGCCCGCCGGCCACCATCGTCACGGCCGCTGCCTTCTTCAGGTTCTTCACTTCTGAGCCCTTCTAGCGATCGCCGCGACGGTCCGCCGCGGCACGCACTGGAGAACGGCCGGGGCGACCGGAGGTTGCGCCATTCGGGGGACATTCCCACGACGGTATGAATCTCAGTCCGGAGCGCAACCTTCCGGGGGCCGCGCGCCCGCTGACGCGCCCCTGGTCAGCCCGCCGCTCCGTGCCGTACGGCCCAGAGCGCGGCCTGGGTGCGGTCCGCCAGGTCGAGCTTCATCAGGATGTTCGAGACGTGGGTCTTGACCGTCTTCTCGGAGAGGACGAGGGCGCGGGCGATCTCCCGGTTGGAGCGGCCGTCCGCTATCAGGCCGAGCACCTCGCGTTCCCGTTCGGTGAGTGAACCGGCGCGGCCGCCGCCGGGGTTGGTCTCCTCCTGGGACAGCAGGGCGCCCGCCACCTCGGGCTGGAGCAGGATGTGGCCGGCGTGCACGGAGCGGATGGCGCCGGCCAGGGCGTCCGGGTCCACGTCCTTGTAGACGTATCCGGCGGCGCCCGCGCGCAGCGCCGGGACCACCGTGCGCTGTTCGGTGAAGCTGGTGACGATCAGCACGCGCGCGGGGTTGTCGAGCGCGCGCAGCCGACGCAGGGCCTCGACGCCGTCCATGCCCGGCATCTTGACGTCCATGAGGACGACGTCCGGTCTCAGTTCCTCGGCGCGGGCGACCCCTTCGGCGCCGTCGGCCGCCTCTCCCACGACCTCGATGTCGTCCTGTACTTCGAGGAAGGTGCGCAGGCCCCGGCGGACGACCTGGTGGTCGTCGACCAGGAGCACCTTGATCGCGTCAGCCACCGGGAACCTCCATCTCGATCGTGGTGCCCTCGCCGGGCGCCGAGTGCACGGTCAGGCTGCCGCCGACGCCGCTGGTGCGGTCGTGCATGGAGACGAGGCCGAGGTGGCGGCCCGCCCGGCGGGTGGTGTGCGGGTCGAAGCCCTTGCCGTCGTCGGTGACGCGCAGCACGACGCCGCCGCCGCGGCGGCCGACGGTCACGGCGACGCGGGTGGCGCCCGAGTGCCGCAGGGCGTTGTGCAGGGCTTCCTGGGCCACCCGCAGCAGGGCTTCCTCCTGGGCGGCGGGCAGGGCGCGGAAGCCGGTGCTGGTGAACGTCACGCGCGCGGTGTGGGCGCGGTCGAGGACGTGGATCTGGGTGCGCAGGGTGGCGAGGAGGCCGTCCTCGTCGAGGGCGGCGGGGCGCAGCTCGACGACGGCGGCGCGCAGTTCGTCGGCGGCCTCGGCGGCGAGCGCGGCCACCTGCTGGAGTTCGCCCTTGGCGCGGCCCGGGTCGCGGTCGACGAGGGCGGCGGCGGCCTGGGCGGTCAGGCGCAGGGAGAACAGCTTCTGGCTGACCGCGTCGTGCAGTTCGTGGGCGAGGCGGGAGCGTTCCTCGGCGATGGTCAGTTCGCGGCTGCGCTCGTAGAGGCGGGCGTTGGTGAGGGCGATCGCGGCGTGCTGGGCGAGGATCGCGAGGAGTTCCTCGTCCTCCTCGGTGAAGCCGCAGGCGCCGGCCGGCTTGGCGCGGTTCTTGTTGGCGAGGAAGAGGGCGCCGATCACCTCGTCGCCGTCGCGGACGGGCAGGCCGAGGAAGTCGGACATGTCGGGGTGGGCGGCGGGCCAGCCCTCGAAGCGCGGGTCCTTGCGGACGTCGGCGAGGCGTTCGGGCTCGGCCTCGTGGAGCATCGCGGCGAGGATGCCGTGCTGGCGCGGGAGCGGTCCGATGGCCTTCCACTGGTCGTCGCTGACGCCGTCGACGACGAACTGGGCGAAGCCGCCGTGGTCGTCGGGGACGCCGAGGGCGGCGTACTGGGCGTCGAGCAGCTCCCGGGCCGAGACGACGATCGTCTTGAGGACGTCGCGCACCTCCAGGTGCCTGCTCATGGCCAGCAGCGCGGAGCTGACCGCGGCGAGGCCGGACCGTGGACCTTGACTCATGTCCCTCACGGTACCGGCGGGGTGTGACAGCGGGGATCGGGCCGGTGGCGGCCCTCGCCCGGTCCTGTGTCCTAGGTCGGAGGTCCCCCGTGGCCGCCGCTCGGCCTGGGCCGGAGGTCCCGGGGGGGTCGGGGGTCTCCTAGGGCGAAGGTCCTCGGGTCGGCGGTGTAGGGCGAAGGGCCCTGGTGGTCGCGACCGGCGTCCGAGGTGGCGGGCGCGGTGCCGTTCCTAGCGTGGAGGCACGTCGGTCGGCGGCGCGAGGGAACGGGACGAGGGGACGTGGATCATGCCGGTAGCGATCATCACGGGGGCGTCGAAGGGGCTGGGGCTGGCGCTCGCCGAGGGGCTGGCCGGGCGCGGCTGGGATCTGGTGCTCGACGCGCGGACGGCGGCGCCTCTGGACGAGGCGGTGCGGGGGCTGTCGCGGCACGGCACGCGCGTGGCGGGCTTCGCCGGTGATGTCACCGATGCGGGGCACCGGGCGGAGCTGGTGGCGGCGGCCCGGCGGCTGGGCGGGGTGGATCTGCTGGTGCACAACGCGAGCGCGCTGGGTGCCGAGCCGCTGGTGGAGCTGGCGGAGCTGCCGCTCGCGGGGCTGCGGCGGGCCCTGGAGGTGAACGCGGTGGCGGCGCTCGGGCTGGTGCAGGAGGCGCTGGTGCCGCTGCGGGTGTCGGAGGCGGGCGCGGTCGTCGTCGTCAGCTCGGACGCGGCGGCCGAGGCGTACCCGGCGTGGGGCGGGTACGGGGCGTCCAAGGCAGCTGTGGACCAGTTGGCGGCCGTGCTGGGGGTGGAGGAGCCGGGGCTGCGGGTGTGGGCGGTCGACCCGGGTGACATGGCGACGGACCTGTACGCGGCGGCCGTGCCGGGTGACGACGGGCCGCGTCCGGCGCCGGACGCGGTGGTGCCGGCGTTCCTGCGGCTGCTGGACGAACGGCCGCCGAGCGGGCGGTACGCGGCGCCCGCGCTGCTGGAGGCGTGATGACGCTCACGGTGGAGGTGCCGACTGAGCTGTCGGCGCGGGTGCCGGCCGAGCAGCGGGGGCCTGGGCTCGGCCGGGACGCGGTGCGGCTGCTGGTGTCGCGGGGCACGGAGGTGTCGCACCACGCGTTCCGGGAGCTGCCGGGGCTGCTGCGGGCCGGGGATCTGCTGGTCGTGAACACGTCGGCGACGGTGGCGGCGGCGGTGGACGGGCGGGTCGGGCACGCGCGCGTGGTGGTGCACTTCTCGACGCGCGGGGACGACGGCCGGTGGGCGGTGGAGCTGCGGGAGCCGTCGGGGGACGGCAGCACGCGGGCGCGTGCGGGCGGGCCCGCGGGGACGGAGGTGCGGTTGGCGGGCGGTGCGCGGCTGGTCCTGGAGGAGCCGCTGAGCGCCCGTGGGGAGCGGCTCTGGTGGGCGCGGGTGTCGGGGGCGGGGGTGCCGGGGCTGCTGCGGGAGCGGGGGCGGCCCATCCGGTACGCGTACACGGACCGGGACCAGCCGCTGTCCGCCTATCAGACGGTGTTCGCGCTGCCGTCGGGTGACGGGACGGGGAGCGCGGAGATGCCGAGCGCGGCCAGGCCGTTCACGGCGCGTCTGGTGACGGAGCTGGTGAGCCGGGGTGTGTGGTTCGCGCCGATCGCCCTGGACACCGGGGTGGCGTCGGCGGAGGCGCACGAGCCGCCGTACCCGGAGCGGTTCTCGGTGCCTGAGGCGTCGGCGCGGCTGGTCAACGCGGTGCGGGCCGGTGGCGGGCGGGTGGTGGCGGTGGGGACGACGACGGTGCGGGCGGTGGAGTCGGCCGCGGGGCCCGACGGCGTCGTACGCGCGCGTGCGGGCTGGACGGACCTCGTGGTGACCCCTGAGCGCGGGGTGCGGGTGGTGGACGGGCTGCTGACCGGGCTGCACGAGCCGCAGGCGTCGCATCTGCTGATGCTGGCGGCGGTCGCCGGGCGGGCTGCCGTGGAGCGCGGGTACGCGGCGGCGGTGCGGGGACGCTATCTCTGGCACGAGTTCGGGGACGTCCATCTGCTGCTGCCCGCCGAGGACCTCACCGAGAGCATTGCGTGAGCAACTGATGGTGAGAACGGGGCCTCCCGGATGTGAGCCCGCGCATAGGGCGCACATCACCTACGAAGGAGCGTAGGAGAGGGAGATGTCCTGAATGAGCGGGGAGGACTTTCCTATCTGTCCCTATTTGCCCCTCCCCGTTCCACTACCCGGCTTCGTACGTCACACCTTTGCCAGGGCATTTTGCGGCCGCTAAGAATTGCTCTCGTCGCTCGGCGCCGTGGGTTTCCCGCTCACGGCGTTCGTACGGGAGGACCCGAGTCCCCCCGCCGGACGTCCGGACGTAGAGCGACCTCCGCGCTATTCGAAGAGGTCCGTCTGCCATGCCCAAGAACATCTCCTTCCGTGATCGACGTCGCGCCCTGACCCGTCACCACAAGATCGCCATCGCCGGTGTCGCCACCCTCGGTGCCGCCGCCGTGGCCTTCTCCACGGTGCCGGGCAACGCGCAGCCCGCCACGAGCGAGGCCGCTTCCTCGGCACAGTCCCACGTCGCGTACAGCACCGAGCCGATCAAGGACGTCAAGGCCAGCGTCACCGACCAGCTGGCCGGCGCCAGCCTGAAGGCCGAGGCCGCCAAGGCCAAGACCGCGGCGAAGCAGAAGGCCGCCGCGCACACCGCCGCGCAGAAGAAGGCGGAGGCCGCGGCCAAGAAGAAGGCCGAGGCCGCCCACAAGGCCAAGACCGCGAGCCGCTCCACCGCGCGCACCGCGGTCAAGCCGGCCGCCGCCAAGTCGTACAGCAACAACCTGCACGGCTGGATCAACGAGTCCCTCGACATCATGAAGAGCAAGGGCATACCGGGTTCGTACAACGGTCTGTACCGCAACATCATGCGGGAGTCCTCGGGCAACCCGAACGCCATCAACGGCTGGGACATCAACGCGATCAACGGCATCCCCTCGAAGGGTCTGCTCCAGGTGATCCCGCCGACGTTCAAGGCGTACCACGTCAAGGGCACGTCCTCGAACATCTACGACCCGGTCGCCAACATCACCGCCGCCGCCAACTACGCGGCCGACAAGTACGGCTCGATCGACAACGTCAACAGCGCGTACTGAGGTCGGCGCGGACCTCTCCACGTGAACGCCGAAGGGCGGCACCCCGCACGGGGTGCCGCCCTTCCCGCCGTCCGCGCACAGCTGGTCGCGCACGACGCCGAGCTAGTCGCGCATGACCTCGGGCTCGTGGCGGCGCAGGAAGCGGGCCACGAAGAAGCCGCAGATCACTCCGAGGACGATCAGGGCGATCATGTCCAGGCTCCAGGCGCCGACGGTGTGCTCCCACAGCGGGTCGTTGCTCTCGCCCGCGTCGGGCGGGCTGATCCTGTTGAAGTCCAGCGTGGCGCCCGCGGCAGCGACCGCCCAGCGGGACGGCATCAGATACGAGACCTGGTTGACGCCGACCGTGCTGTTCAGCGTGAACAGGCAGCCCGTGAAAACGATCTGGATGATCGCGAACATGACCAGCAGCGGCATGGTCTTCTCGGCCGTCTTGACCAGCGCCGAGATGATCAGGCCGAACATCATCGCGGTGAAACCGAGCGCCATGATCGGCAGCGACAGCTCCAGCAGCGTGGAGCCGCCGAAGACCAGGCCCTTCTCGGGCAGCTCACGGCCGGAGAAGCCGATGACACCGACCAGCAGACCCTGCAGGACGGTGATCACGCCGAGCACGAAGACCTTGGACATCAGGTACGCCGAGCGGGACAGGCCGGTGGCCCGCTCCCGCTCGTAGATCACCCGTTCCTTGATCAGCTCGCGGACGGAGTTCGCGGCCCCCGCGAAGCAGGCGCCGACCGCCAGGATCAGCAGGACGGTGGTGGCGGTGCCGTTCGGGACGATCCGGCCGGTCTGCGCGTTGGCCAGGTTCGGCAGCAGCCCCTTGTCCGGGTTGATGAGCAGGCTCACCGCGCCCAGGACGCCCGGCAGGATCACCATCAGCGCCAGGAATCCCCGGTCGGAGATCAGGACCGAGGTGTACCGGCGCACCAGGGTGACGAACTGGCTCGTCCAGCCCTGCGGCTTCGGCGGCTTCATGCCCTGCATCGGCGACGTCTGCGCGGGCTGCGACGCGACGGCGTCGATGTCGGCCGCGTACATCTGGTAGTGCTGCGAGCCCTTCCAGCGGCCCGCCCAGTCGTAGTCGCGGTAGTTCTCGAAGGCGGAGAAGACGTCGGCCCAGGTGTCGTAGCCGAAGAAGTTCAGCGCCTCCTCGGGCGGCCCGAAGTAGGCGACGCTGCCGCCGGGCGCCATCACGAGCAGCTTGTCGCAGATCGCGAGTTCGGCCACGGAGTGGGTGACGACGAGGACCGTGCGGCCGTCGTCGGCGAGGCCCCGCAGCAGCTGCATGACGTCGCGGTCCATGCCCGGGTCGAGCCCAGAGGTCGGCTCGTCGAGGAAGATCAGCGACGGCTTGGTGAGCAGCTCAAGGGCGACCGAGACGCGCTTGCGCTGACCGCCGGAGAGGGAGCTGACCCGCTTCTCCTTGTGGATGTCGAGCTTCAGCTCGCGCAGCACCTCGTCGATGCGGGAGTTGCGCTCGGCGGCCGTGGTGTCGGCGGGGAAGCGCAGCTTGGCCGCGTACTTGAGGGCCTTCTTGACGCTCAGCTCCTTGTGCAGGATGTCGTCCTGCGGGACCAGACCGATGCGCTGGCGCAGCTCGGCGAACTGCTTGTAGAGGTTGCGGTTGTCGTACAGGACGTCGCCCTGGTCGGCGGGCCGGTAGCCGGTGAGCGCCTTGAGCAGGGTCGACTTGCCGGAACCCGACGGGCCGATGACCGCGATCAGGGACTTCTCCGGGACGCCGAAGGAGACGTCCTTGAGGATCTGCTTGCCGCCGTCGACCGTGACGGTCAGATGGCGGGCCGAGAACGACACCTCGCCGGTGTCGACGAACTCCTCGAGGCGGTCCTCGACGATCCGGAAGGTGGAGTGGCCGACACCGACGACGTCGGTCGGGCCGAGCACCTGGGTGCCGCCCTTGGCGATCGGCTGGCCGTTGACGTACGTGCCGTTGTGCGAGCCGAGGTCGCGGATCTGCATCCGGCCGTCGGGTGTGGCGTGGAACTCGGCGTGGTGGCGCGAGACCTGGAGGTCGGAGACGACCAGCTCGTTCTCCAGGGCGCGGCCGATCCGCATCACCCGGCCGAGCGAGAACTGGTGGAACGTGGTCGGGGAGCGGTCGCCGTGGATCGGCGCGGCCCCCGCGGCGCCGTCCGGGCCCTGCTGCGCCGGGATCCGGCCACCGGGCTGCTGCTGCGGCTGCTGCTGGGGCGCGGCCTGCTGCTGCCCCCAGCCGGCACCGGCGCCCTGCGCCGCGTACGGCTGCTGCCGCGCCTGGGGCTGCTGCCCGGCCTGCGGTGCGGCGACGGCGGCGGCGCCCCGGGCGCTGACGCGCGGGCCGTCGGTCGCGTTGCCCAGGTGGACGGCCGAACCGGCGGCTATCTCCGCGCGGTTGACGCGCCGGCCCTCGACGAAGGTGCCGTTGGTGCTGCCGTGGTCCTCGAGGACCCAGCCGCGGCCGTCCCAGGTGACCGTGGCGTGACGCCAGGAGACCCGGGCGTCGTCCAGCACGATGTCGCCCTGCGGATCGCGTCCGAGGGTGTATGGCCTGGACGCGTCAAGTGTCCAGGTCCGTCCATTCGATTCCAGTACGAGTTCCGGCACGCCAAGCCCCACTGAGTAGTCCCCCGATTTGCCCCCGTCGCGGGGAGTCTAGGGATGTCGAACATCGTCGGGAACTATTCCAGGCTCGGCCCCCTGTCCGAAAGTCGGGCGTGCGCGACCCCGGTGGCCCTGCGTGCCGCGCGGGCCGCCCGTGGGAAAGCGGGGCGTCACCCGGGCGTCACCCACTGTTCCGTGTCCGCTGGTCGGACCGCCGCGGCGGGAGGCACGGGGTGCCGGATACGGTGGGTGCACCATGAGTGCTTCGCAGCCTTCGTCCTCGGACGCCCCCACCATCCTCGTCAAGATCTTCGGCAAGGACCGGCCGGGTATCACGGCCGGCCTCTTCGACACCCTCGCCGCCTTCTCCGTCGACGTCGTCGACATCGAGCAGGTCGTCACCCGCGGTCGCATGGTGCTGTGCGCGCTGGTGACCGAGCCCGCCGAAGGGGTGGAGGGGAACCTGCGGTCCACCGTCCACAGCTGGGCGGAGTCGATGAAGATGCAGGCCGAGATCATCTCCGGCCTCGGCGACAACCGGCCGCGCGGGCACGGCCGTTCCCTGGTGACCGTGCTCGGCCACCCGCTCACCGCGGAGGCGACGGCCGCCATAGCGGCCCGCATCACCCGCGCGGGCGGCAACATCGACCGCATCTTCCGGCTGGCCAAGTACCCCGTGACGGCGGTCGAGTTCGCCGTCTCGGGTGTCGAGACCGAGCCGCTGCGCACCGCCCTGGTCACCGACGCGGGCGCGCTCGGCGTGGACGTCGCGGTGGTCGCGGCCGGGCTGCACCGCAGGGCCCAGCGGCTGATCGTGATGGACGTCGACTCGACGCTCATCCAGGACGAGGTGATCGAGCTGTTCGCGGCGCACGCGGGCTGCGAGGACCAGGTCGCCGAGGTGACGGCGGCGGCGATGCGCGGGGAGCTGGACTTCGAGCAGTCGCTGCACGCGCGCGTGGCGCTGCTCGCCGGGCTGGACGCCTCGGTGGTGGAGAAGGTGCGCAGCGAGGTGCGGCTGACGCCGGGCGCGCGCACGCTGATCCGGACGCTGAAGCGGCTCGGCTACCAAGTGGGCGTGGTCTCCGGGGGGTTCACCCAGGTGACCGACGATCTGCGGGAGCGGCTCGGGCTCGACTTCGCGCAGGCCAACACGTTGGAGATCGTCGACGGGAAGCTGACCGGCCGGGTCACCGGGGAGATCGTGGACCGGGCGGGCAAGGCGCGGCTGCTGCGCCGGTTCGCCGCGGAGGCGGGTGTGCCGCTGGCGCAGACGGTGGCGATCGGTGACGGCGCGAACGACCTGGACATGTTGAACGCGGCCGGGCTCGGGGTCGCCTTCAACGCGAAGCCGGTCGTCCGGCAGGCCGCGCACACCGCGGTGAACGTGCCGTTCCTCGACACCGTCCTGTATCTGCTGGGCGTCACCCGGGAAGAGGTCGAGGCGGCGGACACGCACGACGACGTCTGAGCGTCGGGCGGGGCGGCCGTCGGGGGGCGGCGGGGGCCTGATGTCGGCGCCGCGGGCCGTGGCGGACGGACCGGGGGCCCGGCACCTTCGGTGGTGCCGGGCCCCCGGTCCGCCGGTGGGGTCACTCGGACGGTGCCCAGAAGTCGACCAGGGTGGCGGTGCCGGGCTCCAGCGACTTCCAGGAGCCCTCGAAGGTCAGGACGGCGAACGCGGCGGTCGGGAAGCCGCGGCGGGCCAGCCGCTGCCCGGCGTCGCCCTCGACCGCGCCGACGAGGATCTCGGCGAGGCTCTGCACCCCCGGGTTGTGGCCGATGAGGACGGCGTTGCCGGTGTCGTCCGGGGTTTCGTTCAGCAGCGCGATCAGCTCGCCCGGGGAGGCGTCGTAGATGCGCTCCTCGTAGCTGGTCTTCGGCCGGTGCGGGAACTCGTGGACAGCCAGTTTCCAGGTCTCGCGGGTCCGGGTCGACGTGGAGCAGAGGGCCAGATCGAGGGGGATGCCGGTGTCGGCCAGCCTGCGTCCGGCTTCCGCGGCGTCCAGACGGCCCCGCTCGGCGAGGGGGCGCTCATGGTCGGTCACCTGCGGCCAGTCGGCTTTCGCATGCCGGAAGAGGACGATCCTGCGGGGTTCTGCGACGCTCATGCAATCCAGCTTCGCACGAAACAGGCCATGGGGCGCAGGGAGTTGACGTGCCGCTTTGTCGGTGCTCAGTGACGCAGCAGTTGCTGAGCGCGCTCGACGAGGTGGGTGATCGCCGGGTCGCCCGTCGCCGCTTGGGCGTCGGTGGGGTTGAGCATCAGGGCGAGCAGTGCGACGAAGGCGAGGGCGGGCAGGGCCAGCGCCCACCAGGGGAGCCTGATGTCGACACCGCCCGGGGTGGTCGTGTGGTGCCGGGTGTGGGTACTGGCCGACATCGCTGCCTCCGGTGGGCTTCGGGCGGGTCCGGTGCGGGGGCCGCGGTCCCGATGCCGCGGTCACACTCAGACGCTACGGACTCCGCGGCCCTCAACCCATCCGGAGATCCACCCACTTGACCCTGACACCCGCCCCCTAGGGGATGGGGGGTTAACCCCACCGCCGGGTGTCAGGGATGTCGGGAGCGGCGGGTGATCAGGGAGAGGCGATCGTCGCGATGATCCCGATGATCACGAAGATGGCGAAGAACGATCCGAAGACCAGGAGCATCTTCTTCTGGCCGTTGCGGGGGTTCGGGTCGAGCACTGGCATGGCGCCAGTCTCGCACCCCCGGCGGGCGCGGGGCCCGCCGGGGTGAGGTCAGCGGGCGGCCTCGTCCTCCACCGTGCGGTTGCGCCCGGCCAGCACGCCGACCGCCATCTGCGGCACCATGAGGCCCGCCATGAGGGCGATCGGCAGGCCCCAGCCGCCGCTGCTCTGGTAGAGCACGCCGACCAGGAGCGGACCGGGCACGGAGATCAGATAGCCGGCGCTCTGCGCGAACGCCGACAGCTGGGCGACGCCCGCGCCGGTGCGGGCCCGCATGCCGACCATGGTCAGGGCGAGCGGGAAGGCGCAGTTCGCGATGCCGAGCAGCACCGCCCAGGCCCAGGCGCCGCCGGCGGGGGCGAGGTAGAGACCGGCGTAGCCGGCCAGGCCGCACAGGCCGAGGACGATCACGATGGGCCCCTGGTGGGGCAGCCGGGTCGCGAGCCGCGGGATGACGAAGGCGAGCGGGACGCCCATCACCATCGTCACGGCGAGCAGCAGACCCGCGGTGCCCGCGGAGAGGCCCGCGTCCCGGAAGATCTGCGCCATCCAGCCCATGGTGATGTAGGCGGCGGTGGCCTGGAGCCCGAAGAAGACGGCGAGCGCCCAGGCGATGGGGCTGCGGGTGATGCGCAGGGCGGTTGGGGCGGTGTCCGCGTGGGCGGGGGCGGCGGGCGCGGGGGCGCCTGGTGCCGTGTCCCGCGTGCCTTCGGTGCGCGCGGGGGCGTCTTCGGTGCGGGGGCCGGGCGTCGGCGTTGACGTCGCCGTCGTGGGAGCGTCGCCGTTCCGGGGTCCCGGCGTCGTCGTGGGGCCGCCGTCGGCCGTTCGCACGCGCGCGTGGCTCTCCTGGCCCCGGGTGTCGCCGCGGCGGTCGCGCACGAACGGGATCCAGGGCAGCACCGCCACCGCGGCGAGGGCCGCCCAGACGCCGAGGCCCGATCGCCAGTTGCCGCCCAGGGCGTCGGTGAGCGGGACGGTCACGGCCGCCGCTGCCGATGTGCCGAGGGCGAGCGCCATCGAGTACAGGCCGGTCATGGAGCCGACCCGGTCGGGGAACCAGCGCTTGACGATGACCGGCATCAGGACGTTGCTGACCGCGATGCCCATGAGGGCGAGGGCGCTGGCCGCGAGGAACCCGGCCGTGCCGCCCACCCAGGGGCGGATCACCAGGCCGGTGGCGATGGCCGCCATGCCCGCGCAGACCACCGTGGCCGGTCCGAAGCGGCGGGCGAGGCGCGGGGCCATGATCCCGAAGACGGCGAAGCAGACCGGGGGCACGGAGGTGAGGAGCCCGGCGACGCCGCCGCTCATGCCGAGCCCGTCGCGGACCTCTTCGAGGAGGGCGCCGAGGCTGGTGATGGCGGGCCGCAGGTTCAGGGCGGTCAGCACGATGCCGACCATGAGCAGTCGCGCCGTCCACGCGCGCGTGGCGGTTTTCCCCGTCGGGCCGCCGGCCGTCGCGGTGGGGGCCGGCTCCGCGGTCCCGGGGGACGCGGAGGACTCGGTGGTGCGTATGTGCGGGGACGACTTCGTCCGGGTTTCCTCGCTTGCCATAAGGCCCATCATAGAATGATGGGATGTTTTGTTGTCCATCCCCGGGTCGTCCTGACCCGCTCTCCCCGTGCGAAGGTGTGCCATGCCTTTGAGCCACCCACGCCGTTCGGTGCTGTCCGAGCAGGTCATCGCCGAGCTGCGGAACCAGATCACCTCGGGCGAGTGGCCGGTCGGATCGCGCATCCCGACCGAACCCGAGCTGGTCGAACAGCTCGGTGTCGCCCGCAACACCGTCCGTGAGGCCGTCCGCGCGCTGGCCCACAACGGCCTGCTGGCCATCCGGCAGGGCTCGGGCACCTATGTGGTGGCGACCAGCGAGCTGGCGGGCGTGATGCACCGCAGGTTCGCCGACTCCGACCCGCGGCACGTCGCGGAGCTGCGGGCCACCCTGGAGTCGTCGGCGGCCCGGATGGCGGCCGAGCGGCGCACCGAACGGGACCTGGCGCAGCTCGACGCGCTGCTGGCACGGCGCGAGCAGGCCTGGCGGTCGGGCGACTCGGAGGCGTTCGTGTCGGCGGACGCGACGTTCCACCTGGCCGTGGTGTCGGCCTCGCACAACGACGTGGTGATCGCGATGTACGCGGACCTCGGCGAGGTCATGCTGGCCTGGCTGCGCGAGGACGTCGGCACCGAGCTGACGCCGGAGACGTACATGGACCACGCGCGGCTGGTCGACGCGATCCGCGCGGGCGACACCGAGGCGGCGGGCGCGGAGGCGGCGAGCTATCCGTTCCTGTGCCGGCCGAGCCGTCTCAGCCCTTCTGGTGGCTGACCCAGACCGCGCCGACATCCTTCCAGCACCGGCCGGTCAGCCGCACCGTCATGGCCGGTCCAGCGGCGACGGGGCTGCCGTCGCTGCCCACGTCCCACCAGCGGTCGCACTGGACGTGCAGGCTGACGCGGTCGGGCTCCGGGTACGGGTTGTGGCAGTACGCGGTCACATGGGAGCCCCGCACCTCGGTGCGGCACGCGGCTCCGAACAGCTCAGGCGCCGCGGCGGGCCTCTTCACGCGCGCGCGGGGGGCCGCCTCGTACGGCAGGGACAGCAGCAGCGCGACGGCCACGGTCGCTGAGGCCATGCTCCTGGACATGCGCACAAGGGAGACCTCCTCAGCCGTGCTCCGCAGGGGAACCGCGCGGTGGGGTCGAGATGACTCAAGAGTGCGCGCCCCGGGCTGCCCACCGCCCGGTCGGCTAGGCCGAACGGGCGACGTGCGGCGCGGGCGGCGGAGCCACGGCCGAGGGCCCGCGCCGGTGGTGGCGCGGGCCCTCGGTCTGTGCGTCGTACGGGTGTCAGGCGCCGATGGCGTGCAGCCCGCCGTCCACGTGGACGATCTCGCCCGTGGTCTTCGGGAACCAGTCGCTGAGCAGGGCGACGATGCCCTTGCCGGCCGGCTCCGGGTCCTTGAGGTCCCACTCCAGCGGGGAGCGGGTGTCCCAGACGGCGGCCAGGTCGCTGAAGCCCGGGATGGACTTGGCGGCCATGGAGGCGAGCGGGCCCGCCGAGACGAGGTTGCAGCGGATGTTCTGCTTGCCCAGGTCACGGGCGAGGTAGCGGCTGGTGGCCTCCAGGGCGGCCTTGGCCGGGCCCATCCAGTCGTACTGCGGCCACGCGTACTGCGCGTCGAAGGTGAGACCGACGACCGCGCCGCCGTTCTGCATCAGCGGCAGGCAGGCCGTCGTCAGCGACTTCAGGGAGAACGCCGAGACGTGCATCGCGGTGGCGACCGACTCGAACGGCGTGTTCAGGAAGTTGCCGCCGAGCGCGTCCTGCGGCGCGAAGCCGATGGAGTGCACGACGCCGTCGAGGCCGCCCAGCTCCTCGCCGACCAGGTCGGCCAGGCGCCCGAGGTGCTCGTCGTTGGTGACGTCCAGCTCGATGACCTTGGCGGGCTTGGGGAGCTTGCGGGCGATGCGCTCGGTCAGCGTGGGCCGCGGGAAGGCGGTCAGGATGATCTCCGCGCCCTGCTCCTGCGCCAGCTTGGCGGCGTGGAAGGCGATGGAGGACTCCATCAGCACACCGGTGATCAGGACGCGCTTGCCCTCGAGGATTCCGCTCATGGTGATCAGTGACCCATTCCCAGTCCGCCGTCAACGGGAATGACGGCTCCAGTGATGTACGACGCGTCGTCCGAGGCGAGGAACCGCACCGCGGCGGCGATCTCCTCCGGCTGCGCGTAGCGGCCGAGCGGCACCTGCGACACGATGCCGGCGCGCTGCTCGTCGGTGAGCACCTTCGTCATGTCGGTGTCGACGAAGCCGGGCGCGACGACGTTGAAGGTGATGTTGCGCGACCCCAGCTCACGGGCGAGGGAGCGCGCGAAGCCGACGAGCGCGGCCTTGGAGGCGGCGTAGTTCGCCTGCCCCGCGGAGCCCAGCAGACCGACCACGGAGGAGATCAGGACGACCCGGCCCTTCTTGGCGCGCAGCATGCCGCGGTTGGCCCGCTTGACCACGCGGAAGGCGCCGGTGAGGTTCGTGTCGATGACCGAGGTGAAGTCCTCCTCGGACATCCGCATCAGGAGCTGGTCCTTGGTGACGCCCGCGTTGGCCACGAGGATCTCCACCGGGCCGTGCTCGGCCTCGATCTCCTTGTAGGCCTGCTCCACCTGCTCGGTGTCGGTGATGTCGCACTTGACGGCGAGGAAGCCGGCCGGCGGCTCTCCCGAACGGTAGGTGACGGCGACCTTGTCGCCGGCGTCGGCGAACGCGCGGGCGATGGCGAGGCCGATGCCCCGGTTTCCTCCGGTGACGAGAACCGAGCGGCTCAACGGATCACCCTTTCGATAGCGGTCTGACAGCCCCGCCCGAACACCTCGATGACAGGCGGGTTCCTCA
The DNA here is from genome assembly GCF_005222485.1 of Streptomyces griseoviridis. Classification (NCBI taxonomy): domain Bacteria; kingdom Bacillati; phylum Actinomycetota; class Actinomycetes; order Kitasatosporales; family Streptomycetaceae; genus Streptomyces; species Streptomyces griseoviridis. The sequence continues at coordinate 2,162,135 of NZ_CP029078.1, forward strand.
AAAACCTATCGGTCCTGGCCCGGAGCCGGAGAATCGGGCACCGACAGTGACATCCGGGAGTCACTGTGGGGTCCCTACAGAAACGCGCCCCCGGTGCGACATCATCGGACCGACCACCGGTCACGACAGGCAGGGAGAGACCTCGGTGCCCCATTCCATCGACGAAGCCTTCACGGCGCTGCCGCTGCGCGCCCTCGCCGACGCCGCGTTGGCCCGCGCGCGTGCGCTCGGCGCCGAGCACGCCGACTTCCGGTTCGAACGGGTGCGCAACGCGTCCTGGCGGCTGCGGGACGCCAAGCCCGCCGGGTCGTCGGACACCACCGACCTCGGGTACGCGGTGCGCGTGGTGCACGGCGGGACCTGGGGGTTCGCCTCCGGTGTCGATCTGACGATGGACGCGGCGGCCCGCGTCGCCTCCCAGGCCGTCGCGATGGCCAAGCTGTCCGCGCAGGTCATCAAGGCGACCGGGTCCGACGAGCGGGTGGAGCTGGCCGACGAGCCGGTGCACGCCGAGAAGACCTGGGTGTCGTCGTACGCGATCGATCCGTTCGCCGTGCCCGACGAGGAGAAGTCGGCGCTGCTGGCCGACTGGAGCGCGCGGCTGCTCGGCGCGCGCGGGGTGAACCACGTCGACGCGTCGCTGCTCACCGTGCACGAGAACAAGTTCTACGCGGACACCGCGGGCACCGTGACGACCCAGCAGCGGGTCAGGCTGCACCCGCAGCTGTCGGCGGTGTCGGTGGACGAGTCGAGCGGCGAGTTCGACTCGATGCGCACGGTGGCGCCGCCCGCGGGCCGCGGCTGGGAGTACCTGACCGGCACCGGCTGGGACTGGGACGGCGAACTGGAGCGGATCCCGGAGCTGCTGGCCGAGAAGATGCGCGCGCCGAGCGTCGAACCGGGGCTTTACGACCTGGTCGTGGACCCGTCCAACCTGTGGCTGACGATCCACGAGTCCATCGGCCACGCCACCGAGCTGGACCGCGCGCTGGGGTACGAGGCCGCCTACGCCGGCACCTCCTTCGCCACCTTCGACCAGCTCGGCACGCTCAGGTACGGCTCCGAGCTGATGAACGTCACGGGCGACCGCACCGCCGAACACGGCCTGGCGACCGTGGGCTACGACGACGAGGGCGTCGAGGCGCAGTCCTGGGACCTCGTCAAGGACGGCACCCTGGTCGGCTACCAGCTCGACCGCAGGATCGCGCGGCTGACCGGCTTCGACCGCTCCAACGGCTGCGCGTACGCCGACTCCCCCGGGCACGTGCCGGTGCAGCGGATGGCGAACGTGTCACTGCGCCCCGACCCGGCGGGACTGTCGACGGAGGACCTGATCGGCGGGGTGGACCGCGGGATCTACGTGGTCGGGGACCGGTCGTGGTCCATCGATATGCAGCGTTACAACTTCCAGTTCACGGGTCAGCGGGCCTACATGATCCGTAACGGCCGCCTGGAGGGGCAGATCCGGGACTTCGCGTATCAGGGGGTCACTCCCCAGTTCTGGGGCTCCATGGAAGCGGTCGGAGGCCCGCAGACGTACGTGCTCGGAGGGGCTTTCAACTGCGGAAAGGCACAGCCGGGGCAGGTCGCCGCCGTGTCTCACGGGTGCCCGTCAGCAATGTTTCGGGGTGTGAACATCCTCAACACCTCCGACGAGTCCGGCCGTTCCTGACGGGTGGCCGCTCCGGCTCGAAGCCCGCACCAGGTCGACACGCGATCACAGCGACGCTCCGTGCCACGTCGTCCCAGTCCTCGATGCCGTCCTCGGAGGACGTCAGCGAGGGCGGGACGACCAGCCCCTTGACGGGCTCCGGCTTGAGCCCCGGTCACGTGCAGAGATCGTTCCGAAGCCGCGGCCCTCGGAAACCCGCGCATCAGCCGCGGCGACTCTCCCGCGACCGCACGGCGCCAACCTGTTCCATACGTCGGATCTCCCGCTCCGCGGCTTCCAGATGGCCGGGCTTCGACAGGACGACAGGGGTGATCGGCCCACTCCGTGTCAGCCCACCAGACGAGTTCGTCCAGGTGATCCGAGGCGAGCAGCAGATCCGGGGGTGACGCGGACAGGGCCGCGTGCGCGCCGGCGACCAGCTGGTCGAGACGGCGTCGCGCGTCGTCGTCACCCGCTGCGCACATCGCGATGAAGCCCGACAACACGTCGAGCCTGCGCGACACTTCCGCCCGCTGCCAGATCTCGTACAGTCCCGCCATCCACCGTTCCCTCTCCGCCGGACGTCTGGCGCGGGGGCCGTTCCCTCGTAGTGCGGTCGGGTGTGACACCCGCACAGGCGATCGGTGGGTAGCCTCTGATCCGACCCGGAACCCGGCATCCGGGGCCCGCTTCGGGGAGTTCCGAGGCGGGTCCGGACGTCGGCACCAGGTCACCACCAGACCCCGTACAGTCCGGTTTCGACCCGTATGAACAGGGATTGAGGACAGCCCGTGGAGACCCGTCTGACCTGCGCAAACGCCGATCCTCGGGGGATGCCCCGCAACCCTGCCGTGCATGTCCGGTTCAGCGGCCGACCGCGGGACGTCGCGTACCGGGCGACGACCACCGGCTTCCGGGGTCCGGTGGCCGCCGTGCCGCACGGTTGCCCTTCCGCCCTCTTCAAGGGCGTCGACATCATCAACACCACGCAGGAGGCCGGTCGATGAGCGCCCGTAGCGTCAAGCCGCACGAGATCGTCGAGCGGGCGCTGGAGTTGTCCACCGCCGACGGCTGTGTCGTCATCGCCGACGAGCACTCGTCCGCCAATCTGCGCTGGGCGGGCAACGCGCTCACCACGAACGGGGTCACGCGTGGGCGCAGGCTCACCGTCGTCGCCACCGTGGACGGCGGCCAGGGGGCCGCCTCCGGTGTGGTCTCCCGGTCGGCCGTGACCGCCGACGAGCTGGAGCCGCTGGTGCGGGCCGCCGAGGCCGCCGCGCGCGGTGCGGGGCCCGCCGAGGACGCGCAGCCGCTGGTGTCGGGGGTGCCGCACTCGCCGGAGTTCACGGACGGGCCCGCCGAGACGACGTCCGCGGTGTTCGCCGACTTCGCGCCCGCCCTCGGGGAGGCGTTCGCCCGCGCGCGGGCCGGCGGCCGTGAGCTGTACGGGTTCGCCAACCACGAGCTGGTCAGCAGCTACCTCGGCACCTCGACGGGGCTGCGGCTGCGGCACGACCAGCCCAACGGCACGCTGGAGCTGAACGCGAAGTCGCCCGACCGCGCCCGCTCGGCGTGGGCGGGACGTGCCACGCGGGACTTCAAGGACGTCGACCCGGCGGCACTCGACGCCGAACTCGCCGTCCGTCTCGGCTGGGCCGAGCGGCGCACCGAGCTGCCCGCCGGGCGGTACGAGACGCTGCTGCCGCCGACCGCCGTCGCGGACCTGCTGATCTACCAGTACTGGTCGGCGTCGGGCCGGGACGCGGTCGAGGGCCGGACGGTGTTCTCGCAGCCGGGTGGCGGCACCCGGCTCGGCGACCGGATCGCGGAGCTGCCGCTGACGCTGCGCAGCGACCCGGACGAGCCCGGTCTCGAGTCGGCCCCCTTCGTGCTCGCGCACTCCTCGGGCGGCGACGAGTCGGTGTTCGACAACGGGCTGCCGATCACGGCCACCGACTGGATCAGGGAGGGCGAGCTGTCCCGGCTGACGACCACCCGGCACAGCGCGGGGCTGACCGGCCTGCCGGTGGCGCCGTCCGTCGACAACCTGATCCTGGACGGCGGCGACGACCGCTCCCTGGAGGAGATGGTCGCGGCCACCGAGCGGGGCCTGCTGCTGACCTGCCTCTGGTACATCCGCGAGGTGGACCCGGCGACCCTGCTGCTGACCGGTCTGACCCGGGACGGCGTGTACCTGGTCGAGAACGGCGAGGTGACCGCGGAGGTCAACAACTTCCGGTTCAACGAGTCGCCCGTGGGGCTGCTGAAGCGGGCCACCGAGGCCGGGCGCACGGAGAAGACGCTGCCCAGGGAGTGGGGCGACTGGTTCACCAGGGCCGCGATGCCCGCGCTGCGGGTGCCCGATTTCAATATGAGCTCTGTCAGTCAGGGCGTATAACCTCGTACCCGGATCACGAGACCACCCGAGGAGATACGAGAACCGTGACGGACATCGTCGACGAGCTGAAGTGGCGTGGGCTGTGGGCCCAGTCCACTGACGAGGACGCACTGCGCAAGGCGCTCGCGGACGGTCCGGTCACCTTCTATTGCGGTTTCGACCCGACCGCGGCCTCCCTGCACGTCGGTCATCTGGTGCAGGTGCTGACCATGCGGCGCTTCCAGCAGGCGGGGCTGCGCCCGCTGGCGCTGGTGGGCGGGGCCACCGGACAGATCGGTGACCCCCGTCCGACGGCGGAGCGCACCCTGAACGACCCGGAGACGGTCGCGAACTGGGTGACCAGGCTGCGGTCGCAGATCGAGCCGTTCCTGTCCTTCGAGGGCGAGAACGCGGCGGTCATGGTCAACAACCTGGACTGGACGGCCGGGCTGTCGGCGATCGAGTTCCTGCGGGACATCGGCAAGCACTTCCGCGTCAACAAGATGCTGACCAAGGACTCCGTGGCCCGTCGCCTGGAGTCGCAGGAGGGCATCAGCTACACGGAGTTCAGCTACCAGCTGCTCCAGGGCATGGACTTCCTTGAGCTGTACCGGCGCTACGGCTGCACCCTCCAGCAGGGCGGCTCGGACCAGTGGGGCAACCTCACGGCGGGGCTCGACCTGATCCACCGCCTGGAGCCGGGGGCGTCGGTGCACTGCGTCGCCACCCCGCTGATGGTCAAGGCGGACGGCACCAAGTTCGGCAAGACCGAGGGCGGCGCCGTCTGGCTCGACCCGGAGATGACGACGCCGTACGCGTTCTACCAGTTCTGGCTGAACGTCGACGACCAGGACATCTCCGGCTACCTGCGGATCCTGTCGTTCCGCTCCCGGGCCGAGCTGGAGGAGCTGGAGCGGCAGACCGAGGAGCGTCCGCAGGCGCGGGCGGCGCAGCGGGCGCTGGCCGAGGAGCTGACGACGCTGGTGCACGGCGCTGACCAGACGGCCGCGGTGATCGCCGCGTCGAAGGCCCTGTTCGGCCAGGGTGAGCTGGCGGACCTCGACGAGCGGACGCTCGCCGCGTCGCTCTCCGAGGTGCCGCACATCCAGGTCACCGAGCTGGCGCCGGTCGTCGACCTGTTCGCCGAGGTCGGTCTGGTGGCCAGCAAGTCGGCCGCGCGCCGGACGGTGAAGGAGGGCGGGGCCTACGTCAACAACGTGAAGGTCGCGGGCGAGGACGCGGTGCCCACCGCGGCCGACCTGATCCACGGCCGGTGGCTGGTGCTGCGGCGCGGGAAGCGCAATCTCGCCGCCGTCGAGGTGACCGGCGCGTAGGGACGACGGACCCACAGCTGAGGGGCGCGGGACCGGAGGGTCCCGCGCCCCTCAGCTGTGTGCGCGGGTTCAGACGCGTCCGCGCTGCTGCTTGTGCTTGCCGAGCGTCGCCATGTACAGCATGTCGCCCACCGCGACGATGATGATCGCGGCGATCAGCTGGAAGGCGTGCCGGGTCCAGTCGATGCCCGAGGTGGAGGCCACTCCGGCGGCTCGCGCGACGGCGTTTCCGACGATCGCGCCCAGCATGCCGAAGATCGTCGTCAGCCACAGGGGGCTGTGCTGCTTGCCCGGGATGATCGCCTTCGCGATCAGGCCCAGCACGAATCCCACGATGATCGCCCACAACCAGCCCATGGCTGCCTCCTGGTTCAGCTCGACGTGAGCATTTCGCCCAGTGTCGGGCCGTCGGCGCCGCGCCGCATGTCGGGCGGGGCCGGCCGGCGCGGCCGGGGCGTTCACCCGGTCGCGTACGGAGGCGGCCCCGCTCTCGTGGCCGGGGCGGGCGCGGCGTACCGTGGATGCTGCCCGGGAAGGCCGCCGACCGGAGGCGCACCGGGCCTGGGCCGGGGAGAGTCCGAGGCCGGCGGAGGGTGGACAGTGATGCTGAAGCGGCACGGCGACAGCCAGGTTTTCCGGATCACCGGGGCCCGTACCGGACTCGACGAGGACGTCCGCGGGCGGCAGCGCCGGTATGTCATCTCCATGCTGATCCGCACCCTGTCCGTGATCCTCGCGGCCACCCTGTGGAACGTCGAACGGCATGTCGCCGTGGTGGCGTTGGTGCTCGGGGTGCTCCTGCCGTATGTCGCGGTGGTGATCGCCAACGCCGGGCGGGAGAACGCGCCGGGGCTGCCCACCACGTTCGTGACCGCTCCGGTGCGGCCGATGCTGGCCGCGCCGCGGCCGGCCGACGGTTTCACGGAGGGCGTCCCGGAGGACGGGGCCGGGGGGCGTGCGCCGGGCGCGCACAGTGGTCCGCGCGAGCGGGCCTGACGTCGGCGAGGATGGCCGAAAAGCGGAAGGTCCGCGGCCGCCAGGCTCAAGAAAAGCTCAGATCAATCGTGTTGTTCCGGTGCCGGGCCGCGGGTCTCCCGTGACATACTTCGTAAGCGCTCCGCATCCCCCGTCGGAGCGACGGACCGACGCCGGGCAGCTCCCCCCGTGGCTGCTCGGCGTCGCCTTGTGTGGCGGCCGTTCAGCCGTGTTCACCCCCCTCTCTGCGAGACGATCCCTGTGAGTGACGAGACCCCGATCTGTTCCGCCAAGGGCTGCCGTGCCGCCGCCGTGTGGGTCCTGGCCTGGAACAACCCGAAGCTGCACACCCCTGACCGCCGCAAGACGTGGCTGGCCTGCGAGGAGCACCGGGAGCATCTGTCGCAGTTCCTGGGCGTGCGGGGCTTCCTCAAGGACGTCGTGGCGCTGAGTGAGTGGGAAGCGCGGGCGGGCGAGTAGTCAGCCGCCGATCGCCGACATCGGGCGGTCGGGTTGGAGGAACGTCGGGTCGTCCAGTCCGGAACCGGCCTTCTTTCCCCACATGGCGGTGCGCCAGATGTCGGCTATCTCCTCGGTGGGGGCGCCCGAGCGCAGGGCGGCACGGAGGTCGGTCTCCTCGCGGGCGAAGAGGCAGGTGCGTATCTGGCCGTCGGCGGTGAGGCGGGTGCGGTCGCAGGCCGCGCAGAACGGGCGGGTCACGGAGGCGATGACGCCGACGCGCTGGGGGCCGCCGTCGACCCGCCAGCGTTCGGCGGGGGCGGAGCCGCGGGCGTCGGAGCCCTCGGGGGTCAGCTCGAAGCGGGTGCGCAGGGCGGCCAGGATGTCGTCGGCGGTGACCATGCCGTCGCGCTTCCAGCCGTGCTGGGCGTCGAGCGGCATCTGTTCGATGAAGCGCAGTTCGTAGCCGTGCTCCAGGGCCCAGGCGAGGAGGTCGGGGGCTTCGTCGTCGTTCAGTCCGGGCATCAGGACGGAGTTCACCTTGACCGGGGTGAGTCCCGCGTCATGGGCGGCGGCGAGTCCTTCGAGGACGTCCCGCAGGCGGTCGCGGCGGGTGAGGGCCTTGAAGACGGCGGGCCGCAGGGTGTCGAGGGAGACGTTGACGCGGTCGAGGCCGGCCGCCTTGAGGGCCGTCGCGGTGCGCTTGAGGCCGATGCCGTTGGTCGTCAGGGACATCCGGGGGCGCGGGGTGAGCGCGGCGACCCGCTCGACGATGCCGACCAGGCCGGGCCGCAGCAGGGGTTCGCCGCCGGTGAAGCGGACCTCCTCGATGCCCAGGGAGGTGACGGCGATGTCGATGAGGCGGACGATCTCGTCGTCGGTGAGCAGATCGGGCTTGGCCAGCCAGCTCAGGCCCTCTTCGGGCATGCAGTAGGTGCACCGCAGATTGCACCGGTCGGTCAGCGAGACCCGAAGGTCGGTGGCGACCCGGCCGTAGGTGTCGATGAGCACGTGTGCCCCCCTTCCTCGCGCGGACCTGTCGTTCTCCGTCACCTGCGAGCCTACGCGACCCCTGTGACAGCGACAGGGCCCGATCCCACGAGGAACGGCACGGCCGCGTCGTAGGGAGCTACGACGCGGCCGGGTCCAGGGGGCGCTCAGCGGGTGCCGGTCAGTGGGCGCCCGTGCCGGTCAGGGACCTGACCTCCAGCTCCGCGTACTTGGCCGCGTCGGGCTCCTCCTTGGAGAGGTAGGTGCCGAGGATGCCGAGCAGGAAGCCGACCGGGATCGAGATGATGCCGGGGTTCTCCAGCGGGAACCAGTGGAAGTCGACGTCGGGGAACATCGAGGTGGGCTTGCCCGAGACGACCGGCGAGAACAGCACCAGGCCGACGGCGGTGACCAGGCCGCCGTAGATCGACCAGAGGGCGCCCGAGGTGGTGAACCGCTTCCAGAAGAGGCTGTAGAGCAGCGTCGGCAGGTTGGCGGAGGCGGCGACCGCGAAGGCGAGGGCGACCAGTCCCGCGACGTTCAGGTCGCGGGCGAGGGCGCCGAGCACGATGGAGACGGCGCCGACGCCGACGGTCGCCCAGCGGGCGGCGCCGATCTCCTGCTTCTCGCTCGCGGTGCCCTTCTTGATGACGTTCGCGTAGATGTCGTGCGCGAACGACGAGGACGACGCCAGGGTCAGGCCCGCCACGACGGCCAGGATGGTGGCGAAGGCGACCGCGGAGATGGTGGCGAGCAGGATCGCGCCCCAGTTGGAGTCGGTGCCGCCGAGGTGCAGGGCGAGCAGCGGCGCGGCGGTGTTGCCCGCCTTGTTGGAGGCGATGATCTCGTCGGGCTTGATCAGCGCGGCGGCGCCGAAGCCGAGGGCCAGCGTCATCAGGTAGAAGGCGCCGATCAGGCCGATCGCCCAGATCACGGACTTGCGGGCGGCCTTGGCCGTGGGGACCGTGTAAAAGCGGATCAGGATGTGCGGCAGGCCGGCGGTGCCCAGGACCAGGGCGATGCCGAGCGAGATGAAGTCCAGTTTGGTGGTGCCGGTGGCGCCGTACTTCAGGCCGGGCTCCAGGAAGGCCGAGCCCTTGCCGCTGTTGGCGGCGGCCGAGCCGAGCAGGTCGGAGACGTTGAAGTGGAACTTCAGCAGGACCAGGAAGGTCAGCAGCAGGGCGCCGGCGATCAGCAGGACGGCCTTGACCATCTGGACCCAGGTGGTGCCCTTCATGCCGCCGATGGTGACGTACACGATCATCAGGAGGCCGACCAGGGCGACGATGCCGATCTTGCCGCCGTCGCTGGTGATGCCGAGCAGCAGCGAGACGAGCACGCCGGCGCCCGCCATCTGCGCGAGCAGGTAGAAGATCGAGACGACGATGGTGGAGGCGCCCGCAGCGGTGCGCACCGGGCGCTGGCGCATCCGGTAGGCGAGCACGTCACCCATGGTGTAGCGGCCGGAGTTGCGCAGGGGTTCGGCGACCAGGAGCAGCGCGACCAGCCAGGCCACCAGGAAGCCGATGGAGTACAGGAAGCCATCGTAGCCGAAGAGGGCGATGGCGCCCGCGATGCCGAGGAAGGACGCGGCGGACATGTAGTCGCCCGAGACGGCGAGGCCGTTCTGGAAGCCGGTGAACTGGCGTCCGCCGGCGTAGAAGTCGGCGGCGTCCTTGGTCTGCCGGCCGGCCCAGACGGTGATGACGAGGGTCGCGGCGACGAACACCGCGAAGAGGGTGACGATCAGCGTCCGGTGCTCGCTGGCCGCGCCGCTCGCGGCGAGGGTGATCGCGGGGCTCATGCGCCGTCCTCCATGCGGGACTTGATGGCTTCGGCCTTGGGGTCGAACGTCGTGGCGGCGTGCCGCGCGTACCACCACGCGATGAGGAACGTGGTGAGGAACTGGGCGAGTCCCAGGGCGAGTGCGACGTTGATGTTGCCGAACAGCTTGGTGCCCATGAAGTCGCCCGCGTAGTTCGACAGCAGGACGTACAGCAGGTACCAGACGATGAAGGCGACCGTCAGCGGGAAGGCGAAGCCTCGGTACGAGCCGCGCAGTTCGACGAACTCCGCGCTCTCCTGCACCGCGACGAACTCCTCGGTCGGCGGGAGTTGATTGGGTGTCTTCGACGGTGGCGGTGTCTCGGTGGCCACGGAGTCTCCTCGCGTTGCGGATGCTTTTGCGACAGCGGACGGGTGGGGTCGTGCTCCCTGCTCAAGGGCACGGCGGGGCACGGAGGCAGGTTCAACTCCCTTTCAACTCCCTTTGCCGTTTCCAGGTCACCGTCGAAAGGTCATTGCTGGCCAGGGAGTTGGGGAGATAGCTTCGACCTGCAGTGTTCGTCATGTACCTGCCCTGGGCAGCACCTGTGTGCCGGGGGCTGTCCCGTACCCGGATGATGTGGAGACCCCATGGCTCATCTGCGTTCCAGACGCCGGCTCGCCCTCGCCGTGCCGGTCGTGCTCTCCCTGACCGCCTCGCTTGGCTTCCTGCCCGCGGCGGCGCAGGCCGCTCCGAATCCGGAGCCGGCCGCCAGGACGGCCGGCACGGAGACCTACGCGTACCTCGTCAACACCCGTCCCGACGCCTCGACGGTCACGTCCGTCAAGAAGGCGATCAACGCGGCCGGCGGTTCCGTCGTGGTGGCGTACGAGAAGATCGGCGTGATCGTCGCGCACTCCGCGAGCCCCGACTTCGGACGCCTGATACGCGCGGTGCGCGGGGTGCAGTCGGCGGGCGCCTCACGCACCTCGGCGGTGACGGCGGCGGCCACCACGGACGAGGGCTCCGTGCAGGTGCTGTCCACGGCCCAGGCGGCGCGGCTCGCGGGCTCCTCGGCCAAGGGCCAGGAGCCCCTGGAGGCCGACCAGTGGGACCTGCGGGCGATCGGCGCCGACAAGGCCGCCCGGATCGATCCGGGCAGCCGGAAGGTGACCGTCGCCGTGATCGACACCGGCGTCGACGACACCCACCCCGACCTCGCGCCCAACTTCTCCGCCTCCCAGTCGGCGAACTGCGCGAGCGGCAAGGCGGACACCACCTACGGTGCCTGGCGTCCGGTGGACGCGGACCACTACCACGGCACGCATGTGGCGGGCGAGATCGCGGCGGCCCGCAACGGCGTCGGCGTCGCCGGTGTCGCGCCGGGCGTGAAGGTCGCGAGCATCACCGTGGCCCAGCCGGACGAGAACTCGCTGTTCTTCCCGGAGAGCGTGGTCTGCGCGTTCGTGTTCGCCGCCGACCACGGGGTCGAGGTCACGAACAACAGCTACTACGTTGATCCATGGCTGTACAACTGCCTTGACGACCCCGATCAGCGCGCCATTGTTGATTCGGTCAATAGGGCCCAGCTGTACGCGCAACGCAAGGGCACGCTCAATGTGGCCTCCGCGGGCAACTCCAACGACGACCTCGACGCGGACGCCCTCCTCGACGACTCGAGCCCCGACGACTCGACCCCCGTGGACCGCACGATCGACCCGCACCGGTGCTTCGACGTGCCGACCCAGCTGCCGGGCGTGGTCACGGTCAGCGCCACCGGCGTCAAGGGCACCAAGTCGTACTACTCCAGCTACGGCGCGGGCGTGGTCGACGTGGCGGCGCCCGGCGGCGACAAGTACCAGATCCCGGACACCCCGTCGCTGAACGGCCGCATCCTGTCCACGCTGCCGAACAACCAGTACGGCTTCCTCCAGGGCACCTCGATGGCCGCACCGCACGTCGCGGGCGTCGCCGCGCTGCTGAAGTCGACGCACCCGCGTGCCACCCCGGCCCAGCTCCAGGCGCTCCTGAAGGCGCAGGCGGACAACCCGGGCTGCCCGGCCGACCCGTACGACGGGGACGGCGACGGTGTGGTGGACGCCGTCTGCGTGGGCGGCAAGCGGGTCAACGGCTTCTACGGATCCGGTGTCGTCAACGCGCTGCGCGCGGTGAAGTAGCCCCGTACCGTCCCGGGCGCCACCGTTCTGCGAGGGCTCCCGCACCGCCCTTATGATCCGTTTCCTCCGGATCGCCCGCCTTCCTCTCATCGACCGCCGCGCCGTGCCATCCGTGTCACGCGCGTCATCCGCGTCATCCGCGTCACCTGAGTGACCCGCACCGCACCCATCGCTCGTTCCGCGAACGAAACTGGAGACATCGACACATGACAGCGCCTCACCCCCGTCTGCGCCGCGCGATCGTGTTCCCGCTCGGTACGGCCCTGGCGACGGCTTTCGCCTTCCTGCCGAACGTCACGGCCTCGGCCGCCCCGGCCGCGGCACCCGTCGCGTACGACGGTCCCGCCCTCAGCTACGTCGTCAACGTCGCTCCCGGAAAGGCGCCCGCGGCGTCGGTGAAGAAGGCGATCGAGCGGGCCGGCGGCACGATCGTGACGTCGTACACCCAGATCGGCGTGATCGTCGTCCACTCGTCGAACCCCGACTTCGCGAAGACCGTCCGGACGGTGCGCGGGGTCGCGTCCGCGGGCAACACCCGCAACGCGCCGCTGCCCGCCCAGTCGACGACCGACGTGGGCACCCCGAAGGCGCTCACCGCCGAGGAGCTGAAGAACGTCCAGGCCGCCGCCGCTGGGCAGGACCCGCTGGAGCCGCTGCAGTGGGACCTGCCCGCCATCAAGGCGGACAAGGCGCACGAGAAGTCGCTCGGCAGCTCGAAGGTGACCGTCGCCGTCATCGACACCGGCGTCGACGACACCCACCCCGACCTCGCGCCCAACTTCGACCGCAAGGCGTCGGTCAACTGCGTCACCGGCAAGCCCGACACGGCGGACGGCGCCTGGCGGCCGAGCGCCGCGGAGAGCCCGCACGGCACGCACGTGGCCGGTGAGATCGCCGCCGCCAAGAACGGCGTCGGCATGACCGGCGTCGCGCCCGGCGTGAAGGTGGCCGGCATCAAGGTCTCCACGACCGAGGGGTACTTCTACACGGAGGCCGTGGTCTGCGGCTTCGTGTGGGCGGCCGAGCACGGCGTCGACGTCACGAACAACAGCTATTACACCGACCCCTGGTACTTCAACTGCAAGAACGACCCGGACCAGAAGGCGCTCGTCGACGCCATCACCCGGGCCACCCGGTACGCGGAGCGCAAGGGCACCGTCAATGTCGCGGCGGCCGGCAACGAGAACTACGACCTCGCCTCCGACGAGATCACCGACCCGGCGTCGCCCAACGACGGCACGCCCTCGGACCGGGTCGTCGACCCGTCCAAGTGCTACGACATACCGACCCAGCTGCCGGGTGTGGTGACGGTCGCGTCGACCGGCGCCAAGGGCCTGAAGTCGTCCTTCTCCAACCACGGCCTCGGCGTCATCGACATCGCCGCGCCCGGTGGCGACTCGACCGCCTACCAGACTCCGGCCCCGCCGGCCACCAGCGGCCTGATCCTGGGCACGCTGCCCGGCGGCAAGTGGGGCTACATGGCCGGTACGTCGATGGCGTCGCCGCACGTCGCCGCGGTGGCCGCGTTGATCAAGTCGACCCACCCGCACGCCTCGCCCGCGCTGGTGAAGGGGCTGCTGTACGCGGAGGCCGACGCCACCGCGTGCACCAACCCGTACGACATCAACGGTGACGGCAAGGTCGACGCGGTCTGCAAGGGCCCGAAGAACTACAACAGCTTCTACGGCTGGGGCGTCGCGGACGCGCTGGACGCCGTGACGAAGTAGCCGGGGAGGCCGGATCGGCCGCCACGCGCGCGTGAGGAGGGCCGGACAGGCGGGGGACGCCTGTCCGGCCCTTCCGCGTGTCCGCGCGGGCCGCGCGTGTCCGGCCGTCAACCAAGGTCCGGCCCTCGATCAAGGACTGCACAGGCAAGGACTGATCAAGGGTTGATCTCCGAAGGTTGATTGGATCAATACTACATAGTGGAATCATGACTGGGATCAATGTGGCGTGGTCGGCGTTGGGCGGTGCTCCGGAGCTGGTCGCGCGCGTCGTGGACGAGGTGCGCCGCGACGTGCTCGACGCACGGCTCCCGGTGCGGGAGACGGCACGCGCGTGCGTGGCCGGGTGCGCGCTGGCCGCCGCCGAACTGGGAGCGCGGCGCACCGGGGCCGCCGAGGTGCCGGCCGTGCGGGTGGACGACGGGGCGGTGGCGACGGCGTTCGTCAGCGAACGCCATCTCCGGGTGGACGGGCGGGCGTCGGCCGGATTCGCCCCGCTGTCCCGGTTCTGGCGGACGGCCGACGGCTGGGTGCGCACGCACGCGAACTACCCGCACCACCGGGAGCGGTTGCTGACCGCGCTGGAGGTGACGGGAGGCGGGGGCCCGGGAGCCGGGGACGTGGACGCCGGGGCCATGGACGCCCGGGAGCGGGCCGTCCGGGAGCGGGCCGTCCGGGAGCGGGCCGTCCGGTACGAGGTCGACGCCGTCGCCGCCGCGCTCGCCGAGCGCACCTCGGTCGAGGCGGAGGACGCGGTGTACGCGGCCGGGGGCCTGGCCGTCGCGCTGCGCACCCCCGAGGAGTGGGCCGCGCACCCGCAGGGCGCCGAGGTGCGCCGGCTGCCCCTGGTGGAGCGCGGCACGCTGGACGCGCCGCCGGGACGGCCCCTCACACCCCTAAGGCCCTTCGCACCCCTCGCACCCGTCTCGCCCCTCACGCCCCGCACCGGCGCCGCCGGTCCCCTGCTGCCCGCCGCCGGTCTCCGCGTCCTGGACCTGACAAGGGTGATCGCGGGCCCCGTCGCCACCCGCACCCTCGCCCTGCTGGGTGCGGACGTGCTGCGGGTGGACGCCCCGCACCTGCCCGAACTGCCCGTCCAGCATCTCGACACCGGGTTCGGGAAGCGCTCGACGCGGCTCGATCTGGCCGTGGACGGGCGGACGTTCGAAGAACTGCTCGGGTCGGCGGACGTCGTCGTCACCGGATACCGGCCGGGCGCCCTCGACCGGTTCGGCCTGTCGCCCGAGGCGCTGGCGGAGCGGCGGCCCGGGGTGGTCGTGGCGCAGCTGTCGGCGTGGGGCGCCCACGGTCCCTGGCGCGAACGGCGGGGCTTCGACAGCCTCGTCCAGGTGGCCACCGGGATCGCGGTGGCCGAAGGGTCGGCCGAGCGTCCCGGCGCGCTGCCCGCGCAGGCCCTGGACCACGGCACCGGGTATCTGCTGGCGGCGGCCGTCCTGCGGGCGCTCACCGAGCGCGCGGACGACGGCGCGAGCCGCTACGTGCGCCTGTCCCTCGCCCGGACGGCCGAGTGGCTGCTGCATGAAGTACCCAGAGATCGCGAAGTCCCCAGGGCCGGCGAAGGTGACCGGCGCGGCAACGGTGACGTTGACGTTGACCGGAGCGCGGTTCCGGGCGGACCGTACGGCTCCCCCGACCCCTGGCTCACCGAACGGGACAGCCCCTGCGGCCGTCTCCGGTACGCGCTGCCCCCGCTGTCCTTCGCGAACGGCCCGAAGGACTGGGCCGGGCCGCCGACCCGCTGGGGTACGGACCCGGCGCGCTGGAGGTGAGCGGCGGGAGCGAGGGCGGACGCGGGTGGCCGGAGAGCCACCCGCCGACGGGTCGCCCTACCGCCGGTTGTTCTCCTTCGGTTGCCCGCTTCCGTGAAGGCCGGTGAAGATCGTGAGGTGACCTTGATGAGACCCCCGCCCGAGGTGGCCGGCCCGAGCGGTCCGATATCCCGCCGGGCGACCGGCAGGACCGTCGCCGTCCTCGTGCTCGTCGCGCTCGGCGCGCTGATACCGACGCTCGGCCCGGCCGCCGCGCTGGAGGGGACCGGCGAGGCGGCGGCCCCCGGGGTCGCGGGCATCGGCCTGCTGCGGACGGTGCTGTTCGCGGCGCTTTCGGTCCCGTTGGGCGAGTTGTTCGTGGACCGGCTGGCCCGACGGGTGCCGGGCGCCGCACCCGGCCGCCCCCGCAGCTGGTCAGCGCTCGCGGCCTGCGCCGGTCTCCTCGCCGCCCTCGGACTCGCGTCCGTCGTGGCCACCGGCAACCTGGTGCCGCACAGCGTGGCCGCGATCGACGTCGGCGGCCTCTACGACTCGCGGGACGGCAGGCTGGCGCTCGTCGAGGTGAACGCCTTCCTGCTGGCGGCCCTGTGCGCCCGTTCCGGCCGGCCGGCGACCCAGCTGTGGCCGCTGGCCGCGGTGGTCGTCGCGGAGGCCCTGCGCGCGCATCCGACGACCGAGCACACGCCGCTGCTCGGTTCGGGGCTCACCCTGGTGCATCTGATCTGCGCGGCGCTGTGGACGGGCGGCCTGCTGCACGCGCTGCGCGTCCTGCGGCACTGGGGTGCCGTCCCCGCGGGCCCGGCGCTGCTCGGCCGCTACGCGCGCGTGGCGGTTGTCCTGCTCGCCGCGATCACCGCGACCGGGGTGTGCAGTTCGCTGCGCCGGATGCCCGCCGACACCGTCCTCGACCAGTTGACGGAGACGGCGTACGGGCGGGTGCTGCTCGCCAAGGTGCTCCTGGTGGTCGCGGTCGGACTGCTCGCCCTGTGGGCGCGGACGCGGCTGCGCCGGGCGGCCGACCCGCTGACCGCCTGCTCCCCCGCGCGGGCCGAGGTGGTGGCGCTGGGGGCGGTGGTCGCGGTGTCGGGACTGCTGACGGCGCTGCCGCTGCCGATCCGCTGGTCGTGACCGGCCGTCATCCCTGACCAACCGTTGATCCGCTCAACCATTGATTCCGCTCAACCGTTGGTGACGAGCACCTTCAAGGCGGTGCGTTCGTCCATCGCCCGGTAGCCGGCCGGGACGTCCTCCAAGTCCACGGTCAGGTCGAAGACCGGCGACGGGTCGACGGTGCCGTCCAGGATGTCGGGCAGCAGCTCGGGGATGTAGGTGCGCACCGGGGCGACCCCGCCGCGCAGCGCGATGTTCCGGTCGAACAGGACGCTCAGGTCGAGTCCTGTGCCGCTGCCGTGCGGGACGCCGACGAAGCCGATGGCGCCGCCGTCGCGGGTGATGTGCACGGCGGTGCGCATGGACTGCTCGGTGCCGACCGCCTCGACGACGGCGTGCGCGCCCTGTCCGCGGGTGAGTTCGCGGACGGCGGCCACGGCGGCCTCCCCGCGTTCGGCGACGACGTCGGTGGCGCCGAACCGGCGGGCGAGGTCGGTGCGGACCTGGTGGCGGCCGAGGGCGATGATCCGTTCGGCGCCGAGCCGCTTGGCGGCGAGGACCGCGCAGAGGCCGACGGCGCCGTCCCCGACGACCGCGACCGTGGCGCCGGGGCGCACGCCCGCGCCGAGGGCGGCGTGGTGGCCGGTGCCGAGGACGTCGGAGAGGGTCAGCAGCGCGGCCAGCAGCCGGTCGTCGGAGGCGGCCTCCTTGGGCAGCTTGACCAGCGTGGCGTCGGCGAACGGGACGCGTACGGCCTCGCCCTGGCCGCCGTCGTAGCCGACCGAGCCCCAGAAGCCGCCGTGCGTGCAGGAGGTGGTGAGCCCCTCACGGCAGTAGGCGCAGCTGCCGTCGGACCAGACGAAGGGCGCGACGACCAGGTCGCCGCGGCGCAGCGACCCCACCTCGGAGCCGGTCTCCTCGACGGTGCCGAGGAACTCGTGGCCGATCCGCTGCCCCGGCGTGCGCGCGGACTCGCCGCGGTAGGCCCACAGGTCGCTGCCGCAGACGCAGGCGCGCAGCACCCGCACCACGGCGTCGGTGGGCAGTTGCACCACGGGTTCGGGAACGTCCTCCACGCGCAGGTCGAAGGGGGCGTGGATGGTGGTGGCGCGCATGACGGGGTCCTTCTGGTGCGGTGGTGCGGTGTGCGTCCGCCCGGTGCGGGCGGGGTGGTGCGGGCGTCCGCCCGGTGGGGCGGGGGCGCCGCGGGCCTCCGCCCGGGTCAGGGGCGGGTGGTGCGGGCGTCCGTGAGGGGCGCGCGTCTCACCGTACGCCGCCTCGGGCACCCGTCGCGCGGGGGCGTGGGACGGGTCGGGCCGGGCGCCCCCGGGTGGCGGGTCACACCCCGGCCACCCCCAGGAGCGTCCCCGCCGCGTAGGTGACGCCCATCGCCAGGGCGCCGCCGAGCACGTTGCGCAGGATCGCCCGGCGCGGGCCCGCGCCGCCCAGCCCGGCGCTGCTCCAGCCGGTGAGGGTCAGGGCCGCCAGGACGCAGACGACGGTGACGAGCAGCCGCCAGCCGGCCGGCGGCAGCACGATCGCGAGCAGCGGCAGCAGCGCGCCCGCGGTGAACGCGAGGAAGCTCGCCCAGGCCGCGTGCCAGGGGTTGGTGAGCCGGTCGGGGTCGATGCCCAGCTCGACGCTCGCGTGCGCCTTCAGGGCGTCGCGTTCGGTGAGCTGGACGGCCGCCTCGTGGGCGACCTCCCGGGACAGCCCGCGGTTCTGGAGCATCTCGGTCAGCTCCTCCAGTTCGGCGTCGGGCTGCTCGCGCAGTTCGCGCTTCTCGGCGGCGAGGGCGGCGAGTTCGGAGTCGCGCTGGGTGGAGACGGAGACGTACTCGCCCGCGGCCATCGACATCGATCCGGCGAGCAGCCCGGCGAGTCCCGCCGTCAGCAGGGCCGCGCGGTCGTCGGTGGCTCCGGCGACGCCGACGACGAGTCCGGCC
Organism: Streptomyces griseoviridis; assembly: GCF_005222485.1. Lineage (NCBI taxonomy): Bacteria > Bacillati > Actinomycetota > Actinomycetes > Kitasatosporales > Streptomycetaceae > Streptomyces > Streptomyces griseoviridis. The sequence goes on from NZ_CP029078.1 coordinate 2,180,432, forward strand.
GTGGAGACGATGCCGTCGTTGGCCCCGAGCACGGCGGCGCGCAGCCAGTTGAGCCGGGAGCCGAGGGCGCCGCCGTGGGCTTCGCCTTCGTGGGTTGGTTCGGTCACATCGGGAGGATGGCACCTGGGCGGTCGCGCGCTCCTCACCGACGCATTCCGCGCACCGCGCCCGCACGGACGAACGAGTGGTCCATCCCGCGTTCGAACGGGCCGTGTCCGCACGGGCGCTGACCGACCCTCGGGGAACGGGGTGTCAGTCGTGGCCCGTATCCTCGGGGACCATGCTCGAAGACCTCACGACCGCAGCGTCCGCCCCCGTTCCGTGGCCGGCCGCGTATCCGCAGGGATACGCGGTCGTCGACGTCGAGACCACGGGCCTGGCCCGCGACGACCGGATCATCTCGGCGGCGGTCTACCGGCTCGACGCGCGCGGTGAGGTCGAGGACCACTGGTACACGACGGTCAACCCGCAGCGCGATCCCGGGCCGGTGTGGATCCACGGTCTGACCAGTGACGTGCTGGCGGACGCGCCCCTCTTCGAGGAGGTCGCCGAGGAGTTCGCGGCCCGGCTCGCGGACCGGGTGCTGGTCGCGCACAACGCGGTCTTCGACTGGCAGATGATCGCCCGGGAGTACGCGCGGGCGCGCGCCGAGGCCCCCGTGCGGCAGCGGCTGTGCACCATCGCGCTCGCCAAGGAGCTGGCGCTGCCGCTGCCCAACCACAAACTGGAGTCGCTGGCCGCGCACTTCGGGGTGGTCCAGCAGCGCGCGCACCACGCGCTGGACGACGCGCGCGTGCTGGCGGAGGCGTTCCGGCCGAGCCTGCGCGCGGCGGCGGCGGGCGGGGTCAGGCTGCCGCTGCACGAGTGCCGGCCGCTGACGGAGTGGGCGGACCGGCCGGCGCCGCAGATCGGCCGGCAGGCGGGCCCGGGGCAGGCGGGCGGCTACGGGAGCTACCGGCCGTCGAGTTGGCGGCCCGCGCGCAAGAGGCCGGTGTGCCCGCATCCCAACCCGGGCCGCTACGAGGACGGCAAACCGCTCAAACAGGGCATGCGGGTGGCGTTCTCGGGGGACACCTCGGTCGAGCGTGAGCTGCTGGAGGACCGCGCGGCCGAGGCCGGTCTGCATGTGGCGACGAGCCTGTCCCGGCTGACCAGCCTGCTGGTGACGAACGACCCGGACTCCGGCACCTCGAAGGTCGTCAAGGCCCGCCAGTTCGGCACCCCGGTGGTCGACGAGGCGGCCTTCGGGCAGCTGCTGAGGGACGTGGCCCCGGCCGACGAGTGACCCGCGCTCGGACCCCGACGGGCCGAGTTGTACCGTCAGGGTGTGTACCGCTTCCTGTTGACCCGCCAGTGGGTGATCCTCACCGTCGTCGCGCTCGCGCTGATCCCGACGATGATCGAGCTGGGCTTCTGGCAGCAGAGCCGGTACGAGCTGCGCACCGCCCGCAACCAGCGGGTCTCCGACGCGCTGCACGCCGATCCGGTCCCGGTGGAGCGGCTCACCTCCCCCGGGCACGCCGTCACCTCGAAGGACAAGTACCGCACGGTCACCGCGACGGGCACCTTCGAGAGCGACCAGGAGGTCGTCGTGCGCCGCCGGGTCAACTCCGACGACGAGGTCGGCTACCACGTCCTCACCCCGTTCCGGCTGGCGGACGGCAAGGTCGTGCTCGTCAACCGCGGCTGGATCCCGGCGAACGGCTCGCAGACGGCGTTCCCGAAGATCCCCGCGGCGCCCGCGGGCCGTACCACCGTCACCGGGCGGCTGATGGCCGACGAGACGACCGAGGCCAGCGGCATCAAGAACGTCACCGGCCTGCCCGACCGGCAGATCATGCTGATCGACAGCGCCGAGCAGGCCCGTCGGCTGCACGCCGAGGTGCTCGGCGGTTACGTCCAGCAGACGGCTCCCGAGCCCGAGGGCGGCACCCCTGAGCAGATCTCCGACCCGGGCAGGGAAGACGCCCCGCTGAACTACGCGTACATGATCCAGTGGTGGCTGTTCGCCGCCGCGGTGCCCGTCGGCTGGTGGGTCCTGGTGCGCCGGGAGCTCCGCGACCGCGCGGAGGCGGCGGCCACCGAGGAGAAGCCGGCCGAGCCCGAACCGGCCGCTGTCTGACCCCTCCCCGGCACACCGCGCGCGCGGTGTCCCGGTCCCGCGCGCGCGGTGTCTCGGCGCACCGGCTCGGGTGTAACGGATCTCTCACCGGTTCCTAACCCACCCGGCCCCCTCCCCTGATTGCCACACCCGTCTGGCGGGAAACCGGACCCCGTGCACCAGCGCATCGAGGATTACGCCGTCATCGGCGACGAACAGACGGCAGCCCTGGTCGGCAGGGACGGTTCCGTGGACTGGCTCTGCCTGCCACGCTTCGACTCGGCGGCCTGCTTCTCCAGGCTCCTGGGGGACGAGGAGAACGGCCACTGGAGAATCGCGCCCAAGGGCGCACACGGCCCCTGCACCCGGCGGGCCTACCGGCCGGGCACCCTCGTGCTCGACACCGAGTGGGAGACCGACGAGGGGGCGGTCCGGGTCACCGACCTGATGCCGCAGCGCGACACCGCGCCCGACCTGATCCGGATCGTCGAGGGCGTCCGCGGCAAGGTAACCGTGCGCAGCACCCTGCGGCTGCGCTTCGACTACGGCTCGATCATGCCGTGGATGCGCAAGTCGGACGGCCACCGGGTGGCCGTCGCGGGACCCGACTCGGTGTGGCTGCGCACCGAGCCCGCCGTGCGCACCTGGGGCAAGGACTTCGGCACCCACTCGGAGTTCACCGTCGAGGAGGGCGAGCGGGTCGCGTTCGTGCTGACCTGGCACCCCTCGCACGAGCCGCGCCCGCGGATAGTGGACCCCGACGAGGCGCTGCGCGCCAGCGTCGCCGACTGGCAGGCCTGGTCCGCGCGGTGCCGCTACGACGGCCCGCACCGGGACACCGTGCTGCGCTCCCTGATCACCCTGAAGGCGCTGACCTACGCGCCCACCGGCGGCATCGTCGCCGCCGCCACCACCTCGCTGCCCGAGCAGCTGGGCGGGGTCCGCAACTGGGACTACCGCTACTGCTGGCTGCGCGACTCCACCCTCACCCTGGGCGCCCTCCTCAAGGCGGGCTATCTGGAGGAGGCGGAGGCCTGGCGGAACTGGCTGCTGCGCGCGGTCGCGGGCGACCCGGCCGACCTCCAGATCATGTACGGCCTGGCGGGCGAGCGGAGGCTGCCCGAGTTCGAACTGCCGTGGTTGTCGGGGTTCGCGGGCTCGGCGCCGGTCCGGATCGGCAACGGCGCCGTCGACCAGGTGCAGCTCGACGTGTACGGCGAGGTGATGGACTCGCTGTGGCTGGCCCGGCACGCGGGGCTGACCAGCAGGCCGCACATCTGGGCGCTCCAGTGCGCGCTGATGGACTTCCTGCGCACGGCCTGGCGGGAGCCGGACGAGGGGCTGTGGGAGGTGCGCGGCGGGCGTCGGCACTTCGTGCACTCCAAGGTGATGGTGTGGGTGGCGGTCGACCGCGCGGTGCGCACCATGGAGGAGAACCCCGAGCTGGAGGGCGACCTCGACGGCTGGCGGGCGATGCGCGACGAGGTCCACCGGGAGGTGTGCGAGAAGGGCTACGACCCGGAGCGCAACACGTTCACCCAGTCCTACGGCTCCCCCGAACTCGACGCGTCGCTGCTGCTCATCCCGCGCGTCGGTTTCCTGCCGCCCGACGATCCGCGGGTGGTCGGCACCGTCGACGCGATCCGTGCCGAGCTGGACCACGACGGGCTCGTGCTGCGCTACAGCGCGGGGAAGACGGACGTCGACGGGCTGCCGGGCGACGAGGGCGCGTTCCTGGTCTGCTCGTTCTGGCTCGCGGACGCGCTGCATCTGACCGGCCGCACCGAGGAGGCCAGGGAGCTGTTCGAACGGCTGGTGGGGCTCACCAACGACGTGGGGCTGCTGTCCGAGGAGTACGACCCGGTGACGGGCAGTCTGCTCGGCAACTTCCCGCAGGCCTTCAGCCACATCGGCCTGGTCAACACCGCCCTCGCGCTGTTCTGGGACGACCAGCCCGACTGACGGGGCAGGATGGACCCCATGGATCTTGGACTGAAGGATCGGGTGTACATCGTCACCGGGGCCACCCGCGGCCTCGGCAACGCCACCGCGCGGGAGCTGCTGGCGGACGGCGCGAAGGTGATCGTCACGGGGCGTGACGAGCGGCGGGTCGCGGAGGCGGCGGCCGAACTGGGCCCGGACGCGGTGGGGGTGGCCGTCGACAACGCGGACGCCGACGCGGCGCCCCGGCTGATCGCCGCCGCCCGCGAGCACTTCGGGCGCTTCGACGGCGTCCTGGTGAGCGTGGGGGGCCCGCCCGCCGGGTTCGTCGCCGATCTCACCGACGAGCAGTGGCGGGCGGCGTTCGAGTCGGTGTTCCTCGGCGCGGTGCGGATGGCGCGGGGCGCGGCGGCCGAGCTGCGGGACGGGGGTGTGATCGGGTTCGTGCTGTCGGGGTCGGTGCACGAGCCGATCGCCGGGCTGACCCTGTCGAACGGGCTGCGGCCCGGCCTCGCCGGGTTCGCGAAGTCCCTCGCGGACGAGCTGGGGCCGCGCGGCATCCGGGTGGTCGGGGTGCTGCCCGCCCGGATCGACACGGACCGGGTGCGGGAGCTGGACGGGATGTCGGCCGACCCGGCGGCCACCCGGATCGCCAACGAGTCGCGCATTCCGCTGCGCCGTTACGGCACCCCGGAAGAGTTCGGCCGGGTGGCGGCCTTCCTGCTGTCGCCCGCCGCCTCCTACCTGACGGGGATCATGGTGCCCGTCGACGGCGGTGTGCGGCACGGCTTCTGAGCCGGCGGGCGGCTCAACTCACGCGTTCCGCGCGGTGCTTGACGGCTCTGACGCGGATCTCCGTCGGCAGCTCGGCGAGCCCCGCGGAGTCGCGGGCGCGGGCGAGGGGCCCGGTGGCGATGTCCTGGAGGGTGGTCCCCGGGTCCACGTGCGGTTCGAGCAGCAGCCGCAGCCGGGCGGCGGGCGCGCCGCGGCTGCCGCGCAGCCGGACGCGGGCTCGGGCGACGCCGTCGAGCCGGGACGTCTGGTCGGCGAACACGTCCTCCAGGGCGCCGCCGCGCAGCCGGGCGCCCTCGCCGTCGCGGGTGTCGACCAGGACCTCGGCGAGGCGCCTGCGGCGCAGCACGGCGGCCAGCCACCACAGGGCGAGCAGCACCAGGACGGCGAGCACCGCGATGACGGTCGGCCACCACCAGCCGTCGGCCCGCCAGCGGGTGCGCTGGGCGTGGCTGAGGAGCACGTCGTGGCGGCTGCCGTAGACCCACCAGGACGGCGGGTTCGCGCCGAGTCCGACGGCGAGCACGGAGCCGCCCGCCACCAGCAGGATCAGCCCGACGAGGGCGAGCAGGATCCGGTTGACGCCTCTGAGCACGTTCCTCATCCCTTCGTCATCCGTTCTTCCCCGGCCTGCGTACCCGCACCTTGAGCGCGGGCGGCCTGGCCAGGCCGAGCCCGGCGACCGCCTCGGCGAGGACGTGCTCCAGGTCGGCGCGGACGTCGTCCAGTTCACGGAAGTGGGAGACGGCGCGGACGTCGGCGCGGGCGCGGGTGGTGCGCACCCGTGCCGACTGGACGCCGGACACCTCCATCGCGCGGTCGCGCAGCACCAGGGCGGCGGCGTCCCGGTGCAGTCCGGCGTGGATGTCGGGGTGCAGGGCCCGCATCGGCAGCACGGCGCGCAGCCCGGGGGTGAGGGCCAGCGCGATCAGCCAGAGGCCGAGGGCGGCGGTGATCCCGGCGCCGACCAGTACCCAGGTGTCGTCCAGGGGGCGGCGGGCGAGCTGGTCGGCGAGCTGGCGGCGCCAGCTCATGGCGGGCCGGTCGGCGCGGACGGCGGCGACGTCGTAGAGCAGCAGGCCCGCGGCGCCGAGGAGCAGCAGGGCGACGATGCCGGCCGGGACCCGGCGGGTCGACCAGAAGCGGCGTTCGCTCGCGCGGGCGCCGTCGAAGACCGGCGGGGACGGTGCGGGTGTGCTGCCGGGCGCCCGTTCGACGACCGGCAGCCGTTGGGTGGTGCCTTCCGAGCCCTGGGGCTCACTCATCGCGTCCTCCCCTGTGCCACGCCGTGCGTCGGGGTCAGGTGCAGCCGCTCCACGTGGACGGCCACCTCCGGAACGTCCATGCCCACCAACGCGCCTACCCGCTCGGTCACCTGTCGACGCACCTGGGCGCAGCGGGCGCCGATGTCGCACGGGTAGTCGAGTTCGAGGTGGACGTGGATGCGGGCGGTGTGCTGGTGGACGGCCACGGTGGCGTGCGGGGGCACGGTGTCGGGGGCCGTCGGTCCGATCGCCTCCCCCGCCGCCTGTCCGGCGATCTTGGCGACCACCCGGTCGGCGATCCGGTCGGCGCCGCGTTCGCCCGCCGGTACGACGGGCGGGGTGGCGTCCGGTCCTTCCGGGTCCTCGGTCACGGCGGTCATCGGCGGCGGTCGTCACGCGTGCGGAAGAAGTCGCCCAGTTCCAGGTCTCCCTGGAGGAACCGGCCGACCACGAAACCGATGGCGCCCAACGCGGCCACCAGCACAAACGCGCCGAATCCGCCGAAGTATCCGGCGAAGCCCAGCGCCATACCGGCGATCATGCCGGCCAGGGCCATGTTCATGCGGTGTTCCTTCGCTCGTCGGTCCGGTCAGCTCACTGGATCCGGGGTTCGGGTTCGTCGTCCTCCTCGTCGGGGAGCTTCACGTCGCTCACCGCGATGTTGACCTCCACGACCTCGAGGCCGGTCATCCGCTCGACGGCCGCGACGACGTTCTCGCGCACGTCCCTGGCGACGTCGGCGATGGAGACGCCGTAGTCGACGACGATCTCCAGGTCGAGCGCGGTCTGCACCTCGCCGACCTCGGCCTTGACGCCGCGCGACACGGACTTGGTGTTGCCGGGGACGCGGTCCCTGACGGCGCCGAAGGTGCGGCTCATGCCGCTTCCCATGGCGTGCACGCCGAAGACGTCGCGGGCCGCGAGGCCGGCGATCTTCTCGACCACGCCGTCGGCGATGGTGGTGCGCCCGCGGGTGCCCGCGCCGCCGCCGCCACGCCGGGTGGGCCTGCGGGCGGAGGTTTCCTGGGCGCTGTCCGGGCTCTGGTTCCGGTTCTGCTCCGAGGTGTCGGTCATGACCGTACGTCCCTTCGGTCGTCGTCCTTTTACCACCGTATGCGCGGTTCGCGCACCGCGCGCCAGGGATACGGCAGGCTGGGGCAATGACGGCAGACTGGACACGTGCGGTACGGGAGCAGTTGGGGCTCGGCAGGCTGCTGCCGCTGGGCGGGGCGCGCGACGGCGCGTGGATCTCGGAGGCGGCGGCGGAGGCGGTGCTGCGGCGGGCGGCCGGGGAGGTGCGGGGGGTGCGGCTCGGTCGGCTGCGGCTGGCGCTCGCGGACGAGGAGGGGGCGCCGGAACCCGTCGTCCCGGCGCCGCCGAGCGGGCTGCGGCCCGGTCCGCTGGCGCTGACGGCGGAGTTCACCGCGACGGCCGCGCAGCCGCTGCCCGCGGCCGCCGAGCGGCTGCGGGCGGCGCTGGCGGGCGCGGCGGCGTCCCGGCTCGGGCTGCGGCTGGCGGCGGTTGATCTGCGGGTGACGGCCCTGCTGGACGAGGAGCCCAACCCGGCGCCCGCCGATCCGCCCGCTCCGCCCCGGATGGACCGGTCGGGTGACGCCGACGAGAACAAGGCGGCGCGGGCGGCCGAGTCGGTGCCCGGGGTGGCGGCGGTGACGCGGAGTCTGGATCAGGGGGTGCGGATCGAGGAGCGGCAGGCCACCGGCGGCGCCGGGTCCGGTGGCGGGGCGCTCGCGGGCCGGCACGCGCGCGTGGAGATCACGGTGACGGCGGACCACCGGGCCGTGGAGGTGGCCCGCCAGGTCCGCGCGGCGGTGGCCGCCGCGCTGCCCGACCACCCCACGGTGGCGGTCCTGGTGACGTCGGTGGGCTGAGCCGCCCGGCCCGGTCCCGCGGTCCTCGCGGTCCTCGCGGTCAGTCGCCGAGGCCGGCGAGGTCCCGCAGCCTGCGGGCCTGGGCGGCGCGTTCGGCGGCGCGCTGCTCGTCGTAGCCGCGCTCGGCCGCGCCCTGGAGCAGGGCCTTCGTCTCGATGAGGGCGTCACGGGGTGCCGACAGCAGGGCCGTGGCGAGGTCCTGGACGGTCGCGTCGAGCTGGGCGGCGGGGACGGCGAGGTTGGCGAGGCCGGTGGTGACGGCCTCCTCGGCGCCGACGTAGCGGCCGGTCGCGCAGATCTCCAGCGCGCGGGCGTAGCCGACCAGGCCCACCAGCGGGTGGGTGCCGGTGAGGTCGGGGACCAGGCCGAGGCTGGTCTCGCGCATGGCGAACTGCACGTCGTCGGTGACGACGCGCAGGTCACAGGCGAGGGCGAGCTGGAAGCCCGCGCCGATGGCATGGCCCTGCACGGCGGCGATGGAGACGAGGTCGCTCCGCCGCCACCAGGTGAACGCCTCCTGGAAGGCGGCGATGGCCGCGTCGAGGTCGCCGTCGCTGCTGCGGGCGAGATCGATGAAGGTGGGCTCGCCCTCGATGCCCTCCGGTGTGAACATCTGCCGGTCGAGGCCGGCGGAGAAGGACCGGCCCTCGCCGCGCAGCACGACCACGCGGACCGACCCCGGGAGGAGCCGGCCGGTCTCGGTGAGGGCCCGCCACATGGCGGGGCTCTGTGCGTTGCGCTTCTCCGGGGCGGCCAGCGTCACCGTGGCGATCGCGTCGTCCACGGTGAGCCGTACGCCGTCCTTGTCGAGTACCGGACCGAGGTCCTGGGCGGGCGAAGCCATGGGGTTGCCTCCGATGCGTGCGGTCAGCAGAGCAAGCTAAGTGACTGCACAGTAACCACCCGGTCGATCACAGAACCGACCGGGTGGCCACCATCGAAGCCGATGGGCCGCCCGGGGAGTCAGGACGAGGCTGCCTTCTTGCCCCGCGTCGCCCCGCCGCGTCCACGCAGCGTGACGCCCGACTCGCTGAGCATCCGGTGCACGAAGCCATACGAGCGGCCGGTCTCCTCGGCCAGCGCTCGGATGCTCGCACCGGAGTCGTACTTCTTCTTCAGGTCTGCCGCGAGCTTGTCGCGCGCGGCGCCGGTAACCCGGCTGCCCTTCTTCAGAGTCTCGGCCACCCGTGCCTCCTCATGGGAAGTGCGCTCTGGACTTCTCATGATCACCCCTCCCGGGCTTCATGGCCACCCATTCGGCAAGGTCCATGGGACAGGCTTTTGACGACAGGAGTCCGTCCCCACATGCGGAATCGCGCATTCCGTAGGCTCCCGTTCCGCCCGCCGAACAGGCAGCGCGGAGAAGTACCAGGTCAGCGACGCGAAACGGCCGGGCCCCCGGTGATAGAGGGCCCGGCCGGAAAATCGTTGGAGGACACACCTTGATACGAGGAGATCTCACACAGATGGTGGATCACCGCTAGGCCGAATGATCCATACGCCGTGGATCAGGGCTCTCATCAGGCAGGGTCACGCGAGGGAGACGAGGTCGGCGTAGTCCGCCCCCCACAGGTCCTCCACACCGTCGGGCAGCAGGATGATCCGCTCCGGCTGGAGCGCCTCGACGGCGCCCTCGTCGTGGGTGACCAGGACGACGGCGCCCTTGTAGGTGCGCAGCGCCCCGAGGATCTCCTCGCGGCTCGCCGGGTCGAGGTTGTTGGTGGGCTCGTCGAGCAGCAGGACGTTGGCCGAGGAGACGACGAGGGTGGCCAGCGCCAGCCTGGTCTTCTCGCCGCCGGAGAGCACACCGGCCGGCTTGTCGGCGTCGTCGCCCGAGAACAGGAACGAGCCGAGCACCTTGCGGACCTCGACCAGGTCCATGTCCGGGGCGGCCGAGCGCATGTTCTCCAGGACCGAGCGCTCCGGGTCGAGCGTCTCGTGCTCCTGCGCGTAGTAGCCGAGCTTGAGCCCGTGTCCGGGCACGACCTGGCCGGTGTCCGGTGTCTCCGCGCCCGCGAGCAGCCGCAGCAGGGTCGTCTTGCCCGCGCCGTTGAGGCCGAGGATGACGACCCGTGAGCCCTTGTCGATGGCCAGGTCGACGTCGGTGAAGATCTCCAGCGAGCCGTACGACTTCGACAGGCCCTCGGCGGTGAGCGGGGTGCGGCCGCAGGACGCGGGCTCGGGGAAGCGGAGCTTGGCGACCTTGTCGGACTGGCGGACCGCCTCAAGGCCGGAGAGCAGCTTGTCGGCGCGGCGGGCCATGTTCTGCGCGGCGACCGTCTTGGTGGCCTTGGCGCGCATCTTGTCGGCCTGCGAGTGGAGGGCGGCGGCCTTCTTCTCGGCGTTGGCGCGCTCGCGCTTGCGGCGCTTCTCGTCGGCCTCGCGCTGCTGCTGGTAGAGGCGCCAGCCCATGTTGTAGATGTCGATCTGGGCGCGGTTGGCGTCCAGGTAGAACACCTTGTTGACGACCGTCTCGACCAGGTCGACGTCGTGGGAGATCACGATGAAGCCGCCGCGGTAGGTCTTCAGGTAGTCCCGCAGCCAGACGATCGAGTCGGCGTCGAGGTGGTTGGTGGGCTCGTCGAGGAGCAGGGTGTCGGCGTCCGAGAAGAGGATGCGGGCCAGCTCGATACGGCGGCGCTGACCGCCGGAGAGGGTGTGCAGGGGCTGGCCGAGCACCCGGTCGGGCAGGTTGAGCGCGGCGGCGATGGTGGCGGCCTCGGCCTCGGCGGAGTAGCCGCCCTTGGTGAGGAACTCCGTCTCCTGGCGCTCGTACTGGCGCATCGCCTTGTCGCGGGTGGCGCCCTGGCCGTTGGCGATGCGCTGTTCGTTCTCGCGCATCTTGCGGATCAGGACGTCGAGGCCGCGCGCGGACAGGACGCGGTCGCGGGCGAGGACGTCGAGGTCGCCGGTGCGGGGGTCCTGGGGCAGGTAGCCGACCTCGCCCGAGCGGGTGACGGTGCCGCCGGCGGGGATGCCCTCACCGGCCAGGACCTTGGTGAGGGTGGTCTTGCCCGCGCCGTTGCGGCCGACCAGGCCGATGCGGTCGCCCTTGGCGATGCGGAAGGACGCGGACTCGATGAGGACGCGGGCACCGGCGCGCAGCTCGATACCGGAGGCGGAGATCACGGACAGACTCCAGGGCGGAAGTGACTGACGGATGGGCGGCTGGGGACGGACCCGCCGGTCTAATGCGCGAGGAGTCTGGCCATGGGGCAAGTCTAACGGGGGCTCGCAAGCCCTTTTCCGGTGCCGCGGGCGCCGGGCAGCTCGTTGCCGAGGGGCGTGCGGTGCGGGACGACGCGGCCCAGGTCGTCCACGGCGACGACCTGCGCGGTCCAGGCCGCGTCGGCGCAGGGCTGGGCGAGCAGCACGGCACCGGCGTGACGCAGCCCACGCGCGGGCGCGAACGCGCAGCCGTCGCGGGCGGGCAGCACCCAGCGCAGGTCGCCGTCGGCGATCCGGTAGGCGGAGACCCGCGGCGGGGTGACGACGCCGAGGATGCCGTGGCCCAGCGGGCGCAGGACGCCGCTGCCGCCCTGGGCGGGCAGCCAGCCGGCGGTCGCGGGCAGCGTCCGGTGCCAGCGGACGGCGGGGGTGTGCGGCCCGGTGGTGGTGGCGGTGACCGTGCCGTCGTCCCAGAGGGCGAGGGCCTCCCCGCGCGCGTGGCGGACGACGTCGAGCGGGCGGTGGCCGGTGCGCGCGTAGCGCCAGCGCAGGGCGCCGGTGGCCGGGTCGTACGCCTCGACGGCCCCGGCGCGGGTGCGCAGCGCGGTGGGGGCGGTCGCGGCGGCGGGTCCGGTGGTGAGGCGGTCGCCGTAAGGGGCGGGGCGCAGGTGGTGGGCGGCCAGCAGGGCGGCCGCGGTGAGCAGCAGGGCGAGGGCCGGCCTCACGGGACGGCCGCGGCGGAGAAGGCGGAGAAGGCGGGGACGGCGGGGGTCTGGCGCGGTCGGGAGGATGGGTGGGGGTGCGGGGGTTCGGGTCGGTGCGGAGGTTCGGGTCGGTGCGGCCTCAGCGACCCCGGCCTGAAGTACGACCACCGCGCCCCCTCGGAAACTGCCGACCGGCGCCTGCCGGATCCGGCGCAGAGCGTAGCCAGCCGGGTGGCCCGCGGGGCCGGTGCGTGGGCGGGACACGGCGGGCCGCGCGGGGCCTGTCCCCCGTTCGGCGGTCCGTGCGGGCCGGGGCTGCGGGCAGGATGGCGACACCCGTACAACCGTTTCCCCGAGGATGGTGCCCCCGTGCAGTTCGACGACGACGCCCCGCTCGACACCTCCGACGTGCAGGACGTGCGCGGCAGCCGGGTCCCCGGCGGCCGGGCGACCGTGGGCGGCGGCATCGTCGGTCTCGTGGCGCTGCTGCTCGGCCTGTTCTTCGGCATCGGACCGCAGGAGCTGGGGCTGGCCGACGGCTCGGACCGTCCGGCGTCGACGGCGTCCTCGCTCGCGCAGGTGCAGCAGAGCTGCCGCACCGGGCGGGACGCCAACACCAAGGAGGACTGCCGGCTGGTCGCGGTGGTCAACAGCGTGCAGGACCACTGGCGGCAGGAGTTCGCCCGCGGGGGCGGCACGTACACGGCCTCCCCCACGGTCTTCTTCAGCGGCCGGGTCGGCACCGCGTGCGGCGCGGCGACCAGCGCGGTCGGGCCGTTCTACTGCCCCGGCGACCGGAAGGTCTACCTCGACCTGGGGTTCTTCGACGAGCTGCGCACCACGTTCGGGGCGAGCGGCGGGGCGTTCGCGCAGGCGTACGTGGTGGCGCACGAGTACGGCCACCATGTGCAGGACCTGATGGGGACGTTGCGCCGGGCGCAGGACGGGCGGACCGGCGCGGACAGCAACGCGGTGCGGGTCGAACTCCAGGCGGACTGCTACGCGGGGGTGTGGGCGCACCACGCGACCACGACGAAGGACCGCTCGACCGGGCGCCCGCTGGTGACGAGCCTGACGGACGCCGACATCCGGGACGGTCTCGACGCGGCGGCGGCCGTGGGCGACGACCGGATCCAAGAGCGGTTCCAGGGCCGGGTCGCCCCTGAGTCGTGGACCCACGGTTCGGCGCAGCAGCGGCAGCGGTGGTTCCGGCAGGGCTACCAGACCGGGGACATGGGGAGGTGCGACACCTTCCGCTGACCGGCCCGGCGCCGGCGCGGTCAGCTTCCCCCGGTGTGGACCTGGAAGGCGGCCCTGCGGACCGCCTTGGCCAGGGCCGGGTCCGGGTGGGCCGCGGCCAGCGCCACCAGGACCTGGACGGTGCGGGGGTGGCCGACGGCGCGCACCTCGTCGAGGAGGGCGGGCACGGTCGGCTGGAGGGCGGACTCCAGGTGCCGTACCAGCATCGGGGCCTCGCCGTGGTCGGCGACGGCGGCCGCGGTGTCGACCCAGAGCCAGGTGGCCTCCTCACGGGTGAGCACCTCGTGGGCGTCCTCGGGGTCGATGCCGTCGTGCTCGGCGAGCCACAGCAGGGCGTAGGGCCGCAGGGCGGGCTCGTCGGCGACGGAGCGGACGTCGGGTTCGGCGGGGGCGCCGACGACGCGGAGCGCCTCGAAGGCCAGGCCGCGCAGCAGGGCGTCCTCGCCCCGGGCGGCGGCGAGGAGTTCGGTGACGGCGCCGCCGACGGTGCGGGCGGCGAGCCAGGCGCGGTACTCGGCGCGGGCCGCGTTCGGGCGGAGCTGGGCGCAGCCGCGCAGCATGTCCTCGGCGCCCTGCTCGATGTTGCCCGCGGGGCTCTGCGCGGCGACGCAGATCTGCTCCAGCTTGACCCAGACCGCCCAGTTGCCCAGCGGGGTGAGGGTGGCGTGGCCGTCGCCGCAGGTGAGGGCGCCGACGGAGGCGAGGGCGTGCAGCGCCCAGTCGAGCAGGGGGGCGAGCGAGGTGTCGTCGTGCTCGGCCGGCAGGGGCGCGGGGGCGGGCTCGGGCTGCGGGCCGTAGGGGATCTCGCAGCGCTCGGTGCGCAGTTCGATGACCCGCTGCTCCAGCAGGTCGAGGAGTTGCGCGACCGGGACGGGCCCGGCGGAGAGCTGGAGGAAGGAGAGCACCTGGGGCATGGCCGAGACGACCTCGGCGACGCCGGCCGGCCCGTGCTCGGCGGGTTCCGGGTGGGCGAGCGACCAGGCGTCGAAGAGGGCGACCCAGCCGCGCAGGACGGCGCTGTCGTCGCGGTTCCAGGCGCGCAGCCGCCAGCCGGGGCGGGCGGTGTCGCCGTGCACCTCGATGAGGCCGGCCAGCCGGGAGGTGTCCCAGTCGGCGCGGACCTGAGCCGTGGTCAGGCCCAGTTCTTCGGCGGCGCGTTCGGCGGTGGCCTCGGCGAGGGTGGCCTTGTCGCCCGTGGTGGCGGCGTCGCCGCCGGGCCCGAGGGCGATGTCCGCCCAGCGGGCGACGCGGGCGGCGCCGGCAAGCTGGGAACGAGCCATTCGGGCAAGTTCCGCGGGGGCCGGTGTGCCCTCCGGCGGGCGGGGCGCGGGGCGGCGGGTGTGCCGCTGGTTCACTGCTCTGGGGGCGGCGGCCAGGGGTCGTGGGCGGACGAGTCGAAGCCTGGAGTCGCGCGGGATACGGGACGTCACGGGTGCAGTCTTCCGGTTGACGGTCCGAAAACCCAAACGGAATGTCACGGCGGGCGACGGGGATGGCCAACGCACCGGGTCCTCGGGGCGGTCGAGGGCCGAGAACCGGCCACTGGTACGGCGTTAAACGGAATGTCGGTGCGCGGTGCCGGGCGGGCCGCGCGCCGGGCCGCCCCGCGGTCACATCAGGGGGGTCAGGAAGCGGCGCAGGACCTCTTCGTACCCCTCCGGGTCGGCGTTCCACATCGCCGCGTGCGGGGCGCCCGGCACCGGGTGCAGGGTGACCAGGTCGGGCCGGTCGGCGGCCAGTCTGCGGGACGGCGCCCAGGGCGCCAGGGTGTCGTCGGGGCCGTGCACGATCAGCGTCGGGACGGCGAGTCCGCCGGGTTCGGCGGCCTGCGCGGTGCGGTCGCCCCTGATGCCGGTACGGCCCTGGGCGGCGCGGACGGCGAGCGGCAGCAGGGCACCCGGGGTGTGCCGGGCGGTGGCGAGGGCGCGCAGGGTGGCCGTCCAGTCGAGGACGGGCGAGTCGAGGACGAGGCCGGAGATCCGGCTGCCGAGCGCCGAGTGGGTGGCGGCGAGCAGCGCCATGGTGGCGCCGGTGGACCAGCCGTACAGGACGACGCGGCGGGCGCCGTGCTGGACCGCGTGCCGGATCGCGGCGTCCAGGTCGCGCCACTCGGTCTCGCCGAGGTGGTGCAGTCCGTCGGGCGAGCGGGGGGCGCCGGGGTCGCCGCGGTAGCTGGGGGCGAGCACGGGGAAGCGCAGGCCGTGCAGGAACTCCATCAGGTTCAGGGTGTGTTCGCGGCCCGCGGCGAGGCCGTGCACGGCGATCACCCAGGTGTCGCGGGGGCCGGGCACGGACCAGGCGGGCAGCGGCCCGAGTTCGCCGGGGACGGCGACGGCGGTGTGGGCGAGGCCGAGGGCGGTGGTGGGGTCGCCGGTGTGCAGGTTCGGCACGAGCCACATCCGGTCGCCGGTCCGCGGGGCGCCGCGGGTGACGCGCTCCAGCCGGCGTACGACGGTGTCGGCGGAGTGCGCCGCCGCGTCGAGGACCGGTCCGACGACCGCGTGGCTGTCGTCGTCGGCGAGGCCGTAGGTGCCGGGGCGCAGGGAGGCGAAGGCCCGGGTGAGGGTGATCCAGTCGTCGCCTGTGGCGTGCACGGTGAGGCGGGGCTCGGTGGGCAGGCGGGTGCCGGACGGCGCCTTGAGGGCGGCGTCGCTGGCGAACCGGCCGGCCGCCACGCTCGCCGCGCC
Source organism: Streptomyces griseoviridis (assembly GCF_005222485.1). Taxonomy (NCBI): domain Bacteria; kingdom Bacillati; phylum Actinomycetota; class Actinomycetes; order Kitasatosporales; family Streptomycetaceae; genus Streptomyces; species Streptomyces griseoviridis. The sequence goes on from NZ_CP029078.1 coordinate 2,196,239, forward strand.
CGCGGCGAGGGCTGCGGTGACGGCCGCGGCCGCCGCTTTGACAGTGCGCACCCGTCCAGTCTCCCGGCGGACCGGGCGCCCGGCCAGTGGGAGGGGCGGGGCGGGTGACGGCGGGTGCCCCGGGCCGGGCTGGCCCGGGGCGGCTCAGCCGCGCTGTCCGTAGCCCCGCAGGCGTTCGCCGGCCTCGGCGAGCTGGTCGGGGGTGAGGAGGCTGGGGGTGAGGCCGGGTACCGAGGCGGCGGTCAGCCAGAGCCGGCACATCCACTCCAGTTGGGCGGTGCGGTCGTAGGCCTGGTCGAGTCCTGCGCCGTGGGTGAGGGTGCCGTGGTTCTGCAGGAGGCAGGCGCTGCGGCCTTCGAGGGCGCGGAGCATGTGCGCGGCGAGGGCGTCGGTGCCGTAGGTGGCGTAGGGGGCGACCCGGACGGCGCCGCCGAGGGCGCCCGCCATGTAGTGGACGGCGGGGAGTTCGGGGACGAGGGTGGAGACGGCGGTGGCGTGCACGGCGTGGGTGTGGACGACGGCGAGCGCGTCGGTGGTGCGGTAGACGGCGAGGTGCATGGGCAGTTCGCTGGTCGGCAGGAGGCTGCCGAGGACCTGGCGGCCTTCGAGGTCGACGCCGGTGACGTCGTCGGGGGTGAGCCGGTCGTAGGGCACTCCCGAGGGGGTGACGAGGACGGTGTCGCCGACCCGGGTGGAGACGTTGCCCGAGGTGCCGACGACCAGGCCGTCGGCGACCGTGCGGCGGGCGGTGGCGACGAGGGCGTCCCAGGCCCGCGCCTCCGCCTCCCGTACGGCTCTCCCCCACGCCTCGGGCGCGGTGTGGTCCTGATGGGTGTCGCGTCGCGGCTCGGCCATGGGGCGATCCTGCCAGCCGGGTCGGGGCCGTGGGGGCGGGGACGGCGCGGACGGCGGGGACGGCGGGCCGATGCCCCGTTTTCGCCTCACTCTTCCGTGCGGGCGCGGAACCCCGGTCATCCGGTGATCTTCGCGTAGCCTCCATCGGTGATTTGTCGCTTCCATCACTGTTCAGGGGGATAAATGGCTTATGCCCGCACGTCGTTCCGTCGGGCCCGTCCGTTCGCGGGGTCCCTGGCGGCGCTCGCCACCGTCGCCGCCGTCGCCGCGCAGCAGTCCGGGCCGGCCGCGGCCGCGGGGCTGCCGAAGGGGCATGACGTCTCGTCGCACCAGCGGACCGTGGACTGGGGGAAGGCGAAGGCCAGGGGCGCGACGTTCGTCTACGTCAAGGCGACCGAGTCCACCTCGTACCGCAACCCGTACTTCGACGCGCAGTACGGCGGCGCCGAGAACCACGGGATCCTGCACGGGGCCTACCACTTCGCGCTGCCGAACCGGTCGTCGGGCGCCGCGCAGGCCGCGTACTTCGTCCGCAACGGCGGCGGCTGGCAGGCCGACGGGCGGACGCTGCCGCCCGCGCTCGACGTCGAGTACAACCCGTACGACAGAAGGCACCGGTGCTACGGGCTCGGCAAGGCGCGCATGGTCGACTGGATCCGGTCGTTCAGCGACGAGGTGGAGCGGCTCGTCGGGCGCCCGCCGGTGATCTACACGACCGCGCACTGGTGGAAGGCCTGTACCGGCGACAGCCGGGCGCTGTCCGCCAATCCGCTGTGGATCGCCCGTCCCGGCGCCTCGAACGCCGGATCGCTGCCGGGCGGATGGCCGTACTGGACCTTCTGGCAGCACGGCACCAGGGGGAGCCTGCCGGGTGACCAGAATCTCTTCAACGGCAGCCTCGCCCAACTGCGGAAGTTCGCCCGGGGCGGATAGCCGCGGGGCCCGTGGGGCGGCGGAACCGAAGGGAGCGGCAACCCTCCCGCACGGTCACCCTGCCGCCCGCCCCAGTTCACCTTCCGTTCATCCAGGTTGCCTACGTTCAACACGCCAATGACTTCGAACGATTGCCTGGGTAAATGGAAAACTTCTCGCTGATCCTCGCGATTGTGGTAGTAACCGCACTCGCGTTTGATTTCACGAACGGTTTTCACGACACCGCCAACGCGATGGCCACCACCATCTCGACCGGTGCGCTCAAGCCCAAGGTCGCGGTGGCCATGTCCGCCGTGCTCAACCTTGTCGGCGCCTTCCTCTCCGTGGAGGTCGCCAACACGATCTCCAAAGGTCTCGTCGACGAGAGCGGTATCCGTCCCGAGGTCATCTTCGCCGCCCTGGTCGGCGCCATCCTCTGGAACCTGCTGACCTGGCTCGTCGGGCTCCCCTCCTCCTCGTCGCACGCCCTGATGGGCGGCCTGATCGGCGCCACCATCGCCTCGGCGGGCGCCGGCGCGGTGCACGGCGACGTGCTGGTCACCAAGGTGCTCATCCCGGCCGTCGCGGCCCCGATCGTGGCGGGCGTCGCCGCGCTCCTGGCGACCCGGCTCTCCTACACCCTGGGCCAGAAGGCCGAGGGCAAGGCCGCCGCCAAGGGCTACCGGACCGGCCAGATCGCCTCCGCGGGGCTGGTCTCGCTCGCCCACGGCACCAACGACGCGCAGAAGACGATGGGCATCATCACCCTCGCCCTGGTCGCGGGCGGCGCCATCGCCCCCGACTCGGACCCGCCCACCTGGGTCATCCTCTCCGCCGGTCTGGCCATCGCGCTCGGCACCTACCTCGGCGGCTGGCGCATCATCCGCACCATGGGCACGGGCCTCACCGACCTCCAGCCGCAGCAGGGCTTCGCCGCCCAGACCAGCGCGGCCACCGTCATCCTGGCCTCCTCGCACCTCGGCTTCTCCCTCTCCACCACGCACGCCGTCTCCGGCTCCGTGATGGGCGCGGGCCTGGGCCGCAAGGGCGGGGTGGTCCGCTGGTCGACCGCCACCCGGATGTTCGTCGCCTGGGGCCTGACCCTGCCGGCCGCCGCCCTGGTGGGCGCGCTCGCCGAGTCCGTGACCAACCTGGGCGACTGGGGCACCGCGGCCGTCGCCGTCTTCCTGATCGCCTCGAGCGCGGCCATCTGGAAGCTGTCCAGGCGCGAGGTCATCGACCACCACAACGTCGTCGCGGCCGACCAGGCCGAGCCGGCCGGCGTGGTGACGCAGGCGATCGCCGCCGTCATCCCGCCCCCGGCGGGCACCGTCCCCGACACCCTGACCGCCACCATCCCGGCCCCGCCCGCCACCGCCCAGAGCACGGAACCGGCCGCCGGTCCCGCCGCCGTCTGAGCCCGTCCACCCGGTAACGGAGGAACCCCGACATGAAGATCGACTGGGCGTCCCTTGGCTCCGTCTTCGGCGTCAGCCTCGTGGTCACCGTGGCCCTCGTGGCCCTGTTCACCCTCGGCATCGCGGGCCTGTCCCGCCGTGAACGGGCCACCGCGCAGGGCGGGTCGGCGCCGCTGGCCGTCACCGGCGCGTACGCCTGCTTCGCCGCCTGCGCGGCGGCCGTGGCGTACGGGATCTCCCTGATCGTCGCCTGAACCGCGCCGGGCGTCGGGCCCACACGCGAAGGGGTGCGGGACGGAACACCGTCCCGCACCCCTTCGCGTGTGGGCCTCGGCACACTCCTTCACCGCAGGTCAACAGCAAGTTGACTGCCGTTGTGCAGCGTGGTGGACTGCCGAGGCCAAGTACGGCGGCACGAGAGGAAGCCGGTGTGAATCCGGCGCGGTCCCGCCACTGTCACCGGGGTAGGAACCCCCGGGAGCCAGGAACTCTCACCGCCGGTCTCGTCGAACCAGGGCGCGGACACCCTGAGTGAGGACATATCGCCATGCGCGGCACCCGACCGAAGCCGAGCGTCCCGGCCCTGCCCGACCCCGTGACCGACTGACCCGATGCGTGCCGATCGCGTCTTCGCGTACGGCGCCGCCGCCGGCCTCCTCGGCGACCGACTGCTCGGCGATCCCCGCCACGGGCATCCGGTCGCCGTGTTCGGACGGGCCGCGGGCGCCGTGGAGCGGGTGCTGTGGCGTGACCACCGCGGGTGGGGCGCCCTGCACACCGCCGTGTGCGCCGGTGGCGCCGTCGGCCTCGGTGCCGTCGCCGCCCGCGCCGTCCGCTCCTCCCCCGCCGCCTCCGTCGCCCTGACCGCCGCCGCCACCTGGGCCGTCGTCGGCGGCACCTCCCTCGGCCGGGAGGCGCGCGCCGTCGCACGGGCCCTGGAGGCGGGGGACCTGGCGGGCGCGCGGGCCCGGCTGCCGCATCTGTGCGGCCGCGACCCGCAGGCGCTGGACGCCGACCAGATCGCCCGTGCCGTCGTCGAGTCCGTCGCCGAGAACACCTCGGACGCGGTCGTCGGCGCGCTGGTGTGGGGCGCCGTCGCCGGGGTCCCCGGGCTGCTCGGGTTCCGGGCCGTCAACACCCTGGACGCCATGGTCGGCCACCGGTCGCCCAGGCACCACCGCTACGGCTGGGCCTCCGCCCGCCTCGACGACCTCGCCGGCTGGCCGGGCGCCCGGCTCACCGCCGTCCTCGCCGCCGTCGCGGGCGACGACCCGCGCGGTGCCCTGCGGGCCTGGCGCGCCGACGCGGGCGCGCACCCGTCGCCCAACGCGGGCCCGGTGGAAGCCGCGTTCGCGGGAGCGCTCGGGGTGCGCCTCGGCGGCACCCTCTCCTACGCGGGCCGCGTCGAGCACCGGCCGGTCCTGGGCGGCGCCGCGGGACGCGCGGTCACCGTGCCCGACATCGACCGCGCGGTACGGCTCTCCGCACGCGTCGGCCTGCTCGCCCTCGGGGTCTGCGCGGCCGGCCGGCTGCTGGCGAGCGGACGCCGGTCATGAGGGGCGGCGGACTCCTCGTCGCCGGCACCACCTCCGACGCGGGCAAGAGCGTCGTGACGGCCGGGATCTGCCGCTGGCTGGTGCGCCAGGGCGTCAAGGTCGCGCCGTTCAAGGCGCAGAACATGTCCCTCAACTCCTTCGTGACCCGCGAGGGCGCCGAGATCGGACGCGCGCAGGCCATGCAGGCGCAGGCCTGCCGGATCGAGCCGACCGCGCTGATGAACCCCGTGCTCCTCAAGCCGGGCGGCGAGCAGAGCAGCCAGGTCGTGCTGCTCGGCAAGCCGGTCGGCGAGATGAGCGCGCGCGGCTACCACGGCGGTCGGCGGCAGCGGCTGCTCGGCACCGTCCTCGACTGCCTCGCCGAACTGCGCGCCGGACACGACGCGGTGATCTGCGAGGGCGCCGGATCGCCCGCCGAGATCAACCTGCGGCGCACCGACATCGTCAACATGGGCGTCGCCCGGGGCGCGCGGCTGCCCGTGCTCGTCGTCGGCGACATCGACCGTGGCGGCGTCTTCGCCTCCTTCTTCGGGACCGTCGCCCTGCTGTCGGCCGAGGACCAGGCGTGCGTCGCCGGGTTCCTCGTCAACAAGTTCCGCGGCGACGTCAGCCTGCTGGAGCCCGGCCTCGACATGCTGCACGGCCTCACCGGACGGCGCGCCTACGGCGTGCTGCCGTTCAGGACCGGCCTCGGCATCGACGAGGAGGACGGCATGGCGGTGTCGCTGCGCGGCCCCGTCCGCGAGTCGGACCTCGCGCCGCCGCTCGGCGAGGACGTGCTGCGGGTCGCCGTCTGCGCCGTCCCGCTGATGTCGAACTTCACCGACGTCGACGCGCTCGCCGCCGAACCGGGCGTCGTGGTGCGGTTCGTGGACCGGCCCGCCGAACTCGCCGACGCCGACCTCGTGATCGTCCCCGGCACCCGCGCCACCGTGCGGGCCCTGGAGTGGCTGCGCGAGCGCGGGCTCGCCGACGCGCTCGCCGCGCGGGCCGCCGAGGGCCGCCCGGTGCTCGGCATCTGCGGCGGCTTCCAGCTCCTCGGCGAGCGGATCGACGACAACGTCGAGAGCCGGCGCGGCCGGGTCGAAGGACTCGGACTGCTGCCCGTGCGGGTGCGGTTCGCCCGCGAGAAGACCCTCACCCGGCCCACCGGGGAGGCCCTCGGCGAGCGGGTCGAGGGGTACGAGATCCACCACGGCGTCGCCGAGGTCACCGGCGGGGACGCCTTCCTCGACGGGTGCAGGACCGGCTCCGTCTGGGGCACCCACTGGCACGGCTCGCTGGAGTCGGACGGCTTCCGGCGGGCCTTCCTGCGCGAGGTGGCCGCCGCCGCGGGCCGCCGCTTCGTGCCGGCGCCCGACACCTCGTTCGCCGCGCTGCGCGAGCGGCAGCTCGACCGGCTCGGCGATCTCATCGAACAGCACGCGGACACGGACGCGCTCTGGCGGCTCATCGAGTCGGGCGCGCCGCAAGGACTGCCCTTCATTCCACCGGGAGCGCCCGCATGAGCACTGTCTTGTTGTTGTCGACCGCCGACACGGACCTGCTGGCGGCCCGTGCCTCCGGCGCCGGCTACCGGATCGGCAACCCGAACCGGGTCGACGTCGCCGAGGAGCTGCCCGCCCTCCTCGACGGCGCCGATGTCGCCGTCGTCAGGCTGCTCGGCGGCAAGCGCGCCTGGGAGGACGGGCTCGCCGCGCTGCGGGCGTCCGGGGTGCCGACCGTGCTGCTGGGCGGCGAGAGCGTCCCCGACGCCGAGTTGATGGCCGAGTCGTCGGTGCCCGCGGGAGTCGTCGCGGAGGCGCTGCGCTACCTCGTCGAGGGCGGCCCCGCCAACCTCACCGAACTCGCCCGCTTCCTCTCCGACACCGTGCTGCTGACCGGCGAGGGCTTCGACGAGCCCCTGAAGATGCCGGAGTTCGGGGTGCACGGCGAGCGCCCCTTCGTCGAGGGCAGGCCGACCGTCGGCGTCCTCTTCTACCGGGCGCACGAACTCAGCGGCAACACCGCCTTCGTGGACACCCTGTGCGACGCCGTCGAGGCGCGGGGCGCCAACGCCCTTCCGGTGTACTGCGGTTCGCTGCGCGGCGCGGACCCCGCCCTGTACCAGCTCCTCACCCGGGCCGACGCGCTCGTCGCGACCGTCCTGGCCGCGGGCGGCACCCACGCCTCCGAGGCGTCCGCGGGCGGCGACGAGGAGGCGTGGGACGTCGGCGCCCTCGCCGACCTCGACGTGCCCGTCCTGCAAGGGCTCTGCCTCACCACCTCGCACCGCGCCTGGCAGGAGTCCGACGCGGCCCTCTCCCCCATGGACGCGGCGATGCAGGTCGCCATCCCGGAGTTCGACGGACGGCTGATCACCGTGCCGTTCTCCTTCAAGGAACAGGGCCCCGACGACGTCCCGGTGTACGTCGCCGACCCCGAGCGGGCCGCCCGGGTCGCCGGGATCGCCGTACGGCACGCCCGGCTGCGGCACACGCCGAACGCCGAGAAGAAGCTCGCCCTCGTCTTCACCGCCTACCCGACCAAGCACTCCCGGGTCGGCAACGCGGTCGGTCTCGACACACCCGCCTCGGCCGTCGAGGTGCTGGACGCGCTGCGCGGCGCCGGCTACGCGCTCACCGAATACCCGAACAACGGCGACGAGTTGATCCACCGGCTGATCGCGGCCGGCGGCCACGACGTGGAGTGGCTCACTGAGGAGCAGCTCGCCTCCGCGCCCGCCCGGGTGCCGCTCGCCGACTACCGCGCCTGGTTCGACACCCTCGAACCCGCCCTGCGCGACGGCATGGTGGCGGCCTGGGGCGAACCGCCCGGCAACCTCTACGTCGACGGCGACGACATCGTCCTCGCCTCCCTCCGGTTCGGGAACGTCGTCGTGATGATCCAGCCGCCGCGCGGCTTCGGCGAGAACCCCATCGCCATCTACCACGACCCCGACATGCCGCCCTCGCACCACTACCTGGCCGCGTACCGGTGGCTGGAGAACAGCTTCGGCGCCGACGCGATCGTCCACATGGGCAAGCACGGCACCATGGAGTGGCTGCCGGGCAAGGGCCTCGGCCTCAGCGGCGGCTGCGCCCCCGACGCGGTCCTCGGCGACCTGCCGCTGATCTACCCGTTCATCGTCAACGACCCCGGCGAGGGCACCCAGGCCAAGCGGCGCGGCCACGCCACCGTCGTCGACCACCTGGTGCCGCCGATGGCGCGCGCCGACACCTACGGCGACCTCGCCAAACTGGAGCAGCTCCTCGACGAGTACGCGCTCGTCTCCGACCTCGACCCGACGAAGGCGCCGGCCGTCCGCGCCCAGATCTGGACGCTCGTCAAGGCCGCCGAACTCCACCACGACCTGCACGTCGACGAACAGCCCGACGACGGCGACTTCGACGAGTTCGTCATGCACATCGACGGCTACCTGTGCGAGATCAAGGACGTGCAGATCCGCGACGGACTGCACGTCCTGGGCGGCGGCCCGGTCGGCGAACCCCGCGTCAACCTGGTCCTCGCCGTGCTGCGCGCCTCCCAGGTGTGGGGCGGGCAGGCCAACGCGCTGCCCGGCCTGCGGGCCTGCCTCGCCGAGCATTTCGGGCTGGTGGAGAAGGAGTTGCTGGCCGAGCCCGGCCGGCCGCTGAAGGTGCCGGCCGAACTGACCGACCTGGTCGAGGGCCCGGCCCGCACCGCGGCCGACGCCGTCGACCTGCTGGAGCAGCTGTGCCGGCGGATCGCCGAGGGCATGGAGGCCAGGGGCTGGGCGAAGGACCGGAGCGCGCCGCTGGTGCGCGAGGTGCTCGGCACCGAACTCCCGGACGCCGTCGCGGTGGTGGAGTTCGCCTGCGCCGAGGTGGTGCCCCGGCTCGCCCGCACCACCGACGAGATCGGCCACATCCTCAAGGCCCTGGACGGCGGTTACGTGCCGGCCGGCCCCTCGGGTTCTCCGACCCGCGGCCTGGTCAACGTGCTGCCGACCGGCCGGAACTTCTACTCCGTCGACCCCAAGGCCATTCCCTCCCGGCTGAGTTGGGAGGTCGGCCAGGCCCTCGCCGACTCGCTGGTGCAGCGCTATCTCCAGGACACCGGCGGCTACCCGAAGTCCGTCGGCCTGACGGTGTGGGGCACGTCCGCGATGCGCACCCAGGGCGACGACATCGCGGAGATCCTCGCGCTGCTCGGCTGCCGCCCGGTCTGGGACGACGCCTCCCGCCGGGTGACCGGCTTCGAGGTGGTGCCCGCCGGCGAGCTGGGCCGGCCCCGCATCGACGTCACGGTCCGCATCTCCGGCTTCTTCCGCGACGCGTTCCCGCACGTGGTCGGACTGATCGACGACGCGGTGCGCGCGGTGGCCGACCTGGACGAGCCCGCCGACGTCAACTACGTGCGGGCGCACGCCGACGAGGACACCGCCGAGCACGGCGACCGGCGGCGCGCGACGGCCCGCGTCTTCGGCTCCAAGCCGGGCGCGTACGGGGCCGGGCTGCTCCCGCTGATCGACGCCCGCAACTGGCGCTCGGACGCCGACCTCGCCGAGGTGTACGCGGTGTGGGGCGGCTACGCCTACGGGCGCGGACTCGACGGCCGGGCGGCACGCGGGGACATGGAGACGGCGTTCCGGCGGATCGCGGTGGCCGCGAAGAACGTCGACACCCGGGAGCACGACCTGGTCGACGCCGACGACTACTTCCAGTACCACGGCGGCATGGTCGCCATGGTGCGGCACCTGACGGGCAGCAGCCCCGAGGCGTACGTCGGCGACTCCGCCACCCCCGACCAGATCAGGACCCGCACGCTGGGCGAGGAGACGCACCGCGTCTTCCGCGCCCGGGTGGTCAACCCGCGCTGGATGGCGGCGATGCGGCGGCACGGCTACAAGGGCGCCTTCGAGATGGCGGCGACCGTGGACTACCTGTTCGGCTACGACGCCACCGCGGGCGTGGTCGACGACTGGATGTACGAGAAGCTCAGCGCCGAGTACGTGTTCGCCCCGGAGAACCGGGAGTTCATGAAGAAGTCCAACCCGTGGGCGCTGCGCGGGATCACCGAGCGGCTGCTCGAAGCGGCCGACCGGGGGCTGTGGGCGGAGCCCGAGGCCCAGACGCTGGAGCGGCTGCGCGCCACCTATCTGGAACTTGAGGGCGACTTGGAGGGCGACGAGAAGTGAGTACACCGTTCCCGTTCACGGCCGTCGTCGGCCAGGACGACCTGCGGCTCGCGCTGCTGCTGAACGCCGTCTCGCCGGCCGTCGGCGGCGTGCTGGTGCGCGGCGAGAAGGGCACCGCCAAGTCGACGGCCGTGCGCGCGCTCTCGGCGCTCATGCCGGACGTCGACACCGTGCCGGGGTGCCGGTTCGCCTGCGATCCGGCCGCGCCCGACCCGGCCTGCCCGGACGGTCCGCACGAGGCGGGCGGCGGCGAGGCGCGGCCGACCCGGATGGTCGAACTGCCCGTCGGCGCCTCAGAGGACCGGCTGGTGGGCGCCCTGGACATCGAACGGGCGCTGGCCGAGGGCGTGAAGGCGTTCGAACCCGGCCTGCTCGCCGACGCGCACCGGGGCATCCTCTACGTCGACGAGGTCAACCTCCTCCACGACCACCTGGTCGACCTGCTGCTCGACGCGGCCGCGATGGGCGCGTCGTACGTGGAGCGCGAGGGGGTGTCCGTGCGGCACGCCTCGCGGTTCCTGCTCGTCGGCACCATGAACCCCGAAGAGGGCGAGCTGCGGCCGCAGTTGCTCGACCGGTTCGGGCTCACCGTCGAGGTCGCCGCCTCGCGCGAGCCCGACCAGCGGGTGGAGGTCGTGCGGCGCAGGCTGGCGTACGACGACGACCCGGCGGCCTTCGCCGGGCGGTGGGCGGGCGAGGAGGCCGCCGTACGGCAACGGATCGTCGCCGCACGGCGGTTGCTGCCGTCGGTGCGGCTGGGTGACGGCGCGCTCCGGCAGATCGCGGCCACCTGCGCCGCGTTCGAGGTGGACGGCATGCGGGCCGACATCGTGATGGCCCGTACCGCGACCGCGCTGGCCGCGTGGGCGGGCCGTACCGAGGTGCTCGCCGAGGACGTGCGGCAGGCGGCGCTGCTCGCGCTGCCGCACCGGCGGCGCCGCAACCCCTTCGACGCGCCGGGACTCGACGAGGACAAGCTCGACGACACCCTGGAGGAGTTCTCCGGGGAGGGCGAGGGACAGGGTGACGGCGAGGAGCCCGACCCCGACGACGACGGGCCCGGCGGCGGTGGCGGCGGCGGGCCCGCCCCTGACGACGGCGGGCCGCAGGACGGCGACGGCGCGGCGTCCGACCGGGCCGGGGAGACGGGGCAGCCGCAGCCCTCGGACGCCGGGTCGGGCGAGCGGACGCCCGCGGCGGCCTCCGAGCCGTTCCGGACGAAGGTGCTGAGCGTGCCCGGGATCGGCGAGGGCGTCGCGGGACGGCGGTCCCGGGCCAGGACCGAGCACGGCCGCACCACCGGCGCGCGACGGCCCAGGGGCGCGCTGACGAAGCTGCACCTGGCGGCCACCGTGCAGGCGGCGGCCCCGCACCAGCGGGCGCGCGGCCGGTCGGGGCGCGGCCTCGTGGTGCGGCGGGACGATCTGCGGCAGGCGACCAGGGAGGGCCGTGAGGGCAACCTCGTGCTGTTCGTCGTGGACGCCTCCGGGTCGATGGCGGCCAGGCAGCGGATGAGCGCCGTCAAGGGCGCGGTGCTGTCGCTGCTGCTCGACGCGTACCAGCGGCGGGACAAGGTGGGTCTGGTGACCTTCCGGGGGTCGGGCGCCGAGGTGGCGCTGCCGCCGACGTCGTCGGTGGACGCGGCGGCCGTCCGGCTCGGCTCGCTGCCGACCGGCGGGCGGACACCGCTGGCGGCCGGGCTGCTCAGGGCGCACGAGGTGCTGCGGGTGGAGCGGCTGCGCGATCCGGCGCGGCGCCCGCTGGTCGTCGTCGTGACCGACGGGCGGGCCACCGGCGGGCCCGAGCCGGTCGCCCTCGCGGGGCGCGCGGCCCGGCTGTTCGCGGCCGAGGGCACCGCCTCGGTCGTCGTGGACTGCGAGTCGGGTCCGGTGCGGCTCGGGCTCGCCGGGCGGCTCGCGGACGAGCTGGACGGGGTCGCGGTGACCCTGGACGAGCTGCGGGCGGACTCGATCGCCGGTCTGGTCAGGGACGTTCAGGGAACGAGGAGGGCCGCGTAGTGCCGCAGGGACAGCCGAGTGTCGTACCCGACGACGGTCTGACGACCCGTCAGCGACGGAACCGTCCGCTGGTCGCGGTGCACACCGGGATCGGCAAGGGCAAGTCGACGGCCGCCTTCGGGCTCGCGCTGCGGGCCTGGAACCAGGGCTGGCCGATCGGGGTGTTCCAGTTCGTCAAGTCCGCCAAGTGGAAGGTCGGGGAGGAGCGGGCGCTGCGGGTGCTCGGCGACTCCGGCGAGGGCGGGTCCGTCGCCTGGCACAAGATGGGCGAGGGCTGGTCCTGGGTGCAGCGGGAGCTCCAGGGCGACAACGTCAGCAACGAGGAGAAGGCCCGGGAGGGCTGGGAGCAGGTCAAGCGGGACCTGGCCGCCGAGACGTACCGGCTGTACGTGCTCGACGAGTTCGCGTACCCGATGCACTGGGGGTGGATCGACACCGCCGAGGTGGTGGAGGTGCTGCGGGAGCGTCCCGGCCAGCAGCATGTGGTGATCACCGGGCGCAACGCCCCCGCCGCACTGGTGGAGTTCGCGGACCTCGTCACCGACATGTCGAAGGTCAAGCACCCGATGGACGCGGGGCAGAAGGGCCAGCGGGGCATCGAGTGGTGAGTGGTCCCGTCCCCCGGCTGGTCGTGGCCGCGCCCTCCTCGGGCAGCGGCAAGACCACCGTCGCCACCGGTCTGATGGCCGCGTTCGCGGCGCGCGGGCTCGCCGTGTCCCCGCACAAGGTCGGGCCCGACTACATCGACCCCGGCTACCACGCGCTCGCCACCGGGCGGACGGGGCGCAACCTCGACGCGTACCTGTGCGGGCCCGAGCTGCTCGGGCCGCTGTTCGCGCACGGGGCGCGCGGGTGCGACGTCGCCGTCGTCGAGGGCGTGATGGGGCTGTTCGACGGGGCCGCCGGGGAAGGGGAACTGGCGTCCACGGCGCAGGTCGCGAAGGTGCTGCGGGCGCCGGTGGTGCTGGTGGTGGACGCGTCGTCGCAGTCGCGGTCCGTGGCCGCGCTGGTGCACGGGTTCGTCTCGTGGGACCCGGAGGTGCGGATCGCGGGTGTGATCCTCAACAAGGTCGCCTCGGACCGGCACGAGGAGCTGCTGCGGGACGCGCTGGACTCCGTCGGGGTGCCGGTCCTCGGGGTGCTGCGGCGGGCGGCGCCGGTCGAGACGCCGTCGCGGCATCTGGGCCTCGTGCCGGTCGCCGAGCGGCGGCGGGCCGCGCGGGACGCGGTGGCGGCGATGGGCGCGATGGTCGCCGACGGGTGCGACCTGGACGCGCTGCTGGGGCTGGCCCGGGGGGCGGGGCCGGTCGCGGGGACGGCGTGGGACGCGGCCTCGGCGCTCGCCGCGCTCGCCTCGCCCGCCTCGCCCGTCAGGGTCGCCTCGCCCGTCAGGGTCGCCTCGCCCGTCAGGGTCGCCGTCGCGGGTGGCGCCGCCTTCACCTTCTCGTACGCCGAGCACACCGAGTTGCTCGCCGCCGCGGGGGCCGAGGTCGTCGTGGTCGACCCGCTGCGGGACGAGCGGCTGCCCGAGGGGACCCGCGGGCTGGTCCTGGGCGGCGGGTTCCCCGAGGTGTACGGCGCCGAGCTGTCCGCCAACGAGGGGCTGCGCGCGGACGTCGCGGCGCTCGCCCGGCGGGGCGGGCCGATCGCCGCCGAGTGCGCAGGACTGCTGTACCTGTGCCGGGAGTTGGACGGACTGCCGATGTGCGGGGTGCTCGACGCGTCCGCGCGGATGAGCGGACGGCTCACCCTCGGCTACCGGGACGCGGTCGCCGTGAGCGACAGTGTGCTGGCCGGGGCGGGAATGAGGATGCGGGGGCACGAGTTCCACCGCACGGTCGTCGAGCCGGGGGCGGGAACGGCTCCCGCGTGGGGGTCAGGACCCCCGCGCGGCGCGTCGAGGGGTTCGTGCAGGACAGTGTGCACGCGAGTTATCTGCATACCCACTGGGCGTCCGAGCCCGGTGTGGCCCGTCGGTTCGTGGAGAGGTGCCGGACGTCATGAGCAGCAGGCTGGTCGGGGTCGGGGTCGGTCCCGGCGACCCGGAGCTGGTGACCGTGAAGGGCGTGGGCGCGCTGCGCGCCGCCGCCGTCGTCGTCGTTCCGGTGATGGACACCGGGGAGCGCGGGCGCGCGGAGGCGACCGTGCTGCACTACGTACCCGCCGCGAACGTGGTGCGGGTGGTGTTCGCGCTGAACGAGCGCAGCGACCGGGGCCGCCGCGAGGCCGCCTGGGACGCGGCCGGGCAGCGGGTCGCGGAGCTGCTGCGGGAGCACGGCTCCGTCGCCTTCGCGACCATCGGTGACCCGAACGTGTACTCGACGTTCACCTATCTGGCGCAGACCGTCCTGGCGGCGGTGCCCGGGACCGTCGTGGAGACCGTGCCGGGGATCACCGCCATGCAGGACCTCGCCGCCCGGTCGGGCGCCGTGCTGACGGAGGGCACCGAGCCGCTGACGCTGGTGCCGGTGACCGCGGGGTCGGCCGTCCTGAAGGAGGCGCTGGCCGGTCCCGGCACCGTCGTCGCGTACAAGTTCGGGCGGCAGGCCGGTGAGGTCGCCGAGGCGCTGCGCGAGACCGGGCGGCTCGACGACGCGGTGTGGGGCTCGGCGCTCGGGCTGCCCGGGGAGTCGATCAGGCCCGCCGCCGAACTGGACGGCGCTCCGCTGCCGTACCTGTCGACGCTGATCGCGCCCGCGCGGCGCGACGGAGGGCGTGGCGGCAAACTGTGAGCCCGCGCCCGGGGGCGTCAGCCGGCGATGCCCACCACCAGCCAGATGAACCCCACCCCCGCGACCGTGCAGAGCAGGGTGGAGCGGGCGGGGTGCTCGTGGTGGGCCTCGGGGAGGATCTCGGCGGCGGCCAGGTAGAGGAGCACCCCGCCGAAGAGGCCGAGATAGCCGCCGAGCGCCGCGGCCGGGATGGTGAAGAACAGGGTGGTGGCGGCGCCGACGACGGGCGCGACGGCGTCCGCGAAGAGCATGGCCAGCGCCTTGCGGCGGGCGTTGCCGTACAGGCTGGTCAGCGTGTACGTGTTGAAGCCGTCCGCGAAGTCGTGGGCGACGACGGCCAGCGCGACCGCCGCGCCCATGCCGCCGCCGACCTGGAAGGCCGCGCCGATCGCGACGCCGTCCATCGCGCTGTGCCCGACCATCGCGCCGGCCGCCGTCAGTCCCACCTCGGGGGCCCGCCCCCTGGGTTCGTCGGCGCCGTGCGCGGCCTGGCGGGCGGCGAGCAACCGTTCCACCAGATGGGCCAGCAGGAACCCGGTCACGAACAGCAGCAGCGCGGCGGGCACGCCGAAGACCTCGACGCCGGCCGCCTTGAGCGCCTCGGGCAGCAGGTCGAGACCGACCACCCCGAGCATCAGACCGCCGGCCAGCCCCAGGACCAGATGGCGGCGGTCGGTGACCCGCTGTGCCGTCCAGCCGCCGGCCAGCGTCATCAGGAACGCGCCGAGCGCGACGAAGACCGCCATAGGCCCCTTGCTATCCGATCGGACGGCCTTCGCGCACCTTCTCGGGTGGAGCCGGGCCCGCCACGACCGCGCCCCGCACCACCCGCACCATCCGTTCGACCCGCTCAACCCGCTCAACCCGCTCGACCCGCTCGACCCGCTCGACCCGCAGGACCGTGACAGACGTGATGAGAGGAACCCTCCCCATGGCCGACGCCCCCACCGGCAAGGTGACCTTCGTCGGCGCCGGCCCCGGCGCCGCCGACCTGCTGACGTTCCGTGCCGCGCGCGCCATCGCCGACGCCGACGTGGTGATCTGGGCCGCGAGCCTGGTGCAGGCCGAGATCCTCGACCACGCGCGCGCGGACGCGCAGATCCTCGACTCGGCGGCGATGTCGCTGGAGGACGTCGTCGCCGTCTACCGGCGCGCCCACCGGGACGGGCTGCGGGTGGCGCGCGTCCACTCGGGCGACCCCGCGCTGTGGGGCGGCACCCAGGAGCAGCTCGACCGGTGCGACGAGATCGGCATCGCGACCGAGGTGGTGCCCGGGGTCTCCGCGTTCTCGGCGGTCGCCGCGCTGGCCCGGCGCGAGCTGACCATCCCCGAGGTGGCGCAGTCGGTGGTGCTGACCCGGCTGGGCGGCGGCAAGACGCCGATGCCGCCCGGTGAGGAGGTCCGCGAGTTCGCCCGGCACGGCACGACGATGGCGGTCTTCCTGTCGGCGGCCCGCAGCGGCCAGCTGGTGCGGGAGCTGCTGGAGGGCGGCTATCCGACGTCCACGCCGGTCGTCGTCGCCTACCAGGCGACCTGGCCCGAGGAGCTGGTCGTGCGGTGCACGATCGAGACGCTGGAGGAGACGGTCAAGGAGCACAAGCTCTGGAAGCACACCCTCTTCCTGGTCGGACCGGCCCTCGACGCGCACGGCACCCGCTCGCACCTGTACCACCCCGGTCACTTCCACGGGTTCCGCAAGGCCGACCCGCAGGCCCGCCGGGAGCTGCGGGAACGGGGGGCCAGCACATGATCACGGTCGTCGGCACGGGCACCGGCGCGGGCGCGCCGGTCGCGGCGGACGTCCTGGCCGGGGCGGAGCTGGTCGTCGGCGGGCGCAGGCACCTGGACGCGGTGACGCTGCCCGGGACGGCCGAGCGGCTGGTGCTCGGGCCGCTGGCGCCCGCCCTCGACACCGTCGCCCGGTACGTCGCGAAGGAGCGGCCGGTGCTGGTGCTGGCCTCGGGGGACCCCGGGTTCTTCGGGATCGTGCGGGCGCTGGCCGAGCGGTTCGGTCCCGCGCTGCTCGACGTGCGGCCGGGGGTGTCGTCGGTGGCGGCGGCGTTCGCCAGGATCGGGCTGCCCTGGGACGACGCGGCCGTGGTGAGCGCCCACGGGCGGGACCTGCGGACGGCCGTCAACGTGTGCCGGGCGCGGCCCAAGGTGGCGGTGCTGACCGGTCCAGGGGCGGGCCCCGCCGAGCTGGCCGCCGCGCTGCCGGGCGACCGGGTGCTGGTGGTGGCGAGCGCGCTCGGTGATCCGGAGCGGGAGCGGGTGGAGCGGGTGACGGCGGCGGAGGCCGCGGTCCGTGACTGGGGGACGGCGGTGAGTGTCGTCGTCTGCCTGGACGGGTCGAGGGCGCTCGGCCCGGTCAGGACGGCCGCCGGGCCCGGCGCCGGGCCCTCCCGGTGGGCCCTCGAGGAGTCGGCGTTCGCCCACCGCGACTCGATGATCAGCAAGTTCGAGGTGCGGGCGGTGGCGCTGGCCAGGCTCGGACCGCGCCCGGGTGACCTGGTGTGGGACGTCGGCGCCGGCTCGGGCTCGGTGGCCGTGGAGTGCGCGCGGTTCGGGGCGGCCGTCGTCGCCGTCGAGAAGACCGCGGACGGAGTCGGGCGGATCCGCGGCAACGCGGCGGCGCACGGCGTCGAGGTGGCGGTGGTGCACGGCGAGGCGCCGGCGGCGCTGGCCGGGCTCGACGATCCGGACGCCGTGTTCGTCGGCGGCGGGGGCCGTGAGCTGCCCGCCGTGGTCGCCGCGTGCGCGCGCCGGGCCCGCCGGACGGTGGTGGTGGCGCTGGCCGCCCTCGACCGGGTGCCCGCGGCGCGTGCGGCGCTCACCGGCGCCGGTCTCTCCTGCGACGGGGTGCTGTTGCAGTCGTCGCGGCTCGCCCCGCTGCCCGGTGACGTGACCCGGCTCGCGGCGACCAATCCCGTGTTCCTGCTGTGGGGCGAGCGGCCCCGCGCGACTGTCGAAGGAGTTGTCCAGTGATCGGCCTCATTTCCGCCACCGCGGCGGGGGCGGCGGCGCGCGACCGGCTGGCCGCGGCGTGGCCGGAGCGGACGCGCGTGTACGAGGGTCCCGTCAGGGACGCCGTACGGGCCGCGTTCGCGCAGTGCGAGCAGGTGGTGTGCTTCCTCGCGACCGGCGCCGTGGTGCGGCTGCTGGCGCCGCTGCTCGGCGACAAGACCACCGACCCCGGTGTGGTCTGCGTCGACGAGGGCGGCAGGTTCGCCGTGTCGCTGCTGGGCGGCCACGGCGGCGGCGCCAACGAACTCGCCCGCGAGGTCGCCGAGTTGACCGGCGCGCTGCCGGTGGTGACGACGGCCACGGACGCCGTGGACCTGCCGGGGCTCGACACCCTCGGACTGCCGGTCGAGGGCGCCGTCGCGGCCGTCTCCCGGGCCCTGCTCGACGGCGGACCGGTCGCGCTGCGCGCGGAGGTGGCCTGGCCGCTGCCCGCGCTGCCGGTGACCGACGCGGACGCGGAGCCCGGTCAGGGCGGCGAAACCGGCGGGTACACGGTCCTGGTGACCGACCGGGACGTCGAACCCGGGCCGCGGGAGGTGCTGTTGCGGCCGCCGACGCTGGTGGTCGGCGTCGGCGCCTCGAAGGGGGCGCCGGCGGACGAGGTGCTCGCCCTGATCGGCGGCACGCTCGCGGAGGCCGGACTCTCGGTCACGTCGGTCGCCGAACTCGCCACCGTGGACGCCAAGTCGAAGGAGCCGGGGCTGCTGGCCGCCGCCGAACGGCTCGGCGTGCCCCTGGTCACCCACCCGGCCGAGGAGCTGGCGCGGATCGACGTGCCGAACCCGTCCGCCGCGCCGCTCGCCGCCGTCGGCACGCCGTCGGTCGCGGAGGCCGCCGCGCTGGCCGGCGGGGGTGAACTCGTCGTCCCGAAGCGGAAGTCGGCGGCCTCGCCGGCGATGGCGACCTGCGCGGTGGTCAGGCGTCCGGGGCGCGGGCGGCTCGCGGTGGTCGGGCTCGGGCCCGGCGCCCGAGACCTGCTCACCCCGCGCGCCAGGGCCGAACTGCGGCGCGCCGCCGTGCTGGTGGGGCTCGACCAGTACGTGGACCAGATCCGCGACCTGCTGCGGCCCGGCACCCGGGTCCTCGAGTCCGGGCTCGGCGCCGAGGAGGAGCGGGCCCGCACCGCCGTCGCCGAGGCCAGGGCCGGGCGGGCGGTCGCGCTGATCGGCAGCGGTGACGCGGGCGTGTACGCGATGGCGTCGCCCGCGCTCGCGGAGGCGTCGCACGACATCGACGTCGTCGGGGTGCCGGGGGTGACGGCGGCGCTGGCCGCCGGGGCGATCCTGGGCGCGCCGCTGGGCCACGACCATGTGTCGATCAGCCTCTCCGACCTGCACACGCCGTGGGAGGTCATCGAGCGGCGGGTGCGGGCCGCGGCCGAGGCGGATCTCGTGGTGACGTTCTACAACCCGCGCTCCCGCGGCCGGGACTGGCAGTTGCCGAAGGCGCTCGCGGTCCTCGGCGAGCACCGCGACCCCGGCACCCCGGTCGGCGTGGTGCGCAACGCGTCGCGGGCCGACGAGTCGAGCCGGCTGACCACCCTGGGCGCGCTCGACCCGGCGTGGGTCGACATGATGACCGTCGTGACCGTGGGCAACACGGCGACCCGTGAGATCGCGGGCCGCATGGTGACCCCGCGCGGCTACCGCTGGCAGGAGGAGCCCAGGTGAACCGTGTGATCCACCCGATCGAGCAGGAGTCGTTCCGCCGGCTGCGGGCCCGCCTCGACACCTCGGCCCTCGCGCCGCTGAGCCGGGCCGTGGTGGAGCGGGTCATCCACTCCGCCGCCGACCTCGACTACGCGGCCGACCTCGTCCTGGCCGAACCCGACCTGGTGCGGGCGCACGCCGCGCTGCACGCCGGGGCGCCGGTCGTCGTCGACGTCGAGATGGTCGCCGCGGGCATCACCCGCCGTGACACCGTCTGCCGGCTGCGGGACGCCGTGGCGGGCCCCGGTCTGACCCGCTCGGCGCACGCCGTCAGACTCGCCCACGAACAGGTCGGACCCGGCGCCGTGTGGGTGATCGGCTGCGCGCCGACCGCTCTGGAGGAACTGCTCACCCTGGACGCGGACCCCGCGCTCGTGATCGGCCTGCCGGTCGGTTTCGTGGGAGCCGCCGAATCGAAGGCCGCGCTGCGCGCGAGCGGGCTGCCCGCCGTCAGCAACGTGTCCGAGAAGGGCGGTTCCGCGGTCGCCGCGGCCGCGCTCAACGCCCTGCTGTACCACCCGATTTCCACCGAGGAGAAACCGTGACCACCCCGCCGCCCGCCCTGCTCATCGCCGGACACGGCACCCGGGACGAGGCCGGAGCCGAGGCGTTCCGCGACTTCGTACGGGAGTTGGGCCGCCGCCACCCCGAACTGCCCGTCGCGGGCGGCTTCATCGAGCTGTCGCCGCCGCCGCTCGGCGACGCCGTCACCGAGCTGGTGGAGCGGGGCGTGACCCGCTTCGCCGCCGTTCCGCTGATGCTGGTCTCCGCCGGGCACGCCAAGGGCGACATCCCGGCCGCGCTCTCCCGCGAGCGGGACCGCCACCCCGGGATCTCGTACACGTACGGGCGCCCGCTCGGCCCGCACCCGGCGCTGCTGAACGTCCTGGAGCGGCGCCTCGACGAGGTGCTCGGCTCGTCGGGCAGGCGCCCCGCCGACCGCGCCGACGTGACGGTGCTCCTCGTGGGGCGCGGGTCGACCGACCCGGACGCCAACGCCGAGGTGCACAAGGCGGCCAGGCTGCTGTGGGAGGGGCGCGGGTACGCGGGTGTGGAGACCGCGTTCGTGTCGCTGGCCGCGCCTGACGTGCCCGCGGGGCTCGACCGGTGCGTGCGGCTCGGCGCGCGGCGGATCGTCGTCCTGCCCTACTTCCTGTTCACGGGCATCCTGCCGGAGCGGGTGCGCCAGCAGACCGAGGGCTGGGCCGCCGCCCACCCGGAGGCCGACGTGCGGTGCGCGGACGTCATCGGGCCCGAGCCCGAGCTGCTCGACCTGGTGATGGAGCGCTACCAGGAGGCGGTGCGCGGGGATCTGCGGATGAACTGCGACTCGTGCGTGTACCGGATCGCGCTGCCGGGCTTCGAGGACAAGGTGGGGATGCCGCAGCAGCCGCACTTCCACCCGGACGACGACGGCCACGACCACGGGCACCACGGGCCGCACGGGCACCACCACGGCGGTCACGCCCATGCCCATTGACGGCGGCGGCACCGGGCACGACCTGCGCCACCACGGTGACGCCGAGGTCCGTGACGGCGGTGCGGCGCTCGTCGACCTCGCGGTCAACGTCCGTGCCGACACGCCCCCTTCATGGCTGCGGGAGCGGATCGCCGCCTCCCTGACCGGCCTCGCGGCCTACCCGGACGGGCGGGCCGCGCGGGCGGCCGTCGCGGCACGGCACGGCCTCCCGGTGGAGCGGGTGCTGCTGACGGCGGGCGCCGCCGAGGCGTTCGTGCTGCTGGCGCGGGCCCTGAAGGTGCGGCAACCGGTGGTCGTGCACCCGCAGTTCACCGAACCGGAGGCGGCGCTGCGGGACGCCGGGCACAGCGTCGACCGGGTCCTGCTGACCGCGGCCGACGGCTTCCGGCTCGACCCGGGCGCCGTGCCCGAGAGCGCCGATCTGGTGGTCGTGGGCAACCCCACCAACCCGACGTCGGTCCTGCACCCGGCCCAGGCCCTCGCCGAACTGGCCCGTCCCGGGCGGACGTTGGTCGTGGACGAGGCGTTCATGGACGCGGTGCCCGGCGAGCGGGAGGCGCTGGCCGGGCGGACGGACGTGCCCGGCCTGGTGGTGCTGCGCAGCCTGACCAAGACCTGGGGTCTGGCCGGGCTGCGCGTCGGGTACGTCCTCGCCGCCCCGGAGACGGTCGCGGAGCTGGAGCGCGCCCAGCCGCTGTGGCCGGTCTCCACGCCCGCGCTGGCCGCCGCCGAGGCGTGCGTGAGCCCCCGCGCCGTCGCCGAGGCCGCCCACGCGGCCCACCGGATCGCCGCCGACCGCGCCCATCTCCTCGCCGGGCTCGGCGCGTTGGCCGGGCACGGGGTGACGGTGACCGGTCCCGCCGAGGGCCCCTTCGTGCTGGTGCGGCTCCCTGGGGCCGCCTCGGTGCGGCACCGGCTGCGCGCCCTGGGCTTCGCGGTGCGCCGCGGGGACACCTTCCCCGGCCTCGACGGGGAGTGGCTGCGCCTGGCCGTCCGGGACAGGACGACGACGGACGCGTTCCTGCGGGCACTCGAAGAGGCGATGGGGGCGGCGGCGGAGAAGGGCGTGGCGGCGGAGAGGGGGTGAGGCGTCCCCGGCCAGGGGGACCTGGACGGGGAGACCTGGCCGGGGGGACCTGGCCGGGAGATCTGACCGGGGGACCTGGACGGGGGACCTGGCGGGTCTCCCCGGGGCCGGGGCGGGCGCCGTCCGGCTCCTCCCCCGTATCGACCTGACGCCTCCTCACGCCTCCCCCTCCCCTCCGCTCGCCTCCCCTCGCCTCCCCTCCCCCTGGGCCTCCGTACCGCTTCCGTCAGCTCCTGCGGCGGCGGGTCAGCACCAGGGCTCCGCCGCCGGCCACGACCAGGGCGGCGGCACCGGCCGCGATGTACGGCGTCGCCGAGTTGCCGCCGGTCTCCGCGAGGTTCTGCTCCGTCGACCCGCCCTGCGGCTCGACCTCGGACGCCGGTTCGGTGCTCGGCGCGGGGCTCTCCCGCTCCGGTGCGGGCGGCGCCTCGCAGGTGGCCTTGGCAAGGGTGACGGTGCCCTCGACCTCCGCGACGTTGAGCTTCAACGGGTTGACGGAGACCTTCAGTTCGAGGGCGGTCGCGGCGGCCGTGCGCGAGGTGTGCTCGGTCTTCGACAGGTCGAGCCTGACCTCCCCGACGCCGGGCACCCGCACGTCGGTGGTGCCGCCCGCGGTCAGCGTGACCTTCTTGCCGAGGACGGTGACCGTGCCGAGCAGGTCGGAGGTGGCGACCGGCGTCCGGCCCGCCTCGCAGACCGCCTTGGAGGTGACCTGCTCGACCTCGACGAGGGAGAGCAGCGGCAGCCCGGGGACATGCAGACGGGCGTGGGCGAGCCGGGTGTAGCCCTCCGCGCGGGCGGCCGTGACGTCGGCCTTCGCGGTGGCGACGTCGGCGCTCAGGACGTTGAAGGGCTTGCCGCCGTCGACTCCGTCCAGGGTGGCGGAGAGCGCGGTCCTGTCGGCGCTGCGCGGCGCCTCGACCTCGTTGAGCGAGACCGCGAGCGGGACGTTCACGGTCTTGTTGAGCAGCGACACGTCGAGCCCGGTGCGCAGCACGACGGCGCTCGCGCGACCGTGGTCGGTGGTCGCGTGCGCGGAGCCCGCGCCGGCCAGGACCGCGGGACCCGCGGCCAGGGCCGTGGCCGCCGCGACGGTGGCGAGACGGCGTGCGGGCATGCGGAAGTTGTTGCCGTTCAAGGTGGTGGGACCCCCACTAGAAGCTTGCTTGGGACCCGGCAAGAATTACGCACGAAGAGTGAACAGGCGGCGATCCTGCGTGACTTCACTCCTTCGTGGGGTTTCCGCCAACGTATTCGATTCCGGTGGCCCGGCCGTTCAACGGTTTCACCTCAGCCACGCAACCTGTGCGAATACGCCGGTTGACCTCCCGCGCGTGAGACAGGGTGCACAACGCGCCACACCGCCGTCAGGTCACGCACCGTCAACGAACGGACCGCCTGCCGACACCGATGAAAGCGCCGCCGACGACAACGACGACAGCGCCGTCGGCGACGGCGAGAACGGGGGCGACGGCGACAGCAGGGGCAGGGCCGGGGCCGGGGCCGGGGTCACCCCACCACCCGGCCGTTCACCACCACCCGGGTCGGCGCCGCCAGGACGCGGACGTCCGCGCGGGGGTCCGTCGGGTAGACCACCAGGTCCGCCGGGGCGCCCTCCGTCAGCCCCGGGCGGCCCAGCCAGTCGCGGGCCGCCCAGGTCGTCGCGGCGAGGGCCTCGGGCGCCGGGATGCCCGCCGTGACCAGTTCGGCGACCTCCGCCGCGACCAGGCCGTGCGGCAGGGTGCCGCCCGCGTCGGTGCCGACGTAGACCGGGATGCCCGCGTCGTACGCGGAGCGCACGGTGTCGTAGCGGCGCGCGTGCAGCCGTCGCATATGGGCCGACCAGCGCGGGAACTTGGCGTCGCCGCCCGCCGCCAGGTCCGGGAAGGTGGCGATGTTGACGAGGGTCGGGACGATCGCGACGCGCCGTTCGACGAACAGCGGGATCAGGTCGTCGGTGAGCCCTGTGGCGTGCTCGACGCAGTCGATGCCCGCCTCGACCAGGTCGCGCAGCGCGTCCTCGGCGAAGCAGTGCGCGGTGACCCGGGCGCCGAGCCGGTGGGCCTCGGTGATCGCGGCCTCGACGGGCCCGCGCGGCCAGCACGCGGAGAGGTCGCCGAGGTCGCGGTCGATCCAGTCGCCGACCAGCTTGACCCAGCCGTCGCCGCGCGCGGCCTCCTGGGCGACGTAGCCGACCAG
Organism: Streptomyces griseoviridis; assembly: GCF_005222485.1. NCBI lineage: Bacteria > Bacillati > Actinomycetota > Actinomycetes > Kitasatosporales > Streptomycetaceae > Streptomyces > Streptomyces griseoviridis. The sequence continues at coordinate 2,220,387 of NZ_CP029078.1, forward strand.
GTCGTCCGGCTCGATCTCGTGGGCGTAACCGCGCAGGTAGCGGCGGGTGCGGGCGATGTGCCGGCCGGCCCTGATGATCTTCGGGAGGTCGTCGCGGTCGTCGATCCAGCGGGTGTCGGAGGGCGAGCCCGCGTCCCGGATCAGCAGGGTGCCCGCCTCGCGGTCGGTCAGCGCCTGCCGGTGCGCGGTGTCCCGGTCGACGGGTCCGTGCGGGCCGAGCCCGACATGGCAGTGCGCGTCGACCAGACCGGGCAGCGCCCAGCCGTCGACGGTCCTGATGTCGCGGGCGCCGGCGGGCCGGTCGTAGGTGATCCGGCCGCCGACGACCCACAGTTCGTCGCAGACCTCGTCGCGTCCGACGAGGATCGCGCCCTTCACGTGCAGCACCGGGTGATCGCTCATGCACGGCACCTTAATGAGCTATCCCCCGGCCGCGTCGCCCGCCTCCTCGGGAGTCTCCCCCGGCAGCCCGGCGAGCGCCGGATCGAGCAGCCGTGAGAGGAAGTTGCGGGTGCGTTCGTGGCGAGGCGCGCCGATGACGTCGGCGGGGGCGCCGTCCTCGACGACCACCCCGCCGTCCATGAAGACGACCCGGTCGGCGACCTCGCGGGCGAAGCTCATCTCGTGGGTGACGACGATCATCGTCATGCCGTCGCGCGCCAGCATCCGCATCACCGCGAGGACGTCGCCGACCAGTTCGGGGTCGAGCGCGGAGGTCGGCTCGTCGAAGAGCATCACCTCGGGGCCCATGGCGAGGGCGCGGGCGATGGCAACCCGCTGCTGCTGGCCTCCCGAGAGGGCCGCCGGGTAGGCGTCGGCCTTCTCGGCGAGACCGACCCTGGCGAGGTTGTCGGCGGCCACCTTCGCGGCCTCCGCCCGGCTGCGGCCCAGCACCCGGCGTTGCGGCAGGGTGAGGTTCGCGGTGACGGTGAGGTGCGGGAACAGGTTGAACTGCTGGAAGACCATGCCGATCCGGCGGCGCGCGGCGTCGATGTCGACGTCCGGGTCGGTGAGTTCGGTGGAGCCGACGAAGACCCGTCCCCGGTCCGGCTCCTCCAGCAGGTTGACGCAGCGCAGCAGGGTCGACTTGCCCGAGCCCGAGGGGCCGATGACGCAGACGACCTCGCCGCGCCCGATCTCCAGATCGATGCCGCGCAGCACCTCGTTGGCGCCGAAGGACTTGTGCAGGCCCTCGACCCGGATCTCGGGTGCCGTCCCCGCGGCGGCCCCGGGGGCGGTGTCAGAAGTCTCGGGACGGCTCATTTCACGGCCTCCTGGGCCTTGGCCTCCATGCGGCGCACGACGAAGCCGAGCGGGATGGTGACCAGCAGGTAGCAGAGTCCTGCCACCAGGATCGGGGTGGAGTTGGCAGTCTGGCTGGCCAAGTCCCTTCCGTACTTGGAGAGTTCGCGCTCCTCCAGGGTGACGCCGAGGAACAGCACCAGCGAGGAGTCCTTGAACAGCAGGACGAGTTCGTTGGTGAGCGGCGGCAGGATGATCCGGAAGGCCTGCGGCACGACGATGGAGATCATCGCGCGGGCGGGCGAGAACCCCAGTGAACGGGCCGCCTCCAGTTGCCCCTTGGGCACCGCCTGGATGCCCGCGCGGATCGTCTCGGCCATGTACGCGGCGGCCACGAGACCGAGCGCGAGGGCGACCTTGCCGTAGGTGCCGCCCGGGATCTCGGTGCCGGGGAAGGCGAGCGGCACGGCCACGCCGATGAAGATGAAGATCAGCAGGGCGGGCAGGCCGCGGAAGATCTCGATGTACACCCCGGCGAACCACCGGTAGGGGCCCACCGACGACAGCCGCATCAGCGCGATCAGCATGCCGAGGACCAGTCCGACGACGAAGCCGGACAGCGTGTACAGGACGGTGTTCTTCAGCGCCAGCGTGATGACGTCGGGGAACATCTGGCGGGCGATGTCGCCCTGCGCGAACTGATTACTCAGCCGCCCCCAGTCGGCCGCGGCCGCGAGGGCGATCACGGCGGCGACGAAGACGACGTACTGGGCGCCGCGCGACAGACCACGCTTCTGACGCCTGGTCAGCCCCGTGCGCCGGGGCGCCGATCGGGTGACCGTCATGAGACGGAGGGCGAGGCGGAGGCGGTGGAGGCGCCGTCGTCGTACGGGCCGATCCACTGCTCGTACAGCTTCTTGTACGTGCCGTCGGCCTTGGCGTCGGTGATGGCCTTGTCGACGGCGGCGAGCAGCTTGGTGTTGCCCTTGCGCACGGTGAAGCCGTACTGCTCGCCGGTGTCGAGGTTGTCGACGACCTTGAAGGCGGCGGCGTTGGCCTTGTTCTTCAACCAGCCCTGGACGACCGGGTAGTCGATGACGACGGCCTTGACCTGGCCGGTGCGCAGGCCGTTGAGGACGGCGTCGGACGACTCGAAGGAGACCGGGTCGAGGCCCTTCTTTCGGGCGTAGTCCTCGCCGGTGGTCTGCGCCTGGGCGCCCACCTTCTCGCCCTTGAGTCCGGCGAACGAGGTGATGCCGCTCTTGCTGTCGACCAGGACGGCCTGGGTGGCGTCGAAGTACGGCACGGAGAAGTCGACGTTCTTCTTGCGTTCGGCGGTGATGGTCATGCCGGCCGCGGCCAGGTCGCAGTCACCGGAGTTGAGGAAGGCGCCGGTCTTGAAGTTCTCGAAGGGCGTGTCGCGGATCTCCTGCTTCACGCCGAGGTTCTTGGCGACGAGGTCGACGAGGGAGACGTCAAAGCCCTGCACCTTGCCGTCGACCTCCGACTGGAACGGCGGGTAGGGCAGGTGGGTGCAGGTGGTGAGCTGTCCGGCCTTGGCCAGCCTGACCCCGCCGGCGGCGGTCTTCGAGCCACCGCCGTCGTCCGACGAGCAGCCGGCGACCAGGAGCAGACCTGCCGTCGCGGTGGTGGCGGCCAGGACACGGGCCCTGCGTCCGAGGACGGTGTTCACGGGGACCTCCGGTGGGGGGGACAACAGGGTTCGGATTATAAGGAGATCTTGGGGTCTCTCAAATAGAACCCAGGGTGAAAGGGCGGTTTGACCTAGGAAGTCGCCAATGAGGGTGGGGAGCAGCCGCCGGTTACGCTCGTCACCTCTACCCCGTGCACAAGAAGAGAGCACCGCCGTGACGCATCCGTTGCTTGACCTGGCCCCCTTGACCGCGGCGCGCTTCGCGTCGATCGAGGACCGCGTGGCACGCCTGCTGGGCACCGAGCAGGACGTCGTGATCACGCAGGGCGAGGCGCTGCTGCCCCTCGAAGGGGCCATCAGGGCCACCGCGGGACCCGGCACGACCGCGCTGAACGTGATCACCGGCCCCTACGGGCAGACCTTCGGCGACTGGCTGCGGGACTGCGGCGCCACGGTGATCGACCTCGCGGTGCCGTTCCACACGGCGGTCACCGCCGCGCAGGTGCGGGACGCCTTCGCCGCGTGCCCGGAGATCGACTTCGTGTCGCTGGTGCACGCGGAGGCCGCGACCGGCAACACCAACCCGGTCGCCGCGATCGGCAAGGCCGTGCGGGAGCACGGCGCGCTGTTCTACCTGGACGCGGTGGCGTCCATCGGGGCCGAGCCGGTGCTCCCCGACGCGTGGGGCGTCGACCTGTGCGTGATCGGGGCGCAGAAGGCGATGGGCGGGCCCGCGGGCGTGTCGGCGGTGTCGGTGAGCGAGCGGGCGTGGGCGCGGATGGCCGCGAACCCGGCGGCGCCGCGCCGCTCCTACCTCTCGCTGCTCGACTGGAAGGAGCGCTGGATCGACGGCGGGCGCACGGCGCTGCTGCACGCGCCGGCGCAGTTGGAGATGCTCGCGCTCGAAGCATGCGTGGAGCGGATCGAGGCGGCGGGCCTCGAGACGGTGATGGCGCTGCACCGTGCGGCCGCCGCCGCGACCAGGGCGGGCGCGGTGGCGCTGGGCGGCGGCCTTGAGCCGTACGTGCGCGAGGCGCGGGACGCGGCGCCGGTCGCCACCACGCTGCGGACGCCGCCCGGCGTCGCCGCGTCGGACCTGGTGGCCCGCGCCCTGGCGGCGGACCCGGCGCTGCCGCTGGCCGCCGGGGGCGGAGCGCTGGCCAAGGAGATGATCCGCGTCAACCACTACGGCAAGGACGCGACCCTGGACACGGTCCGAGCGGCCCTGACGTCCCTGGGAACGGCCCTCGCGGACCACGGCCACCCGACCGACATTCGGGAGGCCCACCGGGCGGCGGAAGCGGCCTGGGGGTAGACCCGGGGGGAGAGACGGAGGGCGTGGCGGGGACTGGGGCTGGGGCTGGGGATCGCGACCGGGCCGCGGCCGACCGCCCAGGACCCGCACTCTCCGCCGTTCTCCGCCACTCTCCGCCGTTCTCCGCCACTCTCCGCGAACTTATCGGCGGAGTGACCCGGAGGTGAATTCACGGACGCTATCCGGAATTCTTTCGAGGGCGGATTCCCCTATTCTTCTGCCCGCTCTCCTGCGGCCTAAACACGAAGATTTCGCGAACGCGCAACAGAGTAATTCCGGCAGATCTCGTCAGGGTTGCCTCGTTGTGACGCGTTCCACATCACGCTCGTTTTGTACGGTAAATACCGTACAAAACGAGCGTTTTCGCACCCCTTCCCGGTGATCACTCACGCCCGCGTGATAACACAGGTGCACTCCGACCGCATCCCACCCTCGCCATGCATTTTTCATTTCCCCCGGGTAAGTTCAATTTGCATGACTGCCGCACAAGCCGAACTGCAAATCGACCGTCCGTCATTGGCGGACGGTGCCGCGCTGTGGCGGATCGCCAGGGACTCCAAGACACTCGACCTGAACTCGTCGTACAGCTACCTGCTGTGGTGCCGGGACTTCGCGGCGACCACCGTGGTGGCCCGCGACGAGGACGGGCGGCCGGTCGGCTTCGTGACCGGATACGTGCGGCCCGACCGGCCGCACACCCTGCTGGTCTGGCAGGTCGCGGTGGACGAGACGCACCGCGGGCGTGGTCTCGCGGGCACGATGCTCGACGGGCTCGCCGCCCGGACCGCGGCGGAGCTGGGCGTCACCACCGTCGAGACCACCATCACTCCGGGCAACACCGCCTCGGAGCGGCTGTTCGCGTCGTTCGCCGAGCGGCACGGCGCGCGGCTGGAGCGGGAGGTGCTGTTCGGCACCGACCTGTTCCCGGACGGACCGCACGAGCCCGAGGTGCTGCACCGCATCGGACCGCTCGCCCGCTGACCTCCGCAGGACCCCGACCCCCCACCGCACCGAGGAGCGATTCGCCGTGACCATCACCCAGCCCGACCTCAGCGTCTTCGAGACCCTGGAGTCGGAGGTACGCAGTTACTGCCGCGGCTGGCCGACCGTCTTCGACCGAGCCCACGGCAGCCGGATGTACGACGAGGACGGCCACGAGTACCTCGACTTCTTCGCCGGCGCCGGCTCACTCAACTACGGGCACAACAACCCGGTACTGAAACGGGCGCTGATCGACTACCTGGAGCGGGACGGCGTCACGCACGGGCTCGACATGTCGACGACCGCGAAGCGCGCCTTCCTGGAGTCCTTCCAGAACCTGGTGCTGCGCCCCCGCGACCTGCCCTACAAGGTCATGTTCCCGGGCCCGACCGGCACCAACGCCGTCGAGTCGGCGCTGAAGCTGGCCCGCAAGGTGAAGGGGCGCGAGGCGATCGTGTCCTTCACCAACGCCTTCCACGGCATGTCGCTCGGCTCCCTCGCGGTCACCGGCAACGCCTTCAAGCGGGCCGGCGCGGGCATCCCGCTGGTGCACGGCACGCCGATGCCCTTCGACAACTACTTCGAGGGCAAGATCCCCGACTTCCTCTGGTTCGAGCGGCTCCTGGAGGACCAGGGCTCAGGACTCAACAAGCCCGCGGCCGTGATCGTGGAGACCGTGCAGGGCGAGGGCGGCATCAACGTCGCGCGCCCCGAGTGGCTGCGCGCGCTGGCCGAGCTGTGCGAGCGGCAGGACATGCTGCTGATCGTCGACGACATCCAGATGGGCTGCGGCCGCACCGGCGCGTTCTTCTCCTTCGAGGAGGCGGGCATCGTCCCGGACATCGTGACGGTGTCCAAGTCGATCAGCGGCTACGGCCTGCCGATGTCGCTGTGCCTGTTCAAGCCGGAGCTGGACATCTGGGAGCCCGGCGAGCACAACGGCACCTTCCGCGGCAACAACCCGGCGTTCGTGACGGCCACCGCGGCGCTCGAGACCTACTGGTCGGACGGGCCCGCGATGGAGAAGCAGACCCGCGCCCGCGGTGAGCAGGTCGAGCGCGAGCTGGCCGCCATCGCCGAGGAGAACCCGGGCGCCGTCAAGGAGTACCGGGGCCGCGGGCTGGTGTGGGGCATGGAGTTCGACGACAAGGAGCGGGCCGGCCGGATCGCCCGCCGGGCCTTCGAACTCGGCCTGCTCATCGAGACGTCGGGCCCGGAGAGCGAGGTCGTCAAACTCCTCCCGGCGCTCACCGTCACAGCCGACGAGCTCGACGAGGGCCTCGCCGTCCTCGCGCGGGCCGTCCGCGAGACCGCCTGACCCCGCGCGGGGCCGGGAAACCATTCACCTAGGAGGCATCGCCACACCGTGATCGTCCGTTCGTTCAAGGAGATCGAAGGCACCGACCGGCATGTGAAGGCCGCGTCCGGCACCTGGGAGAGCAAGCGCGTCGTCCTCGCCAAGGAGCGCGTCGGCTTCTCCGTGCACGAGACCATCCTCTACGCGGGCACGGAGACGTCGATGTGGTACGCGAACCACATCGAGGCCGTCGTGTGCGTCGAGGGCGAGGCCGAACTGACAGACGACGAGACCGGGAAGAAGTACACGATCACTCCCGGCACCACCTACCTCCTCGACGGGCACGAGCGGCACACGATGCGGATCAAGAAGGACTTCCGCTGCATCTGCGTCTTCAACCCGCCCGTGACCGGCAGGGAGGACCACGACGAGAACGGCGTCTACCCGCTGCTCACCGAGCCCGAGCCCGAGGAGGTGTGAGGCGACCATGACCACCCTCACCGATCTTTACCCCAGCCGGGGCACCACCGAGGTCTCCGTCCCGCGTCAGGACCCGGTCCTGTGGGGCGCCCCGGACGCGCCGGGCCCGATCACCGGCACGGAGCTGGCCGGCTTCGAACGGGACGGCTTCCTCGCCATCGACCAGCTGATCGGCGATGACGAAGTCGCCGTCTACCGGCAGGAGTTGGAACGGCTGATCGCCGATCCGGCGATCCGCGCCGACGAGCGCTCGATCGTGGAACCCAAGTCCAAGGAGATCCGCTCGGTCTTCGAGGTGCACCGGATCAGCGAGGTGTTCGCCCGACTGGTGCGGGACGAGCGGGTGGTGGGCCGGGCCCGGCAGATCCTCGGCTCGGACGTCTACGTCCACCAGTCGCGGATCAACGTCAAGCCGGGCTTCGGCGCCAGCGGCTTCTACTGGCACTCGGACTTCGAGACCTGGCACGCCGAGGACGGCATGCCGAACATGCGGGCGGTGTCCGTCTCGATCGCGCTGACCGAGAACCACGACACCAACGGCGGCCTCATGATCATGCCGGGGTCGCACCGCACCTTCCTCGGCTGCGCGGGGTCGACGCCCGAGGACAACTACAAGAAGTCGCTCCAGATGCAGGACGCGGGCACTCCGTCGAACGAGGCGCTGACCGCGATGGCGAGCGACTACGGCATCAAGCTGTTCACCGGGAAGGCCGGTTCGGCGACCTGGTTCGACTGCAACTGCATGCACGGCTCGGGCGACAACATCACGCCGTTCCCGCGCAGCAACGTCTTCATCGTCTTCAACAGCGTGGAGAACGAGGCCGTCGAGCCCTTCTCCGCGCCGGTCAGGCGGCCTGAGTTCATCGGCGCCCGGGACTTCACCCCGGTGCGCTGACCCGGCCCCGCCAGGCGATCGACGCCGCCCGCCTTCCGGCGACGGAAGGCGGGCGGCGTCCGCGTTCCCGGGCGCGGGCCGGGTCTCAGGAGGCCAGGGCCGCGAGCAGCCGGTCGACGTCGGCCGCCGTGTTGTAGAGGTGGAAGGCCGCCCGCAGATGGCCCGCGCGGTCGGACACCTCGATGTCGGCGGCGCTCAACTCCGGCTGCCGGTGGCCGAGTCCGGGTACCGAGACGATGGTGGAGCCCGGCGCGGGCACCGGCCGGTGCCCGAGGGCGGCCAGGCCGTCGCGGAACCGGTCGGCGAGGGCCAGGTCGTGGGCGCGGACGGCGTCGAGGCCGATCTCCGCGAGGAGTTCGAGGGAGTGGCGGGCGCCGGTGTAGGAGAACAGCGCGGGACTCTCGTCGAACCGCCGTGCGGAGTGGGCGAGTTCCCGCACGGGGCCGTAGCAGGAGTCCCAGGGGTGCTCCCCCGCGACCCAGCCGGCGAACAGCGGGGTGAGCCCGCCGAGGTCCTCGGGGACGATCAGGAAGGCCACGCCCCTGGGGCAGACGAGCCACTTGAAGCCGACGGTCGCGCAGTAGTCGTGGCCGTCGGCGTCGAGGTCGAGCCAGCCCATCGCCTGGGAGGCGTCGACGTAGGTGCGCGCGCCGTGGGCCTGGGCCGCCGCCCTGATCGCGGGCAGGTCGGCCACCCTGCCGTCGGCGGACTGCGCCGCGCTGACGGCGACCAGCGCGGTGCCCGGCCGCACCGACTCCGCGACCGCTTCGAGGGGCACGGTCCGCACCTTGAGGTCGGCGCGGACGTGGAAGGGGTTCACGACGGAGCTGAAGTCGGCCTCGGCGGTGAGGACTTCGGCGCCGGACGGCAGCGACGCGGCGATCAGGCCGGTGAAGACCGCGACCGAGGCACCGGCCGCCACCCGGCGCACCGGCACCCCGGCCAGCCGGGCGAAGGCGGCGCGGGCCGCCTCAACGTCCGCGAACATGTCGGTGGGCCGGCCGACCGCCGCCGACTCGATCGCGGTCCGCATGGCGGTGACGGTACGGGCGGGCAGGAGGCCGGTGCTCGCGGTGTTCAGATAGGTGTTCGTCTGGGCGAACTCGGCGCGGACGAGGGTCTCGAAGGTCTCCATGCCCCCACTGTGGGCCCCGGCGCACGCCGCAGTCCATTGCGCGGTTCTGACCGCTTCCCCTCACAGATGCTTATACATCGCCTCTCACCTGCGGATTCGTGCGGTCGGCCGGGACTGCGGCGTTCGGATCATGGTCGGGTCGCGCCGGCGCCACCCCCGTCACTCAGCCCTGCGGCACCGCGCATCCGTCGGGCCCGCAGGCGGCGTCGCCGTTGCCGCCGTCGCCGGCGCCGTCGAGGAGCTTCAGCGGTGCGCGTTCGCCCCAGGCCTGGGTGAGGGCCTGGGTGAAGACCTCGGCGGGCTGGGCTCCGGAGACGCCGTAGGTGCGGTCCAGGACGAAGAACGGCACGCCACCCGCGCCCAGCTCGGCTGCCGCGCGCTCGTCGGCGCGGACCTCGTCGGCGTAGGCCGCCGGGTCGGCGAGGACGGCGCGGGCGGCGTCGGCGTCGAGCCCGGCGGCGACGGCCAGCTCGACCAGCCGCTCGTCGCCCCCGGTGAAGACGGAGCGCTCCTCGGCGAAGTTCGCCCGGTACAGCAGCTGGATCAGCTCGTCCTGGCGGCCGTGCTCCTTGGCGAGGTGCAGCAGGCGGTGCATGTCGAAGGTGTTGCCGTGGTCGCGGCCCTCGGTGCGGTACGGCAGCCCCTCGGCGGCGGCCTGCGCCCCGAGGTTCTCCTCACCGGCCCGCGCCTGCGCCTCGCTCATGCCGTACTTCTTGGTGAGCATCGTCAGCACCGGCTGCACGTCGTCCTTGGCCCGCCCGGGGTCCAGCTCGAAGGACCGGTGGACGACCTCGACACCGTCCCGGTGCGGGAACGCGGCGAGCGCCTTCTCGAACCGGGCCTTGCCCACGTAGCACCAGGGACACGCGATGTCCGACCAGATCTCGACCCGCATCTTCTCGGCTCTCTCCAGCTCAGAGGGGAACGGAGACACCCTCCGCACGTCGTGCGAACGTTCGACCCGCCGGGTTCATTCCCCACCGCCGCCCGGCACCGCGAACCGCAGGGACAGATGGTGGTCCCCCTCCCCCGCCGGCCGCTCCGGGTCCGGTTGCCAGCCGCGGGCCGCGTAGAAGCGCTGGGCGCGGGTGTTGTCGACGTGGACGTCGAGGACCGCCGTGGTTCTGGACTCCGCCTGCCACTGCTCGACGCACGCCGTGTGCAGGGCCGTGCCGACGCCGTCGCGCCAGTGGTCGGGGTCGACGTGGAACTGGAAGAGGCCCACGGTGTCCGGTGCGGCGTCCGGCGGGGTGCGGAAGGAGGCGAGGGCGACCAGCCGTCCGGCGCGGACCGCGCACAGCACCACGCCGTCCGGGCGGGCGACGGCCTCCCGCCAGCGCTCGGTCCAGTCGACGCCGTCGTCCGGGAGGCCGTCCGGGTAGTAGCTGGCGCGGGCCCGCCGGTGCAGCGCGGCGACAGCCGCCGCCTCGGCGGGCAGGACGGTTCTGATCAGCAGGGGGAGGGCGGGCCGGGGCTCGTCGATCATGCGTTCCAGGACGTGTCCGGGGCCGCCCCGGTTCCCGGGGTCACTCAGCTGCCGTCGCGCAGGTCCTTCGGCCAGCTCGGGCGGTACTCGATGTGGTCGTACGTCACGACGCACCCCTCGCCCATCGGGGCCTGGGCCATGAAGCCGACGAGGGCCGCGTCGGTCTCCTTCTCGGTGCCCAGGGTGAAGAGGCGGACGAAGGTCCAGCGCACGCCGTCGCGGGAGGCGTGGAAGGCGAACGCCCGGCCGGTGCGGCTCACCCGCAGCCAGACCGAACTGCCGTCCACAGCGAAGGAGTTGGCGTCGTCGGAGTGGCCCCGGGTGACCACCGTGCAGACGGTCGGCACGTCCGGCGAGTACTCCAGGCAGAGTTTGGCCCAGGCCCGCTCGCCCACATGGACGTAGAGGACCCCGGCGTCGAAGGCGCCCGCGAAGCCCACGGTGACCCGCGCGCTCAGCTGGAAGTCGCCCTCGGGGGGCGCCCCGAGCAGCCGGGGCGCGTCGGACGCCGGGTCGAGGCCCTCCTCGGTGGGCGGCACGAACCGGTCCTGGCGGGGACCGGCCCAGCCGGTGAGGACCCCGTCCTCGAAGGACCAGTTCCCGTCGGGGCCGTAGGTGCGGAGGGCGAAGGGCAGTGCGGAGAGTTCCACGTCCATCCCGTGATGATGTCAGTCGGGCCGGTCAGGTCGGTCGCCGGGGCCGGGCGCGGGGAGTGCGCGCCTTCGCGTCAACTCCCCGCGCCCGCACGGCGGTACGGCGGTGGTGCGGTTCAGCGCTCCAGGCGTCCGTCGACCCGGCGGGGCAGCCCGAGCGGGTTGTCGTCGCGCAGTTCGGCGGGCAGCAGCGCCTCCGGCACGCCCTGGTAGGCGACCGGCCGCAGCCACCGTTCGATGGCGGTGCCGCCGACCGAGGTGGAGGTGGACGTCGTCGCCGGGTAGGGGCCGCCGTGGTGCTGGGCGGCGGCGACCGCGACGCCGGTGGGCCAGCCGTCGACCAGGACGCGCCCGGCGAGCGGGGTGAGTTCGGCGAGCAGTTCGGGGCCGCGGCCCTCGCCCGCCGCCTCCTCGGCCGACAGGTGGACGGTCGCGGTGAGGTTGCCAGGCAGCCGCGACAGCACGGCACCGGCCTCGGCGTCGTCGTCGTAGCGCGCGATGACGGTGACCGGGCCGAAGCACTCCTCCAGGAGCAGGTCGTGGGCGCCCTCGCCGGTGAGCCTGGCGGCGGGCACGGTCAGGAATCCGGCGCTCACCGTGTGCTCGCCGCCCGCGCCCGGCGTGACCGGGGAGTCGACCTCGGGCAGCGCGGCGCGCTCGGCGACCCCGGCGAGGAAGTTGTCGCGCATCCGGTGGTCGAGCAGGACCCCGGCGTCGGTGTCACTGACGGCGTCCGTGAGCGACTTGAGCAGCCGGTCGCCGGCCGCGCCCGACGGCGCGAGCACCAGGCCGGGCTTGACGCAGAACTGGCCGACGCCGAGCGTCATCGAGCCCGCGAGCCCGGCGCCGATCGCCTCGGCGCGCTCGGCGGCGGCGGCCTCGGTGATCACGACGGGGTTGAGGGAGCCGAGTTCGCCGTGGAAGGGGATGGGCGTCGGGCGGGCCGCCGCCGCGTCGAAGAGGGCGCGTCCGCCGCGCACCGAGCCGGTGAACCCGGCCGCGGTGACCAGCGGGTGCCCGACCAGTTCGACGCCGGCCTCGAAGCCGTGCACCAGGCCGACGACGCCCTCGGGGACGCCGTGCGCCGCGGCGGCCCTGCGCAGCACCTTGGCGACCAGCTCGGAGAGGGCCGGGTGGTCGGGGTGGGCCTTGACGACGACCGGGCAGCCGGCCGCGAGGGCGCTCGCGGTGTCGCCGCCTGCGACCGAGAACGCGAAGGGGAAGTTGGACGCCGAGTAGACGGCGACGACCCCGAGCGGCACCTTGTGGCGGCGCAGGTCCGGGATCGGCGGGGTCGCGGTGGCGTCGGGGTGGTTGATGATGACGTCGAGGAAGGCGCCCTCGTCGACGATGTCCGCGAAGGCCCGCAACTGGTAGCAGGTGCGGGCGAGTTCGCCGGTGAGCCGGGTCGGGCCGAGCGCGGACTCGGCGTCGGCGGTCTCCACGAGCCCGTCCTCGGCCGCTTCGAGCTGCTCGGCTGCGGTGCGCAGGAAGGCGGCGCGGACGGTGCGGTCGGCCAGCGCGGCTCGGGCCGCGTGCGCGGCGCGGACGGCGGCGTCCACCTCCTGGGCGGTGGCCTCCACCGCGACCTGTTCCCGCTGCTTCCCGGTTCGGGGGTCGACACTCCAGACTGGTGCTGCTGCCACCGGGGGTCCCTCCACACATGTATTGCCGCGGTCGTGGTTCATCCACCAGGGCCGTTCGATATGCTGAACGCTGTCTCTGGTGATGAATATGCTGTTGGAGACGATATCTCAAGGTTCTCGTCGAACGAAGGGGTCAAGGGCGATGACGGCAGCCGAGACAGGCGGCGGGGCACAGGTCAAGTCCGCGGTGCGGACCGTTGAGTTGCTGGAGTACTTCGCCGGCCGCCCCGGGATGCACTCGCTCGCGTCGGTCCAGGAGGCCGTCGGGTATCCGAAGTCCAGCCTGTACATGCTGCTGCGCACCCTGGTCGAGCTGGGCTGGGTGGAGACGGACGCGACGGGCACCCGGTACGGCATCGGGGTGCGGGCGCTGCTGGTGGGCACCTCGTACATCGACGGCGACGAGGTGGTCGCGGCGGCCAGGCCGACGCTCGACCGGCTGTCGGACGACACCACCGAGACCATCCACCTGGCCCGTCTCGACGGCACCAACGTCGTCTACCTGGCCACCCGCCAGTCCCAGCACTACCTGCGCCCCTTCACCCGGGTCGGACGGCGGCTGCCCGCGCACTCGACCTCGCTGGGCAAGGCGCTGCTGAGCACGTACCCGGACGAGCAGGTCCGCAAGATGCTCCCGGAGACGCTGCCCGCGCTGACCGAGCACACCATCACCGACCGCGAGAAGCTCATCGAGGAGCTGCACCAGATCCGCGAGCAGGGCTTCGCCGTGGACCGCGAGGAGAACACACTGGGGCTGCGCTGCTTCGGGGTGGCGATCCCGTACCGCACCCCGGCCAGGGACGCGATCAGCTGCTCGGTGCCGGTGGCGCGGCTCACCCCGGCGCACGAGCAGTTGGTGAAGGACGCGCTGTTCGACGCGCGGGACCGGCTGACGCTGGCGACCCGGAGGCTCTGAGCGATGCTGGTCGCGCTGCGCGAGGTCCACGACAGCGACCTGCCGGTCTTCTACCGGCAGCTCAACGACCCGGAGGCGCTGCGGACGGCGGCCTTCACCCCGGCCGACCCGGCCGACCGGGAGGCGTTCGACGCCCGCTGGCGGCGCGTGCGCGCCTCCTCGGACGTGGTGCGGACGGTGCTCGCTGACGGTGACGTGGTGGGCAGCGCGGCGGTGTACGGGGAGCCGGGCGAGCGCGAGGTCACCTACTGGGTCGACCGCGCCTACTGGGGCCGCGGGGTGGCGACGGCCGCCCTGCGGGAGCTGCTCGCGCTGGTACCCGAACGTCCGCTGCACGCGCGCGTGGCGGCGGACAACGCGGGCTCGCGCCGGGTGCTGGAGAAGTGCGGCTTCGTGGAGACGGCCCGCGCGCGCGGGTTCGCGCCGGCGCGCGGCGCGGAGATCGAGGAAGTGGTGCTGGCCCTGAAGGGCTGAGCCGGCCGCGGGCCGGGCCGCTTCATGAACCGTCGATAAGAAGGCCGCTTCATGAACCGTCGATGAGAAAACGGGACGGACGGGAACGATCGCCCCCGTCCCGGACGTCTTCCCAGCGGGATGAACAAGACGATCAGGCGAGCATCCGTCTTCGCGCTGCTCCTCGTGTTCGCTCTGCTGGTGCGGGCGACCTGGGTGCAGTTCTACGACGGCAAGGCCCTCGCAGACGACAGCCTCAACCGGCGCAACGCGATCAGGACGTACGCGGACCCGCTCGGCAACATCGTCGTGGGCGGGCAGTCGGTAACCGGCTCCGCGCGCACGTCGGGCAGCAGCGACCTCGCGTACAAGCGCACCTACAAGGACGGCTCGCTGTACGCGGCGGTGACCGGCTACGCCTCGCAGGCGTACGCGCCGACGCAGCTGGAGGGCATCTACGCCGACCTGCTCAACGGCACGGACGCCCGGCTGAGGACGGTGATGGACACGGTCACCGGCTCCCGCGCCGCACCCGGTGACGTGATCACGACGATCGACCCGGCCGTGCAGAAGGCGGCGGCCGAGGCGCTGGGCGACAAGAAGGGCGCGGCCGTCGCGATCGACCCGAAGACCGGGCGGATCCTCGGGGTCGTCTCGACGCCGTCGTACGACCCGTCGACGCTGACCGACGCCAACACCGCGGGGGCGGCCTGGAAGAAGCTGAACGCGGACGCGGACCAGCCGCTGACCAACCGCGCGCTGCGCCAGCCGCTGCCGCCCGGCTCGACGTTCAAGCTGGTCGTGGCGGCGGCGGCGCTGGAGGACGGGCTCTACCCGAACGTCGACACCCCGACGACCAGCCCCGACCCGTACACCCTGCCGGGCACCACCACCGTGCTGGCCAACGAGAACGCGTCCGCGCCGTGCGAGAACGCCACGATCCGCACCGCCCTGCGCTACTCCTGCAACAACGTCTTCGCCAAGATGGCCGTCGACCTCGGCCAGGACAAGGTGCGGGCGCAGGCGGAGAGGTTCGGCTTCAACGACGACACGCTGGACGTGCCGGTCCGCGCGTACCCGAGCGTCTACCCGTCCGGCATGGACCGGTCGTCGACGGCGCTGACGGGCATCGGCCAGTTCGACGTGACGGCCACCCCGCTGCAGATGGCCATGGTGTCGGCGGCCATCGCCAACGGCGGCAAGCTGGTCGCGCCGCACCTGGTGTCCCGGATCACCGACAGCGGCGGCGACGTCCTGGAGAACTACGACGACGAGGCCGGCACCGAGGAGATCGTCAGCTCCACCACCGCCGCGCAGCTCAGGTCGGCGATGCGGACGGTCGTCGAGGACGGCACCGGGAGCAACGCGCGGATCAGCGGGGCGACGGTCGGCGGCAAGACGGGTACCGCCCAGCACGGCGAGAACAACAGCAAGACGCCGTACGCCTGGTTCACCTCGTACGCGACGTCGGACACCAACGGCAAGGAGGTCGCGGTCGCGGTGGTGGTCGAGCAGTCGGACGCGGCCCGCTCCGAGGTCAGCGGCAACGGCCTCGCCGCCCCCGTGGCCAAGGCCATGATGGAGGCGGCCCTCACCGGCTGACCGGTCGTCTCACCCCACGCCGAGCAGCTGCTCCACGGGGTCGATCGCGAAGTACACCAGGAACAGCGCGGAGACCGCCCACATCAGCCAGTGCACCTCCCTGGCCCTGCCGAGCACCGACTTGATCAGCACATGGGCGACGAAACCGGCGCCGATGCCGTTGGTGATGGAGTAGGTGAACGGCATGGCGGCGATGGTCAGGAACGCGGGCACGGCGATCTCGTACCGGTCCCAGTCGATGTTCTTGACCTGCGTCATCATCAGGAACCCGACGGCGACCAGGGCGGGGGCCGCGGCCTGGAGCGGGACGATGGTGAGCAGCGGGGTCAGCAGCAGCGCGAGGCCGAAGAGACCGCCGGTGACGAGGTTGGAGAACCCGGTGCGTGAGCCCTCGCCGACCCCGGCCGCGGACTCGATGTAGGCGGTGGCGGACGACGACGAGGCGGCGCCGCCCGCCACCGCGGCGGCGCCGTCGATGAGCAGCACCCGGCCGAGGTGGGGCACCTTGCCCTCGTCGTCGAGCAGGCCCGCCTCGGCGCTGATGCCGACGACGGTGCCCATGGTGTCGAAGAAGTCGGAGAGCACGAGGGTGAACACCAGGAGCACGACGGTGATCACCGAGGTCTGCCCGAAGGCGCCGAAGAGGCTGAAGCGGCCGAGGAGCCCGAAGTCGGGGGCGGCGACGACCTGGTCGGGCCAGGCGGGTGTGGTCAGGCCCCAGCTCCTGATGTCCGCGAGGGAGTCGATCAGCATGGCGACGAGGGTCATGGCCACGATGCTGATCAGGATCGCGCCCCTGACCCGGCGGGCGAGCAGTCCGACGGTCAGCAGCACGCCGAGGCAGAAGACCAGGACCGGCCAGCCGGTCAGGGCGCCGGTGGCGCCGAGCTGGACGGGCACGGTGGTGTGCGCGGCGTCCGGGACGCGGCTGGCGAACCCGGCGTCGACGAACCCGATGAACGCGATGAACAGGCCGATGCCGACGCCGATCGCCTGTTTGAGGCCCTGCGGGATGGCGTGCATGACGGCCTCGCGCAGTCCGGTGACGACCAGGACGCAGATCACCAGGCCCTCGATGACGATCAGGCCCATCGCGTCGTCCCAGCTCATCAGCGGGGCGATCTGGAAGGCGACGACGGCGTTGAGGCCGAGTCCGGCGGCGATGGCGAGCGGGAGGTTGCCGCCGACGCCCATGACGATCGTCATCACGGCGGCCACCAGGGCGGTGGCGGTGGTGAGTTGGACGCTGTCGAGGCGGTGGCCGAACTTGTCCTGGGCGCTGCCGAGGATGATGGGGTTCAGGACGAGGATGTAGGCCATCGTGAAGAAGGTGGCGAAGCCGCCGCGGATCTCCCGGCCGAGCGTGGACCCCCGCTCGGAGATCCTGAAGTACCGGTCGACGCCGCTCGTCGCGGGCGGCGTGGTGCCCGCCCGGTCGGCCGGTCTCTGCGTCTCGGTCATGGCCCACTCCTCGGTACCGGTCGGTCAGGGTGCGGATGCTGGCTGGATTGTTCCTCCGTTGAACTCCGCTCGGGTTTTCGCCGTGTTACGGAATCGGGGTCGGTGGGCCGGACCGTGTACGAAGCCCCGTACGGAGAAGCCCTGTTGGCCGCTGCTACGCTTCCGCATCTCGCCCGGGACCACCCCGGACCATCACATGTCATATACATGACACGCACTGGAGAGGTACCCCGTGGGCACTGTCGTCGACGACGCGGCCTCGGCGGAGTTCCACGACTTTTTCGAGCGCCACTACGCCGAACTCGCCCGTCTCGCCCACCTGTTGACCGGTGAGCCGGACGCCGCCGACGATCTGGCCGCGGACGCGCTGCTCGCCCTGTGGCACCGCTGGGACCGGGTGCGCGCCGCCGACCACCCGGTGGCCTACGCCCGGGGCGTCGTCGCCAACCTGGCCCGCACCCGCATCCGCAGCGCGGTCCGGGAGCGCCGCAGGGTCTCGCTGTTCTGGTCGCAGCGCGAGGAGAAGACCGAGAACCCCGATGTGGCGGGGGTGGTCGACGTCCAGGAGGCGCTGCGCGGGCTGCCGTTCCGCAAGCGGGCCTGTGTCGTGCTGCGGCACGCCTTCGACCTGTCGGAGAAGGACACCGCGCTCGCCCTCGGGGTCTCCGTGGGTACGGTGAAGAGTCAGACGTCCAAGGGGATGGCCGAACTGCAACGGCGGCTCGGCCCCCGGGGCGTCCCCCAGAAGGTGCACGCGGTGATGGCGCGCGGCGAGAGCGGAGGACAGGACCGGTGACGCAGCAGGACGTGCACGACGAGCTGCGCGCCCGGCTGCGCGAGGCGGCCGAGGCGCACGAACCCGACCGGGCCCGCGTCCTGGCCCGGATCGAACGCGGGATGGCGGAGCCGGCCGGCTACCGGCAGCGGGCGGCCCGGTCGTCGGCCTGGGGCTGGGCCCGGGTGGCGGGCGCCACGGCCGCGGTCGCGGGGATGCTCGCGGCCGGCGGGTACGCGGTGGCGTCCGCGCTGCGCGACGACGCCCCTCGGGAGCGGACGGTCGCCGTCTCGCCGAACCCGGCCCCCTCCCCCGACCCGACGAGCCGCGCACCCCGGCCGACCGCCGACCCGGCGCCGAGCACCCCGCCGAGCCGCGGCGCCGCCGACCCGCGACCACCCGCGGTGCCGTCCGCACCGCCCTCCGCGACCGCGACGGCGTCCGCCCCGGCCGGTCCGGGGGCCGACGGGGAGCGGGACGGACCGCTCTGGTCGGACGGCTCGGTCGACCCGCACAGCAACGACTTCTGGGCACAGAGCGACGTCACGCTCAAGACCACGGAGGAACTCACGTCCCTCACAGTCGAGTTGAGCGTCGCGCAGACCGGCGGGGTGACCTCGACGGGCGCGTGGCGCTCGCTGCCCGAGCAGGACTTCACGCTGACCACCCGGGAGCGGGACGGCCGGCTCGTCTACACCTGGACCCTCGGACCGGGCCGCACGGTCCCGGCCGGGAGCTGGGTCTTCGCCGGCCAGTACAACCACGAGCGGGGCGGCCGGGACGCCCGGGACGACGGGTACACCATCACCGCGACCGCGGACGGCACCCGGCGCACGGTAGCGGGCGACTTCGCCACGCACGACACGGGATGAGCACCGGCCGGCCCCGGCCCGCACCGCCCGACACGCGACCGGACGGGGCGGGCGGGCCATGAGAATCAGCCGACGTAGTACGTCGGGTTCGGGATCTTGTACGTGCGGTCCGCGTAGCCGCCGCCGAAGTCCGAGTACTGGTCGCCGAAGTTGGCGATGATGTCGTACCCGAGGTCCTTCTCGATGTGCTTGCGGGTGCCCGCCTTGTACTGGACGGTGGTGCAGGTCCAGGTGCCGGGGGTGGCGCAACCACGCAGGTAGGACGGCGGGTTGGCGGCGTCCTTGAGGAACATGTGCCCGGCGTCGAGGTTGACGTCGGCGCCGACCTTCTTCAGGTTGGTGACCGCGGCGGTGCGCTGCGCCTCGCTCAGGCCCGAGTTGTAGAAGACGGTGACGCCCTTCTTCGCCGCGTAGCGGACGAGTTCGGGGCTGCCGAAGACCTCGGGGCGGTCGGCCTTGTCCACGTACGCGGCCCAGCTCGCCGAGTTGTACGTGTAGTTGTAGCGCTTCTCGTAGTCGAGGCTGAGCAGCAGGGTGTCGTCGATGTCGAAGACGACCGCGGGCTTCTTGCCCTTGTGGTGCGCGGTGCGGGCCGCCGAGTCGATGTACTTCTTGGCGGCGGCGTCGAGGCGCGCCAGGTCCTTGGCGAAGGGGCTGGTCGGCGACGCCTGGTAGACGCCGTCGGCGTCGGCGGTGGTGCCGTAGTAGGTGTCGATGTCCTTGACCAGGACGCCGATGTTGTAGGGCTCGTGGGTGGAGTTGGCCGTGGACTGGCCGGCCGTGGCGGCACCGGCACCGTAGAGACCGGCGCCGGCGACGGCACAGACGGCGGCGATTGCCGCGGAACGCAGTGGCTTGTGCATGAGACGCATGAGACGAGTTCTACGCGCGTCACCGGGGTGGGCGCGAGACCCGTTGCCCGATCGATATCGCCTGAGCGGGCAAAAAACGGGTCAAGCGCCCTGGGGCCGTACTCAGTTCATCGTGGCGCCGATCGTGGTGCTCCCGGTGGTCAGGAAGGTGGTGGCGGGCAGCGCGCCGCCCGACTGCCGGGCGTTGTAGGTGCTCGACGCGTCGGTGGAGACGAACGCCGGGGTCGAGACGCCGGAGTCCCAGCTGTTCATGTACGACGTGACCTTGGAGCTGTAGGTCGCCTTGCCGCTGCCGTTGGAGACCGCGAGGTTGCGGCCGAGCTGCGCGGAGCCGGTGGCGAAGTAGTAGCCCCAGTTGCCGTTGGCGTAGGCGGTGGTGCGGTTGATCACGATCGCGCCGGTGTTGGAGTTCTCGGTGAACCCGTTGCCGGTGTTGCCCCAGGCGGCCGAGTTGTTGATGACGTGGCCGACGACCTCGCCGTCCCCGCCCAGCTTGAAGCCGTTGCCGTCGCCCGCGAACGCGGAGTCGGACCAGCGGTTGACGCCGTTGCCGAAGGACCAGGTGTGCTCGACGGTGACGGGCGAGGAGAACGACCAGAAGTCGATCCCGTCGTCCGCGTTGTTGTAGAGGCGGGCCCCGGTGACCAGGTTGCCGCTGCCCGAGCCGAACTTGACGGCGATGCCGTCGGCGTTCTCGCCGTGGGTGGCGGCGTCGTAGTTGCCGTAGGAGTCGAGGTTCTTGACCGTGTTGTTCACGGTGCCGTCGCCGGTGAGGGTGAACCCTGAGTCGCCGCCGTTGATGGTCTTGACGTTGTTCCAGTTGGTCCCGGTGCAGGACTGGCAGACGACGGCGCTGTCCGGGGAGTTCTGGAAGGTGAGGTTGGAGACGTTCCAGTAGTCCGCGGTCAGTTTGAAGATCCAGGACCCGGACGGCAGCGACGACCCGTCGATCTTCACGGTCTCGGAGCCGTAGGCGGTGAGCGTGATCGGCGAGGACGAGGTGCCGTTGGTGGTCGACTGGAGGGTGGCGGTCGGGTAGTAGGTGCCGGCCCGCACCTGGATGACGGTGCCCGCCGTCGCGTTGGCGATGGCGCTGGTGAGCGCGGCCGAGGTGCTGACGACGACGGTGGCGGCGTGCGCCGGGGTGGCCGTCAGGGCGAGGCCGAGGGAGGCCGCGGTGAGCGAGAGGGCGGTGAGGGAGCTCTTGATACGACGCATGACGTGCGGGTCCTTTCGTCGGTTCAGAGCGAGCGGTGGGGGTGGGGACGCCAGTCGCCGAGGTAGACGGCCGGGGTGTGCGCGCCGGCCTCGGCGGCGGTGAGCTGCGGCCGGTTGTCGGGGACGGTGGTCACCGCGCCCGGCCCGGTGTTGCGGTACTCGTGAAAGCGCATGGACTGCCAGGGGTAGGCGTCCCGCATGTTCACGTAGGGGGCGACCGGGTCGATGCCGGGTCCGATCCGGCTGTCCCGGACGACCAGCGCGGGCCTGGCGGTCGTCTCGTACGACGGCACCCAGGGCCGCGCCAGCTTGTACGCGCCGTCCTCGGCGGCTGAGGTGAACCGGCACCCCGCCGCGAGGAAGCCGCGCGGGTTGGCGCGGGCGGTGGAGGGCGCGAAGACCATGCCCTTCGGGGTGAAGTCCACGTCCCTGGCTAGGGTGTGGAAG
The DNA here is from genome assembly GCF_005222485.1 of Streptomyces griseoviridis. NCBI lineage: Bacteria > Bacillati > Actinomycetota > Actinomycetes > Kitasatosporales > Streptomycetaceae > Streptomyces > Streptomyces griseoviridis. The sequence goes on from NZ_CP029078.1 coordinate 2,241,787, forward strand.
CGGCACCGGGTGAAGACGGCGGTGGCCCGGCCGAAGACGAAGTCGACGTCGCCCTCGATGTGGCAGCGGTCGAAGTGCTGCCGGCCGAACACGTCGAGGGCGGTGGTGTCGGCGAACAGGGTGTCCTGGTGGCCCAGCAGCCGTACGTTCTCGACCCGGGTGCGGTCGCCGGTGAGGTACGCGGCGACGGCCTGGGTGCCGGTGGTCTCCGGGTGGTCGGCGCGCAGCCAGTCGTTGGCGACGGTGAGGTCGCGCAGGGTGAGCCCGGCGGCGGCCGAGGTGAGGGTGGCGGAACCCGCCGTGCCGTAAGTGCCCGAACCGTCAGGCAGCGGGGTGCCGGCCGCCCGGTCGAAGACGATGACGGCGGCCCGCGGGTCGGCCACGGCGCCGCGGATGGTGAGGTCGGTCGTCCCGGCGGGCACGGTGACGGCCTCGCGGTGGACGCCCGGGTGGACGACGATCGTCCGTCCCGGCCCGGTGACCGCGTCCACGGCCGACTGCACCGAGTCACCGGGACGGACGTGCAGCACCCGGCGCTCGGCAGCGGCGGGAGCGGCGCCGAGGAGGGCGGGGGCGGTGGCCGCGGCCCCGGCGAGCAGCGCGCGTCGGGAGAGCACCGTCAGCCCTCCGTCCACGGTGCCCAGTCGCCGAGGTACGCCTCCCGGGTCGCCGACCGGGCCTGGGTGTCGGTGAGTTGGGGCCGCTGCGCGGAGACGGTGACGGCGGCGCCGGGTCCGGTGTTCCGGTACTCGGCGAACCGCTGGCTCTGCCACGGGTAGGAGTCGGACATGTTGGCGTAGGGGGCGCGGGCGTCGATGCCGGGCCCGAGCCGGCTGTCGCGGACGGTCAGCATCGGGCGGGCGGTGAGGTCGGAGCCCGGCACCCAGGGGCGGGCCAGCTTGTAGAAGGCGTCGGGGGCGGCGCTGGTGACCGTGCCCGAAGTCACCAGGTAGCCGCGGGGGTTGGCGACGGCGGTGGAGGGCGCGAAGACGAAACCGTAGGGCGCCGAGCCGAGGTCGGTGCGGTTGAGGGTGTGGAAGCGGCAGCGTTCGTACACCGCGGTGGCCCGGCCGAACACGAAGTCGACGTCGCCCTCCACGTAGCAGTCGGCGAAGTACTGGCGGGCGAAGGCGGCCAGCGAGATCGAGTCGGCGTACAGGGTGTCCTGGTGGCCGAGGAAGCGGCAGTTCGTGAAGGCCGAGCGGTCGCCCTGGACCTTGATGGCGACGGCCTGGGTGCCGGTGATGTCCGGGTGGTCGGCGCGCAGCCAGTCGTTGGCGAAGGTGATCGCGCGGGCGGTGAAGCCGTCGCCCTGCACGGTGGTGGTGGCCGATCCGGTGGTGCCGTAGGTGCCGCCCGAGGGCTTGGCGGTGCCCGCCGCGTTGTCGTACACGATGACGACGTCCCGGGGGTCGCCCGAGGCGCCGATCCAGGTGGCGCCGGTGCGGGTGGTGTCGAGCAGGACCGTCTCCCGGTAGCTGCCCGGCGCGATGACGAGGGTCCGGCCCGCGCCGGTCGCGGCGGTCACCGCGGCCTGCACGGAGGTGAAGTCGCCGCGCCCGTGCGGGTCGACGTAGAGGGTCCCGGCGTCGAGGCGGCGGCGCGGGGAGCCGTGTGCGCCGAACGGGCGGCGCGGCCCCGACGGCCGCGGGCGGGCCGCGGCGGCGGCCCGGGAGGGGGCGGCGGCGAGGGCGAGCGCGGCGCCCGCTCCGGCGCCCGCCAGGAGGAGGTCTCTGCGCGACAGGGACGGGCGGGGGTGCGGGTGGGGCGAGGACATGCGGGTGCTCCTTGGGTGGGGGTGGGGTTGCGTCCTTGCCGTGGGGGGTGGGGGCCGGGGCGGGTGCGCCCCGGCCGCGTCGTGCGGGTGGGTCGGCGCCTCGCGGCGCGGGCGGTCAGCGCAGCCGGCCCGCGCCCGCGCCCCGGTCGACGAGGTGCGGGACGGCCTGCGGCCGGTCGACGTGGGTGCGCAGGACGGGTGTCCAGCCGGCGCCCGCCGTGAGGGTCTCGGCGGGGATCTGCGCGTTGTGGACGGCGATCAGGTCGGTCCGCACGCCGTTGACCCAGTTGTCGTCGGCGGTCAGTGAGGACTCGCTCCACTTCTTCAGGATCGAGCCGGCCTTGACGCCGTCGGCGAGGGTGAACGCGTTGTGCTGGGCGACGAGTTGGGACTCCAGGCCGATGCCGTAGCTGTAGCCGAAGCCCTCCTCGGCGACGAAGTGGTTGTTGTAGGAGTCGACCTGACCGAAGCGGACCCGGGGGGCGCGCTCGACCAGGTTGGAGAAGAGGTTGTGGTGCAGGGTGACCTTCAGGTGCCCCCGGTCGACGGCGGCGGTGGAGGCGCTGTCGCTGTTGCCGATCAGGATCGTCTTGTCGTGGTCGGCGAAGACGTTCCAGGAGGCGGTGACGTGGTCGGAGCCCTTGACGATGTCGAGTTCGCCGTCGTGCTGCTCGAAGATCCGGCCGTAGTAGTGGGGCAGGGTGCTGTCGGGGTGGTCGCCGTCGGTGAAGGTGTTGTGGTCCATCCAGACGTGGGTGGCGCCGTAGAGGACCGCGCTGTCGTACTCGGAGTTCCAGTTGCCGTCGGCGGTGTCGGTCGGGTCCCACTGCGGGAAGCAGTCGAGGGGGCTCTCGAAGGTCAGGTTGCGGACGATGACGTTGTCGACGCCCTTGATCTGGAGGCTGGCGCCCTTGAACCCGGCGTCGGGGCCGACCCCGATGATCGTGGTGTTGGCCGGCACGAACGCCTTGATGTAGGCGTCCTGCCGGGCGGCCGAGGCCCTGCGCAGGCCCTCGGGGCTGTCGGCGGGCTCGGCGTCCAGGTTGCTGGTGCGGCCCCAGACCTCGGGGGCGTAGGTGGCCAGGTAGCTGTCGAAGTCCCAGCCGTCGGCCGCGAAGGAGTCGCAGCTCGGGCCGTCGGCGTCGATGGTGCCGCGGACCTTGATGATCTTGGGTGCGTCGCCCCCCGCGGCGAGCGCCGCCTTGAAACCGTCCCAGGTGGTGACGGTCTTGACGTGCGCCGCGTCGGCGGCGGCTCCGCCGGTGGTGCCGGTGGAGTAGGAGCCCCAGCCGTCCCCCGCGGCGAGCACCTGCCGCTCCGGGGCCACCCGGTGCGCGGGGTGCGCGGCGGCGGTGCCGGTGGCGGCCAGGACGAGGGCGGTGCAGCCCAGAACGGTACCAATGACGCGTCCATGACATATCTGTGTACGCACGTGCGGCTCTCCTCGGTTATGCGGCCACCGCTGGCGGCCAGGTGATCCAGGACGTCGGAATGTCCTCGTGCAGCCGGACGACGTCGTGCCGCGCCAGGACCCGGGTGCGCAGCAGCTCCCGGACCACGAGGCGGGCCACGGCGATCGCGCCGGGCGGATTGAAGTGCGTGTTGTCCTGCTCGGTGGCGGTCCAGTTGAAGTACGCCTTCGTCGCCTCCACCCCCAGCTCCTGCCAGAGGGCGAGCGACAGCGCCGTGACGTCGAGCAGCGGCACCCGCTCCTCGCGGGCGAGGGCGCGCATTGCCTCCGGGTACGCGCCATGGGTCGGCACGGCGTTGCCGTCGGCGTCGAACCGCCGCCGCTCGACGGGGGTGGCGAGCACCGGACGAGCGCCCCGGGCGCGGGCGCCGTCGAGGTAGCGCCGCAGATACTCCTGGTACGTCGTCCAGGGCTCGGTGGAGCGGGTGGGGTCGTCGGACTTCTCGTCGTTGTGCGCGAACTGGACGAGCACCAGGTCGCCGGGGCGCACGGCGTCCAGCAGGACGTCGAGCCGCCCCTCGTCGACGAAACTCTTCGAACTCCGCCCGTTCACGGCGTGGTTGGCGACCCGCAGGCCGCCGCCCAGCAGGAAGGGCAGCGCCATTCCCCACCCGGTCTCGGGAGCGGCGTCGGCGTACTTCTGCGCGGCGGTGGAGTCACCGGCGATGAAGAGGGTGCGCCCCCTCTCCCCCGCCTGCGCGACCCCACGGGAGCCGACACTCAGAGAAACAGCGGCAAGAGCAACCGCCCCGACCTGCCTACGCGTGAACACCACGGTCATAAGCCTTCCGACACAGAGACAACGAACGTGCTCCCACGGCCCCACGGTGACTCGAAGCCACCGGGGAACGAACTCGCGCGGACGGGGGGACTTGAAGCCACCAACGAGCGGCCTCACCCGGACGGACGGGACTTGAAGCCACCGCCGAGCGACCTCACCCGGACGGACGGGACTTGAAATCAGCGACGAGCGAACTCACCTGGGGGCGCGGGGAACTGCGCGACCAGCCCCCACCGGCCGCCAGTTCCCCACCACCGCTCCCCCACCGGCCGCCAGTCCCCCACTACCGCCCCCCACCGACCCCCACCGACCCCCCGCTCAGACCAACGTCAGTGATTCTGCTTCCAGTCGGCCTGCGCCTCGTTCAGCTGCTTCGCCAGCAGATCCAGGAACTCCTTGGCGGTCATCTTGCCGAGCAGCACCTTCTGGAAGTTCGGCTCGTTGTCGGCCTTGGAGATGGTGTTCCAGTCGGGCAGGTAGTACGGCAGCTGCACGATCTTCGTCCCGGCCCCGTTGAGCGCCTCGGCGGCCAGCTTGGTCGGCTCGGCCTCCTGCACCCACGCGTCCTTCGCGGCCTCCGTGTTCGCCGGGATCTGCCCGGCGGACTTGTTGTACTTGGAGTTCTCCGCGTGCGAGACCGCGAACTCGATGAACTTCCAGGCCGCCGCCTTGTTCTTGCTGGGCTTGAAGACGCTCAGCCCGTCGACCGGGTTGGAGATCTGCACCCGCGAGCCGTCGTCCCGCGCCGGGCTGGGCAGCCCGCGGAACCTGCCGTCGCCGAGCGCCTTCAGGTGGTCCTGGTAGGAGCCGAGGTTGTGGCTGAGCATCCCGATGGTGCCGCTGTCCCACTGCGCGACCATCTTGGTGAAGTCGTTGTTGACGTCGGCGGACGGGGTGTCCTTCTTGTAGAGCGACACGTACTTGGTCAGCGCGGCGACGACCTTCGGGTCGTTGACGGTGGTCTTGTCGCCGTCCCAGAACGAGTCGACGCCCGCCTGGCCGTAGGACGCGTCCAGCGCGGGCGCGATGGAGCCCTCGCCGCCGCGGATGGTGAACCCGAACCGGTTCTTGCCCTTGTCGGTGAGCTTGTCGGCGGCCTCGTAGAACTTCGTCCAGGTGGTGGGCGCGTCGAGCCCGGCCTTCTCGAAGAGGTCGGTGCGGTACCACAGGGTGCCGTTGTTGGAGGAGGTCGGGATCTGGTAGAGCTGCTTGCCGCCGCCCGCGGCCCGGCTGCTCTCCACCAGGTTCTGGCTCAGCTTGCCGTCGAGCGCGCTGCCCTTCAGCCGGCTGTCCAGCGGGTCGAGCGCGCCCTGCACGGCGACCTCGGCGAGCATCGCGGTGCCCACTCCGCCGACGTCGGGCAGTCCGCCGCCCTGGATGGCGGTGTCGTACTTGGACTGGGCGCTGGCAGCGGGGATGCCGACGTACTTGACCTTGATGTCCGGGTTCGCCTTCTCGAAGTCGGCGATGATCTCCTTCCAGATGTCGGTGCGGACACCGCCGTTGGTGTCCCAGAAGGTGATCTGGCCCTTGCCCGAGCCTTCCCCGCCCTTGTCGCCCGCCGCGCCGCCGCCGTCGTCACCGCAGGCGGTGGCGGTCAGGGCGAGCACGGAACCCAGGGCGACGGCGATGGCCGCGCGCCTGCTTCTGCGAATGCTGATCTTCATCGGTCGGCTCTCTTCTTCTGGATCCTGCGGGCATGTGCGGTGGTGGGGGGAGGAAGGGGCGCACCCCGGCCCGAGTAAGCGCTTGCTACGAAGGTGCTGCGTCATTGCGGCTCCAGCGGGCGGACGGGTGCGGTGGGGTCGTGCGGGTGGGACAGGTGCGGGGCGGGGCGGTTCTACAGGTGGTCGATCCTGAACCGGGTGAAGGTTGCCGTGCCGGCCGGTCCTGTTCCGGTGGGGGCGAGGGCGAACAGGCCGAGCAGCGCGCCGACCCAGCGCCAGGGGGTGGCGACGAAGACCGGACCCGAGGGGCGCGGTCCGTCGCCGACGTCGTAGGAGAAGCGGCAGCGGGCGCCCGCGCCCGCCTCGATCCGCAGCCGGACCCGGCCGTCGGGCGCGGGGTGCGGGAGGCCGGCGTCGCGTTCGTGGTCGGCGCCCTGCTCGGCGAAGCGGTGCACGACATGCGCGCTCCCGTCCGCGGCCCGCTGGAGTCCGATCCAGCCGAACGCGTCGCCGAGCACGGCGAGTCCGGCCCGCGCCCCCGGTTCCTCGCTGTCCAGCCGCACTTCGACCTCGACGGCCGACGGCAGCCCCGGCAGCCGTTGGGTCAGCAGGTTCGGCAGCCGCCGCAGGTCGTCCACGTCGGCCGAGCGCACGCAGGTCAGCCGCAGCCCGTCGGCGGAGTGCTGGGTGGCCCAGCCCTCGCGCGGGTTGGCGGTCCACTGCCACTGCTTGCCGAACCGGCCGCCGGGGAAGTCGTCGTCGGTGGCGGGCGCGGCGGGCGGCTGCGGGGGCAGCGCGGGACGCGGGTGGACGGCGACGGGGGCGCCGTCGGCGCCGATCACCGGCCAGCCGTCGGCGTCCCAGCGCATCGGCTGGAGGTGCACGACCCTGCCGTAGGCGCCGCGCTGCTGGAAGTGCAGGAACCAGTCCTCGCCGGCCGGGGTGCGCACCCAGCCGCCCTGGTGGGGGCCGTTGACGTCGGTGTCCCGCTGCTCCAGGACGATCCGGTGCTCGTAGGGTCCGAAGAACTCGCGGCAGCGGAAGGCGCCCTGCCAGCCGCTCTCCACTCCCCCGGCGGGGGCGAGGATCCAGAACCAGCCGTCGTGCCGGTAGAGCTTGGGGCCTTCGAGGGTGAACCAGCCGGGGATGCGGTCGCCGTCGACGATCACCTTTCCCTCGTCGAGGAGTTCGGTGCCGTCGGGGCGCATCCGGTGGCCGGTGAGGCGGTTCTTGACGCCGGAGCGGGACTTGGCCCAGGCGTGCACCAGATAGGCGTCGCCGCTCTCGTCGTCCCACAGCGGGCAGGGGTCGATCAGGCCGCGGCCCGCCTTCAGGAGGTGCGGCCGGGTCCACGGGCCGCGCACGCCGGGGGCGTTGATCTGGAAGATGCCCTGGTCGGGGTCGCCCCAGAAGATCCAGAACCGGTCGTCGTGGTGGCGCAGCGCCGGGGCCCAGACCCCGCGGTCGTGGCGCGGTGACCTGAACTCGGCGGCGGGTTCGAGGTGTTCGAGGGCGTGTCCGACGAGGGTCCAGTTGACCAGGTCGCGCGAGTGCAGCAGCGGCAGTCCCGGGGCCCGGCCGAAGCTGGAGGCGGTGAGGTAGAAGTCGTCGCCGACCCGCACGACGTCCGGGTCGGACCAGTCGGCGTTCAGCACCGGGTTGCGGTAACTGCCGTGGTCCGTGGCCGTGTTCACCGGGGTGGTGGTCACTGGGTCACCGCCTTGCGGACCAGGGCGGTCGCCTCGTCGCGGCCGAGCGGTCCGTCGGCGACGACGGTGACGATCCGGCGCACCAGGGTGTCGCCCGCCGGCAGCGGCACCCGGTCCCGGTGCGCCAACGAGGAGCCGACGCCCGGGTATGCGGCGGTGCGGACGAACCAGGGGTCGCGGCGGGTGTCGGCGGTGGCGCCGGCCAGGACCAGGGTCCAGCCGTCCCCGGCGAGCGCGACCCAGTCGGCGGGTTCGCCGTGGACCGCTTCCTCGCCCTCCCGTTCCTCGGTGAACACCCGGGGCGCGGCGGCCTCTTTGGGGGCCCGCCAGAAGAAGCCGCCGTAGGCCGCGCCCGGCCGTCCGTTGGTGGCGGGGCTGCCGAAACCGAGCGGTCCCGCGGTGATGTTGGTGAGGGAGAAGGTGAAGTCCAACGCCCAGGCGGTGTCGGTGAGTTCGGTGGCGGCGACGGTCCTGCGCTCGCGCAGCAGCTCGACGCCGCCCGCGATCCAGCGCAGTTCCTCGACGAAGCCGTCCGGGTCGCGGAGCTGGAAGGAGGTGTGCCGCTGGGTGCCGTGGTTGTCCAGTTCGGTGGGGCCGCGGTCGCGGACGTAGGTGCGGCCGCCCCAGAAGTTGTGCCCCTCGACGTCGGGTACGGCGACACCGACGCCGAGGTGGTGGAGGTGGTCGGCCGGGGCGAACTCGGTGACCGTGGTGCCCGCCAGGGTGGTCACCGGGTGCAGGCAGGGGCGCGGGGAGAGCCGGGCGGGTACCTCGGGGCGGGTGAGGTAGCGGCCCACCGGGCGGCCCGCGACGCGCAGGACGGCGGTGTCGTCGGTCGTCATCAGGTGCTCACCTCTTTCGCGAGCGCCCAGGAGGCGCCCAGCTCGGAGTAGAGGGCGAGGGTGTCGGCGCAGGAGGCGACGAGGCCGTCGATGCCGGTGACCACCCGGCGCTGCTCGTCCTCGTCGAAGTGCCAGGCGCCGGAGGGCAGTCGGGCCGGTTCGTCGGCGAGCCTGATGGCCTCGACGACCTTCATGAAGGCGCCGGTGGCCGCCGGTGGCACCAGCAGGTCGGTGCCGTCGGTGAGGTGCGCGACGAGGTTCTCCAGCAGGTCGGTGCGGCCGTACAGGATCTCCTCGGGGCCGTGTCCGGCCCGTTGCAGCAGCACCCGGTCCTGCTTGTACCAGAAGGTGACGCGGCCGCGGTGGCCGTGCACCACGACGTACGGCTCGCCCGGTTGTTCGGCGCACAGGGTGGCGGCGACGGCGACCGGGCCGCGCGGGGTGGCGACCCGCACGCAGGAGGTGTCGTCGGACTCGATGGCGTTGGCGCGCAGCAGTTCGGTCTCGATGCCGGTGACGTCGTCGGCGCGGCCGGTGCCGAGCAGGGCGAGGCCGGTGGCGACGGCGTGCGCGAGCGGGTTGGTGAGGACGCCGTCGACGACGTCGACGCCGTTCAGGCGCCGTCGGCCGGCCCAGGGCGCGCGGCGGTAGTAGCTCTCGGGGCGGGCCCAGGCGCCGGCCCCGCCGACGCCCACCACCTCGCCGATGGCGCCTTCGTCGATCAGCCGCCTGATGGCGGGCACGGCGTGCGAGCCCAGCGACTGGAAGCCGATCTGGCAGGCGACCCCGGCCGCGGCGACCCCGTCGGCCATCCGGGAGAACTCCGCGTAGGAGGGCGCGGGCGGCTTCTCCAGGAGCAGGTGCACCCCGCGTCCGGCGGCGGTCAGGGCGAGATCGGTGTGGGTGGGGATGGGTGTGCAGACGACGGCGATCCGGGCGCCGGTGGAGTCGAGGAGGGCGCCGAAGTCGGCGGACTGCTCGGGGGCGGCGAGTCCTTCGGGGAGTTCGTCGGCGGTGAGCGGGGTCAGTTCGCAGATGCCGGCGAGCCGGACGGTTCCCCGCTCCTGGAGGCGGCGGAGGTTGTCGAGGTGCCAGCGTCCGTGGCCGCGGGCACCGGCGAGGACGACCGGGACGGGGGCGGTCACCGGGGTCCTGACGAGGTGGCTCATCCCTTCACCGCCCCCGCGCTGAAGCCGGTGATCAGCCACTTCTGGATGAAGGCGAAGACGATCACGACGGGGACGGCGGCGATGATGCCGCCCGCGGCGAGCGCGCCGAGGTCCACGCTGTCCGCGCTCATCAGGGTGTTGAGGCCGACCGGGATGGTCTGCTTGCCCTGGTCGGAGAGGAACATCAGGGCGAACAGGAAGTGGTTCCAGGCGTGCACGAAGGCGAAGGAGCCGACGGCGATCAGACCGGGCCGCAGCAGCGGCAGGACGACGATCCGGAAGCTGGTGAACCGGTTGCAGCCGTCGACCCAGGCGGCCTCCTCCAGGGAGTACGGCACGTTCCGGATGAACCCGCTGATCAGGATCATCGACAGGGGCAGTTGGAAGACGGTCTCGGCGATGACGACGCTGGCCAGCGAGTTGATCATCCGCAGGTTGGCGAAGATCTCGAACAGCGGGACCAGCAGCAGCGCGCCGGGCACGAACTGGGTGCAGAGCAGGGCGAGCATGAAGCCCCGCTTGATCTTGAAGTCGAAGCGGGCGAGCGCGTAGCCGCCGGCCAGCGCGACGACCGTGGTCATGACCAGGGTGGCGATGCCGACCAGGACGCTGTTCTGGAAGTAGACGCCGAAGGAGCGCTCGTTCCAGACCTTCCCGAAGTGGTCGAACGTCATCGGCCAGGGCACCAGCGAGGTGGAGCCCGCCGGGCGGAGCGCGAACAGCAGAATCCAGTAGAACGGGATCAGGGTGAAGACCAGGTAGATCGAGAGCGGCAGATAGATCTGCCAGCGCGGCACCTCGTCCCAGGCCCGGCGGCGCTCTGCCGGGCGCGGCGGTTCGGGGACGGCCCGCACCGGGGCGGGGGCGACCTGGGGAGCCTCTTTGGTGATCACTTGTTGCCGCCTCCGAACTTGCTCAGCCGCAGGTAGACGATCGAGCAGAACAGCAGGATCACGAACGCGACGGTGGTGAGGGCCGACGCGTAGCCGAAGTTGTGCGCGTCCACGCTGGTGTTGGCGATGTAGAGCGGCAGGGTGGTCGTCTCGCCCGCGGGGCCGCCGCCGGTCAGGGTGTAGAGCAGGTCGACGTTGTTGAACTCCCACACCGCGCGCAGCAGGGTGGAGAGCACGATGGCGTCCTTCAGGTGCGGCAGGGTGATGTGCCAGAACTGCTGGAGGCGGGTCGCGCCGTCGACCTCGGCGGCCTCGTACAGGTCCCGTGAGACGGACTGGAGGTCGGCCAGGATGAGGATCGCGAAGAACGGCACGCCGCGCCAGAGGTCGGCGACGATCGCGGCGGGGAAGACCGTGGCGGTGTCGGAGAGCCAGCTGGTGCCGTAGGAGCCGATGCCCATGTCGGCGAGGTAACGGGTGATGCCGGTCTGGGAGTTGTAGAGCAGGACCCAGATCGCGGAGGTCAGCACGCCGGAGACGGCCCAGGGCGAGAAGACCAGGGCGCGGCCGACGGCGCGGCCCACGAAGGTCTGGTTGACGATCAGCGCGAGCGCCAGGCCGAACAGCAGTTGGAGGCCGACCTCGACCACGACCCACTTGGCGCTGAAGGTGAGGGTGCCCCAGAACTGCGGGTCGCTGGTGAAGGCGTGGACGAAGTTGTCGAAGCCCGCGTAGCCGTTGCGCCACGGTTTGGTGGGGTTGTAGTTCTGGAGGCTGTAGTAGAAGACGCTGACGACCGGGTAGGCGATGAAGCCCAGCATCAACAGGGCGGCCGGCGCTATCAGCAGGTAGGGGAGCCTGCGGGGCGTGGCGGAGGCACGGCGTCGCCCGGGTGGCGCGGGCGGTTTCGCCACGGCTGCGGCTTGTGCCATGACTGTTCTCCGATCTGGTGCGGCATGCGGTCGGTGCGGGTGAAGCGCTTTCTCCGGGTGCGTCGCGCTGGGCGGCCGTGGCCGGGTGGTGTCAGCCCGCGTACGGGTCGGCGACCTTGCCCGGACGGGCCAGGAACTCGAAGTCGCAGCCGGTGTCGGCCTGCGTGATCTGCTCGTTGTAGAGCGCGCCGTAGCCGCGTTCGTAACGGGCGGGCGGGGGCGTCCAGTCGGCCCTGCGCCGCTCCAGCTCCGCGTCGTCCACGTGGAGGTGCAGGGTGCGGGACTCGACGTCGAGGGTGATGGGGTCGCCGGTGCGGACCAGGGCGAGCGGGCCGCCGACGTACGACTCGGGTGCCACGTGCAGGACGCAGGCGCCGTAACTCGTGCCGCTCATGCGGGCGTCGGAGATCCGGACCATGTCGCGCACGCCCTGCTTGAGCAGGTGGTCGGGGATCGGCAGCATGCCGTACTCGGGCATGCCGGGCCCGCCCTTGGGTCCGGCGTTGCGCAGCACCAGGACGCTGTCGGCGGTGATGCCGAGGTCCGGGTCGTTGATGGTGCGCTGCATGGTCCGGTAGTCGTCGAAGACGACGGCGGGTCCGGTGTGCTTGAGCAGGTGGGGCTCGGCGGCGATGTGCTTGATGACGGCGCCGTCCGGGCAGAGGTTGCCGCGCAGCACCGCGACCCCGCCCTCGGCGGCGACCGGGTCGGTGCGGGTCCTGATCACGTCGTCGTCGTGGACGAGCGCCCCGGCGAGCTGTTCGCGCAGGGTGTCGTGGCAGACGGTGGGGCGGTCCAGGTGGAGCAGGTCGGTGATCCGGGAGAGGAACCCGGGCAGTCCGCCGGCGAAGTGGAAGTCCTCCATGAGGTACTTCTGGCCGCCGGGGCGGACGTTGGCGAGGACCGGGACGGCGCGGGCGAGGCGGTCGAAGTCGTCGAGGGTGAGCCGGACACCGGCCCGGCCCGCCATCGCGATCAGATGGATGACGGCGTTGGTCGAGCCGCCGAGTCCGAGCACCGTCGTCACCGCGTCGGTGAACGCGTCCTCGGTCAGGATGTCGCTCAACCTGCGGTCCTGGTGGACCAGTTCGACGATCGCAAGGCCGGCCTTCGCGGCCATCCGGTCGTGTCCTGAGTCCACGGCGGGGATGCTGGAGGCGCCGGGCACGGTCACGCCGAGCGCCTCGGCGGCGGCGGTGAGCGTGGAGGCGGTGCCCATCGTCATGCAGTGGCCGGGCGAGCGGGCGAGGCCGCTCTCCAGTTCGGTCATCTCGCAGTCGCCGATCAGGCCGGCCCGCTTGTCGTCCCAGTACTTCCACATGTCGGTGCCCGAGCCGAGGGTCTCGCCACGCCAGTGGCCGGGCAGCATCGGCCCGGCCGGCACGAACACCGTCGGCAGGTCGACGGTGGCCGCGCCCATCAGCAGCGCGGGCGTCGACTTGTCGCAGCCGCCCATCAGGACCGCCCCGTCGACCGGGTAGGAGCGCAGCAGCTCCTCCGTCTCCATGGCAAGGAGGTTGCGGTAGAGCATCGGGGTCGGCTTCTGGAAGGTCTCGCTGAGGGTGGAGACCGGGAACTCCAGCGGGAACCCGCCGGCCTGCCACACCCCGCGCTTGACGGCCTGCGCCCGGTCCCGCAGGTGCACATGGCAGGGGTTGATGTCGGACCAGGTGTTGAGGATCGCGATGACCGGCTTGCCGAGGTGCTCCTCGGGCAGGTAGCCGAGCTGGCGGGTGCGGGCGCGGTGGCTGAAGGCGCGCAGCCCGTCGGTGCCGTACCACTGGTGGCTTCTGAGCTGTTCCGGTTCGCGGCGCGGGGCGTTCACACCGACCACCCGGCGGCTATCGCGGCGACCTCGGCGCGCTCGTCCTCGGGCAGCGGCTTGCTGGGCGGGCGGACGTCGCGGCGGCAGAGGCCGAGGGAGGCGAGGGCCTCCTTGACGACGGTGACGTTGTCGGCGGAGCCGTTGGCGGCGCGCAGCTCCTCGAACCGGCGGATCTGCTCCCACACCTTCATGGCGGCCGGGTAGTCGCCCGAGCGCAGCGCCTCGATCATGTTGCGGGAGACGGCGGGGGCGACGTTGACCAGGCCCGAGGTGAAGCCGGTGGCGCCGGCCGAGAAGTAGGAGGGCGCGTACGGCTCGGCGAGCCCCGCGACCCACACGAACCGGTCGAGGCCCGCGTCCCGGGCGAACCCGGCGAACTTCGCGGCGTCCGGGACTGCGTACTTCACGCCGATGACGTTGGGGCAGGCGTCGGCGAGTTCGGCGAGCCGGGCGCCGGGGAGCTGGGCGTTGCGGATGTAGGGGACGACGCCGAGTTCCGGCACGGCCTCCGCGACGGCCCGGTGGTAGTCGACCCAGCCGCCCTGGGAGACGTAGGGGTGGACGGGCTGGTGGACCATGAGCATCCCGGCGCCGTGGTCGCGGGCGTGCCGGGCGGTGGCGACGGCGGTGGGCAGGTCGTGGCCGACGCCGACCAGGATCTCGGCGCGGTCGCCGGCCTCGTCGAGGGTCAGTTCGGTGACCGTCTGCCGTTCCTGCGGGGAGAGCGCGTAGAACTCGCCGGTGTTGCCGTTGGGGGTGAGGGTGGTGATCCCGCCGTCGAGGAGGCGGCGCAGCAGGGACCTGTGGAGGTCCTGGTCGATGGTGCCGTCGGCCGCGAAGGGGGTCACCGGGATGGCCACCACGTCGGCGAGCGCGGCTCGTTGGGTCTCGAACGTCGCGCCGCTCATGCCGTGGCCTCCGCTGCGGTGTCCTGGGGGTAGGCGCGCTCCACGAAGGAGCCGATGTGGGCGTGCAGGGCGCCGGCCGCGCCGTCGGCGTCGCCGTCGAGGGCGAGGCGCAGGATCTCGCGGTGCTCGCCCGCCTCCCGCTCCCAGGAGGGCGAGGACGCCCAGGCGACGGCGGAGACGAGGGCGGCCTGGTCGCGGACCTCGTCGAGCATCCGGCCGAGCAGCGGGTTGCCGCAGGGCAGGTAGAGGGCGCGGTGGAACTCCCGGTTGGCGAGGGAGCGTTCGGCGGTGTCGGTGGCTTCGTCGGCGCGGGTCAGCGCGGCGCGGGCGGCATCGAGGGAGGCGCCGCGGCGGACGGCCCGGCGCAGCGCCTCGGGCTCGAGGAGGACGCGTACGTCGTAGACCTCGCGCGCCATGTCCGCGTCCACCATGCGCACGGTGACGCCCTTGTACTGGCTGTTCACCACGAGCCCGGTCCCGGCCAGGGTCTTGAGGGCCTCGCGCACCGGGGTCTTGGACACCCCGAACTGGGCGGCGAGTTCGGTCTCGACCAGAGCCTGGCCGGGCGTCAACTGCCCGGTGAGGATGCGGCGTTTGATCTCCTCCAGCACGAACTGCGTGCGGGAGGGGATCGGCGTGGGCACAGAGGTCATGCGCGCCTCTCGAAAGTCACGTATCAGATCTGGGGTATCTGATCTCGCGTATCGCGTCTCATATATGACGTACGAAGTACGACGCGATGAAAGTAAGAGGGGGCGCGTGTTTCGTCAATGCTTCCGGCAGAGAAAGAACGGATTGCCGTCCGGGGTCAGCGGGCGGGCGTCCAGCGCGGGTCGCGTCCGCTGAGGCCGATCACCCGGTCGAGGAGCGGGGCGCCCGCGGGGACCTCGACGATCGGCCCGAACGGGCCTTCGCCCTGGTCAGCGGCGTCGGCTGCGGCGCTCAGGAAGCCGTGGGCGAGGTCGAGCGCGGCCGGGTCGGGGGCGTAGGGCAACCCGGTGGCGCGGGCCACGTCCCAGCCGTGGACGACGAGTTCGTCGGCGACGACGGCGGCGGCCACCCCGCCCGGCAGGGTCACCCCGCCGGCCCGGGTGGTGCCGGTCCAGGCGGCCGGGTCGCGCCAGGCGGCGGCGAGGTCGTCGAGCGCGGTGGCCAGGGCGGTGCGCCAGTCGGGCCCGATGTCCGGCACGGTGGCCGCCGGATCGGTGTCGGTGGTGGCGCCCAGCTCCTTGCGGGCGGCGTCCCGGAAGGCGACGGCGAGCCCGGTCAGATGGCCGAGCAGGTTGCGGACCGCGAGGTCGGGGCAGGGCGTGGGGTCCGCGAGCCGCCGCTCGTCGACGTCCCGGGCGAGCCGGGCGACGATACGGGTCTGCGGTCCCAGGTCGACGATCGTGCCGGTCATCGTGTCTCCTCGGCGGGCGGTCGGGTTCCTGAAGGGTGGACCGCCCGCGCCCCCGGAACTCATCGGCCGCCCGCGCCGGGTCAGCCGCCGATCCGGTCCAGCTCGGCGAGGTCGTCGTCGGAGAGCGGCAGCCCGGCGCCTTCGGCGTTCTCCCGCAGGTGCGCCACCGACGAGGTGCCGGGGATGAGCAGGATGTTCGGCGACCGCCGCAGCAGCCAGGCCAGCGCGACCGACATCGGGGTGGCGCCCAGCCGGGTGGCGACGGCGGAGAGCGCCGTGGACTGGAGCGGGCTGAAGCCGCCGAGGGGGAAGAACGGCACGTAGGCGATGCCCTGTCCGGCGAGCGCGTCGATCAGCTCGTCGTCCCGGCGGTAGGCGAGGTTGTACATGTTCTGCACGCACACGATCGGCGCGATGGACTGCGCCTCGGCGACCTGTTCCGGCGTCACGTTGCTCACCCCGAGGTGCCGGATCAGGCCCTGCCGCTGGAGTTCGACGACGGCCTCGAAGGGTTCGGCGACCGAGCCGGGCAGGGTGCCCTGGGCGTCGCCGAGCCGGAGGTTGACCACGTCGAGGGAGTCGAGGCCGAGGTCCTCCAGGTTCTGGTGGACGGCGTCGCGCAGCTCCTCAGGCCGCCGGGCGGGGATCCAGCCGCCGCGCTCGTCGCGGACCGCGCCGACCTTGGTCACGAGGTGCAGCGGCGCCGGGTAGGGGTGCAGCGCTTCCCGGATCAGCCGGTTGGTGACGCGCGGCCCGTAGGCGCCCGCCGTGTCGATGTGGGTGATCCCGAGTCCCACGGCCTCCCGCAGCACGGCGAGCGCGCCGTCCGGGTCGGCGGGCGGGCCCATGACGCCGGGCCCGGCGAGCTGCATGGCGCCGTAGCCGAAGCGGGTGACGGTCAGGTCGCCGAGGAGCCAGGTGCCGCCGGGAAGTGCCGTCGAGGGGGTGTGCGTGCCGGTGTTCATGTCGGTGTCTCTCTCACGGATCGGTACATGGTCGGGAGGGCGTTCGGGGTGCGGTGCGGCCGATCAGAGACTTACCGTCATCGGGTCCGCCGCGCGCCGGACGGCGCCCCGCGCCGCCGGGGTTCACCCGCGCGGCCCCCGTACCGCCCGCCCCGCCGTCGATGCTCGCCCGCGGACGTCCGCGGCGGCCAATACCGATGCGGTGCCCTGTGATACCCGCCGGGTATCACAGGGTTACGGTGGGGCCATGGACACCGTGGAGAGCGTGGAGACCCGTGAGCTGCGGTACTTCGTGGCCGTCGCCGAGGAACGGCACTTCGGCCGCGCGGCCGAGCGGCTCGGGATGGCTCAGCCGCCGCTGTCGCGCGCCGTCCAGCAGCTCGAACGGCGCCTCGGCGTCAGCCTGTTGGACCGCGACCGGCGCGGGGTCCGGCTGACCGGCGCCGGGGAGACGCTGCTGCACGAGGGCCGCGCGGCGCTCGACGCGGTAACCGCCGCCGCCCGCCGCACCCGCCGGGCCGGCGCGGCGGACGCCCGGGACGGCCGCGGCGACCGTCTGGTGCTCGCGGTGAAGGCCGGCTTCTCCCACGAGCTGCTGCACAAGCTCCTGGACGCGCACGCGGCCGAGCCGGACGCCGCCGAGATCGAGGTGGTGCCGAGCGGCCTGTGCGAGCAGGCGGGCATGTTGCGGGACGGCCGCGCCGACGTGGCGCTCATGCACACGCCGTTCAACTCCCTCTCCGGGTTCGACAGCGAGGAGCTGCTGACCGAGGGCCAGGTCGTCGTGGTGCCCGCCGCGCACCCCCTCGCCGCCCGGCGCAGCCTCCGCGTGGCCGAGACCGTCGGCATCCCGGACCTGCCGCTGGCCCGCTGGTCCCGGCACGGGCTCTATCCGCCGGGCCCGGGACCGGAGATCCACGACCAGACCCAGCTGGCCCAGCTGATCGCCCTCGGCCGCACCGCCGCCGTCGTCCCCGAATCCGCCCGCGCCTGGCTGTGGGCCGAGCACACGGCCGTCCCGCTGTCCGACGCGCCGCCGGTGGTCACGCACATCGCGTGGCCGGCCCACAGCCGCTCCCGCGCCCTCGCCGCCCTGATCCGCACGGCCACCCGGCTCTGACCCCGGGGCGGGCGCCCGCCGGGACGCGGAGCGTGTCCCCCGGCTTCGCCTACCGCCCGGCCAACGCCCGCCCGACCGCAACCAGATCGGCGTCCGACGCCAGGCCCGCGTGGTACAGGCGGGCCTCGGTCGCGCCGTGTTCGCGGGCCCGGTCCAGCCCGGCCGCGAGGGCGTCGGGAGCGCCGCCCATCGCGGCGACGACCGGGAAGTTCGCGGCGATCACCGCGTCCGGGCGGCGCTGTGCGGCGAACGGGGTGAGCAGTCCGGGTCCGTCCGCGCAGGGGACGACCACGCCGTCCGCGACGGACAGGATGTGCGCCGGGTCGACGCCCGGGTTGGCGCCGACGTGGTACGTCACCGGGTCGGCGTGCAGCAGGACCTGGAAGCCGGTCGGGGCCGCCGCGCGGACCGCGGCGACCGCCGTCTCCTGGAGGGTGCGGGCGACGCCGTCGCGCCAGGCGCGGGTGGCCGCCGACGTCGTCGCGCCGAGCAGCTTCTCGACGGCGGACCAGCCGTCGCCGTCAGCCGGCGCCCCCTGCCACACGGGCTCCAGGGCGGCCCGTACGTCGGACGCCAACGCGTCGGCGTCCAGGCCCTGTTCGCCGTAGCCGGCGCGGCAGACGGGGCAGAAGCAGAGCGCCATCAGGTACTGGGCGGCCTCGCCGAGCGGGACCCCGCCGGTCTTGTCGTGGGCGTGCAGATGGGTGAGGCCGTACCAGCCGAGTGACTCCAGCTCGGTGCCGCCGGCGCCGGGCCGTACCGCCGCCTCGGCGGCCAGCTCGACGAGGTAGGCGCGGGTGGCCGGTTGGGCGACGCAGGGCGCCCACGGGTAGCGGTCGCCGTAGGCGTTGACGACGGAGGTGTCCCGATGCTCCGCGCCCAGACGGGAGTTGTGGGCGAGGACGACCCAGGTGTGCACGTCGAGACCGGCCGCGGCGAGGGCGTCGGCGGCCTCGCCGTAGGCGTCGCCCGGGGCCCAGTCGCCGGCCGGGTACGGGCGCAACTCCCGTCCCCGCCACCGGTCGTCGGGCGGGTAGAGCACGGCGGCGTGTTCGGCGGTGACGATCCGGTGGCGCGGGTGGCGGGGGGTGAGGGCGCGGGTGGAGTGGTAGGCGGCGGCGAGCGTCACCTGCTCCACGCCGAGGGCGGCGATCCGCTCGGGCGCCTTGGGGTCCCCGCAGACGTCCCAGGGGTAGACGAATGCCGAAGCCTTCACCGGTCCTCCTCCAGCAGCGCGTGGCCGCGTTCGATCAACTGGGCGAGCTGCTTGACATGATCCTCGGTCGGCTCGTGCAGCGGCGGCCTGACCTCCCCGACGTCGAGGCCGCCCAGCCGCACCCCGGCCTTGACCAGCGCGACGGCGTAACCGCGTCCCTGGGCGCGCAGTTCGACGAACGGCCGGTAGAAGCCGTCGAGGAGGCGGTGGGCGGTGGGGTCGTCGCCGGTCCTGAGCGCGGTGTGGAAGGCGAGGGCGATCTCGGGGACGAAGCAGAAGACGGCGGAGGAGTAGAGCGTGATGCCGATGCCGCGGTAGGCGAGCTGGGTCTGTTCGGCGGTCGGCAGTCCGTTGAAGTAGAGGAATTCCTCCGGGACTTCGGTGCGGACGGCGCTGACGGTCCGCTGCATCAGGTCGAGGTCGCCGAGGCCGTCCTTGAGGCCGATGATGCCCTCGGTGCGGGCGAGTTCGACGACGGCGGGCGGGGTGAAGACGGCGTTGTCGCGCTGGTAGACGATGACGGGCAGCGCGGTCGCGGCGGCCACCTCCCGGTAGTGCCGCACCAGCCCCTCCTGGCCCGCGACCACCAGGTAGGGCGGCATGGCGAGCAGCCCGTCCGCGCCCGCCGCCTCGGCGAGCCCGGCGTAGCGGACGGCGAGCGCGGTCCCGTACCCGGCGCCCGCCACCACCGGCACCCGCCCCCCGGCGGCCTCGACGGCGGCCCGTACGCACCGCTCGTACTCCTCGGGGGTGAGCGCGTGGAACTCGCCGGTGCCGCAGCAGGCGAAGACGGCGGCGGCACCGGCGTCGACCCCGCGGCGCACATGGGCGCGGTAGACGTCGAGGTCGAGGCCGCCGTCGGGTCCGTAGGCGGTGACGGGGAAGAACAGCGGCCCGCTGGGGATGCTGAGTCGAGTGGCGAGAGGGGCAGGCGTCACGGGCTCTCCCTGAGGCAGGCGCGTACGTTCTTCTGATCATTGTCCATATCTCTGAACACCGTCAGACTATGAAGCGGACAACGGCCCGGTCAAGCGCGCGGATCGGGCGGACACCAGCGGAAAGGGAGCGCGTACGCGGGCATCGCGCGACACTTGACGGGGCGCACCGGATCTCCTTAGCGTGGTCACGAATGTGAATAACATCCACAGATGAGGCCACCTGACTCAGGCGGCGGACCCAAGGAGACCCGAGGATGCCCGCTCCCCGTACCGTTCTGCTCACCGGCGCCGCCGGCGGGCTCGGCACCCTGATGCGGGAACTGCTCCCGGCCCACGGCTACGAGCTGCGCCTGCTCGACCTGCTCCCCGTCGAGGGCGCCCCGGACGCGATCACCGCGGACCTCGCCGACCGGGCGGCCGTGCGCGAGGCCGTGCGAGGCGTCGACGCGATCATCCACCTCGCGGGCATCTCCCTGGAAGCCCCCTTCGACAAGATCCTCCGCGCCAACATCGAGGGCACCTACAACGTGTACGAGGCCGCGCGCGAGGAGGGCGTCGGACGGATCGTGTTCGCCTCCTCCAACCACGCCGTCGGCTTCACCCCCCGCCCCCAGGGCGACGACCCGCTCATCCCCGTCGACACCCCGCGCCGCCCTGACACCTTCTACGGCCTCTCCAAGTGCTTCGGCGAGGACCTCGCCCAGCTGTACTGGGACAAGCACGGCCTGGAGACGGTGTCGGTGCGGATCGGCTCCTGCTTCCCCGAACCCACCAGCGTGCGCATGCTGTCCGTGTGGATGAGCCCCGCCGACGGCGCCCGCCTCTTCGACGCGGCCCTGACCGCAGAGAACGTCGGCCACACCGTCGTCAACGGCTCCTCAGCCAACACCCGGCTCTGGTGGGACCTCTCCGGCGCGCGCGCCCTCGGCTACGAACCGCGGGACGACTCCGAGCCGTTCGCCGCGAAGCTGATCGCCGAGCAGGGGGAGCTGGATCCGGACAACATCGGACATGCGTACCTGGGCGGCCACTTCGTGAGCGACCCGCCGATCTGGCCGTACTGATCCTTCCGCGCGAGCGGTTGTTCATGGGGCGGGCGCCGAACGGGCCCGCCCTTCGGCGTGTTCGGGCACGGCCGCTGCCCGATCCCACGCCCCGCACAGCTGACGCGCAGGTCCGAGGCGGTCCCTCCGCCCGGGAAACGGGCCCAGACGGGCAGGAACGGGCGTGCAACAGACCTGGTCAGAGCCGCGCACCCGCTGTAGAACTTCCCCCATGGGTCGCACCGGGCCCGAACGGGCAGGTACAACGGCGTGAGAGGCGGGTGTCAGCCATGGAGGCGAGAACGGCGGAGGAACGCCAGCGGGAGATCGTGCAGGTCGCCCGCGCCACCGGTTCGGTCGACGTCACCGCGCTCGCCGACCGCCTGGGCGTGGCGAAGGAGACCGTACGGCGGGATCTGCGCGCCCTGGAGGACCACGGTCTGGTCCGCCGCACCCACGGCGGCGCCTACCCCGTGGAGAGCGCCGGTTTCGAGACAACTCTCGCCTTCCGCGCGACCAGCCATGTGCCCGAGAAGCGCCGGATCGCCGCCGCGGCGGCCGAGCTGCTCGGGGACGCCGAGACGGTCTTCGTCGACGAGGGCTTCACCCCGCAGCTCATCGCCGAGGCCCTCCCCCGGGACCGTCCGCTGACGGTGGTCACCGCCTCCCTGCCGGTGGCGGGCACCCTCGCCGAGGCCGAGAACGTGTCGGTGCTGCTGCTCGGCGGCCGGGTCCGTTCGGGCACGCTCGCCACCGTCGACCACTGGACCACCAAGATGCTGGCCGGTTTCGTCGTCGACCTCGCCTTCATCGGCGCCAACGGCATCTCCCGCGAACACGGCCTGACCACCCCCGACCCCGCCGTGTGCGAGGTCAAGGCCCAGGCCATCAGGGCCGCGCGACGCACCGTGTTCGCGGGCGTGCACACCAAGTTCGGCGCGGTCAGCTTCTGCCGGTTCGCGGAGATCGGCACGCTGGAGGCCATCGTCACCAGCACCATGCTGCCGTCGGCCGAGGCCCAGCGGTACTCGCTGCTCGGGCCGCAGATCATCCGTGTCTGACTGTCCACCCCTGCCTCCCCAAGGCTTCGTCACACCCGTAAGCGCCCCTTTTCCACGCTTATCAACCCTTATGTTCAGGAGCGATCCATGCGCACCCCGAGCCGACGGAGGCCGCGAGCAACGCTCGCCATGGCCGCCGCAGGGACGCTGCTCGCCCCGCTGCTCTCCGGCTGTTGGGTCGGGGCGGGCGGGTCGGGTTCCGGCGGCGACTCCGTCAATGTCCTCATGGTCAACAACCCGCAGATGGTGGAGCTCCAGAAGCTCACCGCCGCCCACTTCACCAAAGAGACCGGCATCAAGGTGAACTTCACCGTGCTGCCCGAGAACGACGTCCGCGACAAGATCAGCCAGGACTTCGCCAACCAGGCGGGCCAGTACGACGTCGCGACCCTCAGCAACTACGAGATACCGATCTACGCCCGCAACGGCTGGCTGCACGACATGGACCCGTACGTGGCCAAGGACCCCGGCTACGACGAGAAGGACATCCTCAAGCCCATGCGCCAGTCGCTGACCGGCGACGACGGCAAGCTCTACGGCCAGCCGTTCTACGGCGAGTCCTCCTTCCTGATGTACCGCAAGGACGTCTTCAAGGAGAAGGGCCTGACCATGCCGGCCCACCCCACCTGGACGCAGATCGCCGACCTGGCCGCCCAGGTGGACGGCGCCAAGCCCGGGATGAAGGGCATCTGCCTGCGCGGACTGCCCGGCTGGGGCGAGGTGATGGCGCCGCTCACCACCGTCGTCAACACCTTCGGCGGCACCTGGTTCGACAAGGACTGGAAGGCCGGGCTCGACTCCCCCGAGTTCGAGAAGGCCGTCAAGTTCTACGTCGACCTGGTCCGCGACCACGGCGAGTCGGGCGCCGCCCAGTCCGGCTTCGCCGAGTGCCTCAACAACCTCACCCAGGGCAAGGTCGCCATGTGGTACGACGCCACCAGCGCCGCCGGCGCCCTGGAGGCGTCGAACTCCCCGGTCAAGGGCAAGCTCGACTACGCCCCCGCGCCGGTGGAGAAGACCGAGTCCGCCGGCTGGCTCTACACCTGGGCCTGGGGCATCCAGAAGGCGTCCCGCAACTCCGACAACGCCTGGAAGTTCGTCTCCTGGGCGTCCAGCAAGAAGTACGAGGAGCTGGTCGGCGAGACCAGCGGGTGGGCCAACGTGCCGGCCGGCAAGCGCGCCTCGACGTACAGCAACGCCGACTACCGCAAGTCCGCCGCCTCCTTCCAGGAGATGACGAAGGAGGCCATCGAGGGCGCCCGCCCGAACGACCCGGGCGTGCAGCCGCGCCCCGCGCCCGGCATCCAGTTCGTCGGCATCCCCGAGTTCACCGACCTCGGCACCAAGGTCTCCCAGGAGATCAGCGCGGCCATCGCCGGACGCCAGTCCGTCGAGTCGGCCCTGAAGAAGTCCCAGAAGCTGGCTGAGAAGATCTCCGAGGAGTACGAGGGACGATGACCGCTACGACGGCGGCCCCACGGGCCGCGACCCCCGTACCCACCCGGCAGAACCAGCCCTCGGCCCGGCTGCGCGCCTGGGCCACCAGGGCACCGCTGCTGCCCGCCCTGATCTTCATGATCGCGGTGACCCAGCTGCCCTTCGTGGCGACCCTGGTCATCTCGTTCTTCGACTGGAACGCGCTGTACCCGAAGGCCCGCAAGTTCACCGGCTTCGGCAACTACCAGCAGGTCCTCTCCGACGCCGACCTGCGCCACTCGGTGTGGACGACGATCCTGCTGACCGCGGCCGTCGTGCTGGCCAGCCTGGTCCTCGGCCTCGGCCTCGCCCTGCTGCTCGACCGCAAGTTCCGCGGCCGGGGCGTGGTCCGCACCCTGCTGATCGCCCCGTTCCTCGTGGTCCCGGTGGCGGCGGCGCTGCTGTGGAAGCACGTCCTCTACAACCCCGAATACGGCCTGCTGAACGGCCTGTTGCACTACGTGGGCGGCCCGCAGCCCGACTGGATCTCCAACACCCCGCTGCTCGCCGTCGAGGCGTCGCTGATCTGGCAGTGGACGCCGTTCATGATGCTGATCCTGCTGGCCGGGCTGCAGAGCCGCGACTCCCAGCAGATGGAGGCGGCCCGCGTGGACGGCGCGAGCGACTGGCAGATCTTCCGCCACCTCACGCTCCCGCACCTGCGCCGCTACCTCGAACTCGGCGGCCTGCTCGGCTCGATCTACATCGTGCAGAACTTCGACGCCGTCTTCACCATCACCTCCGGCGGCCTGGGCACCGCCAACCTGCCCTACACCGTCTACCAGAGCTTCTACCAGGCGCACGAGAACGGCCTCGCCTCGGCGGCCGGCGTACTGGTGGTCATCGGCTCGATCGTCATCGCGACCTTCGCGCTGCGCGTGGTGTCGTCCCTGTTCCGTGAGGAGGTGGGCCGCGCATGAGCACCTCGACCGCAACGCCCGTACGCCGTAAGGGCCTTGGCCTGGGTCTGCTGGCCTGGCTGGCGGGCATCGTGTTCTTCCTCCCGATCGCCTGGATGGCACTGACGTCCTTCCACTCGGAGAGCGACGCGGCCACCAACCCGCCGTCCTTCGCGGCCCCGTTGACCCTCGACGGGTACCGCGACTTCTTCGGCACCGGCGGCGGCGCGAGCCCCTGGCCCTCGCTGATCAACTCGACGGTGGCGTCGCTCACCTCGACGCTCCTCGTCCTGGTGCTCGCGCTGCCGGCCGCCTACGCCCTGTCCATCAGGCCGGTGAAGAAGTGGACCGACGTCCTGTTCTTCTTCCTGTCGACCAAGATGCTGCCGGTCGTCGCGGGCCTGCTGCCGATCTACCTGTTCGCCAAGAACACCGGCATGCTCGACAACATCTGGCTGCTGGTCATCCTCTACACCTCCATGAACCTGCCGATCGCGGTCTGGATGATGCAGTCGTTCCTGGCCGAGGTGCCCGTCGCGGTCATCGAGGCCGCGCGGGTCGACGGCGCCAAGCTGCCGACCATCCTGGCCCGCGTGGTGGCCCCGATCGCCCTGCCGGGCATCGCCGCGACCGCGCTGATCTGCTTCATCTTCAGCTGGAACGAGCTGCTGTTCGCCCGGGTGCTCACCGGGGTGGTCGCCGAGACCGCGCCGGTGTTCCTGACCGGCTTCATCACCAGCCAGGGCCTCTTCCTGGCCAAGGTGTGCGCCGCGTCGCTCGTCATCTCCCTGCCGGTTCTCGCCGCGGGGTTCGCCGCCCAGGACAAGCTGGTCCAGGGCCTGTCGTTGGGAGCCGTGAAATGAAGGCCGCCGTCATCGAGTCCGTGGGCCGCGCCGTCGTCAGCGAGGTCCCCGACCCGACGCCGGGACCGCGCGACGTCGTCGTCGAGGTCGCCGCCTGCGGTCTGTGCGGCACCGATCTGCACATCCTCCAGGGCGAGTTCGCGCCCAAGCTGCCGATCGTGCCGGGCCACGAGTTCGCCGGCGAGGTGGTCGGTGTCGGCGCCCAGGTCACCGAGGTGTCGGTGGGCGACCAGGTGGCCGTCGACCCGTCCCTGTACTGCTACGAGTGCCGGTTCTGCCGGGACGGCCACAACAACATGTGCGAGCGGTGGGCCGCGATCGGCGTGACCACCGCGGGCGGTGCCGCGCAGTACGCGGTCGCGCCGGTGGCCAACTGCGTGAAGCTGCCCGAGCACATCCGCACCCAGGACGCGGCCCTGATCGAGCCGCTGTCGTGCGCGGTGCGCGGCTACGACGTCCTCAACTCCCGCCTGGGCGCCCGCGTCCTGATCTACGGCTCGGGCACGATGGGCCTGATGATGCTGGAGCTGGCCAAGCGCACCGGCGCCGCCAGCGTCGACATCGTGGACCTCAACCCGACCCGGCTGGAGACCGCGCAGCGGCTCGGCGTCTCCGGCGCCGCGGCCGACGCGGACGAGCTGGAGCGGCCGCAGGGCTGGGACGTCGTCGTCGACGCGACCGGCAACGCGGCGGCGATCCAGGACGGTCTCGGCCGGGTGGCGAAGGCGGGCACCTTCCTCCAGTTCGGGGTGGCCGACTACGCGACGCGGGTGACGATCGACCCGTACCGCATCTACAACCAGGAGATCACCATCACCGGTTCGATGGCGGTCCTGCACAGCTTCGAGCGGGCGGCGGACCTGTTCGCGAACGGGGTGCTCGACCCGGAGATCTTCATCAGCGACCGGATCGCGCTGGACAACTACCCGCAGGCGCTCGAGCAGTTCGCGGCGGGCGTGGGCCGCAAGATCGTGGTGGTCCCGTAGCGGAGACCTCCCCCTCCGCTCGCGTGTTCGGGCCCGGACCCTCGCGAGGGTCCGGGCCCGAACACGTCCCTCTCAAACCAGCACATATGTTCGTCGCCGGGTAAGGGAACGGTAAAGCGGCGTCACTCGTTCCCCCTGCATGACCGCTATGACCCCCGGCTCGAACATCCCTCTCTCCGCCGCCCGCGTGGCGGTGGACGTCGCCGCTCCCGTGCGGCTCGACGTCTCGGGCCTGCTGCTCACCGCCGACGGCAAGGTGCGCTCCGACGACGACTTCATCTTCTACAACCAGCCGGCCGGACCGGGCGTGACGTACCGCTCGGGCGGCGACACGGCACCGGACGCGATCGTGGTGGACACCACCGCGGTGCCGCCGGGCATCGAGAAGATCATCGTCACGGCGAGCCCGGACGCGGCGGGCCAGACGTTCCAGGGCATCGAGCCGACGGCCACCCTCCGCGGCGCCGACGACAACAGCGTCCTGGCCACCTTCACACCCCCGCAGCTCGGCACCGAGACGGCGCTGGTGATCGTGGAGATCTACCTGCGCAACGGCGCCTGGAAGGCCCGCGCGGTGGGCCAGGGCTACGCGAACGGCCTGGCGGGCATCGCGACGGACTTCGGCGTGACGGTGGAGGAGCCGCCCCCGGCCCAGCCCCAGACCCAAGCCCCGGCCCCGGCCCCGCAGGTGACGGCGCCCCCCATGCCGTCGACGCCCCCGCCGGCCCCGCCGGCCGCCGCGCCGGGCACCGGCAAGATCAACCTCGACAAGGGCCGGGTCAGCCTCCAGAAGAACCAGACCGTCTCCCTCGTCAAGGGCGGCCGGCCGCTGCTCTCCCAGGTCAAGATGGGCCTCGGCTGGGAGCCCGCCTACCGCGGCAAGGACATCGACCTGGACGCGTCGGTCATCGCCTACGGCCCGCAGCGCAACCACCTCGACAGCTGCTACTTCGGCAAGCTGACCATCCTCAACGGCGCGATCAAGCACTCGGGCGACAACCTCACGGGCGAGGGCGGCGGCGACGACGAGG
The DNA here is from genome assembly GCF_005222485.1 of Streptomyces griseoviridis. Taxonomy (NCBI): domain Bacteria; kingdom Bacillati; phylum Actinomycetota; class Actinomycetes; order Kitasatosporales; family Streptomycetaceae; genus Streptomyces; species Streptomyces griseoviridis. Next base: position 2,268,761 of record NZ_CP029078.1, read on the forward strand.
TGATCGTCGTCGACCTCGGCCGCATCCCCCAGGAGGCCACCGGCCTGGTCTTCACGGTGAACTCCTTCTCCGGCCAGAAGTTCACGGAGGTCGCCAAGGCGTACTGCCGCCTGGTGGACGCCGCGACCGACGAGGAACTGGTCCGCTTCGACCTCACCAGCGCGGAGCCCCAGACGGGCGTGCTGATGGCGAAGCTGATCCGCCAGTTCTCCGGTGAGTGGGAGATGACGGCGATCGGCGACTTCGTGAAGGCCCGCACGGTGCGGAACATGGTGAAGCCGGGGGCGCAGACGCTGTAGGCGATCTCCGCGCGGAGGGCTTCCGGGCCCTCCGCCACCAAGGGCGGCTGGTCAGCCGTCGATGTGGTCGGCGGTGGCGGATCACCGGAACTCCCGCAGCAGCCTGCGGAGCGCCGTCCCGGTCGGGCAGTGGTTCGCCGTCTCCCCGTCCCGGCAGGACGCGCAGTCGGGGGTGTGCGCGTGGAGCGCGGCCAGGGCGGCGCGCGGGATCTCCCCCCGGTACGCCCGCGGGTACCACGTCACCGGCTGCCCGGCACGGACCGTGTCACGGCGGCCGAGATCGACCGCCCCCGTCACGGTGAGGGGAATCCCCGAGAACGCGCAGTGCGCACCTGCGCGTTGACGGTCGGTCAACTGGTCGGGAGCCGGGACATCGAGCAGAGCGAGCCCGGCGAGGACGTGGGTGCGCGGCGTCGTGGTCTCGCCCATGGTCACGCCTCCGTCGTCGCGGTGATCCGTCGTGCAAGGGAAACCGTAGGCCGCGGACGCCCCCGTACCTCTCACAGTTGTGCGAGAGGTCTCACATTCCCACCCAGGACGCCATGTACGTCAGGCTGTCCGGCGTCCGCCGGGCCACGTGCAGCAGCCCGCGGATCGTCTCCCGGGCCCCCGGGTGGTACCTGGTCTGCTCCGGGGCGGCACGGCGGGCCTGCACGAGATGGGTCAGCGCGGCCTCGGTGTGACCGGTCTCCATCTCGGTACGGGCCCGGTCGAGGAGGAAGTGGGCGCGGCGAGAGGTCGCGACGGACGTCGACAGCCGGATGCGGCGGGCCTGCGTCAGGGCCGTGTCGTACCGGCCCATCTCCACCGCGGCGGACATCCGGTGCAGGGCGACGTTCGTCGGGCCGAAGGACAGCCAGTGCACGTCGGAGGCGTCCCCGATCCTGGCCGCGATCGTCCGGGCCTCGCTGAGGTGCCGCACCACCGCGGTGACGTCGTCGGCGCGCGCGGCGATGACGGAGCCCCCCAGGTGCAGTTGGCCCGTGACGGCGAGCGTCTCGCGGGTCTCGTCGGCCTGGCCGACGATGCCGTGTCCCGACGCCACGAGCCGCTGCCCGATCGCGTACTCGCCCTCCCGGAAGTAGACGAGCGCCCGCATGTACTGGCGGACCGCGCCCAGGCACGGGTCGGAGGCGCGCTCGGCGGCCCACGCCATCCGGTCGAGGGCCACTGCGGAGAGGTCGTAGTAGCCCAGCTTGACGGCGATGTCGTGGGCGGTGCGGTACGTCGAGGCGAGGGCCCGCCACAGCTCGGTCGACGGCGTCTGCCAGGCGGTGTGGGTGAGTTCCGTGATCGCGCTCGGCAGGGCGCCGGCGGCGGTCCGCAGGTGGGTGGCGCGGACCTGCTCGCAGAGCCGGTCCGCCTCGGCGAGCAGGACGGCGGCCGGCCGCGCCGTGAGGTCCGGGTGGGCGCCGAGGTCGTACAGGTCGAGGGCCTCGCGGATGGGGCGGACGAGTTCGGCCAGCCGGTCCCGCTGCAGTTCGGTCACATAGGGCTGTCCCGTCAGGACGGTGACGTCGACACGGAGGGCGCGGGCGCAGGCCGCGACGAAGTCCGCGGTGGCGGGCCGCGCGCCGCACTCGACCTGGGTGAGGTAGCTGTAGGAGTACGGCAGCCGGTCGGCGAACTGGCGCAGCGTCAGCCTGGCCAGCCGCCGCTGCTCGCGGACTCGGGCGCCGGTGTGGTCGTCGTCGGGTGGGGGCATGCCGTCTCCTGGTTCCTCGCTCGCGCTCGGCACGCTACTGGCGCCACCCGCCGTGAGGCAGCCGTCTGCCTCCGACTCCACCCGGATCGGGGGCGGTTGCGCGTGTGGTCGGATGAACGCATGACGACTCCTGTGCTCTATCTGTTCGGTTCGGCGGCACCTCCGGTCCTCGACGTGGCAAAAGTGATCGAGGACGCGCAGGAGCGTGGCTTCGACGTGTGTCTGGGCCTCACCCCGACCGCCGCACGCTGGCTGGACGGCCGGCTGCCGGCGCTCGCCGCGTTGACGGGACACCCGGTGCGGTCGGAGTACAAGACGCCGGGCGAGCCGGACGTGTGGCCGAAGGCGGACGTCATCGCGGTCGCGCCGGCCACCTTCAACACGGTGAACTCCTGGGCGCTCGGCCTGACCCACGACTTCGTGACCGGGGTCGTCGCGGAAGGCGTCGGGAAGGACATCCCGATCCTGACGATGCCGTGCGTGAACGCGGCCTACGTACGGCACCGCCAGTTCGAACGGAGCGTCGGCGAGCTGCGGGAGATGGGCGTGGAAGTGCTGTACGGGGAGGGCGGCTTCGTACCGAACGAACCGGGCCGGAGCCGCCCGGAGAAGTACCCGTGGGGGTTGGTACTGGACACGGCGGAACGGCTCGTGGGTTCTCGGGGGGATTGACGGCGGGGGTTGGTTGCTGACCGGGGCCACCCCCGCGCGTGCGGGGACCAGAGCGTGTCGCTGTACACGCCGGCCCTGGTTCGGGGGTCAGGCTTCCCGGCCAGTGACGCTGCCGTCAGGAAGGAGTGCTCGCGGCAGACGTCGTCACATGGCCGAGCCGGTGGTCGAGCGCGGCGCCGACGTCCGGGCAGTTCGCGCGGATGACGTCGAGGAAGGCGTTCAGCGCCGGGGAACGGTCCCGGGCGCTGAAGGACAGGACCAGCTCGGGCAGCGGCGTGCGCGGGGTCACCTCGCAGAACCACGTGCCCCGCCGTGGGGCCGCCAGCATGCGAGAGGGGCCCAGGCCGACGCCCACCCCGCAGGCGGCGAGGCCGATGATGGTGTGGATGTCCCTCGCGACGGTCGCGCCGGAGAGCGCCGGGGAGTCCTTGCCCAGGAGGGCTCGCAGCCCGGTGGCGACGGCGGGCTCGTCCTCGCCCGACGCCACGATCAGCGGCTGTCGCCGCAGCTGGTCCACGTGCACCGACGGCCGGCCCGCGTAGGGGTGCGTGCTGCTGACGACCGCGACCAGGTGGTCGTGCCCGATCGGCACCGACACCAGCTCCTCGGCCCCGACGCCCCGTGGCCGGCCGAGGCCGATCGCCACGTCCAGTTCGCCGGCGACGAGCGCGGCCGTGCTGCGGTTGGTCGCCATCTCGTGCAGTTCCCACCGTACGTCGGGCCGCTCACGGCCGAACCGGCCCAGGACGTCCGGCAGGGGTTCGAGCAGCGCCGAGGCGATGAACCCGAGGCGCAGTCGGCCCGTCTCACCGCGTGCCGCCCTGGCCGCGTCGACCGAGGCCGCCGCGATCTCGTCGAGCGCCCTGCGGGCCCGGGTGAGGAAGGCCGCGCCCGCGGCCGTCGGGAACACCCCGCGGCGGGTGCGATCGAACAGGCGGGCGCCCACCTCCCGTTCGAGGTCGGCGATCTGCTTGGACAGCGGGGGCTGCGCGATGCCCAGCGCACCGGCCGCCCGGCCGAAGTGTTCGTGCTCGGCGAGGGTCAGTGCGTACCTCAGGTGCCGCGCCTCCATGCCAGCCTCCCCGCCATACCTCATATGTATCGTCGACCAGCTTGTCAGATCTTTCACTGGATAGCCGGGGCCGGGTCGCGTGGACTGCGGTCATGACTGATCCTTCCTCTTCTTCCTCCCGAGGCACCGTCGTCGTCTTCGTGCACGGGGCCTGGCACGGCTCCGCGCAGTGGGCGGCGACGCAGCGCGCACTCGCCGGACTCGGTGCCGCGAGCGTGGCCGTCGACCTGCCGGGACACGGCTTCGACGCGCCCCTGCCCAGCGGATACCTCCAGCCGGGCCAGCCGGGTCTGCTGACCGAGAGGTCCGCGCTCGCCACCGTGACGACGGACGACTGCGCCGCGGCCGTGCTGGACACGCTGCGCCGGGTCCGCCACCACCGTCGTGTCGTGCTCGTCGCGCACAGCGCGGGCGGCGGCCCCGCGTCACTGGCCGCCGAACGCGCGCCCGAACTCGTCGACGAGATCGTCTACCTCTCGGCCTTCGTGCCCGCCGGACGGCCCCGGTTCTCCGACTATCTCGACTCGCCGGAGAACGCCACGGCACGGGGCGGGCGCCTCAACCTCGGCGACCCCGGGGAACTGGGCGCCGTGCGGATCAACCCGCTCTCGCAGGACCCCGCCTACGTCGAGGAACTGCGGCAGACCCACTACCACGACACCCCCGTGGACCGCTTCGACCGCTGGCGCTCGGCGCTGAGCCCCGATCTGCCGCTGGCGATCCCCACCACCCCGGTCGTCGTGACCGCGCGACGGTGGGGGCGCGTCCCACGGACCTTCCTGCGCTGCGCCGACGACCGGGCGCTGCCGGCGGCCGTGCAGGACCTGATGATCGCGGAAGCCGACCGGGCCGTGCCGGGCGACCCGTTCACCGTGCGCACCCTCCCGGGCAGCCACAGCCCGTTCGCCGCCCGGCCCCGCGAACTCGCCGCGGCTCTGCTGCCGTGAGCGGCGGACGCCTCGTGCTGCCGGTGGTGCTCAGCGCCACCTTCGTGCAACTCCTCAACGTCACGGTCGCGCAGGTGGCCGCGCCGGCGATCCAGGCCGGCCTTGGCGCCGGTCCCGGCGCCGTGCAACTGGTCCTCGCCGGATACACCCTGACGTACGCGTGCCTGCTCATCCCCGCCGCACGGCTGGGCGAACGGTACGGATACCGACGGCTGTTCGTGGCGGGCACCGTGGTCTTCACCGCGGGTTCGCTGGCCGGCGCGGGTGCCCCGGACGTCGCGTCGCTGATCACGGCCCGGCTGGTGCAGGGCGCGGGCAGCGGTCTCGTCGCCCCTCAGGTCCTGTCGCTGATCCAGGCCGCCGTTCCCGCGCCACGCCGGCCGCGCGCCTTCGGCCTGTACGGCGCCACCATGGCCGTCGCGTCACTGGCCGGGCCGCTGATCGGCGGCCTCGTCCTCAGCGCCGATCTCTTCGGCCTCGGCTGGCGGCCGGTGCTGCTGCTGACCGTGCCGGTGGCGCTCGCGTCGCTGGCCGGGGCGACCGCGCTGCCCCGCAGCCGCGGGGCGGACGGGCTCCGCGTCGACAAGCTGGGCGCGCTGCTGGTCACCGTGGGAGCCGGCGCGCTGGTCCTGCCCCTGGCGCTGGGGCGGGAAGCGGGCTGGCCCTGGTGGACGTGGGCCGGTTTCGCCGTGGCTGTGGCCGCCCTCGGCTCCTTCGTGCGGAGCCTCCCGCACCGGCCCGACCCGCTGATCCATCCGGCGGTGCTGCGGGACCGGTCGGCGCGGAGGGGCACGCTGCTGGTGTTCGTGTTCAACACGGGCGTGCCCTCCTTCACCTACCTGCTCTTCCTCCACCTCCAGTCCGCCGTCGGGTACTCGGCCCTGGCGGCCGCGCTGACGTCGGCGCCGTTCGCGGCCGCCGCCGCCGTCGGCAGCAGGGTCGCGCCCGCTCTCACCCGGCGGCACGGGCCGAGGGTGCTCACCGTCGCGTCCGTGGTGCTGGCCGGGATGTGCCTGGCGCTGGCCCCGCTCGTCGGGTCGGCGACGGGACGCCAGGCGGCGCTGCCCGTACTGGCGGTCGGCGGAGCCGCGTTCGGCGCCTTCACCGCGTCGGTGTTCGCCCTGGTCCTGGCCGAGGTGCACGGCCCCGCCGCCGGTTCGGTCTCCGGCCTGCTGCCCACGGCACAGCAACTCGGCGGATCCATCGGAGTGACCGCGGCCGGACTGGCCTACTACGCCCCGGCCACCGACGCGAACACCGCGTTCGGGCACGCGATGCTCTACCAGGCCACGGCCTTCACGATCACAGCGCTGATCAGCCTCGGCCTCCGCGACCGACGTGACAGCTACAGGAGCCACATCGAGAGGGACACGTGCGAGATGGGCGGCTGAGCTTCGGCGACGGCGCTTTTCTGCGTACTTCGGATGAGAGGAGAAGCGGCGGGTGACATCACAGGCGATCGCGAAACGAGATCACTTGAGAGAGGGGGACCGCCGGGCGGGCGGGGAGCAGTCTTCCCGACCAGCGACGCTGCCGTCGGCGGCACGCGACCGCAGCAACCTCAGCCACATACACGAACCCCTCCCCCGAGACTGCCGACTCAGTCCGACCGCATGTCCAGCATCCCCATGCCCAGCCGTGATCCCGTGCTCGCGCCGTCTCTCCACGCCTCCTTGCGCAGACCGACGTGATCGATGTCGGCGACGTCGGCAGGCTTGGCAGTGGTCGAGGAGAGCCCGGTACTCGGCGTCGGCCACGGCGCGCAGGCGAACGACGGCGTCCGACGTGGCCGTCACCGCCGTCGCCCTCGTGAGCACACGGTGTGCGCGTGCACCGTCGCACCACCAGCCCCCGACGGCGACTGCCGCGGCTCCGTCCCGTACTCCTCACCCGGAGCGATCCGACGACAACAGCGCGAGCAGTACCGCACCGGAGTGTGGACGGCGACGAGCCGCCGCAGCTCGGCCCCGAGAGGACAGTCGACGGAGACATCGCTACGGCAGGCCGCGCACATCGGAGCGTGCGCGGTGCGCGCCAGGTACGCGCGCTGCGCGACGCAGGTTTCGCACGAGCGCGGGAACCAGGTTCTTCCGTCGGTGAGTTGGACGCCCAGGTCGACCGCGGTCTCGTTCACGAGGAGTTCGCCGCCCCAGACGCAGGTCCGGCCGGCGGCCCGGGTCTCGTCCAGATCTGCGACGCCGGGTAAGGCGAGGGCGGCCAGTGCCTTGAGGCTCAGCGCTGTCCGGGCTGGCATACCTGCCTCCACAGTTGCGGGTGATCCACTCACACACCCGACCGTAGGAGCCCCAGCGCAGTCGCGACAGGCACGGAACGTGGACCTCGACGACCTCACCACGTGGGTTACAGCCCCGTTCCGTGTCCTTCGTCAGCGCCTGCCGAAGAACTTCGCCAACTCCCGTTCCTTCAGCGTCATCCTGCGCCGCCCGCTCTTCCTTACAGCGTCATGGAACGTGGCGGCGGCCATCTGCTGGTGCCGAAGCCACTCCGGTGTCTCGTTCATCAGCGACCAGAGGATGACCGTCGCCTCGCCCGGCGTCCGCATCATGACGTGTGCCTGGGCCACGTCCAGCAGGTGCCGACGCATGAACAGTCGGCCCTTCCTGTCCGTCGGGGCCGGCAGCTTCTCCGACAACCGCAGCACTCGGTCGGGCTTCTCCGCCACCAACTGGTTCTCGATCCCCTGGAACGCGACCGTTCGCCAGTCGAAGCGGCCCCAGCTCGACACCGCGACCGCCTGGCCGGCGCCGAGCGCGACGCCCGCCGTCCGCCCCAACCGGAGGATCTCCCTCGCCTCCGCCGGCCGGTTGTTCCGTGCTGCCGCCGCGCTGCCGTGGACCAGCAGCTTGCCCCACGCCCCCAGCGTCGCCTTCGTCGCTCGGGAGATCCTCGGCTCCACCGCGTCCGCCGTCGTGACGCTCACCTGCTCCGCCTCGTCGAGACGTCCCTGACGCATCAGCAGCCAGCCCTGCTGGTAGACGGCCGCGGCGACACTGCCCAGGTCGTCGGCGCGTACCGCGTCGCTGATGGCGTCCCGCAGTGCGGTGTGGGCGAGGTCGTAGGCGCGGACCTGGGTCAGATAGCGGCCGGCCATCTGGAGCACGTCCGAGCGGATCCGCACGGCCTCCGTGTGCTCGGGCCCGTCGTCGAAGTGGGCGACGGCGGCGTGGGCGGCGTGGACGAGCGACGGGAGGAACTCGGCGACGTAGGCGTAGTGGTCGCGGTGGTAGGCGGTCCCGACCTCGACGGCGGTGGAGCGGAGGCGGCCGAGATCGGGATCGACTGCGACGGTGTCGGTGAGGCGTCCGGAGTAGGTGACGGCCGGGGCGATGGCCTGCCGGAGCGGCATGAGGTCGATGTTGTCGTCGTCCTTGCGCGTGGCGGCGTGCGCGCCGCCCGACTCGAAGAGAGCGCTCGTGCGGACGCCGAGGGCGCGTGCGAGGCCGTGATAGGTGTCCAGCCGGGCGTTGCCGCCGCCCTCCAACTTCTTCACCACTCCCAGGCTGAGGCCCGCCCGTTCCGCGAGTCCCTCCTGAGTGAGGCCGCGCAGGAGACGAAGTTCTTTGAGTCGGTTGCCGGGATGAGGGGATGCGATGTCGGTGCGCTCGCGCATACTCGGGCTCCTCGTTCTGACCTCGACTCTCAGAACGCTACTCCTCGGCCTGGTGGGGGAGTGCTGGTTGCGCCTCCTGTCTGTGACTCCGGATGCAGGAGAGCGAGGGGCCACCTGGCAGCATGCCCGAGGACGCGCGTTGTGGGGATCCCCCCGCGCGTGCGAGGACCAGCGTGCCTCGCGGATGGCCTTCATTGCGGCTCCGGGGCCACCTCCGCGCCTGCGGGGACCAGTCTTCCTGACCAGCGACGCTACCGTCAGCAACGCTCGACCGCAGCCAACTTAGCCACTACCCGAACCACTCCCCCAGGCCGACGTGATCGATGTCGAGGTCCCCGACTTGGTGAGAGCGCGCAGCGACGGTCCGCTGACAGCGGCGACGGAAGCGGGTCACCACAGTGGCGGCCCGCATGAGCGATCCGGATCACGCGCTGGAGATCCCACATCTGGAGAGGCGGCGCTTCCGTGGCCCCGCGCGGGCGAGGACGCGCACCCCGCAATCGCCGCGCCGTCTCGAACCGCCCGCTTCGACAAACGGTCAGATCCGTGCGCCGTCGGTCAGGAAGTGGCCCGGTGCGCGCCCGCACGTCGAGGCGCCCGGTGAGCACGCACGTTCCTTCGCGAAAGGGCGTGGGCAGTCGCGGCGACCAAGGCTCCGATCATCGCCCCGGCCGTGTTGAAGAGGACGTCGTCGATGTCCACGATCCGGCCGGCGTTCATCAGGAACTGAACCGCCTCGATTCCCACGCTCAGCAGAGAACACCCCGTGACGGCCGTCAACGCCGGCGCTCCCTTCGCGATGCCGTACCAGAGGACGCCCAGGGGAACGAACATCGCCGCGTTGGCGATCGTCAGGGCGAGGACCATGCGCCGCTCCTGCGGGAAGAGGTCGGCGACTCCAGGACCGACGAGCCCGTCCCCCGGGGTCAGCCACACGTTTCGCACACCGGAGCCGATCGGCTCGGTCGGCACGAGCGTGGCGACCAGGACGACGGCAAGGCAGAGGCGAAAGAGAGACCTGGCCGCCTTGACCCCACGGTCGGGGCGGGAAGCACTCCAGCGACAGAACGTCAACGAAAAAGCGACGGTACCCAGAACGAAGAGAAGAACAGTGAACGGGTTGACGTACAGAACAAGCTGCCACATCAGTGCTCCTGGCGTCTTGCGTCTCGGAGGACGGAGAAGAGGCTACGACTGCCCGCAACCAGGCTCGGCCACAGCGAATTCGGGCTAGCAACGCCATTTACTGACGAAGGTTTCTCCACCGTGGCTCATGATGCCACGAATGCATCCTTCGCCATCCAGGTCGACGAACCGGGAGAGCTTCGCGGAACCGTTCTGTGTCTTCTTCTTCCCGAGCCATGTGGTCTGCGCGATCCTGCCCGTGCGCTCGATCTTGATCTGGTGACCGAGCCGCACCGTGATTTCACCGCTGATGTGTCTCCAGTAGGAGACGGTGTACGTACCTGGCGTGGGTACCGGACCGGTGATGCAGAGCTGCCCGTTGCTCAGGTCCCCGCACCCCTGCGGGGTCGCACCGGCGGGTGGCGCCACGACGAGGCCGGCGACAAGCAGGGCCAGCAGGACGCCGAACACACTCGAACAGCGCTTCACGTTTCTCTCCTCGCGGGAACATCGACGGCAACGTCCGAAGTGGAACGCCGGCCGACCGTGTCACCGGGAACAGAGATCCGCGCGGCTCTCCACCGGATCCCATAGGACGTGACATAGCGACTCCCGCCGCGAGCGCCACGCGGGCATGCCAAGAAATGCCATCAGACATCACGCCCACCGAGCCGTAATTGTCAGATCGCGTCAATTCCGTCAACTAAGGAAAGGAGGAACGCCGCGCGAAAGGTGTCAGTTCCAGCCGCCGAGGAGGCCCGAACTCACCTGCGCGTCGCAGATGTTGTAGCCGCCGGACGCGTGCGCCTTCTTCGTGTGACCGGCGACGGTGACCGAGCAGTTGATGTCACCGGAACCCTGCAACTGCGCCATGACGTGGAAGTACAGGGCGTCGTCCTTGAGCGGCAGGGTGGCCTCGAACGTCCCGTTCTTGAAGGCGCCCTCGCGGGTGTCGGAGTCGGAGCCGTAGGTGATGTCCAGGGGGCCGAGGGCGCCGGCCGGCGCGCTGCCCCACACCTTGAAGGTGACGACCTTGGCGGCGGACGGCTTCTCGTCCTGCCCACCGCCCTTCTCCGCGTCGCCCTCGCTCCCTTCGTTCTTGTTCGTGTCGTCCTCGGCGGGCTTCTCGGCGTTCTCGGCGGCGCCCGCCGCCGGCTTCGATCCGCTGGAGCTGCCGGAGTCGTCGGAGCCTGAGGTGCCGCCGAACACCGTCGCGACGATTCCGAGCAGCACGAAGAGGCCCACGAAGCCCAGACAGCCGAAGCCGAGGATCTTGCCGACGTTGGACTTCTTCGGCGGCTGCGGCGGGTACTGCGGCGCCCCGTAGCCGGGCTGCTGCGGGTACTGCTGGTGACTCATGGTCCCCCCAGGAATCAACGATGTGTCGTGTATGCGTACGACACGTGTGGGGACTGTGTGGTTGCGACCTAAAGGGAAATTCACCCTTCCGATACCAAGAGAGCCCTGCAACAGGCTTCAGGCACGACGCCCGCCCAGGTCGCCGCGCACGCCCTCTCGCGACTCACGCCCCCGTCGCCGCCCGCGCCCGTCCCGCTCAGGCCGACGCCCTGATCACCAGTTCCGGGACGACCCACGCGTCCGGGCCGGTCAGCGGGTCCTCGCCGGACCGCAGGCGGGCCACCTGCTCCACCGCGAGGCGGCCGAGGCGGCGCTTGTCGATGTGCAGGGTGGTCAGCGCGGGCTCCACCAGTTCGCCCAGCGAGAGCCCGTCGAAGCCGACGACGGCGAGGTCGTCCGGCACCCGTCGGCCCGCGCGTCGGGCGGCCCGGATCGCGCCGACGGCGATCAGGTCGTTGAAGCCGACCACGGCCGTCACCTCGGGCCGCTCCGCGAGGAGTCGCGCCATGCCCGCCTCGCCGCCGGTCACGCTGTGCTCGGGGCAGAGCACGGTCCAGCTCGCGTCGACGGGCAGTCCGTGCCGACGCGTCGCGTCCTCGAAGGCCAGCCTGCGCGGCCCAGGGGACTCCGCGTCGCCGTCGAGGAGGCCGATCGCGCGGTGTCCCGACGCGACCAGATGGGCCACGCCGCGCTCCATGCCGGCCGCGACGTCGATGCCCACCGCGGCGAACCGGGTCTGCTGCGGGCCGCGTTCCAGGACGACGAGCGGGACGCCGCCGAGGTGCCGGGCGAGCACGTCGTCACCGTTCTTGAAGTAGCCGATGACCGCGTCGGCCTGGTGCGAGAGCATGTCGAGCGCCTCGCCCTCGCGGGCCGGGTCGGTGCGGGAGTCCCACACCACGACCTGCCAGCCGCGCTGCTCGGCGGCTTCCAGGACGCCCGCCGCGACCTCGGGGAAGAACGGGTTCATCAGGTCGGGGATGACCAGTCCCGTGGTCACCCCGCCCTTGCGGACCAGGCCGCGCGCGAACCGGCTCGGCCGGTAGTCGAGACGGCGTGCCGCCTCCAGGACCCGTTCCTTGGTGGCCGGGTCGATCTCCCCTTTGTCGTTGACGGCCCTGGAGACCGTCTGCCGTGACACGCCCGCCAGTTGGGCGACGTCGTGGATCGTGGCCCGGCGCCGGGTCCCGTCCGCCCGTCCGGCCCGCGTCTCCCGCTGCTGATCGTCCCCGCGCACGTTGTGCACTGTATCCGGCCAGGAAGGGGCCGTCGCCGCACGGCTCCGGACGGAAGGCGTCCGCATCCGGTCCGGAGCAGCCAGCGCCCTGCGCGCGTCCGGAACAGCACACCCCGTACGCGTCCGGAACAGCGCGCACTCGTCTAGAACAGCGCGCTGTACGCGTTCAGCGCGGGCTGCCCGCCGAGGTGGGCGTACAGGACGGTGGCGTCGCGGTCGATCTCGCCGCGGGACACCAGATCGATGAGCCCCGCCATGGACTTGCCCTCGTAGACGGGGTCGGTGACCATGCCCTCGGTGCGGGCCGCCAGCCGCATCGCCTCCAGGGTCGCCTCGTCGGGGATCCCGTACGTCCCGGCGTGGTAGCGCTCGTCCAGCTCGACGTCCGCCTCCGTCAACTCTCGCTGGATGCCGATGAGTCGGCCGGTGTTGTCGGCGATCCGGGCAATCTGCTCACGCGTCTTCGCGGGCGCGGCCGAGGCGTCGACGCCGATCACCCGGCGGGGACGGCCGCCCGCCTCCTCCAGCGCGGCGAACCCGGCGACCATCCCGGCCTGCGTGGAGCCGGTCACCGAGCAGACGATCACGGTGTCGAAGAAGACGTCCGCCTCGCGCTCCTGTTCGGCCACCTCGTAGGCCCAGTTGGCGAAACCGAGGCCGCCCAGCGGATGGTCGGAGGCGCCGGCCGGGATGGCGTACGGCTTGCCGCCCGACTCCTCCACCTCGCGCAGCGCCTGCTCCCAGCTCTCCTTGAACCCGATGCCGAACCCGGCCCGCACCAGCCGCACATCGGCCCCGGCCAGCCGGCTGATCAGGATGTTGCCGACCTTGTCGTAGACGGAGTCCGGCCACTCCACCCAACTCTCCTGGAGCAGGACGCACTTGAGCCCGGCGCGGGCGGCGACGGCGGCGACCTGGCGGGTGTGGTTGGACTGGACGCCGCCGATCGAGACGAGGGTGTCGCAGCCCTGCGCGAGCGCGTCGGCGACCAGGTACTCCAGCTTGCGGGTCTTGTTTCCGCCGTACGCGATACCGGAGTTGCAGTCCTCCCGCTTGGCCCACAGCGAGGCGCCGCCGAGGTGGTCGGTGAGCCGGGCCAGCGGGTGGATCGGGGACGGTCCGAACAGCAGCGGGTAACGCTCGTACGAGGCAAGGGACGTGGCGGGCGGGGGCGTCATGGTTCCTCCGAAGGGTCAGTCGTCGTCGGCGAGTTCGGCGAGGCTGCGCCAGATCTCGGCGGTGACGCGGACGGCGTCGTCCACGTCACCGGCCGCGCAGGCGTCGATCAACTGCTCGTGCAGACCGGCTGAACGGCAGTTGCCGCCCTCACCGAAGCGGTTGCGCTCCAGTCGGCGCACGAGCGGGGTGTGGCGGGTGATGGTGGCCGCGGCGGCGCGGTTGGCGGCGACCCGCACCAGCACGTCGTGCAGGGCGTCGTCGGCGCGCAGCGCCCCGTCCACGTCGCCCGCGGTGACGGCGGCGGCGAACCGCTCGTTGGCCGCGCGCATCGCCCGGATGTCGGCGGCGGCCAGCCGGGGCACCGCGACCCGGGTGGCCAGTTCGTGCATGGCGCCGACGACGGCGGCCGCGTCCCGTACGTCGGCGGCGACGACCGGGGTCACCCGGGTGTAGCTCTGCGGCTTGCTCTCCAGCAGCCCCTCGTCGACGAGGCGTGAGAACGCCTCCCGCACCGGGGCCCGGGACAGGCCGAGCCGCTCGGCGAGGTCGGCGTCCCGCACCACCGCGCCGGGCTCGATCCGCCCGGCGACGATGGCGTCCCGGATCGATGCGTAGGCGCGGTCCCTGAGCAGGGTGCGCCGGACGGGTCGCAGAGGCTCCATGAACTGAAATGTTAGATGTCAGTTCGCGGGGCGACAAGGGTCCGTCTCGGCGCGCGAGGAGGATCCACCCGGAAAGGAGCGTGCGCAACGCGGGGAAGACCCGAACGGGAAGGACCCGGCGCGGCAAAGGCGCGGCCCGGGAAGGACCCGCGCGGGAGAGAGACAGCCCGGGAAGGACCGGCACGACCTGGGAACACCCGCTCGGGAAGGACCGGCGCGACCCGGGGGACCCCCGCCCGAGAAGGACCCGGCCCGGCAAAGGCGCGGCCCGGCAATGACCGGCCCGGCAAGACCCGGCCCGGGAAGGACGCGGCCCGCACCCCCCGTTTGAAGTGCGGGCCACGCCCGGCCGGGGCAGGCGTCCCACTGAGCCTGGTGGGACGCCGTGCACCCACTGTAGGAGGGGTGCGGGGAGGTGGGCGAGGTAATTACCCGCCGCTCGGGACCAGCTCGGACCCCCTCCGCCCGGTTGGACGCGCCCGCCGAGCGCGGTCCGCCGGGGTCGTCAACTCCCGTGCTGGGAGCGGGCCTTGAAGGCCGCCTTGCGGGCCTCCTTGGCGATCCGCTTGTCCGGGTGCAGTCGTCCCATCGCCTCCAGGACATCGGCGGTGGCGGGATGCTCCACCCGCCAGGCCGCGGTGAAGAACCCGCCGTGCTGCGCCGCCAACCCCTCGACCAGGGCGCGCAGTTCCTCGGAGTTGCCCTCGGCGGCGAGCTGGGCGGCGATGGTGTCGATGGTCAGCCAGAAGATCAGGTCCTCGGAGGGCGCGGGGACGTCCGCGCAGCCGTTCTCGGTGAGCCAGACCCGGGCGAGGCCGCCGAGTTCGGGGTCGTCGAGGACCTCGCGCAGCGCGGGTTCGGCCTCGGCGCCGACCAGCGAGAGTGCCTGCTGGCAGTGGAGCCTGCGCAGCGGGGCCGCGGTGTCCTGGCCGCGGGCGGCGGTGAGCAGGTCGCGGGCCGCGTCGAGCGGGGCGCGGCGCCGTACCCACTGGTCGATCTCGGCCTGGGCGGCGGCCTGCGGGAAGGTCGCGGTGCCGTCGAGGAGCGCGTCGGCGCCCTTGTCGGCCAACTCCCCGACGGCGGGCGCCTCGTGGCCGGCCTCCAGGAGCCGGGCGCGCAGCCCGTAGCGGCCGAGCGGGGTGAGGCGCACCATGCCGTAGCGGGAGACGTCGGTGTCGTCGACGGGTGCGGCGGGTTCCTCGTCGGCGTCCGCCATCAGCGCCTCGTCGACGGGCTGGTACTCGACCAGGCCGACCGGTTCGAGCAGCCTGAACTGGTCGTCGAGCCGCATCATCGCGTCCGAGACCTGCTCCAGCACGTCGTTGGTGGGCTCCCCCATGTCGCTGGGCACGATCATCGAGGCGGCGAGGGCGGGCAGCGGGACGGGGGCGTCCCCGGGGCCTTCCTCGGTGACGGTGAGCAGGTAGAGGTTGCCGAGGACGCCGTCGAGGAACTCGGCCTCCGCCTCCGGGTCCCAGTCGAGCCCGCTGAGGTCGAGATCACCGGCGCCGTCCTCGCCCCCGACGGCGTCGAGCACTCCGTCGAGGTCGGGTACGGCGGCGTCGGCGAGGACGGTGTCGAGGGCGGCGAGCCAGATGCCGAGCACGTCGTGCGGGGAGCCGCCGGCCAGCAGGGCGAGGTCCTCGCCCTGGGTGACGGTGCCGTCGCTGTCGTCGTCACCGTCGTCGCCGTCGCCGTCGGAGATCTCCACCAGGCCGGTGTCGACGGCGACCCGCCAGGCCTCGCTCGCGTGGGCGACGGCGTCGTCGCCGGTCAGGCCGAGGGCCTCGGCGGCGGCGGGCAGCTGTTCCTCGACGAGGCCGCCGCCGGCGTCGACGCGGGTGTCGGGTCCGGCCCAGCGGGCGAGCAGGGCGGCCCGGGAGAGCAGGGGCGTGGACAGCGCGTCCCGCGCGAGCTCCGCTTCGGAGTGCAGCCGCACGGGCGGCAGGGGGGAGCTGTCTGGCATCGGCTGGTTCTCCTCGGGCCGTGAAAGTCTCAGCCGCTCAGCCTAGACGGGTTTGGGACCATGCCGCCCGGTTCATCTGCTGGTCAGCCACCGTACATGGCCGAAACCACGACAACGAGCGCGGCCGGGACCGGCATTGACGTGCGGGGAAACGGGGAAACGAGGAAACGGAGAAACGGTGACGGGACGGACGCGCGGGGAAAGGCAGGGAAAGGCGGCGGAAGGGTGAGGGAAGTGGCGGGTGACGGCTCCGTTCCGCTGTAGGTTCCACGCGCGTCCCCGCCGCGTCCGGCGCCCCGCCGGTCGCGGCTCCCGGCGTTCCCGTTCCGCCTCGTTCCGGCGTCCCTGACGCCTCCGGAGGGATCACCTTGCCGAGCACGTCGTCCGCCCGTCTCGCCGCGCTGACCGTCGCCGCGGTCTGTTCCGCCGCGTCCACACTCGTCCTGACCCCAGCCGCGCACGCCGACACCGTGCGCATCCACGACCTCCAGGGCACCACCCGGATCTCGCCGTACGCGGGCCGGACGGTCGCCGACGTGCCCGGGATCGTCACCGGGGTGCGCAGCCGCGGCTCGGCCAAGGGCTTCTGGTACCAGGACCCGGTTCCGGACGGGAATCCCGCCACCAGCGAGGGCGTCTTCGTCTTCACCGGCTCGGTCCCGCAGGTCGCCGTCGGAGACTCCGTCACCGTGAGCGGCACCGTCTCCGAGTACGTCCCGGGCGGCACTTCGTCCGGAAACCAGTCCCTCACGGAGATCACCGGACCGGCGGTCACCACCGTCTCCACGGGGAACGAGGTGCCGGCCCCGGCGGTCGTCGACGCCCGTTCGGTGCCCTCCCGGTACACCCCTGCGGGTGACAGTGCCGCGCACGGCTCGATCAACGGCCTGACGCTCCGCCCCTCGACGTACGCGCTGGACCGCTACGAGTCCCTGGAGGGCATGAACGTCCAGGTCAGGGACGTCCGGGTGATCACGGCGAGCGACCCGTACGCCGAGCTGTGGGTGACGGTGAAGCCGTCGGAGAACCGCGGCGCGCGCGGCGGTTCCGTCTACGGCTCGTACACGGCGCAGAACACCGGCCGTCTGCAGATCCAGTCGCTCGGCGCCGGCGCCGACTTCCCGGTGGCCGACGTCGGCGACACCCTGAAGGGCGCCACGACCGGCCCGCTGGACTTCAACGCGTACGGCGGCTACACCCTCGTCGCGAACGAGCTGGGCACGCTCGGGAGGGGTGGCCTGGAGCGGGAGACGACGAAGCGGCAGGCGCCCGCGGAGCTGGCGGTCGCGACGTACAACGTCGAGAACCTGGACCCGGGCGACACCACGTTCGAGGCGCACGCCGCCGCGATCGTCGGCAACCTGCGCTCGCCCGACGTGGTGTCCCTGGAGGAGATCCAGGACAACGACGGCCCCGCGGACGACGGCGTCGTCGCCGCCGACGTGACGGTGGGCAGGCTGGTCGACGCGATCGTCGCGGCCGGCGGCCCCAGGTACGACTGGCGTTCGATCGACCCGGTCGACGACCAGGACGGCGGCGAGCCCGGCGGCAACATCCGCCAGGTGTTCCTCTTCGACCCGCGGCGGGTCTCCTTCACGGACCGCGCGGGCGGCGACGCGACCACCCCGGTCGGGGTCACCGCGGCGCGCGGCAAGGCCCGGCTGACGGTCTCCCCCGGCCGGATCGCCCCGGCGGACGCCGCGTGGACGAACAGCCGCAAGCCGCTGGTGGGCGAGTTCGTCTTCCGCGGGCGGACGGTCTTCGTGATCGCCAACCACCTCAACTCCAAGGGCGGCGACCAGGGGCTGACCTCGCAGTACCAGCCCCCGACGCGCGGCTCGGAGGTCCAGCGGCACGCCCAGGCGACACTGGTGAACTCGTTCGCCAGGAGCGTCCTCGCGGCGCAGAAGGACGCGGACGTCATCGCGCTCGGCGACCTGAACGACTTCGAGTTCTCGCGGACCACGACGGCCTTCGAGGGCGGCGGCGCGCTCTGGTCGGCGATCAAGTCCCTTCCCAGGAACGAGCGTTACACCTACGACTACCAGGGCAACCAGCAGGTCCTTGACCAGATCCTGATCAGCCCGTCGATCCGCCGCGACCGCGCCTTCGCGTACGACAGCGTGCACATCAACGCGGAGTTCCACGACCAGATCAGCGACCACGACCCGCAGGTGCTGCGCTTCTGCCCGTAGGGCACGACGTCCGGATCACGAGGCCCGGTCGGTCACACCGTCACACCGTCACGCCGTCACACCGTCACACCGTCACACCGTCACACCGTCCGCCGTCACACCGTCACACCGTCACGCCGTCACGCCGTCACGCCGTCACGCCGTCACGCCGTCCATCGTCGCGGCGTCCGAAGGCCGGGCGCGCGAGGCGGTCAGTCGGGGACGAGGCCAAGCGCGTGTTCGTACCGGCCGACCGTGCTGCTCCTGCGGCCCGGCCAGTCCCGTACGCGCCGCCAGCGGTCGGTCGGGGAGCCGACGCCTTCGCCGGGTGCGGCGAGGGCGTCGGCATGGGCGTCCGCGCTCTCCCACTCGGCGTAGTTGAGGACGCGGGTGCCGTCGGTGGAGAGGTGGAAGTGGGCGGCGACACCGCCGGGCGCGGGCTCCGGATCGTGCGCGAGGGCGTCGGCGACGGCGTCGACCCAGGCCCGCTGCCGGTCCGGGTCCGGCCCCTCGAAGTGGACGTCGACGACCACCACGCACCCGGGCACCCGCCCGCCCCGGCCGTCCTGGCCGAGGCTGCGGTAGCGCCGGAAGCGGCCGAGTCCGAGGCGTTCGATGCCGGGGACGGCGGTGTCGATCTCGTCGACGCGCTCCTGCCGGTGGACCTTCACGAACGCCTCGTAGTCCTGCTCGGAGGCCCACTGCGAGTAGTGCAGCAGGGTGGAGCCGTCGAGACCGGTGTAGACGTGGTAGCCGAGCAGGGTGTCGGCCGGCCAGGGCCGGGACTGCCAGGCGTGGGCGATCGCCTCCACGGCCTGCCGCTGGCGCTCCGGGGTGCCGACGCGCCAGGTGCTGAAGAAGGGGGCGGTGACGCGCGGGTCGGTGAGGTCGGGGTAGGTGTCGATGCGCTTCGTCATGAAACCACCGTGCGACCTCAAGGGAGGTTGAGGTCAAGCGACGCGGCACGGCCGACTTCCCCGTTCACCCCGGTCCGCCCCGGCGGGCACCCGCGACACCGGCGGCGCCCAGCGGCTCGCCCCACGCCGTCGGACGACCGAGCGCCCCGCCGACCGGGGTCGAGGGGGCGCTCAGGGGCGGGGGAAGCTCAGTTGTGGCTGTGCAGCACGTCGTTGAGACCGGCCCACTCCGCGTTGTTCGGCACGGCCTGGACGGTGCCGGTGACGGAGTTGCGGCGGAACAGGATGTTGTCGGCGCCGGACAGCTCGCGGGCCTTGACGATCTGGCCGTCGGGCAGCGTGACCTTGGTGCCGGCGGTGAGGTAGAGGCCCGCCTCGACCACGCAGTCGTCGCCGAGCGCGATGCCGACGCCCGCCTCGGCGCCGACCAGGCTGCGCTCGCCGATCCGGACGCGCTCCTTGCCGCCGCCGGAGAGGGTGCCCATCGTGGACGCGCCGCCGCCGATGTCGGCGCCGTCGCCGACGACGACACCCTGCGAGATCCGGCCCTCGACCATGGAGGTGCCGAGGGTGCCCGCGTTGAAGTTGACGAAGCCCTCGTGCATGACCGTGGTGCCCGCGGCGAGGTGGGCGCCGAGGCGGACCCGGTCGGCGTCGGCGATCCGGACACCGGCCGGGGCCACGTAGTCCGTCATGCGCGGGAACTTGTCGACGCCGGTCACCCCGAGGTGCAGACCGCGGGCGCGGGCGGCGAGCCTGACGGTCTCCAGGGTGTCCACGGCGACCGGGCCGAGGGAGGTCCAGACGACGTTGGCGAGGAAGCCGAAGATGCCGTCCAGGTTCTGCTCGTTGGGCCGGACCAGGCGGTGCGAGAGCAGGTGGAGGCGGAGCCAGACGTCGTGGGTGTCGAGGGGCTTGTCGTCGAGGGAGGCGATGACCGTACGGACCGCGACGATCTCGACGCCACGGATGTCGTCCTTGCCGAGGGCCGCCACGCCGTGCTCGCCGAGCAGTTCACGGGTCCGGTCGGCGTCCAGCCGCTCGGTGCCGGCCGGGCCGGACTCCTCGGCCAGCGCGGGCGCGGGGAACCAGGTGTCGAGAACGGTGCCGTCGGCGGCGATCGTGGCGAGGCCGGCGGCCACGGCGCCGGTGGTGCGAGGAGCAGTCGTGTCGGTCATGAGGGCAACCTAACCGGCCGGGGCGGGCCGAGGCGAACTCACGACGGCGATGTCTCAGGAGCCGGTCGGGCCGCCCGCCGGAACCCCGTGGAGAAGCGGCGAGCCACCCGGCGGGCCCGCCCGGTGACCGTCGCTCCCGCCCCCCGGGCGCTCATCGCCGCCCGCCGGCCACCCGCGTGAGGACGTCCCGGGCGTACGCCTCGTCGTAGGGCGTGTCGGTGAGCAGGACCTGGAGGCAGACGCCGTCCAGGACGGCCACCAGGGCGCGGGCGGTGGCGGGGTCGGTGCGGGCGGCCAGGCGGGCGGCGAGGTCGTCCGCCCAGGCGGCGGCCACCGGGCGCAGCGCGGGGCGGCGCAGGGCGGCCAGGTACAGCTCGTACTCCAGCTCGACGCCGGCGCGGTCGCCGCCGAGCCACTCGCCGAGCAGTCCCGCGAGTTCGGCGGCCAGGTCGGTGTCCGGGTCGGTGAGCGCCCCGCGGGCGGCGAGGAGGTTGGCGAAGCCCTCGTTGGCCTGGCGCAGGGCGGCCACCATGAGGTCGTCGAGGGTGGCGAAGTGGTAGGTGGTCGAGCCGAGCGGCACGTCGGCCTCGGCCGCGACGGAGCGGTGGCTGAGTCCGGCGATGCCCTTCGCGCCGACGACGCGGATCGCGGCGTCGATGATCCGCTGGCGCCGGTCGGGGTCGTGGCGGCGGGCCATCAGTGCGCGCCGCCCAGGTTGAGGACGACCACTCCGACGATGATCAGGGCGATCCCGGCGGCCTTGGTCACCGTCATCCCCTCGCCGAGGAAGACCACGCCGATGGTGGCGATGGCGGCGGTGCCGGCGCCGGACCAGATCGCGTAGGCGCTGCCGATGGAGACCGTCTTGAGGGTCTGGGCAAGCAGGGCGAAGGAGACGACATATCCGAGGACGGTCAGCAGCGAGGGGCCCAGCCTGCTGAAGCCGTCGGTGTACTTCATGGCGGTCGTCGCGCCGACCTCGGCGGCGATGGCCGCGCCGAGCAACAGATATCCCATGTGGACGAGCGTACATAACGAACGGAGGCCGCAGACCGTCCGGATCCGGCCGTCAACTCCTGTCCTGCGGGCGGGAGTTACGGAGACACGGAGTTACGCAGGAAAGTTCAACATTCATGGAAACCGCTCGCTGAAACGGCTCCCCGCACCCCACGGGCTCCACTAGTGTTTCACCGCTCACCTACGCCCCCCTCACATCCCCGGCCGCCGCCTCGGGCGCCGCTGGAGGAATTCCGCATGCCTGAAGAGACACCCCGGCCCCCGCAGGACCGCCCGTGGGAGACCGGCTGGACCCCCGACACCTCCCGCACGCCAGGCACCCGAAGACTCTGGCTGGCCGGCGTGCTCGCGCTGGCCACCGTCGCCGCCTGCGCGACCGCGATATCCGTCACGGCCCGCGACCGTGACCGCCCCGAGCGGGCCACCGCCGCTCCCGCTCCCTCGGACCAGGTCACCGCGCCCGGCCTGATCTCCTTCGGCTCCCCCTCCCCGAGCGAGGCCGCGTCCCCCGCGGGCGAGACGGACCAGCAGGCGCCGGACGGCGGGCGCGCACCGCGGACCGCGCCCGCCCCGACCCACCGGCCCGCCACCCCGCCAGGACCCACAGCCCCCGCCACGTCGCCCGCGCCGCACCCGGGTTCGCCGACGGCGCCGAAGCCCGCCGTCCCGTGGCGCTCGGTCCGCTCGGTCAACCACCCGGACCGCTTCTGGCACGTCGCGGGCGGCCTGGTGCGGCTCGACCCGGTCGGCTCGGCGCAGGCCCGCGGGGACGCGACCTTCAAGCTGGTCAAGGGCCTCGCGGACAGCTCCTGCTACTCCTTCGCGACCGCCGGCGGCGGCTACCTGCGCCACCGCGACTTCGTGCTGCGCGCGGAACCCGACGACGGCTCGGCCCTGTTCGAGAAGGACGCCACGTTCTGCCCGCGCACCGGCTCGGCCCCCGGCGCGATCATGCTGGAGTCGGTGAACTTCCCCGGCCGCTTCCTGCGCCACCGCGACTTCCGGGTCCGCCTCGACCCGGTCCAGCACAGCGCCCTCTACCGCGCCGACTCGGCGTTCCGGCTGGTGGACGGGGTGGCCTAGGGTTCTCCCCGCCCGGGTCGGAGACGACCGAACGGCCACACCCGCGCGGGTGTGGCCGTTCGTGTCCGCGCCTCAGCCGACGCCCGGACCGACACGCTCGGCCGGACCCCGGGCCTCGGAGATCGGACCTCGGGCACCGGGCCGGCGGTCAGCCGGTGGTGCTCAGACGTTGAACCCCAACGCCCGCAGCTGCTCCCGGCCGTCGTCCGTGATCTTGTCCGGGCCCCACGGCGGCATCCAGACCCAGTTGATGCGCAGTTCGCTCACGAGGCCGTCGGTGGCGGACTTGGCCTGGTCCTCGATGACGTCGGTCAG
The DNA here is from genome assembly GCF_005222485.1 of Streptomyces griseoviridis. Taxonomy (NCBI): domain Bacteria; kingdom Bacillati; phylum Actinomycetota; class Actinomycetes; order Kitasatosporales; family Streptomycetaceae; genus Streptomyces; species Streptomyces griseoviridis. The sequence goes on from NZ_CP029078.1 coordinate 2,291,299, forward strand.
CGGGCAGGCCGCCGACGTCAGGGTCATGTCGATGGTCGCGATGTTCGCGTCGTCGATGTGCACGCCGTAGATCAGGCCGAGGTTGACGACGTCGATGCCCAGTTCCGGGTCGACGACGTCGAGCAGGGCCTCGCGGACCTCCTCCTCCGAGGCGGGCTTCATCTCGATGGTCTCGGTGTCGCTCATGCCGTCTTCCTTTCGAACGCCTGGGCCGTCGCGTCCTTCCAAGCCATCCAGCTCAGCAGTGCGCACTTGACCCGGGCCGGGTACTTGGAGACTCCGGCGAACGCGACCGCGTCCTCCAGTACCTCCTCCATCGCGTCGTCGGGCTCGATCCTGCCCTTGGACTGCATCAGCTCCAGGAAGGTCTCCTGGATCTTCTGCGCGTCCGTCAGCTCCTTGCCGACCAGCAGGTCGTTGAGGACCGACGCGGACGCCTGGCTGATCGAGCAGCCCTGTCCCTCGTAGGAGACGTCCGTGATCGTCGTGCCGTCGTACTTCACACGCAGGGTGATCTCGTCGCCGCACGTCGGGTTGACGTGGTGCACCTCGGCGTCGCCGTCCCTCAGACCACGCCCGTGCGGGTGCTTGTAGTGGTCCAGGATGACTTCCTGGTACATCGAGTCCAGCTTCACGATCTCAGCACGCCCCTCAGCCGAAGAAGTTCCGTACGTGCTCCAGGCCGTCGACCAGAGCGTCGATCTCGGCCGGCGTGGAGTACAGATAGAACGACGCTCGCGTGGTCGCGGGAATTCCGTACCGCAGGCAGACCGGCCGCGCGCAGTGGTGGCCGACCCGGACCGCGATGCCCTCCTCGTCGAGGACCTGCCCCACGTCGTGCGGGTGGATGTCACCCAGGGTGAACGAGATCGCGGCGCCCCGGTCCTCGGCCGTGGTCGGGCCGATGATCCGCAGGTCGGGGACGTCCGCGAGCCGGCGCACCGCGTACTCCGTGAGCGCGTGCTCATGGGCGAGGATCTTGTCCATGCCGATCGCGTCGAGGTAGTCGATGGCGGCGCCGAGCCCGACCGCCTGCGCGATCGGCGGGGTGCCGGCCTCGAACTTGTGCGGCGCGGGAGCGTAGGTCGACGAGTGCATCGACACCGTCTCGATCATCTCGCCGCCGCCGAGGAACGGCGGCAGGTCCTCCAGCAGCTCCTGGCGGCCCCACAGGACGCCGATGCCGGTCGGACCGCACATCTTGTGGCCGGTGAAGGCCACGAAGTCGGCCTGGAGCGCCTGCACGTCGAGCGGCATGTGCGGGGCGGCCTGCGAGGCGTCGATGCAGACCAGCGCGCCGACCTCCTGGGCCCTGCGCACGATGGCCTCGACCGGGTTGACGGTGCCGAGGATGTTGGAGACCAGCACGAAGGAGACGATCTTCGTCTTCTCGTTGATGACCTCCTCGATGTTCGACAGGTCGAGGCGGCCGTCGTCGGTGAGGCCGAACCACTTCAGCTTCGCGCCGGTGCGCTGCGCGAGCAGCTGCCACGGCACGATGTTGGAGTGGTGCTCCATCTCCGTGATGACGATCTCGGTCTCGTGGTCGACCCGGTAGGGCTCGTCGGCCCAGCCGAGCATGTTCGCCACGAGGTTGAGGGACTCGGAGGCGTTCTTGGTGAAGATCACCTCGTCGCGGCTGGGCGCGTTGACGAAGGCGGCGACCTTGTCCCGCGCGCCCTCGTACAGTGCCGTGGCCTCCTCGGCGAGCACATGCACACCGCGGTGGACGTTGGCGTTGTACCGCTCGTAGTACTCGCTCAGGGCGTCCAGCACCTGGCGCGGCTTCTGCGAGGTCGCCGCGTTGTCCAGGTACACGAGCTTGCGCCCGTCGTGGACCTGACGGTCCAGGATGGGGAAGTCCTTGCGGATCGCCTCGGTGTCGAGGAGGCCCGGCATCTGTGTCACGCGGATGCGCCGCCCTTCGTCGTGTACGCCTCGTAGCCCTCGTTCTCCAGCGTGTCGGCGAGCTCGGCGCCGCCGGACTCGACGATCCGGCCGCCGGAGAACACGTGGACGTGGTCGGGCTTGATGTAGCGCAGGATGCGCGTGTAGTGGGTGATCAGCAGGGTGCCGACCTCGCCGGTCTCACGGACCCGGTTCACGCCCTCGGAGACGACGCGCAGGGCGTCGACGTCCAGCCCGGAGTCGGTCTCGTCGAGGATCGCGATCTTCGGCTTGAGCAGCTCCAGCTGGAGGATCTCGTGGCGCTTCTTCTCACCGCCGGAGAAGCCCTCGTTGACGTTGCGCTCGGCGAAGGCGGGGTCCATGTGGAGGCGCTGCATGGCCTCCTTGACCTCCTTCACCCAGGTGCGCAGCTTGGGGGCCTCGCCGCGGATCGCGGTGGCGGAGGTGCGCAGGAAGTTCGAGACGGAGACGCCGGGCACCTCGACCGGGTACTGCATCGCCAGGAACAGGCCCGCGCGGGCGCGCTCGTCGACGGACATCTCCAGGACGTCCTCGCCGTCGAGCAGCACGGTGCCGCCGGTGACGGTGTACTTGGGGTGGCCGGCGAGGGAGTAGGCGAGGGTCGACTTGCCGGAGCCGTTGGGGCCCATGATGGCGTGCGTCTCGCCCTGCTTCACGGTCAGGTCGACCCCCTTGAGGATCTCCTTCGTGGCGTTGTCGGCCTCGACGGTGACGTGCAGGTCTCGGATTTCAAGCGTTGCCATGGGTGCCTCAGGACTCCTGGGTGAGGGAGGCGCTGACGTCGACGAAGACGCTGCCCCCTTCGATCTTTACGGGGTATACGGGAACGGGTCGCGTCGCGGGCAGGCCGGACGGCTTGCCGGTGCGCAGGTCGAACGCGGAGCCGTGCAGCCAGCACTCGATCTGGCAGTCCTCCACCTCGCCCTCGGAGAGCGAGACGTTCGCGTGGGAGCAGATGTCGTAGATGGCGTACACCTCTCCCCCGGTGCGGACGACCGAGACCGGCGTGCCGTCGAGTTCCACCCGTCTGGGGGTGTCCTCGTCCAGCTCGCCCAGCTCGCAGGCGCGTACGAAGGTGGTCATCAGACCGACGCCTCCAGCTCCTGCGCGATCTTCGCGAGGAGGCGCTCCTCGATGTCGGGGACGCCGATCTGCTGGACGAGTTCGGCGAAGAAGCCGCGGACCACGAGGCGGCGGGCGTCCTGCTCGGGGATGCCGCGCGCCATCAGGTAGAACAGCTGTTCGTCGTCGAAGCGGCCGGTGGTGGAGGCGTGTCCGGCGCCGACGATCTCGCCGGTCTCGATCTCCAGGTTCGGCACCGAGTCGACCCGCGCGCCGTCCGTGAGGACGAGGTTGCGGTTCATCTCGTAGGTGTCGGTGCCCTCGGCCCTGGCCTCGATCAGCACGTCGCCGATCCACACCGCGTGCGCGTCCTGGCCCTGGAGGGCGCCCTTGTAGACGACGTTCGAGGTGCAGTGCGGGGTGTTGTGGTCGACGAGCAGGCGGTGCTCCTGGTGCTGCCCGGCGTCGGTGAAGTACAGGCCGAGGAGTTCGGCCTCGCCGCCGGGTCCCGCGTAGGCGACCCGCGGGTGCAGCCGGACCAGGTCGCCGCCGAAGGTGACGACGACGGACTTGAAGGAGGCGTCGCGGCCGATCAGCGCGTTGTGCTGGCCGACGTGGACGGCCTTGTCGTCCCAGTCCTGGACGGAGACGACGGTGAGCTTGGCGCCGTCGCCGAGGAGGTAGTCGACGTTGGCGGCGAGCACCGCGTCACCGGTGTGGTCGATGACGACGACGGCCTCGGCGAAGGCCCCCAGCTCGATGATCTGGTGGCCGTAGGCGACCCCGCCCTCGCCGTGCACGGTGATGCGGACCGGCTCGGTGAGGACCGTCTCCTTGGGGACGGTGACCACGCCGGCCTGCTCGAACGCCGAGTGGGCCTGGGCGGCGACCCGGTCGGCGGGCACGCCGCCGCGGCCGATCCGGGCGTCGTCGCGGCCGACCAGTTCGACGGTGACGCCCTCGGGGGCCTCGACGGCGACCTTCACGCCCTCGCCGGTCGCGACGGCGGTGCCGTCGTGCAGTCCGCGCAGGCGCTCCAGCGGGGTGAACCGCCACTCCTCCTCACGGCCGTGCGGGACCGGGAAGTCCGTGACGTCGTAGGAGGGGGGCGCGCTCATGCGGGTGGCGACGGTCGACTCGGCGGCCACCGCGATGGCGCCGGCGGTGGTGGAGCCCACCGGGGAGTTCTGAGCCTCAGCCATGGCTGTCGTAGTGCTCGCTTTCTAGGACGGGAGGGGCGGGACGGTGCGGCGGGCGCTCAGCCGACCGCGCCTTCCATCTGCAGCTCGATCAGCCGGTTGAGTTCGAGGGCGTACTCCATCGGCAGCTCCTTCGCGATCGGCTCGACGAAGCCGCGCACGATCATCGCCATCGCCTCGAACTCGGTCAGACCGCGGCTCATCAGGTAGAACAGCTGGTCGTCCGAGACCTTGGAGACGGTCGCCTCGTGGCCCATGGAGACGTCGTCCTCGCGGACGTCGACGTACGGGTACGTGTCGGAGCGCGAGATCGTGTCGACGAGCAGGGCGTCGCAGAGGACGTTCGACTTGGAGCCGTGGGCGCCCTCGCCGATCTCGACGAGACCGCGGTAGGAGGTCCGGCCGCCGCCGCGCGCCACCGACTTCGAGACGATGTTCGACGACGTGTTCGGCGCCATGTGGACCATCTTGGAGCCGGCGTCCTGGTGCTGGCCCTCGCCCGCGAAGGCGATGGAGAGCGTCTCGCCCTTGGCGTGCTCGCCCATCAGGTAGACGGCCGGGTACTTCATGGTCACCTTGGAGCCGATGTTGCCGTCGACCCACTCCATGGTGGCGCCCTCGTAGGCGACGGCGCGCTTGGTGACCAGGTTGTAGACGTTGTTCGACCAGTTCTGGATGGTCGTGTAGCGGCAGCGCGCGTTCTTCTTGACGATGATCTCGACGACCGCGGAGTGCAGCGAGTCCGACTTGTAGATCGGCGCGGTGCAGCCCTCGACGTAGTGCACGTAGGCACCCTCGTCGACGATGATCAGGGTCCGCTCGAACTGGCCCATGTTCTCGGTGTTGATGCGGAAGTACGCCTGGAGCGGGATCTCGACGTGCACGCCCTTCGGCACGTAGATGAAGGAACCGCCGGACCACACGGCCGAGTTCAGCGACGCGAACTTGTTGTCGCCGACCGGGATGACCGTGCCGAAGTACTCCTTGAACAGCTCGGGGTGCTCCCGCAGGGCGGTGTCGGTGTCGAGGAAGATGACGCCCTGCTCCTCCAGGTCCTCGCGGATCTGGTGGTAGACGACCTCGGACTCGTACTGGGCCGCGACACCGGCCACCAGGCGCTGCTTCTCCGCCTCGGGGATGCCGAGCTTGTCGTACGTGTTCTTGATGTCCTCGGGCAGGTCCTCCCAGGACTCCGCCTGCTTCTCCGTGGAGCGCACGAAGTACTTGATGTTGTCGAAGTCGATGCCGGAGAGGTCGGAGCCCCAGTTCGGCATGGGCTTCTTCTCGAACAGCTTCAGCCCCTTGAGCCGGAGCTTGGTCATCCACTCCGGCTCCGACTTCTTGGCGGAGATGTCGCGGACGACGTCCTCGTTGATCCCGCGCTTGGCAGAGGCACCGGCCACGTCGGAGTCGGCCCAGCCGTATTCGTAGGTGCCCAGGCCCTCGAGCTCGGGGTGAGCGGTCTCCTCGATGGGGAGCGTCATGCGGGGTTCCTCCCGGCGGTGCTTACGGATGCGTGATCGGTGGTCGGGGAATTCTTGGGGATGAACGTCGTGCAGACGCCGTCACCGTGCGCGATGGTCGCCAGCCGCTGGACATGGGTGCCGAGCAGCTGGGAGAAGATCTCCGTCTCCGCCTCGCAGAGCTGTGGGAACTTCTCGGCGACATGGGCGACGGGGCAGTGGTGCTGGCAGAGCTGCTCACCCCGTTGGGGAAGCGGCGCGCTGCGCGCCGTAGCAGCGTACCCGTCCGCGCTCAACGCCTTGGCCAGGGCTTCCGTGCGGTTCTCGGGAGCCGCGGCGGCGATGGCCTCGCGGTAGGCGGCGGCCTGTTCGGCGATCCGGGCGCGGGCGAAGGCGACGATCGCCTCGTCCCCGCCGCAGCGCTCCTGGATCCAGCGGAGCGCGTCGGCGGCGAGCTTGTCGTAGGACTGGTCGAAGGCGTCACGGCCGCAGTCGGTGAGAGCGAAGACCTTGGCGGGCCTGCCGCGGGTGCGCGCTCCGTAGACCCGCTGTTCGCGTGCCTCCACGACGTCGTCGGCGACCAGGGCGTCCAGGTGGCGCCGGACGGCGGCCTGGGTGAGGCCGAGGCGGCCCGCCAGGGCGGTGACGGTGGACGGGCCGTGGTCCAGGATGGATCGCGCGACGCGGTTGCGGGTGGACCGCTCACCGGTCGCGAGCTCCTCCTGCGGGGCCCCCGTGGGGGTCTCCCGAGCCTCGCCGACGTTTTTCACAACGCCATTGTTGCGTAATTCCTCAGGGGCGGGCAAGCCGCGGCCCGGCCGACCGGCGGTGCCCTGCGTCACTTAGGTTTACCTAATCTGACCTGCGAAAACGATCTTTGATCGATCAATCCACTGGCGTGACCAGGCCCCTTCGACGAGACTCGGGCCCCATGCCGACCCCCGCGCCGACCGGTCCCCTCGTCACCAGGGACAGCCTCGCCACCCAATTGCGCCTGCTCGGCGTGGCGAGTGGCGACACCCTGCTGGTGCACTCCGCCCTCTCCCGCCTCGGCTGGGTCAACGGCGGCCCCGTCGCCGTCGTCCAGGGGCTCCTGGACGCCATCGGCCCGGACGGCACCCTGGTGGTGCCCGCCCACTCCGGGAACCTCTCCGACCCGGCGCTGTGGAGCAGGCCCCCGGTGCCCGAGCAGTGGTGGGAGCGGATCCGCGCCACCATGCCCGCGTACGACCCGCGCACCACCCGCTCGCACGGCGTCGGGGTGCTCCCCGAGACCGTCCGCACCTGGCCGGGCGCCCTGCGCAGCGCCCACCCGCACACCTCCTTCGCCGCCGTCGGGCCGCGGGCCGCCCAGGTCGTCGAGGGGCACGCGCACGACTGCCGGCTCGGTGAGCGCAGCCCGCTGGCCCGCCTGGAGGAGCTGGGCGCCCGGGTGCTGATGCTGGGCACCGACTACGACACCTGCACCGGCTTCCACCTCGCCGAGTACCGGCTCCCCGCACCGCTGGTCCCGGTCGGCCGTCCGGCGCCGGGCGGCGGCTGGGAGACCCTGACCGAGGTGTCGATCACCTCCGAGCGCTTCGACGAACTCGGCCACGACTTCGAACGGGACCGGCCCGTGCTGCGCGGCCGGGTCGGCGCCGCCGACACCCGGCTGTTCCCGCTCGCCGACGCCGTCGGGTACGCCCGGCGGTGGCTCGCGCTGCACCGCTCACGGGCCGAGGAACCCCCCTCGGGTGGAGATCCCGCACCCGCCGCTCCCGCGCCCGGGGAGCGAACCTAGACTCTGGACCCATGCGAAGCGAGCCCGTGGTCCAGGTGCAGGCCCTGGTGAAGAGGTACGGCACCACCACCGCGGTGGACGGCCTCGACCTGGTGGCCGAGGCGGGCGTGACCGCCGTCCTCGGTCCGAACGGCGCGGGCAAGACCAGCACCGTCGAGACCTGCGAGGGATACCGCAAGCCCGACTCGGGCACGGTCCGGGTGCTCGGGCTCGACCCGGTGCGCCAGGCGGGTGAGCTGCGCCCCAGGATCGGGGTGATGCTCCAGTCCGGCGGGGTCTACTCCGGCGCGCGGGCCGACGAGATGCTGCGGCACGTCGCCCGGCTGCACGCCCACCCGCTCGACGTGGACGCGCTGATCGAACGCCTCGGCCTCGGCGGCTGCGGCCGCACCACCTACCGGCGGCTCTCCGGCGGGCAGCAGCAGCGCCTCGCGCTGGCCATGGCGGTGGTCGGCAGGCCCGAGCTGGTCTTCCTCGACGAGCCGACCGCAGGACTCGACCCGCAGGCCCGCCGCGCCACCTGGGAGCTGGTGCGCGACCTGCGCGCCGACGGCGTCTCCGTCATCCTCACCACCCACCACATGGACGAGGCCGAGCAGCTCGCCGACGACGTCGCGATCATCGACGCCGGCAAGGTCATCGCCCACGGCTCGCCCGAGGAGCTGTGCCGGGGCGGCGCCGAGAACACCCTGCGCTTCGGCGGACGTCCCGGCCTCGACGTCGGCTCCCTCCTCAAGGCGCTCCCCCCGGACTCGAGCGCCGTCGAGCTGACGCCCGGCTCGTACCGGGTGGCGGGCGAGGTGGACCCGCAGCTGCTGGCGACGGTGACGTCCTGGTGCGCCCAGCACGGGGTGATGCCGGACCGCATCTCGGTGGAGCGGCACACCCTCGAGGACGTCTTCCTGGAGCTGACCGGCAAGGAGCTGCGCTCGTGACCACCACCGCAGGCCCGTACACCCCACGGCCCGGCGCCGCCCCGCTGCCCCGCATGATCGCGGCCCAGGCCGCCCTCGAGACGAAGATGCTGCTGCGCAACGGCGAGCAGCTCCTGCTGACCGTGGTGATCCCCACGCTGCTGCTGGTGCTGTTCAGCTTGGTCGACATCGTGGACACCGGCGCGGGCGAGGCCGTCGACTTCCTCGCCCCCGGCATCCTGGCGCTGGCCGTGATGTCGACGGCGTTCACCGGGCAGGCCATCGCGACCGGCTTCGAGCGCCGCTACGGCGTCCTGAAGCGGCTGGCCGCCTCGCCGCTGCCGCGCTGGGGCCTGATGACCGCGAAGACGCTCTCCGTGCTGGTCACCGAGGTGCTCCAGGTGATCCTGCTGACGGTGATCGCGTTCGCCCTCGGCTGGTCCCCGCACGGCGACCCGTTCACCGTGCTGCTCCTGCTGGTGCTGGGCACGGCCGCGTTCTCCGGGCTTGGTCTGCTGATGGCGGGCACGTTGAAAGCGGAGGCGACCCTGGCCGCCGCGAACCTGGTGTTCCTGCTGCTGCTGGTGGGCGGCGGGGTGATCGTGCCGCTGGACAGGTTCCCGCCCGGCGCCCAGGACGTGCTCGGGCTGCTGCCCGTCTCGGCGCTCTCCGACGGGCTGCGGGACGTGCTCCAGCACGGCGCCGGCGTGCCCTGGGGCGACCTGGGGATCCTCGCGGTGTGGGCGGTCGTGGGGCTGGCCGCGGCGGGCCGCTTCTTCCGCTGGGAGTAGCCGGTACCGGCGACTCCGTGGCGGTGCGGTCCGCGCGGCGCGAGGGACCCTCGTGAAAGCGTGCACAAGCCTCGTCCTACGATGGTGGGCGTGCCGAACCTGACCCGCGCCGACGCCGTGGCCGCCGTACGCAACCCGCTCGCCTTCATCGCCGGGCGCTGGACCCCGACCCCCCGGACCGTGCGGCGGGCGGCGCTGGCCGCGCTCGTCATGTCGGTGGCCATCGTGGTCACCGGCGGCGCGGTGCGGCTGACCGGCTCCGGGCTCGGCTGCCCCACCTGGCCCAAGTGCACGGAGGACTCGCTCACCACGACCAGCGCGATGGGCGTGCACGGCGTCATCGAGTTCGGCAACCGGATGCTGACGTACGTGCTGTGCGCGGCGGTCGGCTGGGCGATCGTCGCCGCCCGCTCCGAGAAGCCCCGCAGGCCCGGCCTGACACGGCTGGGCTGGGCGCAGTTCTGGGTGGTGATGGGCAACGCGGTCCTCGGCGGGATCGTGGTGCTGGTCGGCCTCAACCCGTACACGGTCGCGGCCCACTTCCTGCTCTCCTCGGCGCTCATCGCCGTCGCGACGGTGATGTGGCAGCGCACCCGCGAGGGTGACGGCGCCCCGCGTCCGGTGGTCGGCAAGGCGGTGCGGCAGCTGGTGTGGTTCCTGGTCGCCGCGTCGGTGCTGCTGATCGCGGTGGGCACGGTGGTGACCGGTTCGGGACCGCACGCGGGTGACTCGAGCGAGGTCGAGCGGATGCCGCTCGACTGGGAGACGGTCAGCAAGCTGCACGCCGTGCTGGCGTGGATCGTGGTCACGCTGACGTTCGCCCTGTGGTTCGTGCTGCGGGCGGTGGACGCCCCGAAGGAGCCGTCGGACCGCACCCGCGACCTGTTCCTGATCCTGCTCGCGCAGGGCGTGATCGGGTACGTGCAGTACTTCACCGACCTGCCCGAGCTGCTGGTCGGGCTGCACATGTTCGGCTCGGGCCTGGTGTGGATCGGGGTGCTGCGGGTGCTGCTGGCGCTGCGCGAGCGGCCCGACGTCCTCGGCCCGGTGGACCTGCCGGGCCCGGCGGCCGAGATGACCGCCGGCACCCGCGGCTGACCGCCGGCACCCGCGGCCGACCGTCGCGCCGCGCGGGCGTGCGCCCGCGCGGCTCTTGCGCGCCCCTTCACCTCAGGTCGCTTCAGGCCATTTTTCGCGCCGCGCGTGGTCCCGTCCGGACTCCCCGTCCGACGGGACCACGGGCCGCTCACGGATGCCGCGGGCCGGGCGTCGTCACGCGTTGCGCGGACCGCCGACCTGGATGCCGGCCATCCGCGTCCACTCGTAGGGGCCGGTGCGCACCTTGGCCGCGAACTCGCCGTCGAAGGACTCGTGGACGGTGATGCCCGCCTTGGCCACGGCCTGCTCGGCGATCGGCTGGCTGGGGGCCACCAGGTCGCCCCAGTCGCCGTCGGCGCCGACCAGCACGATCCGGCTGCCGCGCTCGCCGAGGTAGGCGACCTGGCCCTCGGCCCCGCCGTGCGCGGCGGCGAAGGTCTCGATCCGGCGGGCGAGCTTGGCGGCCGTCCGCTCCGCCTTGGGGTCGGTCCGGTTCTCGTCCTGCTCTGTGTCTGCCATGGCCAGGATGCTACCGACGGGTAGCCGCAACGGCGACGGGCGGGGTGCGTGGCATCGGCCACGCACCCCGCCCGTCGGACGTCAGTGCCCCGCAGGAGCGGGAACCAGCGGGGGGACTAGCGGAGGAAGGGGTCCACCGCGACCGCCACGAAGAGGAGCGACACATAGGTGATGGACCAGTGGAACAGCCGCATCTCCTTGAGCTTGCCGCCGCTCTGCTCGGACTTCGCCCGGTGCTGGAGGGCGTGCGCCTCCCAGAGCCACCAGCCGCCCGCGGCCAGCGCGACCGTCGTGTAGAACCAGCCGGTGTAGCCGAGCGGCGTCAGCAGCAGCGAGACGAGGACCATCACCCAGCTGTAGATGACGATCTGCTTGGCGACCACCTTGTTGGAGGCGATGACCGGCAGCATCGGGACACCGACCCGGGCGTAGTCCTCCTTGACCTTCATGGAGAGCGGCCAGTAGTGCGGCGGCGTCCAGAAGAACATCACCAGGAAGAGGACGACCGGCGCCCAGGAGACCGAGTCGGTCACCGCGGACCAGCCGATCAGCACCGGCATGCAGCCGGCGATGCCGCCCCACACGATGTTCTGCGAGGTGCGGCGCTTGAGGATCATCGTGTAGACGACCACGTAGAAAAGGAGCGCCCCGAGACTGAGCCAGGCGGACAGCCAGTTGACGGTCAGTCCGAACAGCAGCGTCGCGACCACGGCGAGGGTGATGCCGAAGGCGAGACACTCCCGCGGGCTGACCATGCCGGTGACCAGCGGCCGCTGCGAGGTGCGGTCCATGAGCGCGTCGATGTCGCGGTCGATGTACATGTTGAGCGCGTTGGCGCCCCCCGCGGAGAGATAGCCGCCGAAGCAGGTGAGCAGCACCAGCGTCAGGTCGGGAACGCCCTGTTGGGCAAGAAACATCACCGGAACGGTGGTGATGAGCAGAAGCTCGATGATCCGCGGCTTGGTCAGCGCCACGAACGCTTTGACACGGGCCCCGAACGGCCGGTGACTCGGGCTCCGGCTCGCACCGAGCACACCCGCTGGACGGGATTCGACGGCCGTCACGCACACCCCTACAGAGACATCCCAGCAAGCCCCACCCCGTGAAGTCCCGGTAAAGGCCCGCGCGTACCACGCCACTGTAGACGTTGCCCACACCCCGATCTTCGCGGGGGTGGGGTCGTGTTGGAGAGGCCCTTCGTCAGGGCGCGGGAAGGCTCGATTGAGCACTCGGATGAGCAGCTCCGTATTCAGTTGCCGAAGCCGATCGTGACCAGCCGAGAGGCGGATCCCCGAGAGTCCCGGCAGTCTGGAATGACTCGAAAAAATGCGCGTTCTCACGGGGGTAGGCTCGACAACGGCCGGTGGGCGCCCCGTGCACCGGCATTCGAACATGTGGAGAGGAGCCCTGACCCAGGGTGAGCACCAAGCCGACCACCACAGACCTCGAGTGGACCGAGTTGGACCAGCGGGCCGTCGACACCGCCCGCGTCCTGGCCGCCGATGCCGTACAGAAGGTCGGTAACGGCCATCCCGGTACGGCGATGAGCCTGGCGCCTGCCGCCTACACCCTCTTCCAGAAGGTGATGCGGCACGACCCCGCCGACCCGGAGTGGGTCGCGCGCGACCGTTTCGTGCTGTCAGCGGGTCACTCGTCGCTGACCCTCTACACGCAGCTGTTCCTCGCCGGTTTCGGCCTGGAGCTCGACGACCTGAAGTCGTTCCGCACCTGGGGCTCGAAGACCCCCGGCCACCCCGAGTACGGGCACACCGCGGGCGTCGAGACGACGACGGGTCCGCTCGGCCAGGGTGTCGCCAACGCGGTGGGCATGGCGATGGCCGCCCGCTACGAGCGCGGTCTCTTCGACCCGGACGCTCCGCAGGGCGAGTCGCCCTTCGACCACTACATCTACGCCATCGCCGGTGACGGCTGCCTCCAGGAGGGCATCTCCGCCGAGGCGTCCTCGCTCGCGGGCCACCAGCGCCTCGGCAACCTGATCCTGCTGTGGGACGACAACCACATCTCGATCGAGGGCGACACCGAGACGGCCGTTTCCGAGGACACCGCCGAGCGCTACGAGGCGTACGGCTGGCACGTGCAGCGCGTCGCCCCGAAGCCGGACGGCGACCTCGACCCGCACGCCCTCTACGACGCCATCGAGGCCGCGAAGCGGGTGACGGACAAGCCGTCCTTCATCGCGATGCGCTCGATCATCGCCTGGCCCGCCCCGAACGCGCAGAACACCGAGGCCGCGCACGGCTCGGCGCTCGGCGACGACGAGGTCGCGGCGACCAAGCGGGTCCTGGGCTTCGACCCGGAGCAGACCTTCCAGGTCGACGACGAGGTCCTGAAGCACACCCGGCAGGCGCTGGAGCGCGGCCGCGAGGCCAAGGCGGCCTGGCAGGAGTCCTTCCAGCGGTGGCGCGCGGCCGACGCCGAGCGGGCCGCCGAGTTCGACCGGATCAGCGCGGGCGAGCTGCCGGCCGGCTGGGAGGAGAAGCTCCCGGTCTTCGAGACCGGCAAGGGTGTCGCCACCCGGGCCGCCTCGGGCAAGGTGCTCCAGGCGCTCGGCGCGATCGTCCCGGAGCTGTGGGGCGGCTCGGCCGACCTGGCCGGCTCGAACAACACGACGATCGACAAGGACAGTTCGTTCCTCCCGGCGGGCAACCCGCTGCCCGAGGCGGACCCCTACGGCCGCACCGTGCACTTCGGCATCCGCGAGCACTCGATGGCCGCCGAGATGAACGGCATCACGCTGCACGGCAACACCCGTGTCTACGGCGGTACGTTCCTCGTCTTCTCCGACTACATGCGCAACGCGGTCAGGCTGTCGGCGCTCATGCACCTGCCGGTCACCTACGTGTGGACGCACGACTCGATCGGCCTCGGCGAGGACGGCCCGACCCACCAGCCGGTCGAGCACCTGGCGTCGCTGCGCGCGATCCCCGGCCTGAACGTGGTCCGCCCCGCGGACGCCAACGAGACGGCGATCGCCTGGCGCGAGATCTTCCGCCGCTACACGAAGGTCTTCGGCAAGGGCGCCCCGCACGGCCTGGCCCTCACCCGCCAGGGCGTGCCGACGTACGAGGCGAACGACGACGCCGCCAAGGGCGGGTACGTCCTGTTCGAGGCCGACGGCGGTACGCCCGAGGTCGTGCTGATCGCCACCGGTTCCGAGGTGCACGTCGCCGTCGAGGCGCGCGAGCTGCTCCAGTCGGACGGCGTACCGACCCGGGTCGTGTCGATGCCGTCGGTGGAGTGGTTCGAGGAGCAGGACCAGGGGTACCGGGAGAGCGTGCTGCCGCCGTCCGTGAAGGCACGGGTCGCGGTGGAGGCCGGTATCGGTCTCACCTGGCACAAGTACGTCGGAGACGCCGGCCGCATCGTCTCCCTGGAGCACTTCGGTGCTTCCGCGGACGGCAAGGTCCTTTTCCGCGAGTTCGGCTTCACCGCCGAGAACGTGGCCGCGAAGGCGCGGGAATCCATCGAAGCCGCGCAGCGCTGACGCCCATACACGACCAGTAGGAGATGTAATTCCATGACAGACGCACTCAAGCGCCTCTCCGAGGAGGGCGTCGCGATCTGGCTGGACGACCTGTCGCGCAAGCGGATCACGTCCGGCAACCTCGCCGAGCTGATCGACCAGCAGCACGTCGTGGGCGTCACCACCAACCCGTCGATCTTCCAGAAGGCGATCAGCGAGGGCGACGGCTACGACCAGCAGCTCTCCGACCTCGCGGCCCGCAGGGTCACCGTGGAAGAGGCCATCCGCATGATCACCACGGCGGACGTCCGCGACGCCGCCGACATCCTGCGCCCGGTCTTCGACTCCACCGGCGGCCAGGACGGCCGGGTCTCCATCGAGGTCGACCCTCGGCTGGCCCACCACACCAAGGCGACGGTCGCCGAGGCCAAGCAGCTCGCCTGGCTGGTCGACCGGCCCAACACGCTCATCAAGATCCCGGCCACCAAGGCGGGTCTGCCGGCGATCACCGAGGTCATCGGCCTGGGCATCAGCGTCAACGTCACGCTGATCTTCTCGCTCGAGCGGTACCGCGAGGTCATGGACGCCTTCCTGGCCGGCCTGGAGAAGGCCAAGGAGCGCGGCCTCGACCTGTCGCTGATCCACTCGGTGGCGTCGTTCTTCGTCTCCCGCGTGGACACCGAGATCGACAAGCGGATCGACGCGCTGGGCACCGACGAGGCCCGCGCCGCGCGCGGCAAGGCCGCCGTCGCCAACGCCCGGCTCGCCTACCAGGCGTACGAGGAGGTCTTCTCCTCGGACCGCTGGACGCCGCTGGGTGCCGCCGGCGCCAACAAGCAGCGTCCGCTGTGGGCGTCGACGGGCGTGAAGGACCCGGCCTACAAGCCGACCCTCTACGTCGACGACCTGGTGGCGCCGAACACGGTGAACACCATGCCGGAAGCCACTCTCCAGGCGACCGAGGAGAGCGGCGAGATCACCGGCAACGCCATCGTCGGTACGTACGCGCAGGCCCGCGCCGACCTCGACGCCGTCGAGAAGCTCGGGATCTCGTACGACGACGTGGTGCAGCTCCTGGAGGACGAGGGCGTCGAGAAGTTCGAGGCGTCCTGGAACGACCTGCTCAAGTCCACCGAGGCGGAACTCAAGCGCCTCGCCCCGTCGGAGGGCTGAAACGTTGTCGAGCAGCAACCCGCTGCGTGACCCCGCAGACCGACGGCTCCCGCGTATCGCGGGGCCGTCGGGCCTGGTCATCTTTGGCGTCACGGGCGATTTGTCACGTAAAAAGCTGATGCCCGCCGTGTACGACCTCGCCAACCGGGGGCTGCTGCCGCCGGGGTTCTCCCTGGTGGGTTTCGCGCGCCGCGAATGGCAGAACGAGGACTTCGCCCAGGAGGTCCACGACGCGGTCAAGGAGCACGCCCGCACGCCGTTCCGTGAGGAGGTCTGGCAGCAGCTCATCCAGGGGATGCGCTTCGTCCAGGGCACCTTCGACGACGACGACGCGTTCGAGCGGCTGCGCGACACCATCGACGAGCTGGACAAGGCACAGGGCACGGGCGGCAACTTCGCCTTCTACCTGTCGGTCCCGCCACGCTCCTTCCCCGTGGTCATCCAGCAGCTGAAGAAGCACGGTCTCGCCGACCAGAGCAACGGCTCCTGGCGGCGCGCGGTGATCGAGAAGCCGTTCGGCCACAACCTGAAGTCGGCCGAGGAGCTGAACAAGGTCGTCCACGAGGTCTTCGCGCCCGACCAGGTCTTCCGCATCGACCACTACCTCGGCAAGGAGACCGTCCAGAACATCCTGGCGCTCCGCTTCGCCAACACCATGTTCGAGCCGATCTGGAACCGGTCCTTCGTGGACCACGTGCAGATCACGATGGCCGAGGACATCGGCATCGGCGGCCGGGCCGGGTACTACGACGGCATCGGCGCGGCCCGTGACGTCATCCAGAACCACCTGCTCCAGCTGATGGCGCTCACCGCCATGGAGGAGCCCGCGGCCTTCGACGCGGACGCGCTGGCCGCCGAGAAGACCAAGGTCCTCGGCGCGGTGCGGCTGCCGAAGGACCTCGGCCGCGACACCGTGCGCGGACAGTACGCGGCGGGCTGGCAGGGCGGCGAGAAGGCGGTCGGCTACCTCCAGGAGGAGGGCATCGACCCCAAGTCGAAGACCGACACCTACGCGGCCGTGAAGCTGGAGGTGGACAACCGCCGCTGGGCGGGCATCCCCTTCTATTTGCGCACCGGCAAGCGGCTCGGGCGGCGGGTCACCGAGATCGCGGTGGTCTTCCAGCGGGCCCCGCACTCCCCCTTCGACCACACGGCGACGGAGGAACTGGGCAAGAACGCGATCGTCATCCGCGTCCAGCCCGACGAAGGCGTCACGGTCCGGTTCGGCTCGAAGGTGCCCGGCACCTCGATGGAGATCCGGGACGTGTCGATGGACTTCGCGTACGGCGAGTCCTTCACCGAATCCAGCCCGGAGGCGTACGAGCGGCTCATCCTCGATGTGCTGCTCGGCGACTCGAACCTCTTCCCGCGCACGGAGGAGGTCGAGCTGTCCTGGAAGATCCTCGACCCGATCGAGCAGTACTGGGACAAGCACGGCAAGCCCGCCCAGTACGCGTCCGGGACCTGGGGACCGACCGAGGCGGACGAGATGCTGGAGCGAGACGGACGGAGCTGGCGCCGGCCATGAAGATAGACCTCACGGACACCACGGCCAGCAAGATCAACAAGGCGCTGGTGCAGGGCCGCCGTGCCATCGGCACACCCGCCGTCGGCATGGTGCTCACCCTGGTCATCGTCACCGACGAGGAGAACGCGTACGACGCCCTCAAGGCGGCGAACGACGCCTCCCGCGAGCACCCCTCGCGCACCCTCGTCGTCATCCGGCGCGTCTCGCGCACCTCCCGCGACCGCACGACGTCCCGCCTGGACGCCGAGGTCCAGCTGGGCGCCGAGGCCGGCACCGGCGAGACGGTGGTGCTGCGCCTGTACGGCGAAGTCGTCAACCACGCGCAGTCGGTGGTGCTGCCGCTGCTGCTGCCTGACGCCCCCGTGGTGGTCTGGTGGCCGGTGGAGGCCCCGCTGGACCCCGCGAAGGATCCGCTGGGCGCGCTGGCCCAGCGCCGGGTGACGGACACCTACGCGTCCGAGCAGCCGGTCAGGGACCTCACCGCCCGCGCCGACACCTACACCCCGGGCGACACCGACCTCTCCTGGACCCGCATCACGCCCTGGCGCTCGATGCTGGCCGCCGCTCTCGACCAGGTCACCTGTGAGGTGGCCGGGGTCGAGGTGGAGGGCGAGGAGTTCAACCCGAGCTGTGAGCTGCTGGCGATGTGGCTCGCGGACCGGCTCGACGTGCCGGTGAAGCGGTCGCTGTCGTCCGGCCCCGGTCTGACGGCCGTCCGGATGCACACCGACTGCGGCCCGATCGTCCTGGACCGCGCCGACGGCTCGCTGGCGACGCTCTCCATCGAGGGCCAGCCGGACCGGGCGGTCGCGCTGAAGCGGCGCGAGACGTCCGAGCTGATCGCGGAGGAACTGCGCCGGCTCGACCCGGACGACACCTACGCGTCGGCGCTGCGCTTCGGCGTGGACCGGCTGAGCGCGGAGGCCGAGAAGGCGGAGGCCGAGGCCCAGGCGGAAGCGGAGGCCAAGGCGGAGGCGGAGAAGGCCGAGGCCAAGAAGGCGGACGCGGACGCCGAGGACGCGGAGTCCGAGCGGGCCTCGACGTCGGCTTCGGGCTCGGGTTCGGGTTCCGGCGGCTCTGCCTCCGGCTCGGGTTCGGGTTCGGGTTCGGGTTCCAGTAGCGGCTCGGGTTCGGGTTCGGGTTCGGCGAAGAAGGCTCCCGCCAAGAAGGTCGCGGCGAAGAAGGCGACGGCGAAGTGAACACGCCGCAGCTGGTCGTGCACCGCGACAAGGAGCTGATGGCGCAGGCCGCCGCGGCCCGCCTCATCACGAAGATCGTGGACGCGCAGGCCTCCCGGGGCTCCGCGTCCGTGGTCCTCACCGGCGGGCGCAACGGCAACGGCCTGCTGGCCGCGCTGGCGACGGCCCCCGCCCGGGACGCCGTCGACTGGACCCGCCTCGACCTGTGGTGGGGCGACGAGCGCTTCCTGCCCGAGGGCGACCCGGAGCGCAACGTCACGCAGGCCCGCGAGGCCCTGCTGGACGCGGTGCCGCTCGATCCGAAGCGGGTGCACGCCATGCCCGCCTCGGACGGACCCCACGGCTCGGACGTGGACGCGGCCGCCGCCGCGTACGCCGAGGAACTCGCCCTGGCCGCGGGTCCCGAGAACCACGGCCCGGTACCGACCTTCGACGTGCTGATGCTCGGCGTCGGCCCGGACACCCACGTGGCGTCGCTCTTTCCCGAGCTGCCCGCGGTCCGGGAGACGGAGCGGACGGTGGTCGGCGTGCACGGCGCGCCCAAGCCGCCACCGACCCGGGTGAGCCTCACCCTGCCGGCGATCCGGGCGGCCCGCGAGGTGTGGCTGCTCGCGGCCGGCGAGGACAAGGCGGAGGCGGCGCAGATCGCCCTGTCGGGCGCGGGCGAGATCCAGGCCCCGGCGGCGGGCGCGCAGGGCAGGCAGCGCACCCTGTGGCTGCTGGACGCGGCGGCGGCCTCCCGGCTGCCCCGCGCCCTGTACCCGCCGGCGTCGCCGTAGGGCGGGACGGCAGGACCTCGAGAACGGTGACGACCGCAACGACGGTGCGGCGGAGGCTTCCCGGCCTCCGCCGCACCGTCGCGTCGGGGGCTGTGCGCCGCACAGCCGCACCGTCGCGTCGGGGGTCGTGCGCCGCCCAGCCGCACCGTCGCGTCCGGAGTCGTGCGCCGCACCGCCACGCCGGAGTCCCCCACCGCCGCCCCGTCACCTCGGGCGTCGGAACGGCCGCGGGGCGGAGGCCGCCCCGCTTTCGCCCGCCGCCCGTCCTGCCGTTGCCTAACGGCCGCGCAGCTCCCGGTACTTGGCGACCAGCGCCGTGCTCGACGTGTCCAGGCCCGGCACCTCGGCGCCCTCGGTCAGCGCGGGTTCGACGCGCTTGGCGAGGACCTTGCCCAGCTCCACGCCCCACTGGTCGAAGGAGTCGATGTGCCAGACGGCGCCCTGGACGAACACCTTGTGCTCGTAGAGGGCGATCAGCTGGCCCAGTACGGAGGGGGTGAGTTCGCGGGCGAGGACGGTGGTGGTGGGGTGGCCGCCCTTGAACGTCTTGTGCGGGACCAGGTCTTCGGGGACGCCTTCGGCGCGGACCTCGTCGGGGGTCTTGCCGAAGGCGAGGGCCTGGGTCTGGGCGAAGAAGTTCGCCATCAACAGGTCGTGCTGCGCCTTCAGTTCACCGCTCAGCCCGGCCACCGGCTCGGCGAAGCCGATGAAGTCCGCCGGGATCAGCTTGGTGCCCTGATGGATCAGCTGGTAGTAGGCGTGCTGCCCGTTGGTGCCGGGCGTGCCCCACACCACGGGCCCGGTCTGCCACTGCACCGGACGCCCGTCACGCTGCACCGACTTCCCGTTGGACTCCATGTCGAGCTGCTGGAGGTAGGCGGTGAACCTCGACAGGTAGTGGCTGTAGGGCAGCACCGCGTGCGACTGCGCGTCGTGGAAGTTGCCGTACCAGATCCCCAGCAGCCCCAGCAGCAGCGGCACGTTGGACTCGGCGGGCGCGGTCCTGAAGTGCTCGTCCACCAGGTGGAAACCGTCGAGCAGCTCCCGGAACCGGTCCGGGCCCACCGCGATCATCAGCGAGAGACCGATGGCGGAGTCGAAGGAGTACCGGCCCCCGACCCAGTCCCAGAACGCGAACATGTTCTCCGGGTCGATCCCGAAACCGGTGACCTTCTCCTCGTTCGTCGACAGCGCCACGAAGTGCCGGGCGACGGCCTTCTCGTCCCCGCCGAGCCCGTCCAGGAGCCAGGAGCGGGCCGAGGTCGCGTTGGTGATCGTCTCGATCGTGGTGAACGTCTTGGACGCGACGACGAACAGCGTCTCCGCCGGGTCCAGATCCCGCGTCGCCTCGTGCAGGTCCGCCCCGTCCACGTTCGACACGAACCGGAACGTCAACTCCCGCGCCGTGTAGGCCCGCAGCGCCTCGTACGCCATCGCGGGGCCCAGGTCGGAACCGCCGATGCCGATGTTCACGACGTTCCTGATCCGCCGCCCGGTGTGGCCCGTCCAGGCGCCGGAACGCACCCGGTCGGCGAACGCGGCCATCCTGTCGAGGACCGCGTGCACGGCCGGGACCACGTTCTCCCCGTCCACCTCGACCACCGCGTCCCGCGGGGCCCGCAACGCGGTGTGCAGGACCGCCCGGTCCTCGGTCGTGTTGATCCGCTCCCCACGGAACATCGCGTCCCGCAGCTCGAACACCCCGGTGGCGGTGGCGAGTTCCTGGAGCAGGGCCAGGGTCGTGTCGGTGACCAGGTGCTTGGAGTAGTCGACGTACAGGTCGCCGACCGTGAGGGTGTAGCCGCTGCCGCGGCCCGGGTCGGCCGCGAACAGCTCCCGCAGCGAGGTGCCGTCGAGGTCGTCGCGGTGCGCGTTCAGCGCGGTCCACTCGGGCGTCTGGTCGAGCCTGGTGCGGCCGTCTGCGTTCATTCGGACTTCAGCCTTCTTTCGTACCTGTCCCGGGGCCTGTCCCGCTGCCGCTCCCAACCTAATTGATCAACCCGTGGCACGAGTCGTGGTGGCGTCGGCGGGCGGTGCGTCCACTGGTACGTGCGCCGGGATCCCCGGTATCAGCGCGGCGACGGACAGGACGAAGAAGACGGCCGCGAGCAGGGGCGGGGTGCGCGCTCCCCAGGCCGCGGCGGCGGCCCCGCCGAGCAGGGCGCCCAGCGGTGCCCCGGCGACGGCGACGGTCCTGAAGGCGGAGCCGACCCGGCCGAGCAGGTCGACGGGGGTGCGCCGCTGCATCAGCGTCGTGGTGTTGACGTTCCACACCATGCCCATGAACCCGAAGACGGCCATCGCCGCGATCAGGGCGGCCAGCCGGGGTATCGCGCCCATGACGACGAGCGCCCCGGTCTGCACCGTCCCGGCCACGAGCACCGCGCGGACGGGGCCGGTGCGGGCGACGAGCCATCGGTTGCCCACTCCCCCGGCGAGGGCGCCGACGGTGTAGGCCGTCGTGGCTGCCACATATCCGGCGCTGCCCGCGCCGAGCCGGTCGGTGACCAGCAGGACGAGGGTGGCGATGAGGGCGCCCATCCCGATGTTGCACAGGGCGCTCGCGGCGCACAGTCCGCGCAGGGCCCGGTCGCCGCGCAGGGCGCGCAGCCCTTCGGCGATCTCCCGGCGCAGGGTGCTGCCCGCGGCCCGTGGTGTCCGGTCGGGGGCGGTGGTGCGCAGCGAGGCGACCAGCGCGGCGGCGGCCAGGAACGTCACCGCGTCGACCCCGAAGGGCACGGCGGCGCCGGCCGCGAGAAGCAGCGGTACGAGCGGGGTGCCGAGGAGCCCGCCGGCGATCCGCTGACCGGTCATCAGGCGGGCGTTGGCGCTGCCGAGCCGCTCGGCGGGCACCAGCGCGGGCAGCAGGGCGGTGGCCGCGTTGTCGAAGAGGGTCTGGAGGGTGGTCAGCGCGAAGGCCAGGGCGATCAGCAGGCCGATGGAGGCGTGTCCCAGCGCGACGGCCACCGCGAAGGCGGCCATGAGCAGGCCGCGTGCGGCGTCCACGGCGCCCATGGCACGGCGCTGGTCGACCCGGTCGGCGACGGCCCCGCCGAGCAGGCCGAAGACGATCCAGGGCAGATAGCCGCAGGCGGTGACGGAGGCGATGAGCAGGGGGTCGTCGGTCAGCGCGGCGGCCGTCAGGGGCAGGGCGGCCGTGCGCAGCGCGTCACCGAAGCTGGAGAGCACGGCGGCGCTCCACAGTCGTCCGAAGCCGCCGCGCCACGCGGGCGCGCTCGCGCCGCTCTCCCCACCGCTCACCATGGTTCCCCCTCACGGTCGGCTCATGGACAAACCGTAGAGGGCACCACTGACAATCGGTCGCCGGCGGGCGGCGGTACGGGTCCGGCCGGGCACCGTGGGTGTCCGGCCGGTCCGATTCCTAGATCTCGCCGCGCAGTTTGGCGAGCGCCTCGGCGAGGATCGCCTCGCCGTCCGCGTCGCTGCGCCGCTCGCGGACGTACGCGAGGTGCGTCTTGTAGGGCTCGGTGCGCGGGGGGTCCGGCGGGTTCTCCGGGTCCTGTCCGGCCGGGAAGCCGCAGCGCGGGCAGTCCCAGGTGTCCGGCACCTGCGCGTCGCTGGCGAAGCTGGGCTGCGTCTCGTGCCCGTTGGAGCACCAGAAGGAGATGCGCAGACGCGGCGCGGACTCGCCGCGCTCGGCCTCGCCCATCGGCCCCGCCCCGACCCGGCTTCCTCGGATCGCGTTGCCACTTGCCACGGTCGTAACTCCCCTGCGTGATGGTGCCGCGAAGCGAGTCGGCGTTTCGCTCCGTTGCGAGCGCCTCAGTCTACGTAAGGCCCAACGCGCGTCCAGTGGTTGGAGTTACAGCCCTCACACACAGACGCAAGCCCCATGATAGGCCGCGCTCAGCTGCGCGTACCGAACATGGGGCCTTAGGTGCGGAATGCGTGGGGGAATGGCTGCCCGGGTCAGGTGTTCGTCTTCATGATGATGGCGAGGACGATGATGCAGGCGAACCAGAGCAGGCCGATCACCACGGTGATGCGGTCGAGGTTGCGCTCGGCGACCGAGGAGCCGCCGACGGACGACTGCATGCCGCCGCCGAACATGTCGGAGAGGCCGCCGCCCTTCCCCTTGTGCATCAGCACCAGCAGCATCATCAGCAGGCTGAAGACGATCAGGGCGATCGAGAACCCCAGAACCACGGCTGGACCAACTTCCTCGGATACGGATGGACTGCGGGGTCACAGCACCGGTGCTGTGACCCCGCAAGGGTACGACGGATCGCCGCTAGCGCATACTCACTGCTCGCGTCACTGGTCGCGGAAGCGCACGATCTTGACGAACTCGTCGGTGTCGAGCGAGGCGCCGCCGACGAGGGCGCCGTCGATGTCGGTCTGCGCCATGATCTCGGCGACGTTGCCCGACTTCACGGAGCCGCCGTACTGGATGCGGACCTTGTCGGCCAGCTCCTGGGTGTACAGCTCGGCGAGCTTGCCGCGGATGGCGGCGCAGACCTCCTGCGCGTCGTCGGCGCCGCAGACCTTGCCGGTGCCGATGGCCCAGACCGGCTCGTAGGCGATCACGACGGACTCGGCCTGCTCGGCGGGCAGGTCCTTGAGGCCGCCCTCGACCTGTCCGAGGGTGTGGGCGACGTGCTCGCCCGCCTCGCGGACCTGCAGTTCCTCGCCGACGCAGAGGATCGGGGTCAGGCCGTGCTTGAACGCGGCCTTCACCTTGGCGTTGACGATCTCGTCGGTCTCCTGGTGGTACTGGCGGCGCTCGGAGTGGCCGACGGCCACGTACGTGCACTTCAGCTTGGCCAGCATGGAGCCGGAGATCTCGCCGGTGTAGGCACCGGAGTCCTGCGCCGAGATGTCCTGGGCGCCGTACTTGATCCTGAGCTTGTCACCGTCGACCAGCGTCTGCACGGAGCGCAGGTCGGTGAAGGGCGGCAGGACGGCGACCTCGACGGCCTCGTAGTCCTTGTCTGCCAGGGCGAAGGCGAGCTTCTGGACGTGGGCGATGGCCTCAAGGTGGTTGAGGTTCATCTTCCAGTTGCCCGCCATGATCGGCGTGCGGGTGCTCATCGAGGTCAGTCCTCCAGTGCGGCGAGGCCGGGGAGCGTCTTGCCCTCGAGGTATTCGAGGGAGGCGCCGCCACCGGTCGAGATGTGTCCGAACGCCGTCTCGTCGAAGTCCAGCTGGCGCACGGCGGCGGCGGAGTCGCCACCGCCGACGACCGTGAAGGCCGGCGAGTCGAGGAGGGCCTGGGCGAAGGCCCGGGTGCCCTCGGCGTAGTCGGGGTGTTCGAAGACGCCCATGGGGCCGTTCCAGAAGACGGTGGCCGCGTCGGCGAGCTTCGAGGCGTAGAGCTTGCGGGACTCAGGGCCGATGTCCAGGCCCATGCTGTCGGCGGGGATCGCGTCCGCGGCGACGGTGGTGGGGTTCGCCGGGGCCTTGCTGCTGAGGTCCGGGAACGCGGGCGCCACCAGCACGTCGACCGGCAGAACCAGTTCGACGCCGGTCTTGGCGGCCCGTTCGATGTACTCGGTGACGGCCGGGAGCTGGTCCTCCTGAAGGAGGGAGACGCCGATCTCGTGGCCCTGGGCTTTGAGGAAGGTGTAGGCCATGCCGCCGCCGATCAGCAGCCGGTCGGCCTTGCCGAGCAGTTCGTCGATGACGGCGAGCTTGTCGGAGACCTTGGCGCCGCCGAGGGCGACGACGTAGGGCCGCTTGACGTCCTCGGTGAGCTTCTTGAGGACGCCGACCTCGGTGGCGATGAGGTAGCCGGCGTAGTGCGGGAGCCGGGCCGGGAGGTCGAAGACCGAGGCGTGCTTGCGGTGCACGGCGCCGAAGCCGTCGCCGACGTAGACGTCGGCGAGGGCGGCGAGCCGGTCCGCGAACTCGCCGCGCTCGATGTCGTCCTTGGCGGTCTCGCCCGCGTTGAAGCGCAGGTTCTCGATGACGGCGACCTGGCCGGGCTCCAGGCCGTCCACCGCGCCGTGCGCGGCGGGGCCGACGGTGTCCTGGGCGAACGCGACGGGCGTGCCGAGGAGTTCACCGAGCCGCTCGGCGGCCTGGAGCAGGGAGAAGGCGGGGTCGGGAGCGCCCTTGGGGCGTCCGAGGTGCGAGGCGACGACCACCTTGGCGCCCGCGTCGGCGAGGGCCTTGACGGTCGGCAGGACGGCGCGGATCCGGCCGTCGTCGGTGATGAGGCCGTCCGCCATCGGGACGTTCAGGTCGGCGCGGACGAAGACCCGCTTGCCGTCGACGCCTTCGGCGAGGAGTTCGTCGATCGTCTTCATGGAATGGGACTCCTGGGGAGAAGCTCGTGATCGTACGAGGGCTGTACACGCGCGTGAGGGCTCGGACGGCGCGGCGTGCGCTGCCCGAGCCCTGCACTCACATCGAGGTGCCGTCCGGTGTGGCGATCAGAGCTGACCGCCGACGAAGACCGTGAGGTCGACGAGGCGGTTGGAGTAGCCCCACTCGTTGTCGTACCAGCCGATGACCTTCACGTTCTTGCCGTCCTGGACCATGGTCAGGAGGGAGTCGAAGGTGCAGGACGCCGGGGAGTTGACGATGTCCGAGGAGACGATCGGGTCCTCGGTGTACTCCAGGATGCCCTTGAGCTGGCCCTCGGCGGCCTTCTGGAAGGCGGCGTTGATCTCTTCCTTGGTGGTCTCGCGACCGAGTTCGAGGACGAGGTCGGTGACCGAGCCGGTGGGGACCGGGACGCGCATCGCGATGCCGTCCAGCTTGCCCTTGAGCTGCGGGAGGACCAGCGCGGTGGCCTTGGCGGCACCCGTGGTGGTCGGGATGATGTTCTCGGCGGCGGCGCGGGCGCGGCGCAGGTCCGAGTGCGGGAAGTCCAGGATGCGCTGGTCGTTGGTGTACGCGTGGACCGTCGTCATCAGGCCCTTGACGATGCCGAAGTTCTCGTCGAGGACCTTGGCCAGCGGCGCCACACAGTTGGTGGTGCAGGAGGCGTTGGAGATGACGTGGTGGTTGGCCGCGTCGTACTTGTCCTGGTTGACGCCCATCACGATGGTGATGTCCTCATCCTTGGCCGGAGCCGAGATGATGACCTTCTTGGCGCCGCCTGCGATGTGCTTCGCGGCGTCGGCCTTCTTGGTGAAGATGCCGGTCGACTCGATGACGATGTCGACGCCCAGCTCCCCCCAGGGAAGGTTGGCGGGGTCGCGCTCGGACAGCACCTTGATGGTGTGGCCGTCCACCGTGATGGTGTCCTCGGTGTGCGACACCTCGGCCTTGAGGCGGCCCAGGATGGTGTCGTACTTCAGCAGATGCGCGGTGGTCGCGGTGTCACCCAGGTCGTTGACAGCCACGATCTCGATGTCCGCACCCTGCTCCAGCAGCGCGCGGAAGTAGTTACGACCGATGCGGCCAAAGCCGTTGATGCCTACGCGGATCGTCACGAACCGATCTCCTCGTTGGTACGCCGGCTCTCATGCCGGCGAGCTGTATGGGATGTCCCCGACCAACCCCGACCCTACCTCCCTGTGGCCGCGGCGGTGACATCGAGACGGCCCTTACGCGGCAGGGCGGCCCATACCCGCCGGTAAGGGTACGGACCGCCCTGGTCCGCGGGCTTGTTCGCCCGATCCGGCTACGGACAGTCAGCGGTTGACGACCGTCGCGTCAGCCGCGCAGTGCCGCCAGCGCCTTCCGGACGAGGGCGGTGCGGTCGGCCGCCGAGGTGAGGTGTTCCAGGCCGAAGCCCAGCAGCACGGTGCGGTCGGTGGTGACGGCGCCGTACGTCGTGAACAGGGCTCCGGTGCGGGCCCAGTCCTTGAGGACGGCGGGGCTGCCAGGCGGCGGTCCTGACGCGTTCCAGGCGCCGAGGGACGTCTCGAAGCCCTCGTTCTGGCCCGCCGTGCCGCCGACGACGAGCGCGGTGTCGTCGGCGAGGACGCCGTGGCCGCCGCTGCCGGGGTCGGTGACGTAACTGATCGACACCTCGACCAAGCCGCCCGCGTAGCCGCTGAGGTCGTAGCCGACCTGCTGCCAGCCGGCCGAGGCGCCGGTGAGGCTGTGCCAGGAGCCGCTGGTGCCGGTGGTCGCGCAGCCGCTCGCGCCGATGGTCAGGTAGTGGGTGAGCCACGGGTGCTCGTTGACGAGGAAGCCCGCCTCGCACTCGGCGGGGGCGGCGGAGGTGGTGGCGCCGCCGGTCTCGGGGAGGGTGGTCCAGTCGGCGCCGGTGGTGTGGGCCTCCACGACGACGTGGTCGTAGCCGGGCTCGGTGTCCCACAGCAGCCGGGCGCGCAGCGTGGGGGTGTCGGCGGCGGTGACGCCGGTGAGGTCGACGGTGCGGGTGAGCCTCTTGTAGCCGTCGTCGGTGTGGACGGCGGCCGCCATCCAGGAGCCGGCGTACGGGCCGTAGGGGTTGCCGGTGCCGGCGAACCGGCCCGCGCCCGCGGCGGCGAACTGCGGGTGGGTGGCGGGGGGCAGTTCGTCGGAGGTGACGCCGTAGGTGCCCGCGCGGTCGAGCGGGTTGCCGGGGGCGGCGCCGAGCGGCCCGCCGGTGCCGTCGAGGGCGCCCGAGCCGGTGAAGCCCGCCGCGCCGGGGGTGGAGGTGCGCGAGTAGGCGCCCAGGTAGTACTGGCTGAAGTCGTTGGAGAGGGTGCCGTCCCCGAGGTCGACGCTGCCGCCCGCCGACTCGCCCGCCTCGATCAGTTTGCCGCCCTCGTTGAGGAAGGCGCGCAGCTGGAGCTGGGTGGCGATCTTGGGGGTGGCGGCGCCCGTGTAGTGGACGACGGTGTCGAAGTGGCCGAGCACGCCGAGCGCGTCGGGTGCGCCCTGGGCGGCGACGTCCCAGACGACGGCCCGGTGCCCGGCGGCCTTCAGCGCGTCGACGTAGGTCTGCGCCTGGGTCGCGGTCGCGCCCTCCTCGGCGACGACGAGGGTGTCGGCCGCGGCCCGGCGGGCGACGGTGTAGGTGAAGGGTGTGGAGGCGACCTTCTTGCCGCTCCTGGTCTCGCCGGTGAACCAGACCTCGACGGTGTCGCCCGGTACGCCGTCCTTGACGCGGGCCCGGTACTCGTCGAAGTAGAGGTTGTCCTCGCCGCCGTAGGTCTCGCCGCCCTTCCAGGGCCTGAGCGCCATGTCGAGGGTGCGGCCGCCGTTGACGCGGTACTTCAGCTCCTTGTCCCGCAGTGTCTTGCGGGCGACGACGGAGACCTCCTGGTCGGCGCCGCGCGCGTAGGACGTGGTGAACGGCGCGGGGGTGAGGTCGGCGGCGGTCAGGCCGAGCGCGGACGACGGTGTGTCGGGGTGTGCGGCGGTCTCGGCGACCGAGAGCGCGAACGGCACGTTCTTGGCGAACTCCTGCTGGATGAGGCGTTCGTCGTCGGGGAAGGTGAAGACGGACCGGCAGTCGGACGCCTTCCACTGGTCGTCGGGGTCGAGGTTCGAGGCGGTCTGGCAGGTCGACATCTCGGGGGTGAACATCGACATGCCGTTGACGTTGGAGGCGTGTCCGTCGGCTTCGCCGTTGGTGGTGTACAGCTCCGAGGAGAGCTGCGGGAGGTAGCCGGGGATCGCGGAGTCGCCGGGGGTGCCGGCCAGCGCCCGGTAGACGACGTCGTCGGGGGTGGGGGTGGCGACCTGCCAGCCGACGCCGTAGAGGAGGAGCTGCGCGGCGGAGTGGTAGTTGATGCCGTAGGTGAAGCCGACGCGCTTCTCGAAGGCGTCGATCGCCTTCGTCTCGGGCTCGGACCCCGGGCTCGCGCCGCGGTAGGTCTCGCTGGTGGGGTTGGGGGACGAACCCTCGTCGTCGTAGCCCCACTTGTAGGAGAAGTTGCGGTTGAGGTCGACGCCGTCGCCGGTGGAGATGACGCCGTCGCCGTTGACGTCGCGCAGGTTCTTGCGCCACATGCGGGTGGCGGAGCCGCGGAAGGTGTAGTCGTAGCCGTCGGGGTTGGCCGAGAGCACGAACCAGAGTTCGGTGGAGTCGACGATCTTCTTGATCCGGCGGTCGGTGCGGTAGTTGTCCAGGTAGTGGTGCATCATCCGCCGGGTCATCTCGGGGGTGATCCACTCACGGGCGTGCTGGTTGGACATGTACAGGACCGACGGCTTCGCGCCGTCCTTCGTGGTCCTGGCGCCCTTGGTCAGTTTGAGCGCGAGGATGTCCTGTCCGCCGACCGTCCTGCCGATGGAGACGACCTTGGTGAGGCCGGGGTTCTGCTCTCCGGTGCGGACGATCTCCTCCCGGAGGCCGCCGGCTCCGCTGTAGGGGCGGAACACGCCCTCGGCGGCGGCCCCGACCCGCTTCTCGGCCCCGGCGGAGAGGGTGTGCTCGGTGAGGTCGACGCCCTGTTCCTCCAGCTTCCTCGCCTGGTGGCCGGTGAGGTAGACCTCGACGGCGCCGGTGCCCCGCGCGGGGACCTGTTCGCCGAGTTCGTGGGCGTCCTGTCCGGCGGCCAGCAGCAGGGGCACCTGCTGCCGGGTGACGTCGGCGCGGAAGACCTTGACCTCGTCCGGGTCCGGTGCGGCCGGGGCCGCCTGCCGGGCCTGGGCGACGGGCGCGAGGCTCGCGCCGGCGACGAGCAGCGCGCCGACAGCGAGGATCGATCTCGCTCTGCGTCTCATGAACCCCCCTTGTGATGGTCCGCCACCGCGGCGAACGGTTGCCAGGCTCATGTCACTCCATGATCGAGTCAAGAGCACCTCAAGGAAAGCCAAACGCCGGTACCGGTCACCCAACTGGGCGTCGGCACCGGCGTGTTGTCATCGTCAGCCGGCCAGGTTGTCGGCCATCTCCTCGGTGATGCTGGACTCCGTGCCCGGGATGCCGAGATCCGAGGCGCGCTTGTCGGCCATCGCCAGCAGCCGCCTGATCCGGCCGGCCACCGCGTCCTTGGTCAGCGGCGGGTCGGCGAGCGCGCCCAGCTCCTCCAGCGAGGCCTGCTTGTGGTCCATCCGCAGCCGGCCCGCCGCGGCGAGGTGCTCGGGGACCTCCTCGCCGAGGATCTCCAGCGCGCGCTGCACCCGGGCGCCCGCGGCGACCGCGGCACGGGCGGAGCGGCGCAGATTGGCGTCGTCGAAGTTGGCCAGCCGGTTCGCCGTGGCCCGCACCTCGCGCCGCATCCGGCGCTCCTCCCAGGCCAGCACCGACTCGTGCGCGCCGAGCCGGGTCAGCAGGGCGCCGATGGCGTCGCCGTCGCGCACCACCACCCGGTCCACACCGCGCACCTCGCGGGCCTTCGCGGCGATCGACAGCCGGCGGGCGGCGCCGACCAGGGCGAGCGCGGCCTCGGGACCCGGGCAGGTCACCTCGAGGGAGGAGGAGCGGCCCGGCTCGGTGAGCGAGCCGTGCGCGAGGAAGGCGCCCCGCCAGGCCGCCTCCGCGTCACAGGTGGCCCCGGAGACCACCTGCGGGGGCAGGCCCCTGATCGGACGGCCGCGGCCGTCCACCAGGCCGGTCTGCCGGGCCAGCTGGTCACCGCCCGCCACCACACGCACCACGTAGCGCGAGCCGCGCCGCAGCCCGCCCGGGGCCATCACGATCAGCTCCGAGCTGTGGCCGAAGATCTCCAGGATGTCCCGCTTGAGGCGCCGGGCCGCCATCGCGGTGTCCAGCTCCGCCTCGATCACGATGCGCCCGCTCACCAGATGGAGGCCGCCGGCGAACCGCAGAATGGCGGAGACCTCCGCCTTTCTACAGCAGGTCCGGGTGACGGGGAGCCGGGAGATCTCGTCCTTCACCGCTGCCGTCATCGCCATGGGCCGATCCTTCCATGCATCCGAAAAATACGGTCGTACGCGGCGGCCAACAGCTCCGGGTCGTGCCGGGGGGTTCCGTCCCTTCGGGCGACCGGGGCCAGCTCGACCGCGGCTCCGAGCCGCTTGGCGGCCTCGGTGAGCACATCACGGTCGGGCACGGCGGCCTCGTCGGCCAGCACCACGTCCAGGGCGAGTTTAGGGGCGTGTCGTCCCAAAACCTCCAAATGACGTTGCGGTGAGAAGCCCTCGGTTTCTCCGGGTTGCGGAACGAGGTTCAGGGAGAGCACCCGGCGGGCCTTCGTCTGGGTGAGCGCGTCGAGCAGTTCGGGGACCAGCAGATGCGGGATGACCGACGAGAACCAGGAGCCGGGGCCGAGCACCACCCAGTCGGCGTCGAGCACCGCGTCGACGGCCTCGGGCACGGCGGGCGGGTCGTGCGGCACCAGGTGCACGGACTGCACCTCACCGGGGGTGAGCGCCACCGTCGCCTGCCCGCGGACCGTGTCGACCTCGTCGGGGCGCTCCGGGTCGTGCCCCCTGACCAGGGCCTGAAGCTCCAGCGGGACGGCGGACATGGGCAGCACCCGCCCGTGCGCGCCGAGCAGCTTGCCGACCAGGTCGAGGGCCTGGACGTGGTCGCCGAGCTGTTCCCACAGCGCGACGATCAGGACGTTGCCCACGGCGTGGTCGTGCAGGTCGCCCTGGGACTGGAAGCGGTGCTGGATGACCCGGGCCCAGGTCTGGCCCCAGTCGTCGTCGCCGCACAGCGCGGCCAGGGCCTTGCGCAGGTCCCCGGGGGGCAGCACGCCCAGTTCGTCCCGCAGCCGGCCGCTGGAGCCGCCGTCGTCGGCCACGGTGACGACGGCGGTGAGGTCACCGGTGATCCGGCGCAGCGCGGCGAGCGAGGCGGACAGGCCCATGCCGCCGCCCAGCGCGACGACCTTGGGCTGGGCGCCGCGGCGGCGCGGGCGGGCGCCGCGGGGCTCGACGGGCCGGTCGGCGCGCCCGTCGGGCACGGCCCTGCGCAGCCGGCTCAGCCGCGAGGAACGTCCCGTCATTCCCGTCCCATGTCCCGGTGCACGACCACCGTCTCCACGCCCTCGGCGGCGAGCCGGGCGGCGAGCTTCTCCGACATGGCGACCGAGCGGTGCTTGCCGCCGGTGCAGCCGATCGCGATCGTCACGTACCGCTTGCCCTCGCGGCGGTAGCCGGCCGCGACGAGCCGCAGCAGCTCGGCGTAGCGGTCCAGGAACTCCTTGGCGCCGGGCTGGTTGAAGACGTACGCGGCGACCTCCTCGTTGACGCCGGTGAACGCGCTCAGCTCGGGGACCCAGTGCGGGTTCGGCAGGAACCGCATGTCGGCGACGAGGTCGGCGTCGACCGGCAGGCCGTACTTGAAGCCGAAGGACATCACCGTGGCCCGCAGCTCGGGCTCCTCCTCGCCCGCGAACTGGGCGTCCATCTTGGCGCGCAGCTCATGGACGTTCAGGCTGGAGGTGTCGATGACCAGGTCGGCGTCGCCGCGCAGCTCGCGCAGCAGCTCGCGTTCGGCGTCGATGCCGTCGACGATGCGGCCGTCGCCCTGGAGGGGGTGCGGGCGGCGCACCGACTCGAAGCGGCGCACCAGGGCGTCGTCGGAGGACTCCAGGAAGACGATCCGCCGGGTGACGCCCCGGGTGTCGAGGTCGGCGAGGGACTCGCGGAGGTTGTCGAAGAAGCGCCGGCCGCGGACGTCGACGACGACCGCGATCCGCGCCACGTTGCCCTGGGAGCGGGCACCCAGCTCCACCATGGTGGGGATCAGCGCGGGCGGCAGGTTGTCGACGACGAACCAGCCGAGGTCCTCCAGGCACTTGGCGGCCGTGGACCGGCCCGCTCCGGACATGCCGGAGATGATCACCAGCTCGGGGATGGCCTCGGGGGCCCCGGCTGTCTCGCTGCCCGTACTCACCTGTGCTCCGTCTTCCTGGCGGGGTCCGCTGTCCGCGTGGTCCCCGCCGCTCTCCTGGTGCGTGCTGTCCCGACCGGCTGTGAGCCGCTCGTCGTGCTCGTTCATCTCTCCTGCCCCCGTCGTTCGTCCGGGGCGCCCGCGGTCACGGGCTCCCCCGGGGTGTCCGGCGTCGTCCCGGGCGTCCCGTCGTGTTCGTCCTCTTCCATGATCTCTCCGGTCGCCGTGTTCACGGCGGGTCCGGCCGGGGTCGCCCCGGCGAGGGCCGCGACGATGGTCTCGGCCGTCTTACGACCTATGCCCGGAATCTCGCAGATCTGGTCGATGGTCGCCGACCGCAGTCGCTTCACCGAACCGAAGTGCTTGATCAGCGCCTGTTTGCGGGCGTCGCCGAGGCCCGGCACGTCGTCCAGGGGGCCGGCCCTGAAGCGCTTGGCGCGCTTGGCGCGCTGGTAGGTGATGGCGAACCGGTGGGCTTCGTCACGCACGCGTTGCAGCAGGTAGAGGCCCTCGCTGGTGCGGGGCAGGACGACCGGGTCGTCGTCGTCGGGCAGCCAGACCTCCTCCAGGCGCTTGGCGAGGCCGCAGACGGCGATGTCGTCGATGCCCAGTTCGTCCAGGGCCCGCTTGGCCGCCGCGACCTGCGGCTGACCGCCGTCGACGACGACCAGCTGCGGCGGGTAGGCGAACCTGCGGGGGCGGCCGTCCTCGTCGGTGAGGCCGTCCTCGCCGTCCGCCCACTCGCCCGTCCGCTCCTTCTCGGCAAGGTAGCGGCGGAAGCGGCGGGTGATCACCTCGTGCATGGAGCGGACGTCGTCCTGGCCCTCGAAGCCCTTGATCTGGAAGCGGCGGTACTCGCTCTTGCGCTGGAGGCCGTCCTCGAAGACCACCATGGAGGCCACCACGTCGTCGCCCTGGAAGTGCGAGATGTCGTAGCACTCGATGCGCAGCGGGGCGCTCTCCAGGTCGAGGGCCTGGGCGATCTCCTCCAGGGCGCGGGAGCGGGTGGTGAGGTCGGAGGCGCGCTTGGTCTTGTGCAGGATCAGGGCCTGCTGCGCGTTGCGCGCGACGGTCTCCATGAGGGCCTTCTTGTCGCCGCGCTGCGGGATGCGCAGCGAGACGTTCGCGCCGCGCCGCTCGGTGAGCCACTCCTGCACCGGCTCGACCGGGTCGGGCAGCGCGGGGACGAGCACCTCCTTGGGCACCGCGTCGCCCTTCTCCTCGCCGTAGAGCTGCTGGAGGGCGTGTTCGACGAGGGCGCCGGTGGTGATCTCCTCGACCTTGTCGGTGACCCAGCCGCGCTGGCCGCGCACCCGGCCGCCGCGCACGTGGAAGATCTGGACGGCCGCCTCGAGCTCGTCCTCGGCGACCGCGACGAGGTCCGCGTCGGTCGCGTCGGCGAGCACGACGGCGCTCTTCTCCATGGCCTTGCGCAGCGCCTCGATGTCGTCGCGCAGCCGGGCCGCCCGCTCGTACTCCATCTCCTCGGCGGCGTCCGTCATGCGCTGTTCGAGGCGGCGGATGTAGGTGCCGGTGCGGCCGGCCATGAAGTCGCAGAACTCGTCGGCCAGTTCGCGGTGCTCCTCGGGGGTGACACGGCCGACGCAGGGGGCCGAGCACTTGTCGATGTAGCCGAGCAGGCAGGGGCGGCCGGTGCGGGCCGCGTTCTTGAAGACGCCGGCCGAGCAGGTGCGGACCGGGAAGACGCGCAGCAGCAGGTCGACGGTGTCACGGATGGCCCAGGCATGCCCGTAGGGCCCGAAGTAGCGCACGCCCTTGCGTTTCTGGCCGCGCATCACCTGGACGCGCGGGAACTCCTCGTTCATCGTGACGGCGAGGTACGGGTAGCTCTTGTCGTCGCGGTACTTGACGTTGAACCGGGGGTCGTACTCCTTGATCCAGGAGTACTCCAGCTGGAGCGCCTCGACCTCCGTGGACACCACGGTCCACTCCACGGACGCGGCGGTGGTGACCATCGTCCGGGTGCGCGGGTGGAGGTTCGCCAGGTCCTGGAAGTAGCTCGCCAGGCGCTGGCGCAGGCTTTTCGCCTTCCCGACGTAGATCACCCGGCGGTGCTCGTCGCGGAACCGGTAGACCCCGGGAGAGTCCGGGATCGATCCCGGGCCGGGGCGGTAGCTGGAGGGATCGGCCATGTCTCACACCCTACTGGCGAGGGCTGACAGAGCGCGGGGCCTGTGGACAACCATGGACGGCCCGGGGCGGACGGGGCGCGGGGCCTGTGGACAACCCCCGACACTCCTAGCGTGACTCCAGGAAGGTGAGGACGGCCAGCACCCGGCGGTGGTCGTCGGTGTCCTCCGGGAGGTGGAGTTTGCCCAGGATGCTGCGGACGTGTTTCTCGACGGTGCCCTCGGTGACCCACAGTCTGCGGCCGATGCCGGCGTTGGAGCGGCCCTCCGCCATCAGGGCGAGGACCTCGCGCTCGCGGGCGCTGAGGTGGCCGAGCGGGTCGTCGCGGCGGCGGGCCGAGAACAGCTCCCGCACCAGGGACGGGTCGACGACCGGTCCGCCCCCGCGCACCCGTTCGAGCGCGTCGAGGAACTCCTCGACGACGGTGACCCGGCTCTTGAGCAGATAGCCGACCTGGCGCCCGCTCGCCAGCAGCTCGAGCGCCTCCTCGACCTCGACGAACGCCGACAGGACGAGGATGCCGGTGTCGGGGTGGCGCTCCCTGATGGCGCGGGCCGCCCTGAGCCCCTCGGTGGCGTGGTGGGGCGGCATCCTGATGTCGACGATCGCCAGGTCGGGGCGCTCGGCCGCGACCAGCTCCAGCAGGCCGACGGCGTCCCCCGCCTGCCCGGCGACCTCGTACCCGACGCGCGCGCAGAGGCTCGCCAGCCCCTCCCTGAGCAGCACGTCGTCGTCGGCGAGGACGACTCTTCCCCGCGCGGACCGCCGCGATGCGTCCTCGACCATGGCCCCGGCTCCCCCTGCCCGACCGATGCGGTGCGTACCCGCCGACAGCCTGCCGCACCGGCGCGGTTCCGGCTAGCAGGAAGCAGGATTGGGTGCCTGCCAGGACGACGTGGGCGCGCGGGCGGGGAATCCTCGAAGCAGGCCGACGGAACGGAGGCCGACGACAGGCGCCGCACCGCACCGGTGGTGCGGCCGATGCCGACCCGGCCGGCTCGGGCGAGAGCCGGCGGGTCGTGGGGCGAAGGCCGCGGAATGCGCGGCGGACGCGGGCCGGGGTACCGACGGCGGTCGGCCCGCGCCCGCCGGATCACGCGCCCGCCCCTGCCCGCCCGGACGTACGCGCACGGAGTTCATCACGGCTCCCCCGTGCCTGACGGCTCCCCTCCCGCGTACGTCCGGGCGGTCATCCGTGCGGCGGCGGCCCGTCCAGGGGCGCCCTGATCCGCAGGACGGTGCCCTCCCCCGGCGGGCTGTGCAGGTCGAGCCTGCCGCCGATGGCCTCGACCCGGTCGACCAGCCCGATCAGACCTGAGCCCCGGCCGGGCTCGGCGCCGCCCCCGCCGTCGTCGCGGACGGTCAGCTCCATGACGCCGTCGCGCGCGTGGGCGTCGACGGTCACCACGCGCGCGTGCGCGTGTTTGACGGCGTTGGTGAGGCACTCGGAGACGACGTAGTAGGCGGCCACCTCGACCCGCTCGGGGAGCCGCCGCGCGGGCAGCCGCAGATCCAGCTCGACGGGCACGGCGCACCGTCGGGCCAGCGAGCGCAGCGCGGGGCCGAGACCACCCTTCGAAAGAATCGCCGGATGGATGCCGCGGGCCACCTGGAGGAGGTCGTGGGAGGCGTCCTCCAGCCCCTTGCCGACGTGCGCGAGCTGCCGGCCCAGCTCGGACGAGGCGTCGGTGACCAGGGACTCGGCGAGACGCAGGTCCAGTTGCAGGGCGACGAGCCGCTGCTGGACGCCGTCGTGCAGGTCCCGCTCGATCCGCCGCCGGGAGTCGTCCCCCGCGGCGACCACCCGCGCGCGGGAGGCACTCAGCTGGGCGCGGCTGTCGGCGTTGGCGATGGCGGCGGCGATCAACTCGGTGAAGTCGGCCAGCCGGGAGGCGGCGGGGACGGCGGAGGCAGCGAAGGCTTCTGGTTCTGCGGCTGGTTCCTGTCGTGCGTCAGCCACCACCACGCCCCACAGCCGTCCGTCGACGACGATCGGCGCACCCACCGAGCGCCCCACCCGCGCGGGCGCCCGCGTGCGGATCACCTCGCGGGCCGCCGCCTCGCCCTCGCGCCCGGTGCCGTGCGCGGTGCCGAGAACCGTCAACGCGCCGTCGGACTCGTGCCGCAGCACCGCCGCGACCTCGGCACCCAGCAGCTCCTCCACCTCCCTGGCCACGGCCCCGAACACCCGTTCAGGCGGTTCACCGCGGGCCACCCGGGTGGCGACCCGGCGCAGCGCGGACTGCTCGCGCGCGGCGCGGCGCCGCTCGGTGACATCGCGCGCGACGGCGTACACGAGGCCCTCCTCGGGAACCGGGCGGGCGCTCCACTGGAGCCAGCACTCGGTGCCGTCCGGGCGCAGGAAGCGGTTCTCGAACTCGACCGGTTCGGAGCCGCCCGCCAGCCGTTCCATGGCGGCGCGGGTGGTCTCCCGGTCCTCCGCGTGCACCAGGTCGAGGGGGGGCCGGGCGAGCAGCGTGTCGCGCGGGTGGCCGAGGGTGCGTTCGAACGCTGGGTTGACGCGTCGGAAGGTGCCGTCGACGCCGAGGATGCACAGCAGGTCGAGGGAGAGGTGGAAGATGTCCTCCAGTTCCCGTTCGGCCTTGCGGCGCCTGCCCTGGGCCGCGGCGAACGACGCCATGGTGGCGTTCATGCCGCCGAGGAGCTGCGCCCAGGTGCCGTCGAACCCGGTGACGTCCACCCGGTGTTCGAGCCGGTTGTCGTCGACCGCGGAGTTCATGGAACGGATCTCGGCGGCCAACCGTTCTGTCATCAGCCGCAGTTCGCGGAAGGTGTCCGCGACGTCGCCGAGTTCGTCGTGGCCCGCGTAGCGGATGGCGAAGGAGAGGTCGCCCGCGGACAGGGCACGGGCTCCCGCGGTGACCTCCTGGAGCGGGCGGGTGATCGAGCGGCCGAGGGCGAGAGCGAGGAGGGCGACAGCGGTGAGGACGGCGAGGGAGACGGTGAGGTCGCGTGCGGCCCGCGTCCGCGCGTCGGCCAGATCGGCGGCGGCCGTGTCGGCGAGGTCGCGCGCGGCGCGGGCCTGGACAGCGCGCAGCGCGTCGATACGGGCCGTGGAGTCGGCGAGCCAGCCGCCGTACGAGGGCCATCGGGCCGTCGGCGGTTCCGGGTCGGCGAGCAGAGCGCGGACCGCCCGTACGGCACGGCCCGACCTCGCGAACTGCGCCTGGTAGAGGGCGGCCCGCAGCCGGTCGGAGGCGATCTGCCGGAACTCCCGCAGATGCGCCTCCTCCAGGGCGGACCAGCGGCCGGCGGCGGGGCGGTGTCCGGTGGGGGTGTCGAGCAGGACGGCCAGTTCGACGCGTTCGCGTTCGGCGGCCTCGACGGCCTCCAGGATCGCGAGGTGGGCGTCGGCGGCCCGGCCCGCGGCCCTGGTGGGACGGCCGGTCTCCAGGTCGGCGGCGGTGTCGAGAAGGGTGTCCTCGATGTCCTGGTACCGCTGGGCGATCGCCCGCGCGCTGAGCGCCCCGAGACCGGCCCGCACCCGCACGGCGCTCAACCGGCGGCTGACGGCGTCGAGTTCTTCGGCGGTCCGGTCCTCGGGCCGTGAGCCGGGCGGGGAGTCGGGCCGGGAGCCGGGCGCGGCCCGGCGCCGGGAGTCGGCCTGTTCGACGGCGTCGTCCAGGGCGCGGTCGGTGGCCCGCCGGGAGGCGGACCGCTCCGCGAGGGTCGCCGTGTCGGGGCGCAGCCGGGCCCGGACGGCGTCGATGCGTTCCCTCGCGACGGCGTCGGAGACCTCGGTGGTCGCGAAGGACACGTCGATCGCGGAGTGGAACCGTTCGAGGGTCCGTGCCTCGTCCCACTGGGCGAGGGCGCTGAAGGCGGTGAAGGCCAGCAGCCCGGCGACCGGCAGCAACGCGAGCAGCATCAGCTTGTGGCCGACCCGGAGCCGGGAGAGAAGGGGACCACGGCGCCGTCCCGACGGACCCCCGGTCCGCGGCCGTCCGGAGCAGCCCCCGGCTCGCGGCCGTCCCGAGGAGCCCCCGGTCCGCGGCCGTTTCTGCGGACCTCCGCCCTGCCGCCGCCCTCTCGTCCTGCCGAACGGCGCCCTCATGGCGTACCCCCACTCGACCGGGTGACGCGGCCTCCCCCGGGGCTCCCTGATGCTACCGGCGGTGACCCGCCGCCGCGCCGCGGCGACGTGAACTCCCGATTTCGGCACAGGACTTCAGCACATTCCAGCTACCGGGTACCGGACGCCGTCCCTTTTTCCGGCTAGCCGGGAGGCGCAATCAACGGGCGGTGGGCACGCTGTGCGCATGACCATGCGCTGTCTTCTCGTCGATGACAGCATCCGGTTCCTCGACGCGGCGCGGACGCTGCTGGAGCGCGACGGGACAGCCGTCGTCGGCATGGCCTCGACAGGTGCGCAGGCGCTGGCGCACGCCGCGGCGCTCGCTCCGGACGTCGTCCTGGTCGACCTGGACCTCGCCGACGAGAGCGGTCTGGACCTCGCGGTCGCTCTCACCCGCACCGTCCCCTGCGCCGTCATCCTGATCTCCACGCACCGCTTCGAGGACGTCCAGGAGTTGGTGGCGGCCAGTCCGGCCCGCGGCTTCCTGCACAAGGCGGAGCTGTCCGGGCGGGCGATCCGGGAGGTCCTGGGCCGCGAGGGAGCGGCGGACGCGACCTGAGCGCGGCGGGCACCTCTGGCCAGGAGTACGCCGCTGTTGGGCGTCAGGTGTTGTCGGGACTAGGTCAACACGCTTCAATGCGGGGGAACTCGGGGCGCTGAACGAGGGCGTACGGATGTGAAGGCGCCCCGGCGGCACCGGGGTCGCCCCGGCGCCGGCGCGGAACCGGTCTGACCAGCCGTAGCGAGCTTCCAGAGAAAGGCCCCCGCATGCCGCACGCCACACAGCACGCTGACGTCGCCGCCGCCACCACCGCGGAACTGGACGCGGCCCTGCGGAGCGGCCCGTTCCATGTGGCGCTGCGTGCCGCGATCGCCGCCCGCGGGCTGCCGTTGCAGCGGGTGCAGCACCATCTGTCGCGGCGCGGGGTCAAGGTCGGTGTGACGAGCCTGAGTTACTGGCAGCAGGGGGCCCGCAGGCCGCAGCGTCCGGAGTCGCTCAGGGCCGTCCGCGCCCTGGAGGAGATCCTCCAGCTCCCCGAGGAGTCTTTGATCAGGCTGCTCGCCGAGAACGACGCGCACGCCTGCGCGCAACGCCCCGCCGCCCGTTCGTACCGTTCCTTCGTGGAGGCGTCCGGGGTCCTGGAACGGCTGCTGGCCGAGCTGAGCCTGCCGCCCGACGGCGGGCTGCACACCCTGGGCCACCACGAACGGGTCCGGATCGGCGCCCGCCGTGAGCTGGCCGGCCGCGAGTCCCATCACATCGTGCGCGCCCACCGGGACGGCGTCGACCGCTTCGTCGCCGTCCACCACGGCGACCCGGAGTGCGCGCCGGAGCGGATGCGGCTGCACGCGCTGGACAACTGCCGCACCGGACGGACCCGGGTGCATCACGACACGGGTGTCCTGGTCGCGGAGCTTCTCTTCGACACCCGGCTGCGGGCCGGTGACACCTTCCTGTTCCGGTACGGCGTCGAGGACGGCACGGCCGGTGAGTCGCGCGAGTACGTGCGGGGTTTCGGGCCCGTGGGCGGGCAGTACG